>NZ_JAYKZI010000039.1:0-572 GCF_036662515.1 Arthrobacter sp. S2(2024) | reverse complement strand
GGGAACGCCTCAGCCACCGTGACCTGGACCGCCCCGAACAACGGCGGCTCCCCGATCACCTCCTACGCCGTCACCCCGCACGCCGGAACCACCACCCTGGCCCCGGTCACCGTCACCGGCAACCCGCCCGCGACGACGGCGAACATCACCGGACTCACTAACGGCACGGCCTACACCTTCACCGTCACCGCCACGAACGCCATCGGCACCTCCCCGGCGTCGGCGGCCTCGGCCGCAGTCACCCCGACCGCGGGGGCCACGGCACCCGCAGCCCCCACAGGGGTCACCGCGACCGCCGGGAACGCCTCCGCGACCGTGTCCTGGACCGCCCCGAACAACGGCGGCTCCCCGATCACCTCCTACGCCGTCACCCCGCACGCCGGAACCACCACCCTGGCCCCGGTCACCGTCACCGGGAACCCGCCCGCGACGACGGCGAACATCACCGGACTCACTAACGGCACGGCCTACACCTTCACCGTCACCGCCACGAACGCGATCGGCACCTCCCCGGCGTCGGCAGCCTCCGCACCGGTCACCCCCACGGGAACCACCAGCTCGGCCATCACCAA
>NZ_JAYKZI010000038.1:0-578 GCF_036662515.1 Arthrobacter sp. S2(2024) | reverse complement strand
GGTTCGTCGCCGGGGTTCAGGAAGGCGTGTTCTTCGGCGGCGAGTCCGTCGCGTCGGAGTTCGTTCCAGGAGGTCACGGACCAGACGTCGGCGGAGACTCCCCAGTCCTGGGCGAGGACTTTCTGGGCTTCCAGGGCCCAGGGGACCGAGACGCCGGAGGCCAGGAGCTGCGCGCGGGGCCGCTTTTTGTCCCGATCCTCGGGCTCCGCCGGGGCGAGCAGGTAGATGCCCTTCAGGAGGCCCTCGGTGTCGAGGTTTTCCGGTTCGGCGGGCTGGCTGATCGGTTCGTTGTACACGGTGAGGTAGTACATCAAGTTCCGGTCGGTGGAGTCCGGGCCGTACATGCGTTCGAGGCCGTCGCGGATGATGTGTCCGATTTCGTAGCCGTAGGCGGGGTCGTAGGTGAGGACGGCGGGGTTGGTGGAGGCCAGGATGGGGGAGTGTCCGTCGGCGTGCTGGAGTCCTTCGCCGGTGAGGGTGGTCCGTCCTGCGGTGGCGCCGATGATGAAGCCGCGGGTCATTTGGTCCGCGGCGGCCCAGAAGGCGTCGCCGGTGCGTTGGAAGCCGAACATGGAGTA
>NZ_JAYKZI010000037.1:0-578 GCF_036662515.1 Arthrobacter sp. S2(2024) | reverse complement strand
GACGTCCATGGAACTTGGCGGCAACGCCCCGTTCGTGGTCTTCGAGGACGCCGACGTTGATGCTGCGGTTGCCGGTGCCATGCTGGCCAAACTGCGGAACATGGGCGAGGCCTGCACCGCCGCGAACCGGTTCATCGTCCACGAATCCGTCGCCGACGAATTCGCCCAAAAGTTCGCCGCGAAAATGGCGGACATGACCACCGCCCGCGGCACCGAACCGGAATCCACGGTCGGTCCCCTGATCGATGCCAAGAGCCGGGACAAGGTCCACGAACTCGTCACCGACGCCGTCGCCTCCGGCGCCAAAGCTGTCCTGGGCGGCGGACCGGCCGAAGGCCCGGGCTACTTCTACCTGCCCACCATCCTCACCGGCGTCACCGAAGGCACCCGGATCCTCTCCGAGGAAATCTTCGGCCCCGTCGCACCGATCATCACCTTCACCACCGAAGACGAAGCCGTTCGCCTGGCCAACAACACCGAGTACGGGCTGGTGGCGTACGTCTTCACCCGCGACCTGAACCGCGGCATCCGGATGGGCGAAAAGCTCGAGACCGGCATGCTCGGCCTGAACGCCGGCG
>NZ_JAYKZI010000036.1:0-629 GCF_036662515.1 Arthrobacter sp. S2(2024) | reverse complement strand
CGCGGCGAATAGGCCCGCCCGCACATCGAGTAGTTGCCCGCCCCGAAGGAACCGCCGACCACCACGGTCAACTTCGGGACCCGTGCGGTCGCCACCGCGGTGACCATCTTGGCGCCGTTCTTGGCGATGCCGCCCTGCTCGTAGTCCTTGCCGACCATAAAGCCGGAGAGGTTCTGCAGGAAGAGCAGCGGGATGCCGCGCTGGTCGCACAACTCGATAAAGTGCGCGCCCTTGAGGGAGGACTCGCTGAACAACACACCGTTGTTCGCCACGATGCCCACAGGGTGGCCGTGCAGCTTCGCGAACCCCGTCACCAAGGTGGTGCCGTAGTTCTTCTTGAACTCGTGGAACCTCGAGCCGTCCACGAGCCGGGCGATGACTTCCCGGACATCGTACTGGGCGTTGACGTCCGTTGGAACGGCACCATAGATCTCGCCCGGGTCCACCACGGGCTCGACGGCGGTGTCCACGTCCCAGGCAGGGGCCTCAGGCTTGGGCAGGGTGGAGACGATGTCGCGGACGATCTGCAGTGCGTGCTCGTCGTTTTCGGCGAGGTGGTCCGTCACACCGGAAATCCGCGAGTGCACGTCGCCGCCGCCGAGCTCCTCCGCGGTCACGATTTCACCGAT
>NZ_JAYKZI010000035.1:0-1290 GCF_036662515.1 Arthrobacter sp. S2(2024) | reverse complement strand
GGGTTATAGGACAAAACGTGTGTATGGATTGTGCCTGCTTCCCAGTGTTGGCGGGCGAATTTCGGGGTAGCTAAGCTTTGGAAGCTTAGGGTGGCTGGGGTGCTTGCATATCTCTGGAATGTCTGGTCTGCGGTCAGGCGCTGGTACGGAACGGGAAAACGGCCGCGGGTAAGCAGCGCTACCGGTGCCTGGAATGCGGGGCGAGCCGCTCGGGTGAACGCCCGGATGTGAGCCGGCGTGCGGAGCTGGGTGCGTTTCTGGGCTGGCTGCTGGGTACCGGCGGCCAAGCGCTGGTTGACTCGTTCGGTACGGCCCGGTCCTTCCGGCGCCGCACGGCGTGGTGCTGGAATATTGCCCCCGCGATTCCGGCCACGGGCGAGATCCATGACCAGGTCCAGATCGACGGGATCTACGTCGGCTCGTGGTGCTGCCTGATCGCGATCGCCGGTGAGCATGTGATCGGCTGGCAGTGGTGCGACACCGAGAAGAAGGCCGCGTGGGCGGCGTTGCTTGGACGTTTTCCGGCTCCGCGGGTGGTGATCACCGACGGTGGTTCCGGGATCGCCGCCGCGCTCTCTGACTGCTGGTCGGATACCGCCATTCAGCGCTGCCTGGTCCATGTCCAGCGCAACGTGCGCACCTACCTGACCAGCAGGCCCAGGACCGAGGCCGGCAAAGCTCTCCTGCGCCTTGGCCGGGCCCTGACACGGATCAGCACACCCGCGCAGGCCGCGGCGTGGCTCGGCCACCTCAATGACTGGTACCAGAACCACGGGCAACTGGTCCGGGCCCGGACTTACCGCACCGCAGCCTCCCCGGCACCGGCGTGGGTGCGGGCGAATCAGGCCTGGTGGTTTACCCATGACCGGCTCCGGAAGGCCTATCGCCTCCTGGAGCGGCTCAGCCAAGCAGGGAGCCTGTTCACCTACCTGCGTACCGAGTTCACAGGACTCGATATCGCGGCCACGACAAACCGGATCGAAGGCGGCACGAACGCGCAGCTGCGCCTGATTCTGCGGGCCCACCGCGGGATGAGCGAAGAGCACCAGAAGCGGGCCATCGAGTGGTACCTCTATCTCCACAGCGAAACTCCGGACCAGCCCGCCCAGCTCATCCGCCCCGAGCAATACACACCCACACGCCCGGCGGCCCAAACCGCCGTCGAGCAGCCACACGGACCCGAGGAATACGGCAACACAGCCACCGCAGAGGAAGGCCTCTGGGCCCGCAAAGGTTGGGCAGGACGCACGTGACACGCGCGGGATTTACACACGTTTTGTCCTATAACCC
>NZ_JAYKZI010000034.1:0-1357 GCF_036662515.1 Arthrobacter sp. S2(2024) | reverse complement strand
TGAACCGTCCCGGGTTTGATGCCGCCGTCTTTTGTGAGAAAGATGGCCATTATGCCCAAGCAGTATCCTTCGGAAGTGCGTGATCGTGCCGTGCGCATGACCCTCGATCGCCTGTCCGACTACCCGTCCGTTTCCTCTGCCTGCAAGGCCCTGGCGCCGAAGCTTGGCGTCGGGCCTGAAACCTTGCGTCGCTGGGTGGTCCAGGCCCAGATTGATGCCGGCGAGAAGGCGGGCCCGAGCAGTGAAGAACTGGAAGAGATCAAGCGTCTCCGCGCCGAAGTGCGTGACCTGAAGGAATCCAACGAGATCCTGAAACAGGCCTCGATTTTCTTCGCGAGGGAGCTTGACCCTCGCCGCCGCTGATCTGCCGTTTCATCGATGAGATGAGAGCTGAAGGCCATGCGGTCGAGTCGATCTGTGCCGTCCTGCGGGGGCAGGGCGTGCAGGTTGCCGCGCGGTCTTACCGGGCCTGGAAGAGCCGGCTCCCGGCCCTGCGGACTCTGGAGGACGCTCGCATCACCGACGCGCTCCGGGACCTGTTGGTTCCTGACGGGAAGGGCCGGCCCCGCCCCGAGGTGCTCTACGGGCGGCGGAAGATGACGGTCTGGTTGCGCCGTAACGGCTTCCCCGAGGCCTCCAAGCACACCGTGGACCGGCTGATGCGCGCCGAGGGCATGAACGGGCTCGTCCGCGGCCGCAGGACGCGCACCACGATCCCCGGCAAGGACGGACGCAGGGCCCGGGATCTGCTGAACCGGGATTTCCATGTCCCCGTTCCGAACCATACCTGGGTCACCGATTTCACCTATGTTCCGGTCTGGTCCGGGTTCGTCTACGTCGCCTTGGTCATTGACCTGTACTCCCGGGCCATCGTGGGGTGGGAGACCTCCACAGCGAAGGACACTGCCTTCGTGGAACACTGCCTGCGCATGGCGCTCTGGCGCCGCCAACACACCGGCCGGCCCGTGCCCCAGGGGCTGATCCATCATTCGGATGCCGGGAGCCAGTACACCTCGATCCGGTACACCGACACGCTCATGCTAGAGGGCCTGACACCCTCGATTGGGTCCGTCGGGGATGCCTATGACAATGCCGCAGCGGAGACCGTCATGGGCTTGTTCAAGAACGAAGCAGTGGCCACGGGATCCCCGTTCCGGACCGGAGCGTTGAAGACCGAAGCAGACGTGATCGAGGTCGTGTTCGAGTGGGTGCATTGGTACAACAACCAGCGCCTCCATTCCTCCCTCGGGCACCAAACACCCGAGGAATTCGAGCAGGCATACTATGCTCGAGAAATCGGCTCGTTACCCGACGACGCCGCCAACAAACAGGCGGCATGATTCCCGGGACGGTTCAT
>NZ_JAYKZI010000033.1:0-1644 GCF_036662515.1 Arthrobacter sp. S2(2024) | reverse complement strand
GGCTGTGCAGATCGCGGAGTACGTCGATGGGCGCCGGCGGATCGTGGCTCATCTCGGGTCAGCGCATACGGAGGCCGAGCTTGGGCTCCTGCTGGAGCACGCCCGCGGGATGCTTCTCGATGCCGGCCAGGACGAGTTCGATCTGGGTCTGGAAGCCGCGCCGAGGAAAGCCCGGATGGTCGCGCCCACGGCGGTCCCGGCTCTGTTCGCCGACCCTGGTCTGACTGGCCGGGGAGTCGAGCAGCCGCGGGTGGCTGCCCCGCGGGTGGCTGCCCCGCAGGTGATCGGTACGTCGTCCCTGCTGTTGTACGAGGTGCTTGCCGAGGTCTACTCCGGCCTGGGGTTCGCCGTGGTCGAGGACGAGAGGTTCCGTGACTTGGTGATCGCCAGGATCGTGGAACCGACCTCGATCCTGGACACCGGACGGGTCCTGAGCGACCTGGGTCAGAGGCCCGCCAGCGAGAAGACGATGCGCCGCACGCTGAGCCGGTGCGCCGGCCGCGGCTATCGGGACCTCATCGCGGCCGCTTGCTTCAACCATGCGGTGACCCGCGGGGATGTCTCGTTGTGTCTCTACGACGTCACCACCTTGTACTTCGAGGCCGAGAAAGAGGACGAGCTGCGCAAGGTCGGCTACTCCAAGGAACGCCGGGTCGACCCCCAGGTCGTGGTCGGCCTGCTGGTCGACCGGCACGGCTTCCCACTTGAGATCGGCTGTTTCGAGGGCAACACGGCAGAGACCACCACCATCGTCCCGATCATCCAGGCCTTCCAGGAACGGCACGGCCTGGCCGACATGGTCGTGGTCGCCGACGCGGGGATGCTGTCCGCATCCAACCTCAAAGAGCTCGATGAGGCGGGCTTGAGGTTCATCGTCGGATCCCGGGTGACCAAGGCTCCCGTTGATCTGGAGTCCCATTTCCGCTGGCACGGAGACGCGTTCACCGACGAGCAGATCATCGACACCATCACCCCGCGCAATGGCCGCGGCGGCGTCGCAAGCGATCCGTATGTGAAAGCCGAACCAGTCTGGGACCCCCAGCAGCACGCCGGGTCCTGGCGGGCGGTGTGGGCGTACTCGAGGAAACGGGCAGCGCGGGACAAAACGACCCTCACACTGCAGGAGGACAAGGCCCGCGCAGTCATCGCAGGCGAGAAAGCCGCCCGGGCGCCACGGTTCATCAAGACCAGCAACGGCAGCCGGTCACTCGATGAGGCATCGCTGGCGCGGGCACGACGCCTGGTCGGGCTCAAGGGCTACGTCACCAACATCCCTCTCGGCGTGATGCCCGCCGGCGAGGTGATCGCCAGCTACCACGACCTGTGGCATGTGGAGCAGTCCTTCCGGATGTCCAAGACCGACCTGCGGGCCCGGCCCATGTTCCACCGCACCAGGGACGCGATCGAAGCCCACCTGACCATCGTGTTCACCGCGCTGGCACTCAGCCGCGAAGCACAGAACCGGACCGGGCTCGCGATCCGCAACCTGATCCGCCAACTACGGCCGCTTCGTTCAGCCACCATCGCGATCAACGGCACCGAGCAGACATTCCCGCCCGCCATCCCCGCCGACAAACAGGCAGTCCTCAACGCGATCCGGAACCCGCGGGCCAGGCACTAAGCCGAATGACCGAAGTCAGGTGG
>NZ_JAYKZI010000032.1:0-2008 GCF_036662515.1 Arthrobacter sp. S2(2024) | reverse complement strand
TCCCACCCGCATCCTAGGAATTGGCTGGTTCGAAGCGGTGTAGTTTTTCCACAGACTGGTGCTCCTCGCCCGCTTCCATGAGCAGCTGATGAAAGCCACTTCGAAGGCGCTGAATGCCGGCGACGTCCAAGTCCCGGACTCCGTGGATGACCAGCGGTTCCTGCCAGTCCATCCCGAGTCGCCGTGCTGTGGCTTTTAGCGGGACAAGCATTGCTTCGTACTCCCAGCCGTGGAGGCCGTTGGGACCGTACCCGTCGAAGGCGCCGCCGGTCGTGGTGACAACGCGGAGCGTCTTACCGGCCAGGGCTCCTGGAGTGCCGGTCCCGTAGGCCCAACCGCGGGTCAGGACCTCGTCCAGCCAGCGTTTGAGAATCGACGGCATGGCGTACCAATAGGTGGGGTACTGCAGCACGATGTGGGCAGCCCCCGCGACCGCGTCCTGTTCGGCTTGGATATCAATGGAGCCCGTCCCATACAGCTCGGAAAGGACGCGGATGTGAACATCCTGAATGGACTTTGACTCCTCGAGTAATGCGGCGTTGATGCGAGAACTGCGGAGGTCCGGGTGGCCGACGATAAGTACCGTCTTCATGCTGTGCTCCAACGACTCACTCACTTTTCCTGCACAGGTGCTTTCTGTGCCAGTTCCGGTCGAGTAACCGGGTGACCGTCGATGGACTCGTAAAGGCTCTTGGAGCGGGCAAGGCCGTCCATCAGGCTGGCCGGTCCCCTGAAAGGCAGACCACCGATGTGCCAACCGTCTGTGTGCAGTTCCTCAATGAGGACCCAGACCACCTCGCGGAAAGCTTCAGATCCTTCGAACTTCACCATGACGTCAGTGAGCGCTGCCGCCATCCGGTGCTTTTCATCTTCCGTGAAGACGCCGTCGACGAGCTTGACATTTACGAACGGCATTGCGTTCTCCTCTTTGTAGGTGCTCCGGATTGCCCGGATATACCAAGCTTTGACCACGGGCGGCGTCGGCGGACCCGCGAATGCCGTCAATCACCCCACAGATACCGTCAGGGTGTGTCGGAGGCAGGCAGCGAGGTCCAGGGAACCGTCAGGGCTGGCACAGGAGGCGTTCCAGATAGAGCGAGGGACTCATTCCGATCTTCTGCGTGAAGACCCGCCTCATCGTCTCAGCACTTCCAAATCCGCTTGCGGCTGCCGCAGCGGCGACGGTGGTTCCCCTCTGGAGCATTGCCTGGGCCGCTTCGATCCGCACCGTTTCGACGTATCGACCAGGGCTGGTGTTGGTTCCCTCTTGAAAGAGCCGCGCAAGGCTACTGGCGCTGAGATTCGTCATGGCAGCCATGGCGTCAATCGAGTAATCCGCGCCGGGATCGGCCGTAATGCGGTCCAACAGGTTTCTGAGGACGTGGTCCCGCGGAACGCCCACCCGGACGGCGACAGAGTGCTGGGATTGCCCTCCCGGCCGTTGATTGAAAATGACCATTTGACGGACCACGGCCCGGGCAACGTCAGGTCCGTAGTCCTCCTCGACCATGAACAACGCCAGATCCACCCCGGAACTGATGCCCGCCGAGGTGATGATCGAACCGTCCTGCACGAACAACGCATCAGGCACGACATGCACCAGCGGATATGACCTCCTGAACCGTTCGACCTGGGTCCAATGGGTGGTCGCGTTCCGGTAATTCAGCAAGCCCCCGTGTGCCAGGAGAAACGCACCGGTACAGACGGAAGCGATCCGCCCGGCGTCATTCGTTAGATGGGAAACCGCCTCGACAAGTTCCTGCTCGAAAGGCTTGGACACCATCCCATAGGCACCCGGAACGATCACGGTGTCCAAGACGCCCGTCTCTCCGGCTGCGGCCTCGGCGGTCAAATAGTGTCCGTTGGAAGCACGCTTGGCACGGCCATCGCTGGAAACCAAGACAGTGTCGTAATGGGCCCCAAAGGCATTCGCATGATGAAACACATCAGCGGGCCCGGCAACATCGATCATTGTCACGCTGTCATGGATCAAGAACCCGATAGCCCG
>NZ_JAYKZI010000031.1:0-3826 GCF_036662515.1 Arthrobacter sp. S2(2024) | reverse complement strand
GGACCCGAGGAATACGGCAACACAGCCACCGCAGAGGAAGGCCTCTGGGCCCGCAAAGGTTGGGCAGGACGCACGTGACACGCGCGGGATTTACACACGTTTTGTCCTATAACCCACCATCGGGGACCTCGGGCCCTGGAATAAAAAGAAAAGAGCCCCTGAGCTGCATTTCCGCAGTTCAGGAGCTCTTCTTCTGGGTGGGTCCTACCGGGATCGAACCGATGACATCCACGGTGTAAACGTGGCGCTCTACCAGCTGAGCTAAAGACCCAAAACACTGATTTCGGCACCCTCGGCGCTTCAACCAACGAACATGTACTCTACCGGATCAATCGCCCGGAACACTAATCGACTACTTGGATGGCAGCAGATCGGGAAGCTCAGCGGCAAGCCAGGCCAACGCGCCACTGACTCCTACTTCCACTTTGAGGTCCGCGAAACCGTCACCGCGGGTCGGTCCACGGTTGATGATCACTACCGGCTTGCCGAGTTTGGCTGCGTGCCGCACGAACCTCAGCCCGCTCATGACAGTCAACGAAGAACCCGCCACGAGCAACGCCCCGGCTTCGTCAACCATGGAATAGGCACGCTGGACCCGGCCCTTGGGCACATTTTCACCGAAGTACACGAAGTCGGGCTTGAGCGTCCCCCCGCACACGGGACAAACAGCAACGACGAAGGAACGGATGAGTTCGGGATCCTCCACCGAGGCATCGGCGTCCGGTGCCATTTCCACGACGCCGGAAGCCTGGGCGGCTTCGAGGAAACCGGGATTGATTTCCTCCAGAATCGATGCCACGAGCCGCCGGGTGAACACGTGCCCCTCATCAAGGCAGATCACGCGATCATAGCGGCCGTGCAGGTCCACCACGTTAATGCTGCCGGCGTCCTCGTGCAGGCGGTCCACGTTCTGCGTGATGAGCCCCGTCATCAGCCCGCGCCGCTCAAGGAGGGCGACGGCGGCGTGCCCGGCATTGGGGTCCGCATGCCGGAGGTGCGACCATCCGAGGTGGTTCCTCGCCCAGTACCGGCGCCGGTTGGCCGGGCTTCCGATGAATTCCTGGTAGGTCATGGGATTCCGCGGCGCGGCTCCAGGGCCGCGGTAGTCAGGGATTCCGGAGTCCGTGCTCAGTCCGGCTCCGGTCAAGACAGCAAGCCGCTTGCCACCGAGAACCCCGGCGGCTCGGCGGAGAACGTCCACCTCGTCCGCATCCAACTCAACCGTCGAGGCCGGCGGAAGTATGGCGAAGCCAGTCATTCCGACGCCGGGCCGTTGGGCGCTCATCGCCGTTAGGCCTGGCCAAGTGCGGACAATGCCTCGCGGTATTCCGCCAGGTCGCGTGCCTGCCCGCGCGGATTGACGACGACGTAACGGATGATCCCCGCGGCATCGATGATGAAAGTGCCCCTCAACGACATGCCGGTAGCTGGATCAAACACGCCATACTTCTCGGCTACTTCCCCGTGCGGCCAGAAGTCGGCCAAGAGATCGAACTCGTAGCCTTCCTTTTCCGCATAAGCCCGCAAAGCGAACTTGCTGTCCACCGACACCCCGAGGACCGTGGCGTTCGCATGTTGGAAAATACCCAGATTGTCGCGGATCTCGCACAGCTCCCCGGTGCAGATTCCAGAGAAGGCGAAGGGATAAAAGACCACCACCACGTTCCGGCCGCGAAGCCCGGACAAGCGGACCGGCTCCCCGAACTGGTTCACGAGCTCAAAGTCCGGGGCTTCCTGGCCCACAACGGGAACTCCCGGACGCAGCCCGGAAGGGTTCAACTTCGTGTGTGTCACTTGTTCTTCTTGCGCGCTACAAGCCGTGTTGCGCTCCAGTCCTTGGAGACGCCTGCGGAGGTAGTGCAGTGCAAGCCGGCGGTAGGAGCAGCGTCCTGAATATCCGAGGGCGAGACGTAGTTGTCGCGACCCGACTTGGGGGTCAGCACCCAGACAACACCGCCTTCACCCAAGGTGGTCAATGAATCAACTAGTGCGTCGACAAGGTCTCCATCACCATCGCGCCACCAGAAAATGACCGCATCCACTACCTCGTGATCGTCTTCGTCAAGCAGCTCGGAACCCGTGAGTTCCTCAATGTCATCACGCAAATCGAAATCGACATCATCGTCGTAACCGAGTTCCTGAATTAGATCCCCATCTTTGAAACCCAATCTTTCCGCCACATTTACCGATGTGGCGGCGTCGGCCTCGCTCACGTTTCCTCCTCTTGAAGTGATTTCGATTACTACAAGCCAACACCCTTTGGGCGTGTGCTTCAAGCCATTGTCCCGCGTTCCACCATTATCCGCGCCCCAGCCGCGGCTTAAACCATGGCCAGGATCGGGGCTACAGCCATGACTGCGGCTGCAACTGCCTACGATGTAACAGCTTGAGTGTGACATACAACGCCTTCACGACCGCGCGGCTACGCATCGCGGCTCGTACAAAGCTACAGTGGCCATTGAAGACTTTGGCTGCAGGGCAACCGCCCGCCGCGAATAGCGCAGCTTGAGCTCAAGAGAACCTGCCCGGCGCACATGACCGGGCTGTTGTAACCGATATGTCGCACACGCCGCGTTCATGACGGGCAGTTACCCTGCCGGACCTGAGGCGACGATGAATGCGCCAANTCACAATACGAAATTTCTATGCACGGTTCAGCGCGCACCACAGTGCAAGCGCCCAGACATTCAATGAAGAGAGGTTGGACGTGGCTGCAGGAGAAGAGACCTCACACATCCTTAGCGGGTTGACTTCCCAGCTGCCTGATCGTGATCCGGAAGAGACTGCCGAGTGGGTTGAGTCTTTGGATGCGTTGATCAGGGAGCAGGGCACGGAGCGGGCGCAGTTCATCATGCGCAGCCTGCTTCAGCGGGCGGGGTCCCAGTCGGTGGGGGTGCCGATGGTGACCACCACCGATTACGTGAACACGATCCCGGCGGACCAGGAAGCGGAGTTCCCGGGCAACGAGGAGTTCGAGCGCCGGTACCGGGCGTACATGCGCTGGAACGCGGCCGTGATGGTGCACCGGGCCCAGCGGGCGGACATCGGGGTGGGCGGGCACATTTCCACCTATGCCGGGGCCGCGACCCTGTACGAGGTCGGCTTCAACCATTTCTTCCGCGGCAAGGACCACCCCTCCGGCGGGGACCAGGTCTTCTTCCAGGGACACGCGTCCCCGGGCATGTACGCCAGGGCGTTCATGGAAGGCCGGCTCACGGAGCAGGACCTGGACGGGTTCCGGCAGGAAAAGTCCAAGCAGGGCCACGCCCTCTCCTCCTACCCGCACCCGCGCCTGATGCCCTCCTTCTGGGAATTCCCCACCGTGTCCATGGGCATCGGCCCGATGAACGCGATCTACCAGGCCCAGTCCAACCGCTACCTGCACGACCGCGGCCTCAAAGACACGTCCGAGCAGCAGGTCTGGGCGTTCCTGGGCGACGGGGAAATGGACGAGCCCGAATCCCGCGGCCTGCTCCAGCTCGCCGCGAACGAGAACCTGGACAACCTGAACTTCGTGATCAACTGCAACCTCCAGCGCCTGGACGGACCGGTCCGGGGCAACGGGAAGATCATGCAGGAACTGGAGGCGTTCTTCCGCGGCGCGGGCTGGAACGTCATCAAGGTCGTCTGGGGCCGGGAATGGGACGAGCTGCTGGCCCGCGACACCGACGGGTCCCTGGTGAAGATCATGAACGAAACCGTCGACGGGGACTACCAGACCTACAAGGCCGAATCCGGCGGGTTCGTCCGCGAACACTTCTTCGGGAAAACCCCGGCCACCAAGGACATGGTCGCGGACCTGGACGACAACCAGATCTGGAACCTC
>NZ_JAYKZI010000030.1:0-3935 GCF_036662515.1 Arthrobacter sp. S2(2024) | reverse complement strand
AGGACACCGCCGGACAACCATTCACCGGCCAGGCCCCGACACACCGTGTCGGGGCCTGACCCACTTAACACACCCCAACACACGACACACGTGAGCGGGCGTCCCACGAAAACCCCGCATACCTGAGCGGGCGTCCCACGAAAACCCTTTATTACTGAGCGGGCGTCCGGGGCATCCAACCCCGGCCCACCCATGACCCGGTTACCGCGAACCCCCGCTCACCCATGGCCCGGTTTCCCCGGACCCCCGCTCAGATATGGCCTCGAAATCCCAAACCCCGGCTCACATACGCACCCTCCGAGAGCAGGTCGGCGTCGACCCTTACAATGTCAGGATGAGTAGCATGCAACAGGTTACTCCCGGAGTGTCGCTGACAGCGCAGGCCACAGAGATGCTGCGGGCGGCGATCACGTCCGGTGAGATGACGCCCGGGGAGCACTATTCCGCGATCGGACTAGCCGAAAGACTCGGCGTGTCCAGAACGCCGGTACGTGAGGCCCTGCAGCTGCTCGAAAAGGAGGGCATTGTCCGGATCGAGAAGAACCGCGGCGTCCGCGTGCTCCAGATTTCACTTGATGAGATTGTGCAGATCTTCCAGATCCGAATTCTTCTTGAGCCCCCGGCAGCGGCTAGGGCCGCCGAGGTCATCACCAAGGACGACTTGGAGCATTTCCGGCTGTTGCACGGGCGGATCCTGGACGCTGCGGCCGGCGAGGACGGTCCCGGCACCCTGCAGGCGGACAAGGAATTCCATCTGTTCCTCATGGGTTTGGCGGGTAATCCCCGCCTAACGACCCTGGACGGCGAGCTCCGCAATCTCGTTCTCGCGCAAGGGCTGGTGACCATCCCTTCAATCCGAAGCAGCCAGGACTTGGCGGACGATCGTCGAGGCATTCTCGAGGCATTGGAGCGAAAGGACCCGCAGGCTGCATCGGCCGCGGTTCGAGAACATGTCACCCGTACCGCCCGGCTTCTCATTACGGGCGTTTGCGCGAAGACGCCGGGGCTGTCCTCTGATGCCTATCTGGCGAAGCTGGATCAGCTGACGAAACTCCGCGGCTGACTCCAATACGGCGAGGAATTGTTTACAAGCTGAAGACAATCCCTTACAGTTGCATGCAACATACAACTATCGAGGGAGATGGTCGTGGAATCCACAGCGGACTGCCGAAGCGGTCTGCCTCAGCCCTTGGCTGGAATACGGATCGCGGACTTTTCGCGGGTTCTAGCCGGACCGCTGTGCTCCATGATGCTGGCGGATTACGGTGCGGACGTTATCAAGATAGAGAGTGCTGCCGGCGACGATACCCGGGCCTGGGTCCCGCCTGTGGACATCGACGGCACCGGCACCTATTTTGCAAGCGTCAACCGGAACAAGAGATCAGTGGTAGCCGATCTCAAGTCCGATGAGGGATTGAGCTATGCCCGAGCGCTCGTGGCCGGCTGCGACGTCGTTATCGAAAACTTCCGCCCGGGAGTCATGGCGAAATTCGGGCTCGATTATCAGACCGTCTCCGAGAGCCGGCCGGATATTGTCTACTGTTCGATCTCTGGCTTCGGGGCTGGCGCCGGCGCGGATCTGCCTGGCTATGACCTGCTCGTGCAGGCACTTGGCGGTCTGATGAGTATTACCGGCCAAGCGGACGGAGAACCCAGCAAGGTGGGGGTTGCCCTGGTTGACGTCCTCACGGGACAGAATGCCCTGGCAGGGATCCTGATGGCCTTGCGGGTGCGCGATGCCACTGGGACCGGCCAGCAGGTGCAGATCAACCTCTTTTCCTCGCTCCTGGCAGCCCTGGTCAACCAAGCCACGGCCACTTTGGCCACGGGCTGTTCGCCTGCCCGGCTAGGTAATGCACACCCCAGCATTGCCCCTTATGAGACATTCCGCACTGGCGGCGGCATGCTCGCCATCGCGGTCGGTAACGACCGGCAATTTGCGGCCCTTGCGTCAGTTCTGGGACTCAAGGGATTGCCCGAGCAAGCGAGGTTCTTCACTAACGAATGCCGTGTAGCGTCCCGTGAGGAGCTGCGGATTGTGATCGAGACTGCGCTCGATGCTGACACTGCTGCGAATTGGCAACGGAAATTGCTCGCCGCCGGTGTTCCTGCGGGGAGGATCAACAGCGTCGGCGAGGCTTTCGAACTGGCAGAGCGCCTGGGGCTGGAACCGTCGATCATTGTCACTGACCCCGCCACAGGTCGCAGCTCCCGGCAGTTGACCAACCCGATCCGGCTGTCCGCGTCGGCGCCGAGCTACAGGCAAATTCCCCCGGACATTGGCGAGCACCAAGGGTCTACCTTCGCAGTCCGACCTCCAAACACATCCGCGAAAGGCACATAGATGTCCGATATCAGCGATCTGATTGACTTTGATTCCCTCCTCAGCGCGGATGAGCGTGCACTGCGCGATTCGGTGCGGGCCTTCGTGGATAGCGAAGTCAGGCCACACATCGCAACTTGGTATGAAAGGGCCGTTTTCCCGCTGGAACTTGTCCCTGAACTGGCCAAGATGGGCCTGCTCGGCATGCACCTGAAGGGTTACGGCTGCGCCGGCCGATCCGCCGTCGAATACGGCCTGACCGGAGCGGAACTTGAGGCTGGCGATTCCGGGCTGCGGACCTTCGTCTCGGTGCAGGGCTCACTGGCGATGAGCGCCATCTACAAGCACGGTTCGGATGAACAGAAAGCCGAATGGCTGCCTGCGATGGCCGCGGGGGAAGCGATCGGCTGCTTCGGGCTGACGGAACCGACGGCGGGGTCGGATCCGGGTGGCATGACTACCTTTGCGCACCGCGACGGAGGCGACTGGATCCTCAACGGATCAAAACGCTGGATCGGCCTAGCGTCGGTCGCCAAAGTCGCCATCATCTGGGCCCAGACCGACGGCGGCGTCCGCGGCTTTGTAGTCCCAACCGAGACACCTGGATTCACGGCGACGCCGATCGAGCCTAAGCTCTCCATGCGGGCCTCCATCCAATGCGACATCGAATTGTCCAACGTGCGACTACCCGAAAGCGCAATGCTGCCAAACGTCGTCGGGCTCAAAGGGCCCTTCTCATGCCTGAACGAAGCCCGCTACGGGATCATCTGGGGCGCCATGGGCGCTGCTCGCGATGCGTTCGAGGTAGCCCTCGATTACTCCAAGGGCCGCCTGCAGTTCGGCAGGCCGCTGGCCGGCTACCAGCTGACCCAGCAGAAGTTGGTTGATATGGCCCTGGAGATCAATAAGGGATTCCTCCTGGCCTTGCACCTTGGGCGCAAGAAGGACGCCGGCACATTGCAGCCGGACCAGATTTCGGTGGGCAAATTGAACAACTGCCGCGAGGCCATCAAGATTGCCCGCGAAGCCCGCACAATCCTTGGCGGCAACGGAATAACGCTGGACCACTCACCCTTGCGGCATGCCAACAACCTGGAATCCGTTCGCACGTATGAAGGCACCGACGAAGTCCATACCCTGATCTTGGGTAGCAAGCTCACTGGTATCGCCGCGTTCCGTTAGGGGCCCGACGCCGGAACCCGCGTTCCGCCGTCGACGTCGCCGCGGCGGTCCGATCGGGCGCTGTGGATCCCTCTGAGGTGCGGGGTACGGCGGGGCGTCAGTGCTGGATTTGCGCGCGGCACAGAAGCCGTGTAATGTCTTCTAAGTCGCCGCGAGGGAGACAGCCTAGAGCTGGGAACCACGGGTGGCCAACCCCTTCGAATTGAGCCTAAAACGGCTGGTGCTTCGTGCGCCGCAATTTGAGGGAAATTCGAATTGTAATCGTGAAATTGGTTGAGATACTGATTTGCAAAGCGATGGTGGTTCGGGTAACTTTGGAAAGTTGCTCCGGAGCGAGTCTGGGCCCTTTGGTGGGTGTGGGTGGTGCCGGGTGTGTCTGTTGTTTGAGAACTCAATAGTGTGCCAAGTTTGTTGATACCGATTTGTTTTT
>NZ_JAYKZI010000029.1:0-5525 GCF_036662515.1 Arthrobacter sp. S2(2024) | reverse complement strand
AAGCCTGATGCAGCGACGCCGCGTGAGGGATGACGGCCTTCGGGTTGTAAACCTCTTTCAGTAGGGAAGAAGCGTAAGTGACGGTACCTGCAGAAGAAGCGCCGGCTAACTACGTGCCAGCAGCCGCGGTAATACGTAGGGCGCAAGCGTTATCCGGAATTATTGGGCGTAAAGAGCTCGTAGGCGGTTTGTCGCGTCTGCTGTGAAAGACCGGGGCTCAACTCCGGTTCTGCAGTGGGTACGGGCAGACTAGAGTGATGTAGGGGAGACTGGAATTCCTGGTGTAGCGGTGAAATGCGCAGATATCAGGAGGAACACCGATGGCGAAGGCAGGTCTCTGGGCATTAACTGACGCTGAGGAGCGAAAGCATGGGGAGCGAACAGGATTAGATACCCTGGTAGTCCATGCCGTAAACGTTGGGCACTAGGTGTGGGGGACATTCCACGTTTTCCGCGCCGTAGCTAACGCATTAAGTGCCCCGCCTGGGGAGTACGGCCGCAAGGCTAAAACTCAAAGGAATTGACGGGGGCCCGCACAAGCGGCGGAGCATGCGGATTAATTCGATGCAACGCGAAGAACCTTACCAAGGCTTGACATGAACCGGTAACGCCTGGAAACAGGTGCCCCGCTTGCGGTCGGTTTACAGGTGGTGCATGGTTGTCGTCAGCTCGTGTCGTGAGATGTTGGGTTAAGTCCCGCAACGAGCGCAACCCTCGTTCCATGTTGCCAGCACGTAGTGGTGGGGACTCATGGGAGACTGCCGGGGTCAACTCGGAGGAAGGTGGGGACGACGTCAAATCATCATGCCCCTTATGTCTTGGGCTTCACGCATGCTACAATGGCCGGTACAAAGGGTTGCGATACTGTGAGGTGGAGCTAATCCCAAAAAGCCGGTCTCAGTTCGGATTGGGGTCTGCAACTCGACCCCATGAAGTCGGAGTCGCTAGTAATCGCAGATCAGCAACGCTGCGGTGAATACGTTCCCGGGCCTTGTACACACCGCCCGTCAAGTCACGAAAGTTGGTAACACCCGAAGCCGGTGGCCTAACCCTTGTGGGGGGAGCCGTCGAAGGTGGGACCGGCGATTGGGACTAAGTCGTAACAAGGTAGCCGTACCGGAAGGTGCGGCTGGATCACCTCCTTTCTAAGGAGCACCATTATCGCCCTTCTTCCTTCCGCATGGTTGGTGGGGGGGGGTGTGGAAGCAAAGCCCATTGCGCAGGCGTCTGTTCTGCGGTGGGTGCTCATGGGTGGAATATCAGCAGATAGCGGCCGGGTGGTTTCTTTCCCGCATTCAGTACGGATGTCCTGTCATTTTTGTGGTGGGGTGTTGTGGAACGGTGCGGGTGGGGGGTTGTCCGGTTTTCGTGTTTGGCACACTGTTGGGTCCTGAGGCAACAGGGCCGTCGGGGGTGCGTGGCCTGTGTGGGTTGCGTGGTTCCGGGCGGGTTTGTGTGTTTCTGGTTTCCTGGCTGCATTGCGTCGTGTGTTCCCGGTCGTCCTCTCCTTTTGTTGNCCCGCGTTCAGTACGGATGTCCTGTCATTTTTGTGGTGGGGTGTTGTGGAACGGTGCGGGTGGGGGGTTGTCCGGTTTTCGTGTTTGGCACACTGTTGGGTCCTGAGGCAACAGGGCCGTCGGGGGGTGCGTGGCCTGTGTGGGTTGCGTGGTTCCGGGCGGGTTTGTGTGTTTCTGGTTTCCTGGCTGCATTTCGTCGTGTGTTCCCGGTCGTCCCTTTGGGGGTGGCGGGGGTGCGGGGGGTGTGTGGTACGGGGTTGTTGTTTGAGAACTACATAGTGGACGCGAGCATCTAGGCACGCGCATGGTCATTGCCTCTTGTGGGGTGGTGGGGTGTGTGTGTCTTACAGCAATTTCTTTTTATGAACCCGGCCCTTTCGGGGGTTTGGTNGGGGGTGGCGGGGGTGCGGGGGGTGTGTGGTACGGGGTTGTTGTTTGAGAACTACATAGTGGACGCGAGCATCTAGGCACGCGCATGGTCATTGCCTCTTGTGGGGTGGTGGGGTGTGTGTGTCTTACAGCAATTTCTTTTTATGAACCCGGCCCTTTCGGGGGTTTGGTTCTCTCGAGAAGTTTTTTGATCTTGTGTGGTCAAGTTTTTAAGGGCACACGGTGGATGCCTTGGCATTAGGAGCCGAAGAAGGACGTAGGAATCTGCGATAAGCCTGGGGGAGTTGATAACCGAACGGTGATCCCAGGATGTCCGAATGGGGAAACCCCGCCAGACGCTTTTTGCGTGATCTGGTGACCCGCATCTGAACACATAGGGTGCGTGGGGGGAACGCGGGGAAGTGAAACATCTCAGTACCCGCAGGAAGAGAAAACAAGAGTGATTCCGTTAGTAGTGGCGAGCGAACGCGGATGAGGCTAAACCGTTCCATGTGTGATAGCCGGCGGGCGTTGCATGGGCGGGGTTGTGGGACTTTCCGTACTGGTTCTGCCGGACCGGTGGGGTGAGAGTGCAGGCATAGGTGAACGGTCTTGAAAGGCCGGCCGGAGAGGGTGTTAGCCCCGTAACCGTAATGTTGTGTGCCGCCTGGAGAGGATCCCAAGTAGCACGGGGCCCGAGAAATCCCGTGTGAATCTGTCAGGACCACCTGATAAGCCTAAATACTTCCTAATGACCGATAGCGGACCAGTACCGTGAGGGAAAGGTGAAAAGTACCCCGGGAGGGGAGTGAAACAGTACCTGAAACCGTGTGCTTACAATCCGTCGGAGCCAGTCTGATTCTGGTGACGGCGTGCCTTTTGAAGAATGAGCCTGCGAGTTAGTGTTACGTCGCGAGGTTAACCCGTGTGGGGTAGCCGTAGCGAAAGCGAGTCTGAACAGGGCGAGTGTAGTGGCGTGATCTAGACCCGAAGCGGAGTGATCTACCCATGGCCAGGTTGAAGCGACGGTAAGACGTCGTGGAGGACCGAACCCACTTCAGTTGAAAATGGAGGGGATGAGCTGTGGGTAGGGGTGAAAGGCCAATCAAACTCCGTGATAGCTGGTTCTCCCCGAAATGCATTTAGGTGCAGCGTTGCGTGTTTCTTGCCGGAGGTAGAGCTACTGGATGGCCGATGGGCCCTACAAGGTTACTGACGTCAGCCAAACTCCGAATGCCGGTAAGTGAGAGCGCAGCAGTGAGACTGTGGGGGATAAGCTTCATAGTCGAGAGGGAAACAGCCCAGACCACCAACTAAGGCCCCTAAGCGTGTGCTAAGTGGGAAAGGATGTGGAGTTGCGAAGACAACCAGGAGGTTGGCTTAGAAGCAGCCATCCTTGAAAGAGTGCGTAATAGCTCACTGGTCAAGTGATTCCGCGCCGACAATGTAGCGGGGCTCAAGTACACCGCCGAAGTTGTGGATTTCAGATAGTAGACAAGCCTTCGTGGTTCAGTCGTCTGGAGTGGTAGGGGAGCGTCGTGTGGGCGGTGAAGTCGCGGTGTAAACCAGCGGTGGAGCCTACACGAGTGAGAATGCAGGCATGAGTAGCGAAAGACGGGTGAGAAACCCGTCCGCCGAATGATCAAGGGTTCCAGGGTCAAGCTAATCTGCCCTGGGTAAGTCGGGACCTAAGGCGAGGCCGACAGGCGTAGTCGATGGACAACGGGTTGATATTCCCGTACCGGCGAAGGACCGCCCATGCCAAGCGGGGGATACTAACCGCCCGGAGCCTGCCCAATCACCCTTGTGGTGTGCGGGTTTTGGCCGAGCGCGGGACCTGATCCCGGGAGGTAAGCGTATTAACAGGTGTGACGCAGGAAGGTAGCCGGGCCGGGCGATGGTTGCCCCGGTCTAAGGATGTAGGGTCAGCGATAGGCAAATCCGTCGCTGTGTCTTTGATGACGTTCCTGAGATCTGATGGGACCCCCGTTCCGGGGGGATCCGGTGATCCTATGCTGCCTAGAAAAGCATCGGCGCGAGGTTCAAGCCGCCCGTACCCCAAACCGACACAGGTGATCAGGTAGAGAATACCAAGGCGATCGAGAGAATTATGGTTAAGGAACTCGGCAAAATGCCCCCGTAACTTCGGGAGAAGGGGGGCCCCAACCTTGAACACCACTTGCTGGTGGGAGGGGATCGGGGCCGCAGAGACCAGGGGGAAGCGACTGTTTACTAAAAACACAGGTCCGTGCGAAGTCGCAAGACGATGTATACGGACTGACTCCTGCCCGGTGCTGGAAGGTTAAGAGGACCGGTTAGCCGCAAGGCGAAGCTGAGAATTTAAGCCCCAGTAAACGGCGGTGGTAACTATAACCATCCTAAGGTAGCGAAATTCCTTGTCGGGTAAGTTCCGACCTGCACGAATGGAGTAACGACTTCCCCGCTGTCTCAACCATAAACTCGGCGAAATTGCAGTACGAGTAAAGATGCTCGTTACGCGCAGCAGGACGGAAAGACCCCGAGACCTTTACTATAGTTTGGTATTGGTGTTCGGAGTGGCTTGTGTAGGATAGGTGGGAGACGTTGAAGCCCTCACGCCAGTGGGGGTGGAGTCATCGTTGAAATACCACTCTGGTCACTTTGGACATCTAACTTCGGCCCGTGATCCGGGTCAGGGACAGTGCCTGATGGGTAGTTTAACTGGGGCGGTTGCCTCCTAAAAAGTAACGGAGGCGCCCAAAGGTTCCCTCAGCCTGGTTGGCAATCAGGTGTCGAGTGTAAGTGCACAAGGGAGCTTGACTGTGAGAGAGACATCTCAAGCAGGGACGAAAGTCGGGACTAGTGATCCGGCGGTACATTGTGGAATGGCCGTCGCTCAACGGATAAAAGGTACCTCGGGGATAACAGGCTGATCTTGCCCAAGAGTCCATATCGACGGCATGGTTTGGCACCTCGATGTCGGCTCGTCGCATCCTGGGGCTGGAGTAGGTCCCAAGGGTTGGGCTGTTCGCCCATTAAAGCGGTACGCGAGCTGGGTTTAGAACGTCGTGAGACAGTTCGGTCCCTATCCGCTGCGCGCGCAGGAAATTTGAGAAGGGCTGTCCTTAGTACGAGAGGACCGGGACGGACGAACCTCTGGTGTGTCAGTTGTACTGCCAAGTGCACCGCTGATTAGCTACGTTCGGATGGGATAACCGCTGAAAGCATCTAAGCGGGAAGCTCGCTTCAAGATGAGATTTCCATACACCTCGTGTGTGAGAGGCCCCCAGCCAGACCACTGGGTTGATAGGCCGGATGTGGAAGACAGGACTAAAGACTGTTGAAGCTGACCGGTACTAATAGGCCGACAACTTACACCACACAAACACGATCACTGCTTGCGTCCACTATGTGGTTCCCGAACAACAACCCGCCACCGGGTGTGTTCCATGGAACCAACAACTGAATAACAACACCACCGAACCCTTCACCGGGTCCGGACAAGTTGTAACCACGTATCTTCCCACCCCGCACCCACCGTGCGCGGGGACGGGTAACAGGGTTACGGCGGTCATAGCGTGGGGGAAACGCCCGGTCCCATTCCGAACCCGGAAGCTAAGACCCACAGCGCCGATGGTACTGCACCCGGGAGGGTGTGGG
>NZ_JAYKZI010000028.1:0-7173 GCF_036662515.1 Arthrobacter sp. S2(2024) | reverse complement strand
GGACAGGCGATCGAGGGTCATGCGCACGGCACGATCACGCACTTCCGAAGGATACTGCTTGGGCATAATGGCCATCTTTCTCACAAAAGACGGCGGCATCAAACCCGGGACGGTTCAGAAAGCTCTTCGGCCGCCATGACGTCTTGTATATGACTGAATTCTTGTGGTGCCCGCTCATAGGCGATTTGCATCACGCGTTCAGGTCCGGTTTGTCGGGTCATCTTAAGCAACTCGGCAGTCGCAGGGCGGCGATTTTGCTCTTACTGGTCCATAGCACCTGCCACAGTGGTGTTGGAGGCGACGCAGAAGGCGAGCGTACGGGCGTCAATGGTGGCCTATGATGCACCGTTCGACCCATTGGGGTACATGGCATGAGCTGCGTCCCCAAGCAACGTTGCGCGCCCATAACTCCATCGCGGTATTGGCTCCCGATCGACCATCGGGTACTCGAGAATCTCATCGGCAGCGCCGATTGCTGCCGGTACATCCAGCCAGTCAAAGCTCCACTCCTGGAACAGGTCCACAATGGGTGCATGGTCGACTGAGCGGTTCCAGTCCACGTCGCTGGACCCTCTGCCCCGTCTTTCAGCTACAAAGTCAATGCGTTGTCGACCTGCTTCGTCTGGTACCCCCAAGGGATATGCGACAAATTTCTGTTCGTTGTCTCCAACCATAATCATCGTGTGGCCGTCGAGGAATGATGGCACGACTGCGGTGCCGCGCCAAAGTGTCAGGCCGCTCCATTTGGGTTCCCCTTCCGATCTTCAGAGCGAATCCTTCGTCGTAATCATAAAATTACGCTTAGCAGCCAGGGCCGAGAACCCAGACAACAGCTTTCCTCCGATAGCTGGCATGACACTTCCTTCCGAGATGAACCTGGAGTCGGCATTGGCCTCAGACGTCGTGGCGAACTGATGCTGTGCGGGGGTGCCACCAACCGCTTTCCATGCAGTGCTCACCGGTGCTCATGACCGCGGTGGCGACGAAGCCCGGGCGAGACGTTGGCACGACGTAGTATCAATCGGAACTCCTCGGAATGACTATTCTCCGACTTACGCTATCGCCCTGCCCTGTTCCCCTTGCTTATAGATATGTCGACCAAGTCGCCTTCTGAGAATCATATGTTGAAGCTGAATTATAAGAACGGCATTTTGCTGCATCAGTTACCCCGAGCGAGCGGAAGAACGGGGCTCAGAAGCATAAGCAGGCCGCCAGATACTCCTGGCGGCCTGCTAAAGATAATGCCGTTTCGGCGCGGTTGACTGCCTTATGCTGAGAAGAACTCCCCCTCAGGCACCCAGACGCAAAGTCAGACCGCTACTGCTTTCGTCTCGTAGTATTCCTTCAACCCAGCGAGTCCGAGTTCGCGGCCGTTGCCTGATTGCTTGTATCCCCCGAAAGGCATGTCGTAAGCGCCCGGGGCACCGTTTACATGGACCATTCCTGACTGGATTTGGCGAGCAATTTCGAATGCACGCTCGGGGTCTGCCCCCCAAGCAGCTCCTGAAAGTCCAAACGACGTGGAATTCGCGAGCTCAACGGCTTCTTCTATGCCGTCGTAGGGCATGATCGCGAGGACGGGACCGAAAACCTCGTTCTGTGCCACACTCATTTCGCGTGTGACATCGGAGAATACTGTCGGCGACACGAAGTAACCGCGCTCTTGGCTGCCGGCTTTGGAACCGCCGATGACTACACGGGCTGTCTCGCGCTCCGCGGTCTCAATGTGCTCGATCACCCGCTGGTGCTGCAGCTTACTGACAATGGGCCCGATGGTTGTCGACTCTTCGAGCGGATCTCCCGCCGCCAGCGTAGCAACTGCCGCGCGTGCGGCCTCCTCAGCCTCGGAGAGGCGGGACCGGGGCACGATGAGCCGCGTAAGTGCCGTGCAAGTCTGACCTGCGTTTGAGGCAAGTGCATTCACATTTGCTGTCACAACGCTTTGCAGATCCTCAACGTCAGGCAAAACGACGTTAGGAGATTTCCCTCCAAGTTCCAGCGTGAGGCGCTTGATAGTTTGTGCGGCCAGTTCCGAAACCCGGGCCCCAGCGCGGGTGGAGCCGGTGAGACTGATCATAGCTACGTCCGGGTGCGAAGCGAGGGCTTCGCCCACTACAGGTCCCGTGCCGCTGATGACGTTCAATACGCCCGGCGGCAGGATTCCGGCTTGGTCCACCAACTCTACAAAGCGGAAAACCTGGGTAGGGGCAACTTCTGATGGCTTGAGTACCACGGTGCAACCGGCACCAAGGGCGGGCGCCAGTTTGACGATTGATTGGTACAGCGGGTAGTTCCACGGGGTAATTGCCCCAGCGACTCCGATTGGTTCGAGCAGTACCCGGACCCCTCCGCTCATTTTCTCTTCAAGTGAAAGGCCTTCTACGTGCTCGGCCATGTTTCGAAGAATATAGGAACAGGCGCTAACAGTCCCGCGCGCATAACGATTGGGCGTACCGACCTCGATGGTGGCCAGGCGCGCCAACTCCTCAGCGTTTGCATCGACGAGGTCAGCCAAAGCGCGCAAAGCGCCCGTGCGGGCAGCCACCGACGACGAGGCCCATCCGGGAAATGCCGTGGTCGCAGCAACAACCGCCGCGTCTACGTCTTCAGGCGCCCCTTCGGGATAGCTGCTAACGATTTCACCCGTGAAGGGTTGTCGACATCGATCTGTCCGATCCCCTTGGACGGGACCCACTTGCCGTCGATATAGAGCGCTCGGTCGTTCATGCTTAGCTCCTCAATGATGACGCGTCAGCACGTCAAGCTCTGCTTGGTTGACTTCATTGTGACTAAACTTTTCTTCATTCGCAAGCGTTTTCATAACTATTCTTCTCGGCGTCCAACGCTGCTGTGACACCGTCCGAACGTGTGATCATTTGAATATTTTGGGGTCGAAGCAGTTGATTGACATACAATGACGCTACCCGTAGTGTCGGTCAGCATATAGCTGAAGTACAGAAAACTTTACTGGAGCAAAATGTCGACTGAGGGCTTTTGCCCTGGTCGGTCCCGAGATCCCTGGGACCACTTGGGCCCAAATATCGGGGCGATACGCCTTGCGCTTTCTCTGACTCTTGCCCAGATGGCCAAGTCAGCAAATTTGTCTGACAGCTGGCTTAGTCAAATTGAGCGGGGCCGATCTGTGCCGAGCATAGAAGTACTTTTCAGCCTTGCCTCAGCCCTGGGACTCGCGCTGCGGGATCTTTTTGATGCATTGCACACAAACCATGTGAGCGTCCTCACCGAGGCGGATAGGCCTCGTATCGACTGCGGGCAGGGAGGAGCATGGAAAACGCTGATTACTACCCGGCCCGATACAGCCGTTGACGTCCTTGTCGGTCATTTCCCACCCAACGCATCAACTGGAGCTGCGTACGTCCACGGTGATTCGTCGGAGATTCTTTTGGTTCTGAGCGGCGAGGTAGTTGCCCAAATTGATGACGACAAGTTCACGATGGGCGCCGGGGCCAGCATTGTAGAACTCAATCACCACGGCTGCGGCTCCCTTGGGTTGGCCACGAATCGAGGTCGTGGGAACCCGAGCCGTTGCGATGGATCGGAACGCGGGTCATCTACACCGGGTACCGGATCGCGGACCGTCAGGAGACGACAAGCCGCAGTGCTTCAACCTCTCGAATCTCAAAAATCGCCGACATCATCTCAAGCCGACCCTAATCCACGAAAGGAACCTAATAATGGCTACATCAGCAACTATTGCTCTGCACTACCCGGGCGCCACAGAAATTGAAATTGCAAGCGTCACGCTCCCCGACCCGACCGGGCACCAGGTGCTCGTTACGATCGAATCGACCGGAGTCTGCCGAAGCCAACTGTCCGAGATGTCTCGTCACACTACAGGTGGACCTCTTCCACTGGGTCACGAAGGTGTGGGGGTCGTCACTGCGGTTGGACCGGACGTCGACACCTACTCCCCCGGTGATGGTGGCGGTGTGAAGTGGTGTAGCAGGACTAGATCCAGTGGGTGACCGAGTAACACTGTTAAGGTTGCAACCAAGCAACCTTGGCTGAGGAGAAGAATGGCAACATCATTGAGCGACGTCGGCCGCCCTAACCCCCGCGACCAGCTTGGGCCGAATCTACGTGCAATAAGGCGCGCCCGTTCCCTGACCCTGCGCGAGGTCGCCCAACGAAGCCGCATCTCAGAGGGATGGCTCAGCCAGATCGAGCGAGGCCGCTCTGTACCAAGTATCGACATCCTCTACAGGGTCGCCTCGGCTCTCGATATCGCTGTCCATGATCTGTTCCAGGGACCGGAACAGCAGCAGATGGCGCCGCTCCTCGAGGTCGACAGGCCAAGGATCGAGTGGGGTGAGGGCGGCGCCTACAAGACTCTCATCACGATGCGTCCTGACAGTGCAATCGATGTGTTCATTGGACATTTTCCTCCCGGGGCGTCCACAGGCGCTGCCTACACTCATGGTGATTCGTCCGAGGTCCTCCTGGTGATGCGCGGTACGGTGACCACCACCGTGGGCGGGTTGACGCATGTCATGCACGAAGGCAGCAGCCTCGAGTATCGCAGTTCCATGCCCCATTTCTTGACCAACAAGTCAACCGACAACGCCACCGTCCTCTGGGCAGTAAGTCCTCCAACTTCGGGCACATAAGCGTGTCCCGCGACACAAGGAGTTCGCTCTTGACATCCACTTCCCACGCTCCCCATTTCAAAGAACTTCTCGTGATCGGGGATATTCTCGACCCACGTTCTGGTCAGCGCTACGAAGCAATGCTCGTCCGCAGCAGTAAAATCGTAGATGTCGGATCTCGGGCGAAATTCGACTTTGCGGGCATGGAGCGTGCCGACCTGACCGGCCAGGGCACCATTGTTCCGGGTTTTGTCGACGCTCATTCCCACCTGCAAACGGGGTCCAGAGTCCTTGGCCTGAACATCAGCGTTCATACGCCCCCTGCAGATTGCATCGATGATATCGTTGCAATTCTTCAGCAAGCGGCAGCGAGTGAAGCCGGCAGCCAGAGGTGGATAGAAGCGCAGGGAAACCTCGGCCAGAATTACCGTTTGACCGACAAACGTTACCCGAACAGGCACGACCTCGATCGCGTAAGCACCGACCGACCCATCATTGTGAGGTTTGGCGCCCACGTTTGGGCCTTTAATTCAGTTGCCCTCAACGAACTGGGTATCGACCGCAATGTGGTGCTCCCCAATCCGGCTCATGTTGAAGTGGACGAGGCTGGCGAGCCAACCGGAATTGTCAACGACCTCGTCATGGTTGAGTCCCAGATGCCCTCGATGGCCATCCCGGGCCCGGCCGAGGGATCATTCGGGGCCGCGCTGGTGAAGACTGCCACTGACTACTTCACAGCTAGAGGTGTGACCACTATCGGGGAGATGACTGACGGCATCGATTCCCTATCATCCCTCCGGGAAGCCATTCTCTCCGATGACGTAGTCCTGCGCGTTAAGCTATACGCGCTCGATTCCGTTGTGCGGGAGCTCGTCTCGGCAGGCACGGCGCCAAGCGTGCTCGGGCTTGACGACAGTCGTTTGGAGCACCGCCTCATGCTGGGAGGATACAAGCTGGCCGCCGACGGGGGCATCTCCGCTCGCGAGGCCGCTGTGTGGGAACCATACGCGGACCGGGCGGGATATATTGGCCAGCTCGGCCTTTCCCCCGGCGAGGTAGAACGACTCGTTGAAAAAGCGGAAAAGCAAGGCCTACAGGTCCTGGTACACGCGGCCGGCGACAGAGCCATGGACTTCGCTCTTGATGAGTTCGAACGCGCGGCCGGCAAATTGGAGTCAAGAGACGGACGACCATCGTGGAACAGCACGCATCGGATTGAGCACTTGGGAAATGTCTTCGCAACCGATGAGCGACTTAAGCGCAGCCGGGAACTCGATGTGCTGCCGGTCGTCAATATAGGCTTCCTGTTTGGGATCGGTGACTCAATGGCAGGAGTCCTGGGAGAAGACTTTGCAACAAAGCCTCTGTACCGCTTGCGAACACTACTCGATTTGGGCTTCCCCGCCGTAGGATCCAGCGATTTCGCCGGCGGCCTCCCAGAAGTTTCGAACCCGCTTCTTCTCATGCGCGTCGCTCAGGACCGCACCACTTTTGGAGGAGTGGTCCTCGGTGAGGACCAAGCACTCAGCCCTATCGAGGCACTGAGGTCTGTGACCGTGGACGCTGCCGCAGCGCTGGACATGGAAGGACTGATCGGTGAATTTTCCCCAGGGGCCCTGGCGGATTTCGTCCTTCTCTCATCAGACCCGCTCGCTGCGCAACCAGATGAGCTAGGGGACGGCACGGTGCGTGTGCTGGAAACCTGGTTGGGCGGCAAGCGTGTATGGTGGGCGGATTCGTAGCTGGCTGTCAGCGTCATGAGACCGCTTCCCCTCTTGTCGCCCGGTTCGGTGATTATTCGCCGTTAGGGGCGCTTTGAGAACGCGGAAATAGTAAACAGCCAGGCCTCAGCCGCGCGTAACTAAAGGATAGTGTTTTACCTGTGGAGTCCCCGTCCAGAAATTATACGGTCGGGTAGGTAGGATCTCAGATGATACTGGAGCGTCACAGCCGCGCCGGGTTGTAGGCAAGCTGGTCCACCGTTGGTGACGTCCAGCCTTGTAAAAAAAATCATTGCCCGACACGCACAATCCCCTGCGCAGATGAAGGACAGGTCATGACTAACCCCATTGTTGTAGGCGCAGATGGCAGCAAGACTGCCCGCAAGGCAGCGGAGATAGCACACGGGCTTGCCGTTGCCCTCAATGCTCCCCTTCTTATCATTTCGGCGTTCGACAGCGAACGTGCGCAAGTGCTGGAGAAGGGCAGCGACAGCTGGGTTCTCTCTGCCGCTGACGATGCCGAAAAAGCAGCAAAAAGCGTAGCAAGCAGTCTTCTGGCTGACCGCGTCGATGTGTCCCATTCCTTCGTCAAAGGCAAGCCCGCTGAAGCCCTCGTGGAGGAAGCCGCCCGTGTGGACGCTCGCTTGATCGTGGTGGGCAATCGCCGCATGCGAGGTATCGGTCGCTTGCTCGGAAGTGTCGCCAACAGCGTGGCCCATAACGCATCTTGAACCGTCCCGGGTTTGATGCCGCCGTCTTTTGTGAGAAAGATGGCCATTATGCCCAAGCAGTATCCTTCGGAAGTGCGTGATCGTGCCGTGCGCATGACCCTCGATCGCCTGTCC
>NZ_JAYKZI010000027.1:0-10111 GCF_036662515.1 Arthrobacter sp. S2(2024) | reverse complement strand
GGTCCCGCAGGCCTCCAGGGGCCGGAGCGGGTTGTTCAGCCACACGTCGCAGCCCGGGAACAGGGTGCGGGCCATCGCGATGTCGTAATTGGGCAGGAACACGATCCGGTGCCGCACCGCGGGGTCGTCGGTGAACTTCACCAGGTCCTGGATCATCTTCTTCCCGGCGTCGTCGGCCGGGTGGGACTTGCCGGCGATGACCAGCTGGACGGGGTGCTTCGGGTGCAGCAGCAGGGCCTTGAGCCGGGCCGGGTCCCGGAGCATCAGGGTCAGGCGCTTGTAGGTGGGCACGCGCCGGGCGAAACCGATCGTGAGCACGTCCGGGTCCAGCACGGTGTCCGTCCAACCCAGCTCCGCATCGGCCGCCCCGCGCTTCTTCCACGCCGCCCGGAGCCGACGCCGGACATCCTCCACGAGGGATACCCGGAGTTGCCGCCGGAGCGCCCACACGTCCTCGTCGCTGACGTTGTAGGCGAGATCCCAACGGCCCAAGGCCTCAGCCTCGGTTCCAAATTGCTGGCGGGCCAGGGCGGAGATGCGCGGGTCCACCCAGGTGGGGACGTGGACGCCGTTGGTGACGGAGGTGATGGGGATTTCGGAGTGGTCGAAGCCTGGCCAGAGCCCGGAGAACATCTCGCGGGAGACCACGCCGTGGAGTTTGGCCACGCCGTTGGCACGCTGCGCCAGGCGCAGGCCCATCACGGCCATGTTGAAGACCGCGGGGTTGCCGCCGTCGTAGTTTTCCCGGCCCAGGTCCAGGACCTTCTCCACGGGCACGTCCGGGGCCAGTCCGGCGTCGAAGAAGTGCCTGATCTGCACGGCCTCGAAACGGTCGATGCCGGCCGGCACCGGGGTGTGGGTGGTGAACACCGTGGACGCGCGTCCGGCGGCCAGGGCTTCGGACCAGCTCAGCGGGGCCTCGGTGGACATGAGTTCCTGGATGCGTTCGATGCCCAGGAACCCGGCGTGGCCTTCGTTGGTGTGGAACACTTCCGGGGCCGGGGTGCCGGTGAGGCGCTGGTAGAAGCGCCGCGCCTTCACCCCGCACATGCCCAGCAGCAGTTCCTGCTGCAGGCGGTGGTCACCGCCGCCGCCGTAGAGGCGGTCCGTGATCCCGCGCGCGGCGTCGTCATTGGCCGGAACGTTCGAATCGAGCAGCAGCAGCGGCACGCGCCCGACGTCGGCCCGCCAGATGTGCGCGTTGAGCTTGCGTCCGTTGGGCAGCGGCAGCGAGATCGTCACAGGCTTGCCTGTGCCGTCGTCGGACGGTTCGCGCAACAGCGTCAGGGGCAGGCCGTCGGGGTCAAGGACCGGGTAGGTCTCCTGCTGCCAGGCGTCCCGGGACAGGGACTGCTTGAAGTAGCCCGCCTGGTACAGCAGCCCGACGCCGATCAACGGCACGCCCAGGTCCGAGGCGGCCTTCAGGTGGTCTCCGGCCAGGATCCCGAGCCCGCCGGAATACTGCGGAAGAACCTCCGTGATGCCGAACTCGGGCGAGAAATACGCGATGCACGCCGGAGCATCCGGACCCAGGCCCTGGTACCAGCGCGGCTCACTCAGGTACCGGTCCAGATCCGCGGCAGCATGCTGAACACGCTCTACAAGTTCATTGTTGGAAGCAAGTTGATCCAGCTGATCGCGGCTGATTGACCCCAGGAGGCTTATTGGATCGTGATGGCTCTCCTCCCACAATTCCTGGTCAAGGCTTGCAAAGAGCTCGCGCGTAGCCCGGTGCCACGACCAGCGCAGATTTGTCGCGAGACGAGCCAACGGCCGGATCGGTTCGGGGAGCAGTGTACGGACTGTAAACCTTCGGATTGCCTTCACGAGCGCCACACTAATCCACTCGGTGGACGGCAGGAACAGCTTTCGGTTTCTTTTAGGTAAATGACACATTGCGCGGAAGAGTCTGGGGTACCTCTTCGCAAAATGTGATTTTTCTCGCTAACGTCGAGGTTGTGACCACTACTGCAGCACCGCGATCCAGCTCAGCATCCAAGTCCAAGCAGAAGGCCGGTATCACCGAGGGTCTTAAGTTCGGCAGATTCCCGATCACGGCCGTGCAGCCCGTCATCGAGGAAGGCCGGTTCCCGGCCAAGGCCTTGCCGGGTGAAGATTTGGTGGTTGGCGCCACGGTCTTCCGCGAGGGCCACGACCAGCTGGGGGTGAGCGCCGTCCTGCTGGACCCCAAAGGCAAAGAACGCCAACGTGTCCGGCTTGCCCCTGCCCCGGGTGAGCGTGGCAAGGGAACGGACCGTTGGGAGGGCCTGCTGACCCCAACGGCGCCTGGAGCCTGGACCTTCGCAATCGAGGCCTGGCACGACCGCTACGGCACGTGGCACCACAACGCCGAAGTGAAGGTCGAGGCCGGCATCGACGTGGAGCTGATGCTCGCTGAGGGCGTCGCCCTGCTCGCGGAAGCCGCTGCCGAAAGCACGCGAAATGCCGCAGACAAACGCATCCTTCGCACTGCCTCCGAAGGCCTCGCCGACACTTCTAGGACTGCCGAGGAGCGCCTTGCCGCCGGCTTCAGCCCAGAGGTCGCGGCCGTCGTCGAACGCCAGCCGATCCGTGAACTGGTGACCGTCTCGGAACAATACCCACTCCTCGTGGAGCGGGACCTCGCCGGCCGCGGGGCCTGGTACGAATTCTTCCCCCGCTCCGAAGGTGCCGTTTTCGATCCCACCACGGGAACATGGACTTCAGGCAACTTCACGACGGCGGCCAAGAGGCTCGACGCCGTCGCGGACATGGGCTTCGACGTCATCTACCTGCCGCCCATCCACCCGATTGGCTTCCAGCACCGCAAGGGGCGCAACAACACCTTGACTCCGGGTCCCCAGGATCCCGGCTCGCCGTGGGCCATCGGCTCGGAAGCCGGCGGCCACGATGCCATCCATCCTGAATTGGGATCCTTCGAGGATTTCGACGCTTTCGTGGCCCGCGCCAATGAGCAGGGCCTCGAGGTCGCGCTGGATTTGGCCTTGCAGGCCGCCCCGGACCACCCCTGGGTGAAGACCAATCCGGAATGGTTCACCACCCGGGTTGACGGCAGCATCGCCTATGCCGAAAACCCGCCGAAGAAGTACCAGGACATCTATCCGCTGAACTTCGACAACGATCCCGCCGGTCTATCGAAGGAAATCCTGCGGATCGTCTTCCTGTGGGTAAGCCACGGCGTGAAGATTTTCCGCGTGGACAATCCCCACACCAAGCCTGTGTGGTTCTGGGAATGGCTGATCGCCAAGGTCAACAAAAAGCACCCCGACGTCGTCTTCCTCGCCGAGGCGTTCACCCGCCCCGCGATGATGCATGCCCTTGGCCGGGCAGGTTTCCAGCAGTCGTACACGTACTTCACGTGGCGGAACACCAAGACCGAACTGGAATCGTATTTCCAGGAGGTCAGCCACGAATCTCCGGCGTACTTCCGGCCGAATTTCTTCGTCAACACCCCGGATATCCTCACCGAATACCTCCAATACGGCGGCCCGGCCGCGTTCCGCATCCGCGCCGCACTGGCAGCCACGGCCAGCCCGCTCTGGGGCGTCTACGCCGGATTCGAGCTGTACGAGCATGTGGCGCGTCCCGGCGCCGAAGAGTACATCGACAACGAGAAATATGAGTTCAAGGACCGCAACTGGGATGCAGCGGCGGCTTCCGGGCACAGCCTCGCCCCGTACATCACACGGCTTAACGCCATCCGGAAGGCCCACCCGGCCTTGGGTGATCTGCAGAACCTGACGTTGCATCACAGCACGGATGACGCCACCATCGTGTTCTCCAAGCACAAGACCTTGCCCGACGGCAGCAAGGACACCCTGATCATCGTGGTAAACGTCGATCCCCACGGCACCAGGGAAAGCACCGTGACGCTGGATCTGTCCGCTCTTTCGCTGGATCCATCCGACTTCACCGCCAACGGACGATTCTGGGTGGATGATTTGGTCAGCGGCGAAAGCTGGGAGTGGGGCGAGTACAACTACGTCCGGCTGGACGCCCATGTAGAACCGGCACACATTCTCAATATCCGGAGGTAGCCTTAGTGAGCTTCAATCCGCAGGGTCAGAGTCAGTACTTCACGCCGAAGAACACTTTCGAGCTGAACGCCCCGGGTCTTCAACACGACCCTCATTGGTATCGGAAGGCGGTCTTCTACGAAGTGCTGGTGCGGGCCTTCGCGGATGCGAACGGCGACGGTTCTGGTGACTTCCACGGACTGATCGACAAGTTGGATTACCTGCAGTGGCTCGGAGTGGATTGTTTGTGGCTGCCGCCGTTTTTCGATTCGCCTTTGCGCGACGGCGGTTACGACATTTCCGATTACACGTCCGTTTTGGACGAGTTCGGCACCATCAGCGACTTCAAGCGGCTCGTGGCCGAAGCGCATGCGAGGGGCGTCAGGGTCATCATCGACCTCCCGCTGAACCACACCTCGGACCAACACCCTTGGTTCCAGGAATCACGCAAGAACCCGGACGGCCCGTTCGGCGACTTCTACGTGTGGAGTGACACCGACGAGAAGTACCAGGACGCGCGCATCATCTTCGTGGATACGGAAGAGTCGAACTGGACGTTCGATCCTATCCGCCGGCAGTTCTTCTGGCACCGGTTCTTCAGCCACCAGCCCGACCTGAACTTCGAAAACCCCAAGGTCATCGAGGCCGTCCACGACATCGTCAAGTTCTGGCTGGACCAAGGCATTGACGGATTCCGGGCAGATGCCATCCCGTACCTCTTCGAAGAAGAGGGCACCAATTGCGAGAACCTGCCGGCCACCCACGGCTTCCTGCGGGATCTGCGCAAGATGGTGGACGAGAACTACCCGGGCCGAGTGATCATCGCCGAAGCGAACCAGCCGCCGCACGACGTCGTGGAGTACTTCGGCACGGAGGAAGAACCGGAATGCCACATGGCCTTCCACTTTCCCATCATGCCGCGCTTGTACTACGCACTCCGCGACCAGAAGGCCGCACCCATCATCGAGACGCTCCGGGATACCCCGGGAATCCCTGCCGGCGCGCAATGGGGTACGTTCCTGCGCAACCACGACGAACTCACCCTGGAGATGGTCACCGCCGACGAGCGTGCCGCCATGCTGGGCTGGTACGCCCCGGACCCGCGCATGCGGGCCAACATCGGTATTCGGCGCAGGCTCGCCTCGCTGCTGGACAATTCCCGTTCCGAGATCGAGCTGATCAATGCGTTGCTGCTTTCCCTGCCCGGCAGCCCCTTCTTGTACTACGGGGATGAAATCGGGATGGGAGACAACATCTGGCTTGACGATCGCGACGCGGTCCGCACGCCGATGCAATGGAACCCCGACCGCAACGCGGGTTTCTCCAACGCAGATCCCGGAAAGCTCTACCTCCCCGTCATCCAGTCGCTGGTCTACAACTACAGCATGGCGAACGTCGAGGCCGAAGCAGCCCATTCCGGCTCGCTCCTGCGCTGGACACGCCAGATCCTGAGCGTGCGGAGGAACCACCCGGCCTTCGGGCTAGGCGACTTCAAACACGTTCCGGCGGACCACGAGGTGGTTCTCGCCTACATGCGTGATCTCCGGGAGGACAATCCGGAAGGCGAGGATGCCGAATCCATCCTCTGCGTTTTCAACCTGTCCCAACATCCGGTTGCCACAACCCTGGATATCCCTGAATACGCCGGAAGGGGCCTGAGGGACGTGTTCGGCGGCCAGCCGTTCCCGGGGATCGGCGCCGACGGCTCCCTCACCCTCACGCTCGGTAGCCACGACTTCTTCTGGCTCCGGATACGTTCGGCAGGTTCCACAGGCTCCTCGCCCTACACCCAGGCCATCCCAGTGCTTTCCATCGAAGGCTGACATGAGTCACATGGCGCCCACCACGGTCCTGGCCCCCCTGCTCAAGGAATGGCTGCCCCGGCAGCGCTGGTTTCCCGTCAAGGCAGGGTTGTTCGAACTGGATTTCGTCGGCTCGTTCGGTCTTCCTGCGCCCACCTCCGGGACCGGCTTGGAGGTCCAGCTGATCTCCGTCGCCTACGCCACGGCCGATGGCGGGAGGCAGACAGACATCGTCCAAGTGCCGCTCAGCTTTCGCTCCGCGCCCTCCGCCGCCTTGGCAACTGCCTCGGTGGGCCAGATCGGTGGAACAAGCGAGCAGGATCCGCCTCTCTGGGTATACGACGCCCCGCACGATCCTGAATTCGTGACGGCATGGCTGGATCTGATCCGGGGCCAGGCCACCGCCGATCCCGGAGTGGGGGAGTGCACCGCGAGCGGACATACGGTGCCGGGCGGCCTGCGGCTGCCCACCGCCTCAGGATCCGTTCGGGTGTCTTCCGGCGAGCAGTCCAATACTTCGGTGATCGTCGACGATGGCGTGTCCGCGGCGATCGTGAAGATCTTCCGGGTCCTGTCGGTCGGCAAAAACCCCGAGGTGGAGGTCGGTGCGGCCCTGACCTCGGCGGGAACCAAGGAAGTGCCGTCCACCCTAGGGTGGATCACGGGAACCTGGGAGGTGTGGACGCCCCAGGGTCGCCACGGAACAGCCTCGGCGGATTTCGCCGTTGCCCACGAGTTCCTTGCCGGCGGGCAGGACGCTTGGCGCCTCGCCGTCGACGCCGCGGCATCAGGCAAAGACTTCGCCGCCGAAGCCCGGCAACTGGGCCAAGCGACTGCCACCGTGCACTTGCGCCTCGCGGAAACCCTCGGAACCGCCACGGAACGCGTTCCGGGCCAGGACATCGCGCCCGAAGTAGCCCGGCGCGTCCGCCAGTCGTGGGCTGAGGCGGGCACCGCCGTCGGGCCCCATGAGCAGCAGCTCGAGGCACTCCTGGCGCAATTGGCGGGCAAGGAAGCCGGAACCCTGCAGCGCATCCACGGAGACCTTCACTTGGGCCAGATCCTTTTGGTGCCTGGCGCCGCGGGCGAACCTGCGCGGTGGGCGATCCTGGACTTTGAGGGCGAACCACTGAGGCCGATTGAACACCGTAACATTCCCGACGTTCCCCTGCGGGACGTCGTCGGGATGCTGCGGTCCTTCGACTACGCGGCCGGTGCGGCCATCCGCGAGAACCCGGGCGCCCGGGTTCCCGCCACGTGGGTTGACGACTGCGCCGAGGCCTTCCTGGCTGGCTACAGCGACATCACCCCTGGAACGATTGACCGCCGCTCGCCGCTGTTTGTGGCATTGTGGCTGGACAAGGCCTTGTACGAGGTGATCTATGAGCTGCGGAACAGGCCGGACTGGTTGCCCATTCCGGTCAATGCTTCGCGGCAGCTCCTCGGAAACACGAGCCCCGGCACGGATGCCGCGGCGACATCGGAAGGTAAGGAAATGACAGGCTCAGCACGTACCGAACGGCCCCGAGTCCCGCTGTATGTGGACGCCGCTACCCTGGGCCGGGTGGCCGCTGGTGCGCACCACGCCCCGCACTCGGTGCTGGGCGCCCACCTTGACGACCACGGTCACGTCACCATCCGTACGGTCAAGCACCTCGCTGCGGAGGTATCTGTGGTCACCGAAGCCGGTTCCACCCCGATGACCCACGAGACCGACGGCATCTGGGTGGCTGTCCTCGAACCGCTGCAGCAAGGCCACGTACCGGACTACCGACTGGACGTCGTGTACGGCGATTCCGCGCCCGTGACGATCAACGATCCCTACCACTACCTTCCAACCGTCGGGGAAGTGGACCTGCACCTCATCGGAGAAGGCCGGCACGAACGGCTTTGGGACACGCTGGGCTCCCACGTCCAGCACTACCGTTCCCCGCTCGGCGATGTGGACGGCGTCTCCTTCGCCGTCTGGGCCCCCAACGCACAGGCAGTCCGCGTCAAGGGTGACTTCAACTCCTGGGATGGGCGTGAGCACGCCTTGCGCTCACTCGGGTCTTCAGGCGTCTGGGAGGTCTTCATCCCGGGCGTTGTAGCAGGGGCGTGCTACAAATTCGAGTTGCTCACCAAGGCCGGACACTGGGTGGAGAAAGCCGACCCGCTCGCCTTCGGCACCGAAGTTCCGCCCTTGACCGCGTCACGCGTAGTGGAGTCCGGCTACCGCTTCAAGGACGACGCCTGGATGACCGCGCGCGCCAACAAGGATCCGCACAACTCGCCCATGAGCGTGTACGAGGTCCACCTTGGTTCCTGGCGCCTTGGCCTCGGGTACAAGGAGTTGGCCAAGGACCTCGTTGAGTACGTGAAGTGGCTCGGGTTCACCCACGTCGAGTTCATGCCGGTGGCCGAGCACCCCTTTGGCGGTTCATGGGGCTACCAAGTCACGTCCTACTTTGCTCCGACCTCCCGCTTCGGGCATCCGGATGAATTCAGGTTCCTTGTCGATTCGCTGCACCAGGCGGGCATCGGCGTCATCTTGGACTGGGTCCCCGCGCACTTCCCGAAGGATGCCTGGGCCCTCGCCCGTTTCGACGGCGAACCACTGTACGAGCACTCCGATCCCCGGCTCGGTGAGCACCCGGACTGGGGCACGCTCATCTTCGACTTCGGCCGCACCGAAGTTCGCAACTTCCTGGTCGCGAACGCGCTCTACTGGCTCGAGGAATTCCATATCGACGGACTCCGCGTGGACGCCGTGGCCTCCATGCTCTACAGGGACTACTCGCGAGAGGAAGGGGAGTGGTTCCCCAACGTCCACGGTGGACGCGAGAACCTGGAAGCGATTTCGTTCCTCCAAGAGGTCAACGCCACGATCTACAAGACCCACCCCGGCGCAGTGACCATTGCCGAGGAATCCACCGCATTCCCCGGTGTCACCGCGCCGACCAACCACGGTGGCCTCGGATTCGGCCTCAAATGGAACATGGGCTGGATGCACGATTCCCTCAAGTACATCTCCGAAAACCCGGTGAACCGCCGTTGGCACCACGGCACAGTGACGTTCTCCATGGTCTATGCCTTCACGGAGAACTTCCTGCTGCCCATTAGCCACGACGAGGTAGTGCACGGCAAAGGATCCATGCTGCGCAAGATGCCCGGCGACCGTTGGCAGCAGCTCGCCAACCTGAGGGCGTTCATGGCGTACCAGTGGGCCCACCCGGGCAAGCAGCTCATCTTCATGGGCACCGAATTCGGCCAAGAGGCCGAGTGGTCCGAACAGCACGGGCTCGACTGGTTCCTTGCCGACATCCCGGCGCACCGAGGACTGCAATTGCTCACGCGGGAGTTGAACACGCTGTACAGCTCGACGCCGGCCCTTCACGTCCGGGACAACGAGCCCGGCGGTTTCCAGTGGATCAACGGCGCGGACGCGGATCGCAACGTACTGACCTTTATCAGGTGGGACCACGACGGCAACCCCTTGGTGTGCGCCGTGAATTTCTCGGGAGGCCCGCACCAGGACTATGTGCTCGGCGTTCCGGCCGCCGGCGCATGGCAGGAAGTACTCAACACTGACGCCGAGGTCTACGGAGGCTCGGGTGTGATCAACAGCGGTGAACTTCTTGCCACCGCACCCGGGGCGGAAGGGCTGCCTGCGGCACTGACTGTCACCTTGCCGCCGCTCGGAGCCTCTTGGTTCGCGCCTGTGGGGTAGTTGTCCTGTTTGCGTGAGGGTGAAGCTTGCCTGAGGGTGAAGGGTCCGGAAAACTTTGAGTTTCCGGGCCCTTTGCGTGGGATCTCAGGGGCGCCTGCTGGAGCGTAGGAAGCCGCCCGGAGGGGATTTTGCCTCCCCGGTGAAGTGGTGGTATAGTTAGTACCCGCGCTGCTCCCCAGTGGAGATCGGTGAAGTTGACTGAGTTCCTCGTGAAGATCAAGTCAAGAACGCTGATTTGACTAGGAGGCAAGCAGCCGGTAAGTTTGGAAAGTTGCTCCGGAGCGAGTCTGGGCCCTTTGGTGGGTGTGGGTGGTGCCGGGTGTGTCTGTTGTTTGAGAACTCAATAGTGTGCCAAGTTTGTTGATACCGATTTGTTTTTATGAATTGGTTGATTTTGCCGGGCCTTGTCCGCCCCTGTGGGTGGGGTCTGGTTTTCAGCTGGTTTCAAATTTTGTGCAGCTGTTTCTGCCGTTATTTCCGGTGGTTGTGGTTGTGTCTGTTTTTGTTTTACTTCAACGGAGAGTTTGATCCTGGCTCAGGATGAACGCTGGCGGCGTGCTTAACACATGCAAGTCGAACGATGA
>NZ_JAYKZI010000026.1:0-26938 GCF_036662515.1 Arthrobacter sp. S2(2024) | reverse complement strand
CATAACCCGAGTCTAGGACACCAATTAGTGCCTCAAATGGCCCATCCCCTGAGGCATCGCCGCAGATCAGCGCCCCAAACCCCCTCAAACCGAGACAAGGTGACCAAAGTCAGGTCAGATGTCCAAGTAAATGAGCGGTGACTCCGGAGTGGATAGTTCCCGCCAATTCAGAAAAGTTCTCTCCGCCCAGGTTTTGTTCGTCTGGCTGGAAAGAATGCACATCAGTGGCCTGGGGCACCTGCTTTCCGGTGAGTTGGCGATCGAGGTAAGAAGATCCATGCGGTGAGAATCACCTCACATGGGGGACCGACGATGTTTAGCAGGATGAATGCTCCTTCAAACTGTCAACAAGCTTCATCCAGCAAACAAGGTCTGCTAGCGTTGCCGGAGTGTTGGGCAGAAGCTGGAAATTTTTTTGAGGAGACCCCGTGATCAGGAAAACTGAGCAGAACCGCGCCTTCCAAGTCCCTAGTTCACTCTCGAACGATGCTGTCGACCGGCTGCTTAAATTACTCGCTGAGGAATCAGCTCCACCGACTTTAAGGATTCCTAGCAAAATCAAGACCAGGAGTCTTACAGCCCAGCCTGCCCTTCTTCAGGCGATCATCACGTGGGGGCAGCTGGGTTCAAAGCGCCCTATTTCTACTTTCTTGACCCAAGATAGGGACTTGACACTCCACACGCTCGATCGCAATGAATGCCTTTTGACGGCTTGTCTGTTCGCCACTGAAATAGCCGACGCAGGTGGTGAGGATATCACTCTCAACATCAAGGCATTGCTGCCTCTTGTGTTGAAGGACAAAGCTGACCTGCCTCAGAAGCGATCCGGCCTACGCGTGGGAACGACCCGGTCAATCATGGCAGTTGACCATATGCCACGGTTTGCCTTTCCCCTGTCTCTATATAGGGAGGGATCGACTTATGACGAAGAGCCGTTCGTCATCGATGACAAAGTGAAGCCCAAGTATTATCTCCCGGGGCTAGAGAATAGAACTCAAGAGGAGCTGGATACTATTAGGCTTCCTTTGGGATTCAAAGTCTGTGATATGTCACAAGTTGCTAGTGATCCGGTGATCAACGAAGCAGCAGTTCCTTTGGGTGAAATCATTTTTGAGCTGTTCCAGAATACCCATGTGCATGCGCGGAAGCGCGTGGATGGTACTAAACTGGAAAAATCCGTCCGAATGCTCCACATCAGGGCGCTAGAAGAGAAACGCGGCGACCTCCTCTCCGTAGATCCTGATGACGCAGAGCTAAGGAGCTATCTCGAGAGCGTCCCCGCGCTGGCTCCAGTCAACATGAATCGTGGCCGATTGGCCGGAAGCTTAGCGAATGACCAGCTTCGATTTGTGGTCGTTTCTGTCTTGGATTGCGGTCCAGGTATCGGCCCCAGAGAGTCTTGGACATCAGGAAACCAGTCAAACTCGCTTTCCAAAGTCGATGACGTGGCCTATATAAAGGCCGCACTGGCAAAACGGGGAACTACGCTGGGAAGACCTCTGCGGGGAAAGGGACTGCAGAACGTGCAGGCGTTGCTTTCCATGCTCGGCGGCTACGCACGAATAAGCACGGGCACGACCAAGACTTCGCGCGATTTTATTTCGAGACCCTTCGGGAGAGGCGACAGCGAGGCTGACCGATGGATTTTTGAAAGTTTGGTCCAAACAAGCGACGGCGAGTCCGATCAGATTGGCACTTGTGGAACGGCTGTCACAATGGTGCTTCCTATCTACAGATTGAAAGCGCTCCGAAACAATGCCTAAGTCAGTACGGCTCTCCGAGCATTTCCTTATATACCTTACGGAGTACCGCGCCAGGATTGGAGACCGACCGCGTTCGCTTGCGGTGGCATTTTTTGCGATGTCCGGGGCGACTGGCGAAGAACTTGCCAACCTTTTAGCAGATTTTTTTCTGGAGGTTCCTCAGTCGGAGGAGTTGTTGGTAATTGCCCCAGCTGATCTCGCAGACGATGTCAGGTCGATCTCGCTCAGCCACGAACTCAGGAATGCATCAAAGTTTTCAGCATTCACGGAAGTACACTACGGCTCCATTCAACTCGATGGAGCTTGGGCTATTGCTTCGGGGACTTCGCTGCATGACGTGATAAAGGAGGTTCAGTCGGAAGTAGTGCAATCCGGACTGCGCCTGGTGTTCGAAGCGGGTGGAGCGCTGTTGACCTCTCGAGGGGGCTATCACTTCGTTAAGCCGAGTGGCAAGCATTCCGAAAACTTCTTGCGAGCGGGCAATGCGTTGACTCGCTCCCTCACCGCCTACTTCGTTGCCCAAGCATGCCTCAAGTGGACCTCAAAGCTCGCCTTCAAGAAGATCGTTGTGGATAGTGGCTCGATTTCGGCAGTAGGCTACGCGATTCAAAACCTACATTCGCGCCTGACAGTGGCCCCTATGGACTACATAATCGACAGCTTCGGTGGCTACGAAGGGATGCGCGACTACAACACTTCCGAACCCTTGGAAACCATTGTTTTGGTTTCCGCCAGCACTTCGGGTGCTCTAGCGACGGAAGTTGAAAAGTCGCTTTCCGTTCCAAGGAACCGACAACTAATTTTGTTCTTCGTCGGTGAGAGGCCTTCGGACTTTAGTGTCCTTTGCGACCTCACTGACCGAAGTGAGGCCACTTCTGATCAAGGATACATAAGGCCTTGGCGATCCTGGGGAGAAGACGACTGTAAGCTCTGCAGCAATGGACAGCCGGCAATTCGCCTGGAGGGTGATGCTTTTCTGCCGGCATCGGGAACCCTAAATGAGCGGCTCATCGTCAAGAAGCATGCGCCTGGCAACCTCAGCCGATTCGTCAAACAATTTCTGGGGCAGGATGTTTTTCGCGTACGGGCCTCTGACCTTGCTTCTAATCCTGCCGTGCGCACGACTCTAGTCAGATTTGCGCATCTCCTGGATGGTGGAGCGTTCCAAAGTGAACAAATTCGTTCAGCTGTGCGGGATCGCTTGGAGAGATTTATCCCACTCGCGACTCGGCAAATAGTTGTCCTCGACGACCCAGAGTCTCGTTCGATAGCGGAAATTGCCCAGCAGTTATTGGAAGCGCGAACGGGAGGACGTGTCCCTATTCATGGGGAAAGGGAACTGACGAGCTTACCCCAACCTGAGCTCGAAGCGGGCTACGTTTTGGTTATCGCTGGCACGGTAGTTGGTGGGCGGCAGCTCCAAACTGTTAGCCGCGCACTTCGACGTCTTCATGATGGTGGTGAGATTGCCTACTTCATTGGGCTCGGCCGGCCAAGCACAAAGGTCAGGTGGGATCGGCTTCTCAGCACCCTGCAGTTTGGCCCCACTGGTGCAAAGCACTACCCGATTGATTGTGTGTGGTATTTGGAAGGCGACCCGAACCGAGGTGGCCAAGATGCCTGGGCGCGTGAACAAGAACTCTTGGCGCGCGTTCAGGAATTCGCGTTGTCACTTCCTGATAATGACCCGCATAGAAGCGAGTACTACAACCTTGTCGACCGTCGCCTGGAGCAGCTGGCCAAGATTGGCAAAACAGGAGAGGGCGCGCCACTGTTTGTGCCGCCGTGGTATGGAACCGGGGGCTCGGTGGAACGGCTCCAGCTGAATCCAAACTTTGCATTCTGGGATTTTCCGTATTCCGCGACAGAGCAAATCACCGAAGATGAAGTCTATTTTACAATTTCCACTGTGCTGCACGCTGCGAGGCATACTACCGACGGCAAATACCTACTCATGGACGAGGGCGGATCGAGATATGTACTCTCACCTGAGAACTTTCACCGCTTCAATGATGGAATAATTCAAGCGTGTATTCTACGGTCTGCGCTCAATATGGAGCTCGATTTTCGGGCTGATTCAAGTCTCAGCGCAGACATTCGCGATACTGTCCTGGAGTCAATTCGTAAGTATGGCGATGAAGAGGGGCATGGCGTGGTTGAGTTCCTCATCAGCCTATGCGGAGGCCTTACTCAGCAGAAAGGTGGCTTTCTAAGAATCAAGGATTCGCACCTTGAGGAACTCATCCAATCGACAAAGGACATTGAAGGCGAAGTCCAGCCGTACCTTCGACTTTTCCTGCACTACCTCACGCACATTGTAAAGCCGGCTCATCGTATTTGAGGGTGTAGCTGTTGGCTGAATCCGCCGGTCTCGAGGAGTGATCGGGCAATGGAGTTGGTCGAGGGCGGAGCCGCCGGGGTGTTCGACCCGGCCATTGAGTGCTTCTGTGGGCCAGTTGCTCGTGCCGTCAGATTCGCGGTAGGCGGCGATGATGCGCTGGTAGATCCCAGGGCGCATCACCTTCGGCGCGGTTGTCTGCGGCGAACAGGGCCTGCAACCTGTCTTTCTGCATGTCGGTAAGCAGATCGTGCCCGGTGTGATGTGAGACCGCCTAGGTCGTGGATGCCCTTCCTCGGTAGGGTACCTGAAACGTCGGGTCACCCGCCGGCATTGTGTGTGAGCCTTCAAATGATGGTTGAGTTAAATGCTGAAGGTCAGGCATTATATCCTAAGTTTGGACAATCGGCAAAATTGCAGCTTGGATTTTCTTCGGATCTGTGATTAGCTCTCTCCACTGACCCCGCACCACAGACAGGTGGTAAACCTATGGGCACAACGGAAGGAGTGCCGCTGCCGACTTCGCTGGCGGCGGTTCGGCCAGACTTGTTGGCCGAGTGCGACTACAAATCAAGCGAACTGGACCCGGTGTTTTTTCGGCCACCGGTCGGGCAATTGACTTCCAACTACCCCGGAATCCTGAGCCGATTATGCCATTGCGAGCCGACCCTGGACTTCCGGCGGGTCAGCCAATGCCTGTGCACGAATGCGTGCCGGAAATGTCGGGGCTCGTTGCTAGCGTGCCCGCATGACCGGTGAATCAATGGATCCGCGAGAGCGCCAGACGCTGGGCGCTTTGCGCTACGCCGTCAACGAGGAGTCGGCGACGTACCTGGCGATCATGCGCCTATTCACGAGCGGAATGAGTGGCTTCTTGTCCGACCAGTCCGCGGATGACGTGACCGACCGCCTCGTTGAACTGGGACTCGTCCTCGACCGCGACACGGTCGACCTGCGGCTCTCGTACTTGGTGGAACACGGCAACCTTGCCCGGAGCCCGCGCGAGACCGAAGCGCGCAGCGTTCGGGACTACCTCTCCAACCGCGCACGCTACCAGTTGACCGCGCGTGGGGAGCTGGTTCATCGGCAGGTGGAGGAGCTCCTCGCCCACACCGATAGGGTTCGGGAGGTCTCCAGCGAGATGCTTCCCGGAATTCTCGCTGGCATCGAGGAGCTCGCGCGGCTCGCGGCCCATGGGCTCGAGGCCGCCGATCCCCGCGACGTGGCAGGGCGCATCACCACGCTGTTCGCCCAGTTCGAGGTGCTGGTCTCATCCACCCGCCAGTTTTACTCCTACCTGACCCAGGTGCTGACTCGCTTCGACCTCGGCCGCGATGAGTTCGTGATGTTCAAGGGTGCACTGATCGACTATCTCCAACGCTTCGTCGACGAGATCTCGCGACACATGCCCCAGGTCGGCGACCGGCTCGGCCACCTTGAGACATTAGTCCCGGCTCTCTGTGCACGAGCCAACGCCGATGAGCGGCTGGTGGGACTCGATGGCGTTCAGGCCCGACGCGCCACCGGACTCGAGGCAGGTGACTGGGAAAGCCTGCACACCTGGTTCGTCGGATCCCACGGCCGCCGATCCGACGCCGAGAATGTCAGACTGCTTGCCACCGACGCGATGCGATCGCTGCTGACCAACCTGCGGCGCATCGCAGCCGGGGCCGACCGTCAGCAGAGCCGGTACGCCGATCTCATTCGCCTTGCTCGATGGTTTGACTCTGCCGACGACGACAGGGCCCATGAAATCTGGGCGGCGGCCTTCGGTCTATATTCGGCCAGGCACCTCTCGTTCGCGGCAGACCCCGAAGGTGACCCGGTGCCGGCGACGCAGAGTTGGTGGATGGCGCCGGTCGCCGAAGTTCCGGTCGGGCTTCGGACCCATGGTGAACGCAAGACAGGCGGCAGGGCCGGCGCCCGAGTGGACTACTCCGCTGCAAAGCAGGCACGACTGGCTGAGCGTGAGCTGGAGCAGCGCCGCCGTACCGAGGCCATGCGTGAGCTTGCATCCCATGCCGGGCCGCTGCGAGAGGCCCGGCTCAGCGACGACGCACGTGCTGCCCTCCTCGATCTCTATGCCCACGCGCTCGGTCGTCACAGCCGCCCGCTGTCGACCGAGACCCCGACCTGGAGCGAGGCACGCGTCGATGACGCCGTACTTCGCCTTGAGCTGCGCGCGGCGCCCGGGGCTTCGATAAGCATCAAGAGTCCATCGGGCATCCTGACCCTCCGCGATCTGGCTGTCGACCTCACCACAACCAGCGCAGAGCAGCAGAGGGCCGCAACGGCCGAGCGGCGGGCCGAAGCATGAGCCATGCTTTCGAGCGACCCGCGGCCACTCCGGACCTGTTAGCCGAGGCCGACGTTCGCAACGCTGCACGGTCGATGCTCCGCACACCGTTGCTCCATGCAGACGCCCACCCCGACGAACTGGCCCTGGTTCGTCGTCACCAAGACGAGCTGATTCGTCTCTTCGCCGACAGCCTGGGCTACCGGCTGGTCGTGGAGCCAGGACTCGCCCGGCTCTACAAGACCGGACTGGGGCCTGACGCGAGTCGTGGCTTGCGGCGCCGAAACGACGCACTATTCACGCCGCGCCGTTACGCACTGCTCGCGCTCACTCTTGCCGCGCTCACCCAGTCTCGCCGCCAGATGATGGTCGACGAGTTGGTCGCCGCTGTTCGTTCGGCCGCAGTCGACGCCGGCATTGACGTCGATCTCGACAGCATCCACGAGCGACGTGCGCTCCACTCGGCCCTTATCGCGCTCGTTGAACTCGGTGTGTTAAGTGAACGTGACGGCGACCTGGAGCACTGGGCCGAACGTCGTACCGAGTCACTCCTCGACGTACACCGCGACCGGCTCGCCGTACTTGTCGCGGCTCCGCTCGGAGGATGCGAACGCCCTGAGGATTTGCTCACGGTGGCGGCGGTGCCCTCGGCCGCCGGTGGTGCCCGCGTCGCAATCCGGCGACGCCTGACTGAACGGCCGGTGCTCTCAACCGAAGACCTCACCGAGGAACAGCTCGGCTGGTGGCAGCGCAACCGTGAGCGCGAGCGCGAGTGGTACCGCCGCCATCTCGGCCTGGACCTGGAGCTGCGAGCCGAGGGAGCAGTCACGATCGACCCCGGCGGAGAACTGACCGATCTCGGCTTTCCAGGATTGGGCTCGGCCAAGCATTTCGCTCTCCTTCTGCTCGACGAGCTAGTCGACGTGCTGCGCTGGGACAACGGCTCGGAACTGCACGGCATGGCGTGGGTCCGGGTGGCTGCCTCGACCGCACGGCACGCTGGCGATCGGGTCTTCGCTGCCTGGCAGCGGGGGCTGCGCAAAGCACACCGAGACGACCCCGACTCGGTGTACGACGAGGCCCTAACCGTGCTCACCGCCGCCGGCTTGGTCCGCCGCGACGAGGGAGGGCTGTTCGTGCACGCCGCTGCCGCCCGCTACGCACCACGACCGGAGCTCCTCGGGGCGGCGGGGCCGTCCGGGGAACGCTCCCTCTTTCAGGAGGAGGAATCATGACTATGGCTTTAGCGCAACCGGCCCAGACCCCGTCGCCGGGCGGCTCCCAGCGGTTTAGGCTTCACCGGGCAGGGATCCTCAACGTGTGGCAGTACGACGAACAGGAGTTCGGCTTCGCCGACGGCCGGCTCCTGTTGCGCGGAGCCAACGGCGCAGGCAAATCCAAGACTCTGGAAATGCTGCTGCCCTTCGCCCTAGACGGTGACAAGGCGCGGATCACCGCCTCGGCCAAGCATCACACAAGCCTGCTGTGGTTGATGACTGACGGCTATGAGGGCCAGGCGCGGGTGGGCTACGTGTGGGTGGAGTTCCTGCGGACCACTACCGATGGTACTGAAGAGGCGTTCACCTGCGGTATCGGCATACGGGCGTCGGCGACGGCGCGAACCGCGACTGCCTGGCATTTCGCGACCAGCCACCGGATTGGTCACGACCTCGTCCTCGAGGACGACGCCGGTCCACTCTCCCGGCCTCGGCTCGAGGAGATTCTCGGCACCCACGGTCAGGTCTTTGAGAAAGCGGCCGCCTACAAAGAGTATGTCGGACGGGCCCTGTTCGGTCTCGACGCCGCGCAGTATGACGAGGTGCTGCGGCTGCTCTACTGGCTGCGCCAGCCTCAGGTCGGCGAGGACATCGAGCCGGCTAAGCTGGCCCAACAGCTCTCGCAGGCCCTGCCGCAGCTCGACGAGCAGGCAGTCCGCTCGGCCGGTGACACGTTCGACGAGCTGACAGCCTTCGGCGAGCAAATCGAGCGACGGGCGGCCGCGGCGGAGGCGCTTGGCCTACTTGCCGGCGCCTACGCCAGCTATGCCCGGGCCGTAGTGGCCGAGCGGGCCCGCGAGGTCATGGAGGCACTGCAGGTCGAGCGCCGGCTGCGCACCGAGGTCCAGCGTACCCAGAGAGGGATGGAAGCGGTCAGCGTCCAGCAGGCCGCGGCTGAAGGGGAGCGGGACGCGGCACGCACTGGGATCCAGGACGATGACGCGCGGCTCCGGACGCTGGAGGCCAGCCCCGAGTTCCACAACCAGGTCCGGCTGGGCGAACTTGCGGCAGATTCCGCCCGCGACGCGAAGTTCACCGAGCAGGCCCAGCACCGCCTCAACCGCCAGACCGAGGAGGTCAAGCGACGCTTCGACACGCTGCGGAGCCGCGCCCATGATGCCCAGACGGGGCTGCGGGATCACGGTGCAAGACTCCGGGAACTGGATCGGCGCCAACGCGAGACCGTCCCCGGTTCCAGCGTGCCAGTGCCAGCAGTACTCGACGGCGTGATTCTCAACCTGGTCGAGCAGTTCGATGTGCTCACAGCTGCCCTGGACCAGAGCCTCGAGTCGGTGCAGCTCGCACGCTCCGCCGTGAGCCGACGCACAGCAGGTATAGGAGTCGTCCGCGGTGCCCTCGCCGATGCCGACATCGCGCTGGCAGCGCAGGGCCAGGCCGAGCACGAGGCCGCCACCGTCGAAGCCCGCTGGGAAGACGCACGCGAGGCCCGGGTCAAAGCCGAGCTCAGTGCGGGAGCCGAAGCCGAGGCGCTGACCACCGCGCTGGCAGCTTGGATCACTACGCTGCCCGCGACTGAGATGGTCCAGCCCGACGAGCTGACCGAGGAGTCCGTGCTCGGCCTTGCCCCGTTGGCCAAGGCCAGCGCGGCACCACGACTGGCGACGTTGCACGAAGATCAGGGGAAGGCCGCCGCCCGCCGAGACAGCGCCGAGGCCGAGATCAAGCGGCTGACCGAAGAACGGGTCAAGGTCAAGGCCCAACGTGACCCGGCTCCGCCCCCGCCGGTGCTGGCCCGCACCGAGCGGACCGACGGCCGCGCGCTGTGGCAGGTCATCGACTTCGAATCAGGGCTCGACGCCGACGCCCGCGCAGGGCTGGAAGCCGCACTTCAGGCCTCCGGACTCCTTGACGCTTGGGTGCGTCCCGGCGGGCTGCTGCTCGATCCGGAGCATCTTGACGTGGTCCTCTCCGCCACAGCATTTAATAGCCCCGCCGACGACACACTCGCGGGGATCTTGGTCCCGGACCTCCCGATCGTATGTGACCTGACTGCGGACGACGTAGGACGGGTGCTGGACGCAATCGGCACCGGAAGAGACCCTGATGCCCTTGTCTGGATGAGGCCCGACGGTTCTTGGCGGCTTGGGCCGACCCAGGGCCGCGCCGCCAAGCGGCAGGCGCAGTTCATTGGAGCAACCGCTCGGGCTCAAGAGCGGACGCGGCGCCTTGCGATCCTTGACGCGGGGCTCGCCGAACAGCGCGCGGCCCGTGATACGGCACAACGGGATCATGCAGGCCTCTCCACCGCCATCGCCCAGCTTGATCACTGGGTCGCGTCCGTGCCGTCCGGGCAAGCCCTCCTGAGTGCGTGGACGCGACTGGGGGAACGCCGCGAGGCCGAGGAGCGTGAGGAACGTGAGAACCGCTCCGCTCAGGCTTCCGCATACGCGGCGCGCACGGCCGCCGCCAATGCCCGCGAGGTACTGGAGCGCCTGGCGGCCGAGCAGGAACTACCCGCGGACCGAGGCGGCCTCAAATCCGCTGAACAGGAGCTGCGCGGTCTTGATGAGCAGCTCCAAGAGGCGGTGCGCCAGAATAGGTCGATCCGCGGCGGTCTGGCTCTATGGATAGAGGCACTTGGCGAGGTGGACATGGCGACGGCTGCCCGGGCGGAGGAGCAAACGGCAGAAAGGGAGGCCACGCGCAATGCAAGCGCGTCGCGGGCCGCGCTGGAGGCGTTGCGCGCCTCCGTCGGCGACTCAGTCCAGGAGGTGGAGCGGAAGATTCGCGAGGTGCGAAAGTCCCAGCAGGCCCATAAAGCGACTGAGGAGTATGCAACGACGCAGGTCGAGGCGCTCATCAAGGCCTACGGCGTAGCCGAAGCCGATTCACGCAACGCCAGGGCACGCCTGACAGAACACCTCGACGGGCGCACTGCCATCTTCGCAAACCTGGTCGCCGTCGGGTCAGTTCCAGGAATGTTCGAGGCCGCCAGGGCGACGCAGGAGGACGCGGCGGTGGTGTCCGGGCTCAAGGGTCACCAGCCGGGCGAACCCGTGGCTCGGCAGGTCGGTGCAGCTGCCGAAGTGCTGGCTGGGTTGAGCCAGGAGGATGTCAGCACCGCGTTCACTCGCGTTTGGCGTAGCTATAACGAGGCCGTCAGCGGCCCGGCCGCTGACCACCAGCCGGTCGTGTCGGAGTTCGGCCCCCTGCTCGCCGTCACCGGTCGAGACGACGCAGGCGACGCTGCGGTCGTGGTTCTGGCTCAGCGCGTAGGCGCGTCGGTGGAACGCGACCGGGGCCTGCTCACCGATCGGGAGAAGCAACAGTTCGAACAGCACATCCTGGGCGAACTCGGTGACGCTATCAGAAAGTGCCGTCGCGATGCCGACGAGCTCGTGGTAGCCATGAACGACCAGCTGGGTAACGTCGCCACGTCCCAAGGCATACGGGTCAAGCTGGACTGGAAGCTGCGTGACGATGTTCCCGCAGAAGCGCGAGCTGCCGTCGGGTTGCTCGCCCAGCCCGTGGGCGCGTTGATCCCGGAGGAGCGGGCCAAGCTCCGTGACGTACTTCACCGCCTCATTGAGGCGTCACGGGCGGAGCGACCGGAGCTGTCGTATGGCGAGCACCTCGCCGCCGCCCTAGATTACCGCACCTGGTCGGATTTCACCATCCGATACACCCGCCCGGAAAAGCCCGGCCACTGGGAGCGGCTCCACCGGCGGTCGGGACTGTCCCAGGGTGAGCAGAAGGTGCTCTGCTATCTACCGCTCTTCGCCGCCGCTGCTGCCCACTTCACCTCGCTCGCCGGTGCTGCTCCGCACGCGCCGCGGCTGGTGCTCTTGGATGACGCGTTCCCGAAGATCGACGTGCGCACCCACCCGCTGCTTTTCGGGCTGCTGGTCCAGCTCGACCTTGACTTTGTGATCACTAGTGAGCGGTTATGGGGCGACCACCAGACAGTGCCTTCGCTGGCCATTTACGAAGCCCTGCGTGACCCGAGCCAGCGCGGAATCGCACAGTACGAGTATCGCTGGGACGGCCGAGCACTCCAAGCACTCGGATGACCGTGCTGCCAGGGTGGATATCCGATCCCATGCTGAGGCCAGTGTGGGACCTCGTCCGGGCACGCTTCGAGAAGGCGGGACTCGACGCTCGCGGGAAGGTCCTCGTGCGACCGGCGACTCGCGACGAGCGTCATGCGCTTGGGGCGCTGTTGGGTCGAATGATCACGATTGACACCGTTCGGGTCGACCTCGCAGCGCTCGACGTGAGACTGAACGAGCGGTCCGGTGTGGGCGGTCTGGAGGCGGTGCTCGCGGCGCTGTATGGAACACCGCCGGAGAGCAGACCAGCTGCCCGTGCCGCACGAGAGGCATCACGCGAACGCCCGCTGCAACTTGCCGCTGAACTGGTGAAGGCGACATGGGCATCGGAGTGGATTGCCGGTCTCCGACGCACGGGACTGCTCACCAACCGAGAGGACTCCGAGCGCGCCATTCGGGACGCGGCGGCGGTGCTCAGCGAGCTGACCGATGCGGAAGGTGCCCCAGTCGGGCAGTCGAGGGTGGAACTCGCCGCAAGGCTCCTTGGCGACGCGCATGCACTCGACCGCGACCGACTGCTCCATCAGGTCGTTCTGCGCGGTTTGGCAGCTGCCGCGGGCATTCCTATCCCAGACGGCGCGCGCGATCGAGAGCAGCTGTGGGCGAATCATGGTGTTGAGCCGGACCTGCTCTCCCGGACCTGTCTTGTATGGCGAATTCGCGTCGGGAACCGGGAACCGACTGGGCGACGATTGAACGACGCGGCCGACGCAGGTGATCCGGTGCATGTGACGGAATGGGACCTCAGGAGGATCGGCTCGTTTGCGTCGGCCGCCGGAACAGCGGTGCTTGTTTGCGAGAATCCACGGGTTATCGAGGGTCTGGCTGAGCGCGGCATGGATGGCTGGGCGGCGGTATGCACGTCCGGGGAGCCAAATCTGGTCGTGGACAAGGTGCTTGGAAACCTCTCGAGGGCTGGCGCCGACCTTTACTACCACGGCGATTTCGACTGGCCAGGTATCGCCATAGCCAACCGCGTGATTACGAGGTTCGCCGCCCGGCCGTGGCGGATGACAGCCGACGACTATTTGCACACAGTGCGACCAGATGGCCCAGCATTTGTCGCCAAACAGATCGAGCCCGCCTGGGATCCAGAGCTGGGGGCGGCCATGCGAAGTCACGGCCGCGCTGTACACGAGGAATCTGTGCTTCCGCTGATTCTTGATGCGTTAGCTGGGAGTCAATAATTTGGGTCGTCGGCGACTCTTCTCGCCCGTCCCCCGGGCCACTCGTGGCGTTGAAGCCGCACAACGTCTCCCGCATCTGAACGAACGTGCGCCAACCTCGCGTCGCTGAGGAGAATGATGACATCGACATCCTCGCCGCTCAGCCTCGCGGAACGCGTATGGGAACTGGTGACGCTTCTGTGACATTCCTTGCTGTTATCGGCTCTTTTCGAGTCGTTTTTCCAGTTTGGGGATCGAGCATGGTTGCAGGCTCGGCGGAATCGCAGACTTTGTCATTCAGGGCTGGTTGGGTAAAAAGATTCTGGAACGGCCCTTTCGATTAGCCCAGATGTTCTTTTCACCAACAATCCGGCAGTTGTAATCCAGTCCTTGGCGGCCGCCACGCAATAGCTCAGAGCAAAGTCGTCCATGCCACGCCAAATCTTCAGGAGGTCAGCGTTTGCGTGGAATAGGTTGCCATTGATCACGAGCTCTGCGGCCTCGGAATTGGACTGCACGCTGAGCGAGCCGTCTGCGGCCTGCGTTAGGACCTGAGTCTTGCTGGATCCCCGCCACTCAGACACCTCATCCTGAATTGCCTTGACCTCGGGGCGCAGCGACTCGTAGTTCTTGCCGATGATGATCAAAACCTTGGTCAGATTGGTGGAATCGTCTTCCAATATCTCCAGTTTTCGCACGTATGTTGCTAGCTCCACCCAAGGTGCACTCGCTGGGTTATCCCAACCGAGTTCCGTGACGCCTTGAGCCTTGAGAGTGACATTGAATGCCATGGGTTTGGGGCTAACGACCAAAGGGTGTGCGACAACGTCTCGGGCCAGGTAGCGGAACGCGTCGAGTACTTCAATGTCGGTCCTGAACTTTTTTCACCCTTTAGCCTTGCCATGGGCCTGATCCTACCTGCGGCAGGCCAGTGGGTGGCGGCTCAGGATATCCGCCCAATCATGATGGCAACTCCATGGCGGAAATCCCATCCCGATTTAGTTCTGCGTCACGCGGGAGTGGCACCCTGTATCGGGTGCCCATCGGTTACATAAAGCACTGCTCGAAGGGTGGAAATCGGAGTGTTGACAGTGTCAACACTTTTGCCGTCGGACTGGGCCGTACATCGGCCGGACTGGCTCGTATTGCCTATGTTTTCAAGAGTTCCCGGTGTTTCCAAGGCCGGGAATGCGGTTCGAGTCCCACCTCGGGCACAGCATTCTCCCTCGTCAGAGGGGGTTTTTGCTTTAACGTGTGTACAAAGCTTGACAAGTGCCTCTGACGCTGGGGGCGCGGGCTGTGGCCTGGCCGCCGCGGTGGCCTATGAAGATGTGTGGGTGGCGGGTTCAGGGCCTTGGCTGGTGGACCCTCCACCTGCTCTGGGGTGGGGTTATGCGGTTCCTCGTTCCGGTTCTGTCTGGTTGGTCGTGGATGGCCAACACCTGTTCATGGTTCAGGATTTTGGGTACGACATGATGAAACCGGCTTTTGAGCCGCACTGGTAGTGGTTCTTTCCAATGGCGCAGCCGTCAGCATGGACCCTTGGCATGACAGAGTCGACGGTATCGTCGAGGCATGGCTTAGCGGACAGGCAGCCGGAGCCGCCGTCGCCGACGTACTGTTCGGACGGGTCAACCCTGCCGGCAAGACAGCGGAAACCTTCCCCCTGCGGCTCGAGGACACACCCGGACAACCCAACTGGCTAGGGGAACGGGGAACCGTTCTCTACGGCGAGGGAGTGTTCATCGGGTATCGCTGGTATGACGCACTCCACCGCGCCGTCCGCTACCCCTTCGGCAAGCTTTGCGTACTCTGATCTGACCGTCCAGATAGTTGACGAAAACTCCGCCCGTATTCACGTGTCCTGCCTCGTAACCAACGAGGGTCGACGCCCTGGGCAGGAGGTCGTGCAGCTGTATGTGGGCGATCCGGCCGCGGAGGTGCAGCGTCCGCTACGGGAGCTTCGAGGCTTCGACAAGATCTACCTTGAACCAGGGGAAATGGTACGCGTTGAATTCACGCTGGAGAACCGGGACTTCGCGTACTGGGACGCCCTGGCTGACGGTGGCGAAGGCCGCCCAGGACTATGGCGCCGGGAAGGCGGCGAATTCCGTATCGAGATCGGGGCGTCGTCCCGGGACATCCGCCTCAACCAAGCCATCACCCTCCCAGGTGATCCGACGATCCCGCCACTGATCCCGGATGCCGAGTCACAGCTGTCCGCCGCATCCCGTTTCGTCCAAGGACACTCTCAATGACCGGCTCCCATGCCACATTGGCCCCAGAAATGGTGGTCACTGGTTGATATCGTCCGGGGATTTCACGGAAACGCACCGCAGCAAGCATGGACGTTTTTGCGAATTTCGCAGCTCTCCGACCGATCCCGGGCTAAGGATACCCCTAGGGTCTAATGTGCTGCCCACGCGAATCGCTGGGTATGTGTTCGGTAGTAGGTGAAGGTTTCAACTGCACGCACGCCGGGAATCGTGCGAATTCTGCGGTTGATGATTTCGTAGAGATCGTCAGGGTTGGTGGCGATGACCTCGACGAGCAGGTCGACGGAGCCTGCCGCCATGATCATGGCGCATGCAGTCCAGCCACTCTTTGGCGTCAAAGTGGACCTGGAGAATGTAGCCTTCGACCAATCGGTCCCGTCTGTTCAGACCCACAGGGTGGATGCCTACTGGGACTGGTCAACCGATCGGCCGGAAAACGGGCCCAGGTTGACCTCATTGACTTCTATCTCGGCAAGAAAAACCCCGACTACGACCTTGCGGGCGGCATCATCGGTCCGGCCCGGGCAGGTATGACCGTCGCGAAGGACCGCATCGATATGCGCTCCGTTCTCCAGAAGGCGATCCAGCAACTGATGGATTCAGGGAAGTACAAGGCCATTCTCGACAATTGGGGGTGTCGGAGCGGCCGCGATCAGCAAAGCAACAATCAATGATGGGGCATAAGGAAGGAGCCGATCGTTCAATGACGACCATGCGCTCAAATTCAGATACCGAAAACCGGAAAGGCCGGAGCACGCCGCCCCTCACAGCGGATGCCGCGGTGGACCCCCCAATCGGGCGCCGCCGCCATTAGGCAGGAGCATGCAGATCTCATGGTGCGCGTTAGGGCGCCGTTCGCACGAACAATCTCCGAAGGAAGCAGAATGAAACAGCGGAGCAGGTCAGGGGGCCTTTGGCTCTCTGACTTTGCGCAAATCAGCTCTTTTATAGGCCCGTCGGGGGCGTTTTGTGGTCTTGCTTCTTCATGGCGGGGTAGGGGTCGGACTGCATGGCTTCTGCCCGAGCTGGCGGGAGTAGTTCGCTGCCCGGTCAGTGCTTGCGCATTTCAACTGAAGACAAGCGTCATGCAACTGCGTTGGGCCCCCGGTGATGTGCCGGGGCTCGATCGTCAGGTTCTGCGTCGTTCTGATGGTGTGCGGCGCGTGGCGCCCCGGTTGCGCGGAGGATCGGCCGGCGACAATGTAGCGGCCGAACGGCAAGCGGCGTTGAACCCTTCCGGGTTAGGTACACTCTGGATGCTTCCCAACCTTCGAACTTGCGAGGGCTGGCCAGGTGGGCCCCGGCAAACCCGTCCCGCAACGCAGGGCCGCCGCCTAATGGAAATTGACGGGAACCTGCGGAGCGTCGCACCTGAAAGGAAGCCCAGCACCGTCGGTTCGAACCCGACGGGGAGCCCCGGCGTTCGAACTAGATGCCGAAGCCCGCTCCGCTACCCACTACAACGCTCGCGTGGACCACAGTTGCGAGCGATCTCCCCTCATGGCCCGTGTAGGTCACAGCCCGTCCGGCCTTCGGCTATCCGCGGTGCAGGGAGCCCAGTTCGACGGGTTCTTCGTCGCTGAGGTATGCGGCTTCGGAGTGGACCGCGATGTCGATGCCGCGTAGTTCATCTGCCTCGTGGATGCGCAGCCCCATCGTGACGTTCAGGACTTTCGCGATGACCCACGTGACGATAAAGGAATACCCGGCACAGCCAGGGTTGCGATAGTCTGGATGCCGAGCAGGCCGAAACCTCCGCCGTAGAAGAGTCCGTTGACCTTGTTCGGGGCGGCGTCCGTCCCAAACAAGCCGATCAGCAGGATGCCGAGGATGCCGCCGACCAGGTGGACGCCGACCACGTCGAGTGAATCGTCGAAGCCCAGTCGGAACTTCAGTTCGATGGCCAGTGAGCAGACGGCGCCGGCGATCAAACTGATGGCGAGAGCCCCGAGCGGGCAGACGGCCCCGCACGCGGGAGTGATGGCGACAGGGGCGGAGATCAGGCCGGAGGCGGCGCCCATGCTGCTGGCGCTGCCCAGGCGGATGCGTTCCACCAGGGCCCATGCGAGGAGGCCGGCGCCTGCGGCGACGGCGGTGTTCAGGAACACCACCGAGGCGGACTGCCTCGCGGTGAGGGCCGAGCCTGCGTTGAAGCCGAACCAGCCGGCCCACAGGAGTCCTGCGCCGACCAGTACCAGCGGCCTGCTGTGAGGTTTGGTGTGTTGGCGCCGGACCGTTTCGAAAATCGGTTCCCCGAGTGCCTTTTCCGGGGGCCCTGAGCGCGCCAAAGGAGCCGGGGTTTCCCTTCGCCCTTGACAGAAACCGTTCGGAGTGCGGAGCTTGACGGGGCTCAGCCCGTCAGCTCGTCGGCTGGCATCACGATGAGGTCTCCTCCGGCAGTTGACGATAGGCAGCGGCGAGAAGAGTGTCGATGTGCGCATTGCTCAACCGGCGGGCCTCTTCCGGGTTCGGTTCGAGGAGTGCCGTGACCAGCCGGAGATACTCCAAGTACATCTTCTCGGAGTCCTGGAGCCGCCAGTTGATGAGGTCTTCGAGGAGAAGCGTTCCAATCGCGAGGTCGTGCTCTGCATGCTCTAGCTCCTGCGTGCCTGCGAGCCCGACTATCGCGACGTGCAGTTCGATATCCGCCATGGCCGCAGCGTCACGCCGATCGGCGACCGACTCACGGACATAGGTGGCGAACGCCTCGCGAAGACGGGTGCGGGCGTCCTCGGACGCGCGGTCGCATCGACCGGCCGCATAGCCCTCGAGTAGCCGGCGGGCTTCCAGGATGTTGGCGACCTCGCGGGTCGAGTAGGACCGCACGCGGGCGCTCTTGTAGGGCTCCTGGTCGAGATATCTTTCGGCGACCAGCAGGTTGAGCGCATCACGCACGGTGGGTCGGGAGACATCAAACCGCTCCGTCAACCACTTCTCGGTGACCGGCGCACCAAGGGGCAGCTCGCCGTTGAGGATCAGCTGCTTCACCGTGTCTGCCAGGAACCGGGAGGCTGGCGGACCAGCCGCGAGGCTCTTCCGTTTCGCCGCGACCCGCCGGGGCACGTGAATGCGCCCGTCCGCACCGCTCACAATGCCCTCCGTTGCGTTCGCCATCCTGACCTCACCGTCCATGTCCGAAAAAGGTTCTTGCGTCAATGTCCAAGCAATGACTCGATCGCGTAGCAATGCTACACGGCAACTCGTGATGTCACACATTGCCATACACTTCAGATTGTATGATAATTGGTGTTGATTATCGATCTGATGATCAAAGTGATCTCAAGGAGGAGTCCCACTGTGACGAGCCAAGACATTATGGGCGGCGTACACGACGCCGGCAAGCTTTGGGGAGGTCGTTTCATACACGGCCCCGACCCCGCGCTGGAGCGGATCTCCCGGTCGCCAGCGCAGTTCTTCGCATTAGCACCTGAGGACATTCGTGGTTCGGTCGCACACCTCGGCGAGCTGGAGCGATGCGGCCTAGTCACGGCCGAGGAGCGGGCCCTTCTAACCTCAGCGCTGCAGCAGATCGGCGCCGATCACGAGGCTGGCCGCATCGCACCCTCCCCGAAGGACGAGGACGTCCACGGCTACCTCGAGCGTGTCCTTCTCGACCGGGTCGGTCCGATCGGCGGCAAGATCCGTGCCGGCCGCTCCCGCAACGATCAGACCTCGAACGATCTGCGGCTCTGGCTCCGTGGGCGGATCGACGTCATCGCCGAACAACTCGAGCAGCTCATAGAGGTGCTGATCATTCGGTCCGAGGACGCTGGTGATGCGATCGTGCCCGGCTTCACGCATTTGCAGCCCGCCCAGCCGGTGTTGTTCGGCCACCAGTTGCTGGCCCATGCGCAGACCTTGGCGCGCGACCTCGTGCGTCTCGGCGCCGCCCGCGAGGCGGTCTCGCTGTCGCCGCTTGGCGCTGCGGCGCTGGCCGGCAGTTCCTTCCACGCCGATCAGCTCGCCATGGCCCGCGAGCTTGGCTACCGGGACGTCGTCGCGAACTCGATCGACGCAGTCGGAAGCCGCGATCACGTGATCGACTTTCTCTATGCGGCCGCGTCCATCGGCACGAATCTTTCCCGGCTCTCGGACGAGTTGATTCTTTGGGGGTCGCAACAGTTCGGCTGGATCCGCTTCGACGACGCCTTCTCCACTGGGTCCTCGATCATGCCGCAGAAGAAGAATCCCGATATCCCCGAGCTCGCCCGGGGGAAGGCGAGTCGCCTCCATGCGGACCTCCTGGGCATGCTCGGTGTCATGAAATCGGTGCCTTTCTCCTACAATCGGGACTTCTCGGAGGACGAGTTCTTCCCGTTCGACGCCTCCGAAGTGCTCGATCAGGTGCTGCCCGCCATCACGGGATTTGTCCGCACGATGGGGCTCGTGCCGCAGCGAATGCTCGAGCAGGCCGCGCAAGGCTTCACTCTGGCGACAGAGCTTGCCGATTGGCTCGCCGAGCAGGGGCTCCCGTTCAGCGAGGCCCACGACATTACGGGACGCGCAGTCGTGTTCTGCGAGGAGCGCGGCATTGGGATCGAGGGGCTCAGCGGGGTAGATCTTGCCGGGATAGACCCCCGGATCACCGCGGATGTTCTCGACCGACTGACCCTCGAGTCCGCCGTGGCCCGGCGGTCGGGAATCAACGGGACCGCGCCGTCTCGACAGGACGGGCAACGGGAGCGGCTGCGGCGCGAGGTCGCCGCCCACATGACAGTGTTCGGTGCGAAGGCAGCACTCTCATGACCGGCNTGGCCCGGCGGTCGGGAATCAACGGGACCGCGCCGTCTCGACAGGACGGGCAACGGGAGCGGCTGCGGCGCGAGGTCGCCGCCCACATGACAGTGTTCGGTGCGAAGGCAGCACTCTCATGACCGGCCTGCATCACTCGGAGCACCGGGTCGCCAATCTGAACCACTCGGAGTACCGGGTCGTACATCTGAAGCATGTCGGCCGCTACCTGGCCGGGGCGATCACGATCGCCGTGTTCGCGGCGATCGTGATCGCCTTCGCGCGCGGCCAGATCGACTGGCCCACGGTCGGCCAGTACTTCACGGCCCCTTCGATCCTCGCTGGCTTCGTCCTCACGATTATCCTCACGATCGTCTCTATGTCGATCGGTATCGCGCTCGGTGTCCTGGTTGCGGTGATGCGGTTGTCGCACAATCCGGTCCTCTTGGGGATCTCGTGGCTCTACGTCTGGATCTTCCGCGGGACGCCGGTGTACCTGCAGCTGCTTCTCTGGTTCAACATCGCGCTGTTTGTTCCGTCCATCGGGATCCCTGGATTGATTGAGGCGCGCACCGTCGATCTCGTCACCCCGACAGTCGCGGCGATCGTCTGTCTCGGTCTCAACGAGGCCGCGTACATGTCCGAGGTGGTTCGGGGCGGTATCCTGTCGGTCGATGAGGGACAAGCTGAGGCCGCCAAGGCGTTGGGCATCAAGGGCACGAAGACGATGAGCACGATCGTGCTCCCACAAGCGATGCGCGTGATCCTGCCACCGGTCGGCAACGAGGTCATCGGCATGCTCAAGACGACCTCGCTGGCCTCGGCGATCGGGGTCTCCGAGATCCTGAACGAGGCGCAGCACGTCTATCTCGTCAACAACATGATTATGGAGTTGCTGCTCGTCGCGGCGACCTGGTACCTCATCGCCGTCTCAGTGCTCTCGGTGTTCCAGTACTACATCGAGCGCTACTTCGCACGCGGCAGCACGACCGCGTCGCTTCCGCTTACCCCGATCCAGCGGGCCAGGCGATTCTTCGGCATCCCGGGAGGGATCAAATGAACATGTCATCGGCACTCGTGCAGTTGCGGGACGTCCGCAAATCATTCGGTCTCCGCGAGGTACTCAAGGGCATCGACCTCGACGTCCGGAAGGGTGAGGTCGTCTGCATCCTCGGTCCGTCAGGATCGGGCAAGTCCACATTGTTGCGCGCGATCAACTTCATCGAACGCCCCACGTCCGGGTTCGTGCACGTCGGCGACCAGGTCATCGGGTTCCGCCGCGACGCCCGCGATCCCAAGTTGCTCCGAGAACTCCCGGAGGACCGGATCGCGGAGCAGCGCGCCCGGATGGGCATGGTGTTCCAGCGCTTCAACCTGTTCCCACACATGACGGTGATGCAGAACATCACGCACGCGCAACGCCTGGTCAAGGGCGCCCGGATCGCGGACGCCGAGCGGATCGCTCAGGGTCTGCTCAACCAGGTCGGCCTCGGCGACCGCGCCGCCTCCTACCCGCGTCAGCTCTCGGGCGGGCAGCAGCAGAGGGTCGCGATCGCCCGTGCGCTTGCGATGTCGCCCGAGCTCATGCTGTTCGACGAGCCGACCTCGGCGCTCGACCCCGAATTGGTCGGCGACGTGCTCTCGGTGATGAAGGAGCTCGCGCGCGAAGGACTCACCATGATCGTCGTCACCCACGAGATCGGCTTCGCCAAGGAGGTCGCTGATCGTGTCGTCTTCATGGACGATGGCGTGATCGTTGAACAAGGACCTCCGTCCGAGGTCATCGACAACCCGAAACACGAGCGCACGCGCGCCTTTCTCTCACGCGTCCTATAGTCCCTGCAATCACAACGAAGGAAGAAAATGAGAACAACGAAGTTCATTGGTTTCGTCGCCGCTGCTGCCACGATCGCCCTCCTGGCCGGATGCAGCACGTCCGCCGCCGGCGGGAGTCCCAGCACCAAGGAGGCAGCGTCAACGATCGCCAAGGGCACCCTGACCGTCGGCCTCTCGCCGGACTTCCCGCCCATGGAGTACCTCGACGGCGACAAGCTCGTCGGCGCGGAGCCGGAGGTCATCGCGGAGGTCGCCAACCGAATGGGCCTGAAGATTTCGTTCGTGCAGCAGAAGTATGATCAGCTGATGAACTCCGTGCGCACCGGCCGGGTGGATGTGCTGGTTTCCGGCGTCTCCGACAACGTTGACCGCCAGAAGACCTTGGACATGGTCGACTACTACGACTCCACGGCGCGCTTCTTCACGACTCCGAATCAAACGGGAAACTTCAAACAGGACACGGACGTTTGCGGAGCGACTGTCGCGGTCGCCTCCAACGACGACTACTATCCGGCGGTGCTGGAACACAGCAAGAAGGTGTGCGAGTCCGCGGGCAAGCCTGCGATCAAAGTCCAGGGCACTGACTCGGGGGCGACGGCGCGGCTGCAGCTCGAACAGGGCCGGGCGGCGCTTGCAGTGCAGGGCGCCGAGAACATTGCGTTCTTCAAGCAGAAGACGCCGGGCAAGTACGAGATCGTTCTCGGCGTGCTGTTGAAGCAGCCGTTTTCGGTGGCCCTGAAAAAGGGCAACACGCCACTCGCCCAGGAGGTCCAGAAGGCCATTCAATCGATGTACGACGACGGTACCCTCGAGAAGATCCTCACGAAGTACGGCATCAAAGACGGACTGCGTAAGCCGGTAATCAACGAGGTCACCGGGTGATCGAAGCTACCGCGACGGCCCGGACGGAGTTCACCTCCGCTCGGGTCGTCTTGGCCTTCGATCTCGACGGCCCCACGGATGAGGCTTTGATCTCGGGGGAGATCTGGCGGCGGCCCGGGTACTTCACGTTCGGCGCATCCGGACCCCATCGCGGAGTTCCGCGCATCCTGGACGTGCTTCGCGATAAGGCTGTGAAAGCGACGTTTTTCACCCCTGCATGGGTCGTTCGTACCTGGCCGGACCTTTGCCGGCGAATCGTCGAGGAGGGACACGAGATGGCCGGACACGGCGACAGGCACGAGACCTTCTACGGTCTCGACAGGGAGACCCAGACCGGCATCTTGCGGCGGTGCCAGCGGACCTTCACCGACATACTGGGGCGGCCGGCGTCGGGATTCCGTGCACCGTCGGGAGACCTTGCGCCCGAGACGCTCGAGCTCCTCGTAGAGGCCGGCTATACCTACTCGAGTTCGATGCGCAGCGGCGACCGTCCGTACCGGCACGCACGTGTCGCACTGACCGAGATCCCCGCCAAATCCCTGTTCGACGACTATGCGGCGTTCGCTTATCATCGCGCACCCGACTTCCCCCGCGGTCTCGATCGCATCGCGCCCTACGCGCCGGTATTCCGGAGCTGGATGGCCGAGATCGACGCGGCGGCCGAAGAAGGGCTGACGGTCCCCACGATTTGGCATCCCGAGATCATCGGCACCCCCGGCCGCACCGTCCTGATGGACGAGTTCATCGGCCACCTCGTTGGGCGCGCGGACGTGCGCATCCAACGAGCCGACGAAGTCGCAGCCGAGTGCGAGGCGGAGGCACTCCGTGATCTGGCCTGACGGTGCCTTCGCCGTCGTCCTCACGGTCGACGTCGACGGCGACCTCCCGCTTCTGGCCGACGACCCGTCGAACGTCGACCGTATGAAGTCGCGTTCGGCCGGTCTGTACGGACCCGAGCACGGCGTTCCGCGACTGCTCGCGCTGCTGACCGACCTAGGTGTCGCGGCGGACTGGTTTTTCCCAGGGGAGATTGCACGGCGGTATCCGGACGCGGTGCGAGCGGTGCACGCAGCCGGGCACGGCATCGGTGTGCACGGAAACCGGCACCTAGATTTCGACCGACTCGAACTCGCGGACCAGATCGAGGAGATGCTGTCGGGTCGCGCCGCGGTGCAGCAAATCATCGGAGAGACACCATCCGGGTTCCGCACTCCGGCCGGCGAATGGGCATCCGGGTTCCCGGAGGCGATGCAACGAGCAGGCTTCACATGGTCCTCATCTTTGCCCTCCGACGAGATGCCCTTCCACCTCACCGGGACCGATCTCATAGAGATCCCGTTCCGCTATGAGCTCGAAGACCTGCAGTATTTCGGCTACAACCTCGACCCGCCCTTCCCACCCGGTCAAGCGCGCATCGCTCCGCTCGAGTCAGTCGAGGCCAACTGGTGGTGCGAGGTCCGGGGCGCCGAGAGATACGGCACGCTGTTGCACTTGCGAGTCAACGCGGAGGTCATGGGCGTCGCCAGCCGCGCGCGGATGCTTCAACGGTTCCTGCAGGAGGTACGGGAAGGGACCAACGCCTGGTTCACCACATGCACCGAGCTCCACGCGCTCTTCGTCAATCGCGAGCCGGATACTGCGCACCCCTACGCACTCTTCGTCGGTCTACGGCCAAAGGAGATCTGACGGCCGGATACCCTCTCGAATCTACCCGGAGCACAGAAGCCGAGGATCGGAAGGGGGCATCACCGTCACTTCAGGCCGCTCTTCGGACCTGGAAAGAACTGGCAATCTCCTGCGCCACGTCGGCGGACAAAACACCGTTTGGGGGACACCGGATTCCCTCGACGTGTGGGTAATAGGGCCGTTCGCGGTTAAGCATGGTTGGTCTGTGGGCCCGGAAGGGGCGGACTGCGGACCGTATTGGAATCAAAGACCGGGCCACCCGGACGGGGAGAACGGGGACTTGGAATCCGCCATCCCGTATTTGGTTGCGCTGATCGGGAAGCCGCAGGCCTACCCGATGGCGGACAGCGCCCCCGCGGCCCCAGGCCTGGTGGGGGAGGAATCCACCGCGAACGACCCTTTCTGCATATCGAGAGCACTTCCACGAGGGCCAAGACCCTCAACAATCCAAAGGAGAGATCGATGATCACCAGCCCCTCCAACCTGGCCCCCAAGGTCACCGTCTCGTCCCGTGGCGCTGGAGAAGAAGCCTTCGCGCACATGTCGCGGGACGGATCCCAGGCCAGGGTCCAGGCGGTGATCCTCGAACTTTCCGTCAAGATCAGCCCCAGACTTGTTCTCTTGGAGGCGTCATCCAATTACCCGACTCGATGCTCCGAGGACATGGCCGCTTCGCATGGATCCAGCGCACCCTGGAGGACGTGGAAGCCACCCTCATTGGACTCTCCGCAGTAAAGCGCCGCCGTTCTTCGGCGTTCCAGAGTCCGCCCCCTTCTTCTGTTGGAAACCCGGTTTCCTAGATTCCGCTGGGGCCGGCCGGCCTCGATCACAGCTGCTGTTGGCTTTGCCGGTGGTCTTGCCGTTCCTCCCCTCGACGCCAAGAGCATCTGGCGAGCCCAAAGTACGTATCACCACCATGAGAGTAAGGATCATGACCTTGCAAGCAGCACCCGGTTGTCTCGTCGTAGCCGTTCAATCCCGAAAGGAATTAGATGCCGCCCTGGAGGAGGCGGTGAGTCTCCTAAAGCCGGCGGCGGTGACCCAACACGTCGGCATCTCCGTGACGCGGCTGGCCCCGGGGCGCTATGAAGCGCGTCTGAACAGTGACGTCCCCCCGGGCACGACCATCGAAAGATGGGCGAGTGAGCCGCGTTGAGCGAGCATCAGGGGGGTGTCTCCGGTGCGCCGGCCAGCAGCAATTTTGATATGGCGCCCCCACACCCCCGCCCGGATCATTCCGACGCCCGGGTCCAGGGCTTAGAAGCAGTACATGTAAAAGGAACAGCCCATGCCAATGGAGCCGCTTTCCACTCAAGAATTGACCGCTTCCCCAGGCCGGGCGGGCCGGGTGCCCGGGGCAGCACGTGCCGATGCTTCGCAAAGGATCCCAGGGCGAAATTCTGAACTCATCCGGGCCGTACCTGCGAATGCAGCGCCGAAGGAACCACGGGTTCAGGACCTACTGTGCAGGCCCCTTGCAGCTCCCCGGGGGCAACCCGCCCCCACAGCTATTGAACACCTAATTGCCCTCAAAATCCTGACGGGATTTCCTGCCATCAGTCCCGGTCCATGCTCCACCTCGGATGAACCGGACGTGCGGCGACCCGCAGAAAGGATGTCAATGGCTGACTACATCGGCCCCAATGAACGGCGCAAAGTGTTCGAGAAACTCCACACCCTGGAAGCGACCGCGACCGGCATCCATTTCCTCGGAAGCAGAGCCCTCATTGGCCTAGGGCCGGACGCAGCCTTCTTCCTTCCTGGTCCGTCATACCGATAGGGGAGCTTTTGGCCGAGCCCGTGACGCGGTTAGGTTGCGAGTTCCCGCGACCGTCTGTAGAACGTTGCCCGGGACATCACGAGATCCCTGGCAACTTGCGCAGCGGGCTCGCCATCTTTGACCAGACGGAGAGCGTTTCGAATCTGGCTGTCTGTGATCCGGCGCGGCCGACCGCCGAGGTCCTTTCCAGCCTCCCGCCGTTTGCTGATCGAATCATTGACGCGTTCACGTTTGATCTCGTGCTCCATTTGCGCGGGAGCGGCCTTGACCGCGAACAGCGTTGAGCCCATGGGTGTCGCCGTGTCGACGTCTCCGCCGCCGAGGTTCAAGACGCGCAGGCCCGCGCCTTTAGCGCGTAGCCGACGGCGAAGACGAGCATATTCTGGGTAGACCGCCCGAGGCGATCCAGCGTCGTGTTGACCAAGGTGTCGCCTTCGGCCTTTCGGGGGGGGAAACTGCCATTGTTGACGGAGACCACAAATTCGTCAAGGAGACTCCCAGCTACGCTGGCTCTGGTTCCGTCAACGTCTCTTAGCCGGTGGGCGTTATCCACCCAGGACAAATTGGACCAAGACATCGGAATTGCGAATCAGCCGGCGTTGGGGTCAGCTACGCCTATGTACTGGGTGTAGAGGTATTCCTCGATGCCTTCGTGGCCGCCTTCGCGTCCCAGTCCGGATTGTTTGATGCCGCCGAAGGGTGCGGCGGCGTTGGAGATGGCGCCGGCGTTCAGGCCGAGCATGCCGGTCTCGAGCTTTTCGCCCATCCGGATGCCGCGGTTCAGGTCGCGGGTGAAGACGTACGCCACCAGCCCGTACTCGGTGTTGTTGGCCAGGC
>NZ_JAYKZI010000025.1:0-31478 GCF_036662515.1 Arthrobacter sp. S2(2024) | reverse complement strand
CGGCGCCAAGATGGTCACCGCGGTGGCGACCGCACGGGTCCCGAAGTTGACCGTGGTGGTCGGCGGTTCCTTCGGGGCGGGCAACTACTCGATGTGCGGGCGGGCCTATTCGCCGCGTTTCCTGTGGATGTGGCCGGCCTCCGGATCTCGGTGATGGGCGGAAACCAGGCCTCCAGCGTGCTGGCCACGGTCAAGCGTGACCAGTACGAGGCCCGCGGAGAGGAATGGTCCGCCGAGGAGGAGGAAGCCTTCAAGGCCCCGATCAGGGCCCAGTACGAGGACCAGGGCAGCCCCTATTACTCCACCGCCCGCCTCTGGGATGACGGTGTGATCGATCCCGCGGATACCCACACCGTTTTGGGGCTGGCGCTCGACGTCGTCTCCCGCACCCCGCTGCCGGAGACCTCCTTCGGCCTTTTCCGGATGTGAGCCAGCAATGACTACTCCTTCACCAACCACTATCTCCCAGGCCGCTACCTCCCGGGGCGGGAAACCCCTGTTCGGCACCGTCCTGGTGGCCAACCGCGGGGAGATCGCCTGCCGTGTGATCCGGACGCTGCGCGCCTTGGGCATGCGCTCGGTGGCCGTCTATTCCGACGCCGACGCCGACGCCGACGCCCGGCACGTGCGCGAAGCTGACATCGCCGTGCGGATCGGCCCGGCGGCCGCCGCCGAGAGCTACCTCAAGATCGAAGCGATCATCCAGGCCTGCCGCGAGACCGGCGCCGAGGCCGTCCACCCGGGCTACGGGTTCCTGAGCGAGAATGTCGACTTCGCCCGTGCCCTGGAGGCGGCCGGCATCACCTTCATCGGCCCCGGCGTCGAGTCCCTGAACGTTATGGGTGACAAGATCCGCTCCAAGAACCACGTGGCCGGCTACGGGGTACCGGTGGTGCCGGGCATCGCCGAAGCGGGCATGACTGACGCGCAGTTGATCGGGGCCGCGGACGCCGTCGGATTCCCACTGCTCATCAAACCTTCGGCGGGCGGCGGCGGCAAGGGCATGCACATCGTGGAACGGGCCGCAGACCTGCCCGCCACTTTGGAAACCGCCCGCCGCGTCGCCGCCAGTGCCTTTGGCGATGACACGCTGTTCCTGGAGCGGCTGGTCCGCATGCCCAGACACATCGAGGTCCAGGTCCTGGCCGACCACCACGGCAACGTGATCCATCTGGGGGAGCGTGAGTGCTCGCTGCAGCGCCGCCACCAGAAAGTCATCGAGGAAGCGCCGTCGCCGTTGCTGGAGTCATTGAACGACGGCGGTGCCATCAGGGCGCGGATCGGTGAGGCTGCCTGCCAGGCAGCCCGGAGCGTCCACTACAGCGGGGCCGGAACTGTTGAGTTCCTGGTCTCGGACGAGGCTCCGGACGAGTTTTTCTTTATGGAGATGAACACGCGACTCCAGGTGGAGCACCCGGTCACGGAAATGGTTACTGGCGTGGACCTGGTCGAGTGGCAGGTCCGGATCGCCGCCGGTGAGGAACTGACTGTCCGGCAGGCCGACGTTGAACTTAACGGGCACGCCGTCGAAGCGCGCGTCTACGCGGAAATCCCGGAGCGGAACTTTATGCCGTCCACCGGGACCGTGCTCCTGCTCGACGAGATGTCCCATCACGGAGCCGGGAGGATCCGTGTGGACTCGGCCCTGCTGGAGGGCCTGGAGATCTCGTCCAGCTACGATCCCATGATTTCCAAGGTCATCGCCTGGGGCCCGGACCGCACCGTTGCCCTGGACACCCTGGACGCGGCGCTCGCCGGCTATACCGCACTTGGCATCGACACGAATGTTGAGTACCTGCGGCTGCTGATCAACGACCCCGACGTCCGCGCCGGGCACCTCGACACCGGCCTGATCGAACGCAAGATGCCGGATCTCACCTTCCGCCAGATCGCCGAACCCGAACTGATTGCCGCCGCGCTGTACATATGGGGCCTTATACCGAGGCAACCCGAACTTCAACGTGGCGGAGAGAGGGCGTGGAGCGAGAACGACGGCTGGAGATTGGGCCGACGGGCGCCATGGCGGGTGTTTCTCAGGACCTCCGCAGGCGTATTGGTCTCAGTTCATATCACTGGTACCACGGCCTCCACCACTTCTCACGTGCGCGTTAACGGCGGCTCTGCACGAACGGCGTCCTTGGGAGCCCTGAGAGATGCCAAGATGCAGCTGACTCTGGATGGTGACTCCCATGTCTATTCGATGGTTCCAGGAACTGAGCCCCGCGAGCCCCAAGGGACCCTATCGGACAATACCGGTTCCGCAAAGACTCACCTGGTAGACCCGGCGGAACTCTTCCTTGGGCGCGACGGGTGGGGGTGCCGACTGGAGATTCTCACCCGGGAATCACGTCTGGGATACGTGCTCGCTGCCATCGGGCGCGAGGAAGGAACGGCCGATCCGCAGGTTCGGGCGCCGATGCCCGGAACAGTGGTGTCGGTAGCCGTCAGCAGCGGAACGACAGTCACAAAGGGGCAGCTGCTGCTGTCGGTCGAAGCGATGAAGATGGAGCACCAACTGGTGGCCAGTTTAGATGGCACCGTCCACATCACTGCACGCACAGGTGACCTGGTCAAAGTCGATGAAGTGCTCGCAACAATTCATCCTAGCGATGCCGTTCGGGCCGACGACTTATCCACCCAATCTGCCGCCGCAGCAGGCATGGCAGAGCCGACCCATTAATCAAAAGGAGCAACACTATGGCTGGTTTTGAACTCAGCGAGGAATACCAGGACCTCAGCGACACCGTCCGGGACTTCGCAGACAACGTGGTTGCCCCGGTATCCGCCAAACACGACGAGGAACACAGCTTCCCCTATGAAGTCGTGTCGCAGATGGCGAACATGGGCCTGTTCGGGCTGCCCTTCCCGGAAGAACACGGCGGGATGGGCGGGGACTACTTTGCCCTGGCACTCGCCCTCGAACAGCTGGGCCGCGTGGACCAGTCCGTGGCCATCACGCTGGAGGCAGGGGTCTCCCTCGGCGCGATGCCGGTCTACCGGTTCGGCACCGAGGCGCAGAAGGAGGAGTGGCTCCCGCTACTGGCCTCAGGCAAGGCGCTCGCCAGCTTCGGACTGACGGAGCCGGAAGCCGGCTCGGACGCCGGCGGGACCAAGTCGCACGCCCATCGTCAGAACGGCGACTGGGTGATCAACGGCAACAAGGAATTCATCACCAACTCCGGCACCGACATCACCCGCCTGGTCACGGTCACCGCCGTGACGGGCCAAAAGGAACGCAAGGACGGCAGCCTCAAGAAGGAGATCTCCACCATCCTGGTGCCCACCAACACGCCCGGGTTCACAGCTGAGAAGGCCTACAACAAGGTGGGCTGGAACGCCTCGGACACTCACCCGCTGACGCTCAAGGACGTCCGTGTCCCGGAGGAGAACCTGCTCGGCGAAGAGGGACGGGGTTACGCGAATTTCCTCTCCATCCTCGACGAGGGCCGGATCGCCATCGCCGCCCTGGCCACCGGCGCCGCGCAGGGCTGTGTGGACCTGTCGGTGAAATACGCCAAGGAACGCAGCGCGTTCGGCCACCATATCGGCAAGTACCAGGCCATCTCGTTCAAGATCGCCCGCATGCAGGCCAGGGCGCACACGGGCCGCCTGGCCTACTACGACGCCGCGGCCCGGATGCTCGCCGGCAAGCCGTTCAAGACCCAGGCCGCCATCGCTAAGATGATCGCAGGCGAGGCGGCCATGGACAACGCCCGGGATGCCACCCAGGTATTCGGCGGCTATGGCTTCATCAACGAATTCACCGTGGCACGCCACTACCGCGACTCCAAGATCCTTGAAGTCGGTGAGGGCACCACGGAGGTCCAGCTGATGCTGATCGCCCGCGAACTCGGTTTATAGCCGAGGTGAAGACATCAATGGGTGAAAAGATTCTTGAGGCTGCAGATTTGCACTCCGACAGCGACCGCATAATTGAACAGCGTGGATTGTACTTCGAGGAGCTTAAAGAAGGCGTGGTCTATGCGCACCGGCCTGGGCGGACAGTTACGGAGGCCGACAACGTGCTGTTCACTTGACCATGAACACTCAAGCCCTTCATCTGGATTCGGCATGGAGCGCAGGACAGCAGTTTGGTCAGCGATTGGTGAATTCAATGTTTACGCTGGCCACTGTTGTAGGTCAGTCAGTTCCTCAGCTGACGCAAGGCACTATCGTCGCCCAGCTCGGTCTGACTGATGTTTCGTTTCCCCACCCGCTGTACCACGGAGATACGCTCTACACCGAGACGATTATCAGCCAAAAGCGGCTCTCTTCCTCCCGGCCCGGTCAGGGGATTGTGTCTATGCGGCATGTGGGACGTAACCAGGACGGGGTGATAGTTGCGGTGGCTGTGAGGAGCTGCCTGATGTGGGCTAGAGAAGCCCATGTCGCCCAGTAGGGTGTTTAGCTCCATGGCTACTGGGAGATTTGTGGACTGGGGCCGGCTGTGCTCTTCTGCCCCGCTGACCGCCCGGAGCGCTATCAAAAGCAGCGGAACGCGCCGACGCCGTAATTCTGGATCTTGAGGACGCCGTTGCGCCAGAGGATAAGGAGTTCGCCCGACGCAATATCGTGGCTCAGATGGAAACAACTGGGTTCGCCTTGGATCCACACTGGACCACTGTCCGAATTAATCCTGCCGGGACCTAAGAGTTCATTTTGGACCTCCAGTGACTGTTTCGGGCGCCGTTCCGTACCTTGATGCTGGCTAAGACTGAGCAGGTTTCGCAGGTTCGGGCTGGAAGGATATGACGTCGTTGCCCTTTGCGAGACAGCTGCGGGCATCGTTAACGCATCCCGCATTGCGGCTGAGCCAAATGTCGTGGCTCTCATGTGGGGTGCGGAAGATCTCGTGGCGTCGATGGGTGGAACATCAAGCAGGACTGATGATCCAAGCCAAGTGCAGACCGTCTGCGCCGCCTACGCACCCACCATAGAGGACGCTGCAGCTGCGTCCGAGCTCCTAATGGCAGCAGCAAACGCAACTAATGGCGTTTTCAGCTTTCGGCAAGATGATTGACGGGCCAATCCTGAAGCATGCCTTAGCAATGCTCCGCAGGGCGCACGTCAGTCAGTAGGTAGGCAAGGAACTCGTTGAGGGAAAGGGGGGGCAGCCGGTGACCTGATGGCCGCATAGTCGGTGCGCGATTGGCTCCCCTTGCCTCATAAGGAAGGGACACGTGGCTGGCTCCACCCCTCCAGCACATTTAGACAATCGGCGCGATGCCCATCCGGCCATCTTCTTGAGCCAGAGTGACCGGGTGCCGAAAATGTCCGCCCTCGACCTAGCGCGTAACTGAGCCGGTAAGTGAGGCTACAGGGCCCAGAAACAGTGGCTTGGTGAGGAACCAGGCGGCAACCATAACGAGGAGAGAAGCCGCGAAAATCCAGAATCCGACCCAGTTGTCTTCATTGCTTGACGCGTACATGTGGTTTAGGTTGCGCAATGCCCCGGTTGCCAGTACAAGGGCAACGTGAACGATCACGAACCCGACGAAATAGATCATTACTGGAAAGTGGAGGGCCCGAGCGAACTCGATGGGATACATCCTATTTAGCTTGCTGCTTTGTTTCGGCCATAGGGCGGACATCCGGAGTCCAGTGACAAATGCCATGGGGGCCGCAATGAAGACAATGACGAAGTACGACATTAACTGCAAAGCGTTGTAGTTCACCCAGCCGTCGTCTGTTGGCCAGTCAAGAGCCAGGTACTGTAGCCCTGCCGAGAGGGCGTTGGGGACGATATCCCAAGTTGTGGGGACGATTCGCTGCCAGTGCCCGGTTGAGAACAGCAAAATGACGAAGATGATGCCGTTCAGAATCCAGAGCGCGTCGAGACTAAGGTGAAGCCACAGGTAAAGGCTGATCTTGGTGGGCGCCTTCTTGGTCCGAATAAGGCCTCTATTGTTTCGGGTCCAGTGCCCTTTCGGGCGGGTGTCGGTCCGTATTTGCCAGCCAGTCCTGATGATCAGCACCAAAAAAAAGACGTTGAGAAAATGCTGCCACCCGATCCACGCAGGAAAGCCTACGGCGGAACCTGTTGGAGCCTGCGAGTGCCCAGGGAACTCACGCAGGAACAGCGCCGTACCGGCCAGTCCTGTGAACCACTTCGCAGCAAGGACGACGGCAAGAAGCAGCAGCAGAATCGATGCTGCGACCATAGCCAGCCGTGCCCATCTTACCTTCGACGTTCGCTGCCTTTTCGCTTTGGTTGACATTGGCCTAGCTGCTCTCTTGTGAAAAGTTGAGGATCATGGTGGGCGTCAGCAGATGGACCCGCGGCCCATCGTGGCCGGATGGGTCTCATGCTGAGCGCGATTCGATGGCCTGAATTAGCTGCGGTACGACGGTGAAGACGTCCCCAACAATTCCGAAGTCGGCCACATCGAAAATGGGTGCACTCTCATCGGAGTTGATGGCCACTATTGTTTTGGCCATTTGCATGCCGGCTCGGTGTTGGATAGCGCCTGAGATTCCTAAAGCGACGTAAAGTTGCGGGGTTACGGTGACCCCGGTCTGTCCTACCTGGGAGCTCTGGTGAACGTAGCCTGCATCTACTGCGGCGCGGGAAGCTCCGACCGCTGCGTTCAGCACGTCGGCGAGTTCTTCAACGAGGGCGAAGTTCTGCTTGGAACCCATCCCACGACCGCCGGATACGACCTTGTCAGCTGTGCGGAGATCGGGACGGGACGAAGTGACGACTGATGTGGATCCTTCGATTACTCCGGCTGTCCTCACGTCAACGGTCAACGGACCTACGGTCATTTCGGCGATGGCTGCAGGTGCCCTGGTTTCCACAGCACCGGGCCTCACAGTGACAACGGGCAACCCGCCCTTAGCGGTGGATTCCACAGCATAGGAGCCGCCAAAGACCGAATGAGTGGCCACCATCCGTTCGCCCTCCCAACGAACACCGACAGCGTCAGCAAGGAGCGCCCCATCCGCGCGCGCGGCCAGTCGTGCAGCTATTTCCCGTCCATCCACTGAGGTAGAGGCGAGCACGGCCGAAGGCCTGAATTCGTCGACGGCCTGCCAAAGAGCTTCAATCTGGGGTGTCAAGAGCAGCGTCGGTTCCAGCTCGCTCTCGCCGGCAAATATGTGTTGCGCTCCGAATGCTCCCAGCTGGGAGACGACGCCAGTCTCAAGGTGGGCCGTGGCGAGAACCGCAATCGGCGTGCCTAGTGTGGAAGCTAGCCCGAGCAGTTCCCGGGCGCTGCCGGCGATTGTCCCTGCCGGTGAAACTTCAACAAGTATCAATACGTTTGACATTTTCAATCCTCCTTAGAGCAGCCGGCTTGTGGCCAGGAACTCGGCAAGCTGAACTCCGGCAGTACCGTCGTCCACGATCTTCTTTCCAGCCTCACGCTTCGGACGGGCAACAGCGGTTAAGACGACCGACCGTCCTGCGGCTGAGCGAGCTGCGTAATCCAGGTCCAGGTCCTCCAAGGACAGCGTTGTGACAGGTTTTCGCTTCGCAGTCAATATGCCTTTGAAATTGGGAAAGCGTGCCTCAGGTGAACGCTCAGTAACCGTTACGATCGCCGGCAGCGTGGCGCGAACCTTGAGTGTGCCGGATTCCACTTCCCGCTCGCCAGCCACGGAAACGCCGCTGATCTCCACCGAACTAATGGAACCGAGAAGAGGAAGGGAAAGGTACTCAGCTACCATGGCTGGCACCGTCCCGGTTCGTCCGTCTGTCGATTCGTTTCCGGCCAGGACAAGATCAAATTCCGCCGCTTTCAAGGCGGCGGAAAGGACTTTCGCTGTCCAAACAGCGTCGGCGCCCGAAAGATCATCGTCCAGCACATGAACGGCGGAGTCGGCCCCCATGGACAAGGCCTTACGCAGGGCTTTGATAGCGCCTTTAGGCCCCATGGAGAAAGCGACCACCTCAGTTCCTTTGTGGGAATCCTTGTGAAGGAGAGCCACTTCCAACCCCCGTTCGTTGATTTCATCGACGACGCCCTCGGTCGAGATTCTGTCGAGAAGGCCGGTGGCAGGATCAAGATCTTTGTCATCCGACGTGTCTGGCACTTGTTTTATTAGAACGACGATCTTCATGAACAACTCCTTCGGGCCTGTCAAGGCGGTGTTGGCAAAAAAGTTTTGGGAACCTTCGAGGGGACGTGAGGCGGCATGTCCGGTACGGCGGCCTAACGGCTGGACTTTGATCCTCCGAGGTGTCCGCAATGCTAGTAACTCGCATTTGAGTGGGCAACAGTCGGCAATGCAACCGGTCACGGTGTGCGAAATTCGGTGTTCTATGATGTCCGATTTGGGCACCATGCTGAGCCGTGCTTGCGATTGTCGACCAGGACGGCGGCGATCGCCAGACCTGGAAAGGTCCCCACTCTGCAATAAAACCCCGAACGTACCCCAGCTGGTCGTTTCAGGTGCACATAATACTGCAGACAGTAATACTGGTCATTCGTCAAGCAAAACGACTGTTTCTGACTTGCCGTAGGCAAGTCTCCGAACTCGGGGCGTGGGGATCGTGGCGTTTTTTGCCTGGAATTTTGGCATCGTTAGATGTCAATCCTTCGACGAGTATCGTCAGCAACGGAGAGCCCTCGGCTCCCGGGCCAGGTGAAGTTTCTTTGGCGTGACGAAGACGAACGACGACTCCTCAAACTCGTCGATGAAGTAGTCGGGCTCGAAGGCCCTGGCCTCATAGTCGTCCGCACCGGACTCCCGGGAGAAATGGACGAGCGGCAGCGCCGCCTCTGCGGCGAGCGAATGTTCTACGATTTGCAACAAAACGGCGTGCAGAATGCGGTATTCGAATCCAAGACCGGCAGACCCGACTGTGCATCATCGGCCCAGTTGACGGTCATCCTATTCCTGCGTTATTCCCCCAAGGGTGGCCGCAGCTCCGGAACAGCGCTGATAACCACGAACAAAATCGACGACGTGCCGGAATTCATCGCAACACGTCATGCCTTGGGACGGATCTGGATCTATGACCCGACGGCATCTACCAGACCGCGGACCGTCCGGATATCATCTCACGCCGATGTTTTAGGTGGAGGAGACCGTCAAGGAGATAGAACTGGCCTCGATCATCATCACCGCGGCTAAGAAGAGAACCCGCGGCGGTGACGGCAAAGAAGACGTTCACTCTGGCCCGGCGGGCGAAACGTGCCTGGCGCGGGCATGGCTCACAGCTGACTCTAGAGTGATGCCCTCTCGTCGGTCCTCGAGCGTAGGGCCCAAGGGCGAGCTCGTCCTGATCAAGAGATATTGGAGGACTCCGGTCATGAATCGCCTGCAGCTGATGTGTTCGGTTTCAGCGAGTGCCGAGACCGGCCAGTGGCGCCCGCTGGTCGCCGTTACACCACTGGATGGAGGCTCCTTCACCTTGGAGGGGCACCTGTCGACTCAACTCATCTCAGTCTCGTGAGATTGAGCCTAGTCTTGTTTTAGTACAGCTGCCTGACGGTACAACAGGCTACAGGTCAACCTCCAGCGTCACTCCAAAGGGAACGCTGCTGGACAGGGAAGCCGTGTAGTGATCGGCCCGATGCCTTGTAACCAGAATTCCGTGCGTCTTTGTGGCCATCGCGAGTTGCTGAAGGTACCCGTGGACCGCTTCGAGCTGCTCTTCAAGGGCGATTCGGTTGGAGGCTGTTCTTCCGATGCATTCGGTTGTGGAAGACATCGCGATCCTCTCATTCTGTTTCGGAAGCGGGACATGATCTGGTAACTCAGGGGGACAGGCCTTGCGAAGGCAATTAGGGAGACACGATTCGTGCGGAAGCGAGCTGGGAATTGACATTCCATGGTAATTGGCCTGACCTGCGACTACTGAAATTTCCACCCAATTCCCAGCCCCAACGGGAAGGTTCACGGTTCGCAAACCTTCCGAGGAAGCCCTCACTCTCTCCACGAGGGTGCGCGTTAGCGCGCCGTGAGCTGCCCTACGGCGGAACGATCACTGGTTCTTCATGCGTGTGCTCATATAGCCCAGCGCAACAGAGTTGCCCGCTCCCCTCGTGAAATGCCAGTCGCGATGTCAGATCGGGCCTTCAAAAAATCTCTCTGCCGCCCTCAGAGATGTCTCGGGGTCTGCACTTCTGCTTCTTTGCCAGGCTTGATCCGGCCCTCTAGGTACCAGACGTAGGCGGGGAGGGTGAGGAAGGAGGGGAAGTCCTTGCTGAGGGTGACTTCCTCGAAGATGTCGCGGGAGTCTTCGAGGCGGTCGCCGTCGAAGCGTTCCAACTTGTCGAATTCGTCATCCAGAAGGTCTTCTACCCACTCGCGGGTCACAATCTCTCCCTCATCGGTGATGGCGGACGCGAACATCCATTGCCAGATCTGGGACCGGGAGATTTCCGCGGTGGCGGCGTCCTCCATCAGGTCGTGGATGGCGACGGCGCCGTTCCCGCGGAGCCAGGACTCGATGTAGCGGATCCCTACCTCGATGTTGTTCCGGATGCCCTGCTCGGTGATGGTGCCTTCGGTGGCGGCCACGTTGATCAGGACGCGGTCATCGGGGATGACGTCCTCGCGGGTGTGGTCCAGCTGGTTGGGACGCTCGCCAAGGATGGTGTCGAACACTTCGCGGCAGACGGGCACGAGGTCCGGGTGGGCCACCCAGGAGCCGGCGAAGCCGTCGTTGGCTTCGCGGGTCTTATCCGCACGGACTTTCTCGAAGGCGTTGGTGTTCGCGGCTTCGTCCTTGCGGTTGGGAACGGCTGCGGCCATGCCGCCGATCGCCATGGCGCCGCGCCGGTGGCACGCCCGGACCAGTTGCTCGGTGTAGGCGCGCATGAAGGGCTGGGTCATGGTCACCTGGGCGCGGTCCGGCAGGACGAACCGGGGGCCGCGGGTGCGGAAGTTCTTGATCAGGGAGAAGATGTAGTCCCAGCGGCCGGCGTTCAGGCCGGAGGCGTGGCCGCGCAGTTCGTAGAGGATCTCCTCCATTTCGAACGCCGCAGTGATGGTTTCGATCAGCACGGTGGCGCGGATGGTGCCCTGCGGGATGCCGAGGAGGTCCTGGGCGAGGATGAAGATGTCGTTCCAGAGCCGGGCTTCGAGGTGGTTTTCGATCTTGGGCAGGTAGAAGTACGGGCCCTTGCCCTGGGCCAGGAGGCGGCGGGCGTTGTGGAAGAAGAACAGACCGAAGTCCACGATGCCGCCGGCCACCGGGGCGCCGTCGCTAGTCATGTGCTTCTCGGGCAGGTACCAGCCGCGGGGGCGCACCACGATGGTGGGCAGTTCCCCGGCCGGGCGGAGCTTGTATTCCTTGCCTTCGGGGCTCGTGTAGTCGATGCGTCGTTCCAGCGCATCGGTGAGGTTCAGCTGCCCCTTGATGACGTTCCGCCACGTGGGGGTGGAGGAGTCCTCCATATCAGCGAGCCACACCTTCGCGCCGGAGTTCAGCGCGTTGATGGTCATCTTCCGGTCCACGGGCCCGGTGATCTCCATGGGGGTCCTCCAGGCCAGGGCCCGGCGGAGCAACGCGCCACGACGGGTCGTCACGGATCTGGGCGGTTTCAGGCAGGAACCTGGGGTCCTGGCCGCTGCGAATCGCGGCTCGCCGGGTCTGCCGGGTTTTCAGGAGCTCCTGCCGACGTTCCTCAGTCTTCCAGTGCAAAGTCGAGATGAATTCCAGCGCCTCCGGAGTGAGGATTTCGTTCTGCCGTCGAACGGCGTGAGCCGTCAGGGTTATCCCGTTGATCGTGAAGTTGTCAGTAAAGCTGTTCATTGATGTTCTCCTGGTGCAAGGTTCAACTGAAAGAGCAGCAGAGGGCGTGTAATCCCACGTGCTGCTTTCCAGCTGGGAAGATTCTTAGTGGAATTCTCCTAGGCGCGCATGATTGGCAACTTAGAACTCACGCTCTTCGTCCAGGTCAGAAACGAAGCATGGTCATTGACCAATTCCTTCATGGAATTCACGGTGAGTCCCTCTAACGCAAGGTTCCGGGCACTGCGACCAGTTGCACGGAAGTCACGCCCAAGAGTGGCACTGGCCAAGGCTACGAACGCATCGCATATCGGTACCGGCACGTCCGCGATTTCGGCCAGAGCCAGCAGAGGCACTGCACCTGACAGTGTGTCTTCCCATAGGAAGCGGTGATTAAGGCTGTCCGGTGCGCGAATTCCGGAATACATCGCACATCCACGGATTGACTCGTACAGACTTCCCTGAGGAGCGCCGACCACTTGTGTGAGGTATTCGGATAGTGATGTAGGTTCGTAGCCGAACGCTCGAGCTACGGCTATACGTTCATCATCCAGTTGGCCAACGACCGATGCAATGCCTGGAGTCACCCCTTCGGCGTAGTAAAGGAAATCTGAACCTGGGTGTTCAATCCTGCCCGCGTTGAGAAGCATTGGAACAATGTGCAGTGCTGGCGCCACATTGCTCAGCCCGGATATCAGCACGTCCTCGACCGCCACGAACGGGAACTCGGGAAGAAGACCTGCCATGAAGTCTGCCTGTCCGCTTGGAAGACTTGCGATTTCTACGCGATCCTTCATTGCGCCGATGTGAACGCTAGCCGGGCCGATCACGTTGCTACCAAAGACGGTGGTCGATGTTTCGCCTAGCATCAGGTCATCTTTGTAGCCGGCTGACACGAGACTGTGCCACATGCCGATGGATCCGAGCGTTCCGGGGGACGTCAGGATGAGAATCTGTGAGCTCAGGAGGTGCGGTGCCAACTGCAAAGCGATATCTGGATAGGCGTCGGCTGTGGTGTTGACCAAAATAACGTCTGCGCCGGAGATCGCATCTGCCATTTCTGTCGTGACGTACCGGACGGGCGCGAATCCTTCAATTGTTCCCTGGACGCTGATGCCGCCGCGTTCAATGATGGGCTTTAGCCACTGGTTCACTTCGCCGTCATCGTCACGGTTCCAGAGGTTCACGTGGTATCCACTTAGCCCAAGGAAGCCCGCGATCGCTTGTCCGCTGCTGCCAGCACCTATGACGGCGACAGTGGCCACCTTTGTTCTAGCCATTCATATTTCCCTTCTCTGGTGAACCGTGAGCACGACGAGGAACCATAGAGACCTCGGCGTGTGCGGTGGAAGACGAGGGCCTGCCGACAAGACCCTGCCCTTGCTGGTGCATCAAGACTTGGCGCAAGGATGCTTGTGAGTGCAGGAGTGAACTCAACAGAGACTCCCCTGCGGTGCTGCACCACTCATGTAATCCGGAACCCCCAGTAAGCTCTCGCAGTCGTCGGATTAGCGTGATGCTCAGTAGGCGTCGAGGTTCTTCTCTTTAAGAAATTTGGTTACTTCGTCGGCCACTTGAACGTTGTTGAGATCGGACATGGGGAAGTGAGTGTTCCCGTGGAGCCCTCGGTCGGGCAGACGCACCACAGTGGCGTCACCGCCGTGGCGGTTGGGGGAGTCTCGGCGGATGATTTCGGGATGTTGTCGCCGAAATAGATGACGATTGGAATCTTAGAGAGTGCGGTGAACTGGTCGAGCGTAACCGCTACGCCGGTTACCGTTGCGATCGGGCCTACAACAGGCGGCGGCACTTCGCCTTCAGGAAACACAAATCCGCTTGATGGTTCGAAGGAAACGATGCCCTTTTCCCGTGGATTCTGGATTGCCGTCAACCAGCCCGACCCCCGCTCTGCGAATGGGTGAACAGAACCCCGTCCCCAATCCGGTCGAACAAGGCGGACATGGACTCAGCCACAACCTCGGGGTCGTACGGTCCGGTGTTGGGTGTCATCTGTCGAAAATACTGATCGAGAGCTGATGGTTCGTTCGAGAATTGAACGCCAGGGTATAAATCCGGCCAGTTACCGAGCCGAAAAACGTTGAATAGATATTGTTCATCGGGAGTGGGGTGATTGTCGTGCCGACTGTGCTTCGGCCGGCATCGCCTCGACGTGGTTGATCGACAAGATACGTACTGTAGTGACGGCGCAGGAATAGGCTCTGAAAGCCTTCGCGTCCGTCGGGGGTTGACTCTCATGTTTTCGAGAATTGTCCGGGGCCGTGCACCATCACGTGCGGTAGCCGACGTGCGTCCTTCGGTACTTGGTAGAAGGTGTAGGCATGATCACCGTGATACGTCTGACCTTCCGGCTTCAGCGGCTGCAGGGGATCGAACTGGCCGGGGGCAGTCGTGGTGGTTCCGCCCACCGTGAAGCTACCTTGGTCCGCGATGGTCAGAGGCCCTGCGGTGTCGGGCTCCGAGCCAGATCCGCAAGCGGACATCGTGGCCGCCGTAACCAGCATTACGGCTAAGGAGCGAGTTCGTAAACGACTAAGTTTCAAAATAGCAGCCCTCTTCATTTCGTCGCGTTCTGCCTAGCACATTTGGCTCCCCATAGAGCCCGTTCGCTGCCCATCTGGCGACGGGTGGCGTTGCCTGTCAGAGGACCTTTGAGAGGAAGGACTGTGTTCGTTCGTGCTGGGGCGCCCCGATGACTTGTGATGGACTTCCCGATTCAACGATTAGTCCTTGGTCCATGAAGATGACGTTGTCGGCGACTTCACGGGCAAATCCCATCTCGTGGGTCACGACAATCATGCTCATCCCGTCGTGGGCAAGTCTCTTGATAACGGCTAGGACTTCACCGACGAGTTCGGGATCCAAGGCTGACGTGGGTTCGTCGAAGAGGAGTATTTCAGGGTCCATTGCCATGGCCCTGGCGATGGCAATGCGCTGTTGCTGGCCTCCGGACAACTGGGATGGGTAGTGCCTTCCGTGCTCCGACAGCCCGACAACCTCCAGGAGTTCCTCGGCCCGGAGAAGCGCGGCCTTCTTAGGGGTTCCCTTGACCCTCGTCGGGCCTTCGATGATGTTCTCGATCGCGGTCATGTGCGGGAAAAGGTTGAATTGCTGGAAGACCATGCCCGTCTTCCTCCGTCTTAGGGCGATGTCCTTCTCGCGCATTTCGTAAAGTTTGCCGTTCCGACTGTCATAACCAACTGTCTGGCCACATACCTCGATGCGGCCTCCATCCAGGGTTTCGAGGTGATTGATGCAGCGAAGGAACGTGCTCTTGCCGGATCCGGAGGGGCCGATGATGCAGGCTACTTCTCCAGAGTGCAATGTCAGATCGATGCCTTTGAGGACCTCGTTTTGACCGAAAGTCTTGGTTACGCCTTCAGCGACGAGGATGTTCGTGGTCATAGTCTTACCTGTTCGCATAGTGGCGCTCGACTCGGCCTTGGATGAGGGTCAGTACGGTTGTAATCGCCAAGTACCAGACACAGACGACCATCAGCAGGGGAATGGTTTCATACGTTCTTGCGTAAATCAGTTGTGCGGAATGGAGCAGGTCCGTCATGGCGATGACACTCACCAAGGAGGTACTTTTCAGCATTGAGATGAGCTCATTACCAACCGGGGGGATAATGCTGGGCATGGCCTGGGGAAGGACTATCCGTCGGTAAATCAGTCCAGGTGTCATGCCAATCGCTTTGGCGGCTTCCCGTTGGCCTTTTCCTACGGAAAGGAAGCCACCGCGGATGACCTCTGCTGTATAGGCGGCCTGGTTAAGACCCAATCCCAAGATTGCCGCCGTCAACGGCGTGATGAAGTCGTTGCTGGGGACACTGAGCAGCTGTGGTCCGAAGGGGATTCCCAGCGACAGGTGGGAGTACAGTGCCCCAAAGTTGTACCAAAAAATGAGTTGGACCAGCACCGGGGTGCCCCTGAAGAACCAGATGTAAGCGGAACTGATGGCTTGGAGCAGCCAAGTCGGGGACAACCGCATGACCGCCAGCGTGATTCCCAACGCCAGACCGATCATCATCGCGATGACGGTCAGATACAGAGTGTTGACAAGACCTTCGAGGATCTGAGGATCGAATAAGTACTGGCCGACGGTTTCCCAGCCGAAGTTTTCATTGGTGACAACGCTGTATCCGCCAAGAAGGAGCGTGATCGCGATGACGATAGTGATGGCGTTGCGCACCGGGTGCTTCAGCCTAACAACGGTCGCGTTCGTTTTTCCGGGTCCGTCTTTGGATGCTTCAGATGAAGTGTGCACCGGGCGTAGTGGGTAAGCTTTCATGAGGTTCTCTTTTGCTGCAGTTACCAGGTTATTTCCGGATTGAGTTTGGCGACAGTGACTCCGTTGTCCTTCAGGCCCCACTTTTCGAGGATCCGCTGGTAGGTGCCATTTTCCATGAGATGTTGGAGAGCGGCTTCAATCGCTGGCCCAAGGGAGGATCCCTTATTCAAGGCGATGCCTGTTGGGTTGGGCTGCAGGTGGTGACCAACGACTTGCGCCTCTGGTGATTTCGACACGAGGTAGCCGACGTTGGTAGCACCGGCCCAGTAGATTTCCGTTCGCTTACTCTGCATGGCCAGCCAGGCGTCGTTGGCACTTTGGAAGACGCTGAGATCGACCGCTGGCTTGCCCTTTTCCCCACAGGTTTTGGACTGCGCCGCTCCAAATTCCTGCTGTCGTGAGCCTTGGATAATCGCCACCTTCTTGCCGCACAAATCATCGATGGTCAGGTCGTGAAGACCGGCGGCCTTAAGAGCTGCGAAGGCCTGGTTAGTGCGGATCAGCGTTACGAAGTCGACAATTTCCGCTCTCTCGCGGGTGATGCCGATTTGTCCGACAGCCACGTTGAAGCGGGCCGACTTGAGCCCAGGGATGAGCGAGGCAAAGTCAGTGATCTGCCAGTCGACTTTCAGCCCCAATACGCCAGCGATCTCCTCCAGTAGCTGCACTTCGTAACCATCCAGAGCACCGGATTCTGTCTTGAATCCTTCGGGAGGGCTGGACGCTGGGGTTCCCACCGTCAGCACTCCCGAGCTGGCTACTTCTTTGGGGAGCAGATTGGCCGCGGTTTGCACGACGGCATTGCCGTTGCCGGTCTCTTGATTCTTCGGGGTTTCCCCGCTTGAACCGCAAGCTGCTAGAGAACCCATCAAGAAAACAGCTGTGACTGCTGCGAGGATTTGTTTCATTCGAACTCCTTAAGTACTTACCAGCAGGCGCTTGCGGGCCATTTGGCCTATGAGGCGGTCTTGGTGCCATATGTCGCCAGATCAGCAATGACTTCGCCTATGGTCGGCGTATTTGAATGCGTGGCCTAAGAGTCCAGCCATTGGCCTGCATAACTTGTCGTTGCCGTTCGGGCCAATGATCGGGGGGGCGGTCGGGCCGATGGCCTTCCACGTACGACTCTCGGCGGACAGTGATGTCAGTGAGGCCGTTTTGAAACTCCAGCGGAATGCTTCCCGCGTTGCATCAGTTCACTAGTCTCCGCGATTGGTGAGCCTCCACAGTGCAAAAATCCTGTGGCACCACGCCGGATTACTGCGATGTTGAGCTTCGGAGACATGATTCTCCGATTAGTCGTTCTGGGCTTATACGGATAGACCGCTCCCGCCCTACCCGTTTCATTTGGACCTCCCGCAAACGCTTGTTAGATGTGGTGTAGCTCATACTGTAGTGCTTACTCTAAAAATCGTCAATACTGTAGTGAAAACTTGAAGAACACTTTTTTGGGCGTCCGAGAAGCACTTGTTTGCCCCCGCTACCATTTTCCGTAGCCTGTTCCTGTGCCGGGATAGGTGCGCTGCCCTGCCGGTCCCGGGCATGATTGGCGCCCTACTCCTTGATGATCCGGGGTGTGGTGTTACCGGGGTCCGAAAAGTGCTGGAGAGACCGCCGAAGCGGTTATGGCTGCGGAAGAGCGGGCGGGCGATATAGCGCTTGAGGCCGCGGTGAATCTCTCTATCGATTTGCCTCGGCGAGCCGGCCGTCTGCCCTTGGTTTCGGGGTGGTTCGAGATATGGATGCGGGAGATGGCCTCGAGCGCGCTGTCGAACTGGCGGTCGCCGCCGCAGTTTAGCCATGACGGACCGCGCTCCCGTTTGACGCCAGCAGGGGCGCAGCAGCCGCAAGAGCCGCGGACACGGCATCGGATTCTGCCCCTGCGCGAGTAGGTGACAAGCACGCAGACGGCGGTGACAGAGCCGACGCCCGGGCCTCTCTCAGCCTGGACGCGAATTCGCCGACATGCTTGCCCAAGGCGGCGTGGTTGGACTCCGTCTGGCCGTGAGCTCGAGGACCGGGTTGGCCAGTCTCCGGGCTCCTCGCGGATCGTCTGCGGGGCTGTGTCCTCGCCGCGACGGGCCCGCCATGCAAGCCATGCTGCGCACGTAGGCATCGGGCAGGGGTTTCCGGGCGTCGATGCCGAGCCCGAAGCTGCGCAGCAGGCGCGGTGGCATGTTCCGCTCCGCGGTTCGGTGAGTGTCAATCGCTCGGCGGGCAACCGGGAGTACCTTCGGAGCCGAGCGGGTCCGTCCTGCCCGGCAGGCAAGCCAGCGGAAAGCACCCTCAAATGGGCCAAATTGCAGTAGCGCCACGCGTAGCGGTGCCGGACCCCAGTCTGTCAGCCAGTCCGAGACCAGCCCCCATTGCAAATGTGGCAGGACACTTCGGATCGTTTGCACTGTTTTCTCAAGCAATAGAGGTTGACCGGAAACTCGGGACTCTATCAAGTTAGTCAACGTTGATGTCGACGGGAAAGAATGGTGGGGAGAGCATTTCCGGACTGCCGGTGAATCTGGAGGACAACTCGGTGAAGAGTTCACCGCGCTTCACGGACGCATCCCTATGCTTCGAAGCCAGTTGCACGGTGACTGCGTAGCTGAACGTCAGGGGGGCCAACCCTTCACTTGCAAGACTGGAAATGGTGGAGGGGGTCTTAATTACGACTTGGACTCGGTCCTTGAGGGAGGGCCCCAAGGCCTCTGTCACCAAGACTACAGACGCGCCAACCTTATTTGCATGGTCAACCAGCACTTCGACTTCAGCTGTCTGATGGTAAGGGGCAAACAGGACTACGCAGTCCCCGTCCCTTAAGAGCAGCAGATCATCGGCGAGTCGATAGCCGGTCTGTGTTATTGAATGCGCGTCATAACCTACCCGGACCAGATTAAGCGCGAGGAATCCGGCAATCATCCCGCCAGGCCCAAGACCATAGGCATATATCCGCCTGGCAGACGCCATGATGTCGATGCTTCGTTCGAACGCTTCAACGTCAAACTCTTCGCGGAAAGCGTCCAAAACGCCGACGGATTCAGACAGCATGCCCAGCACCGGTTGCTCATTCATGAGCATCCGGTCAATTCTGTGATCAATAGTTGCCGACACGTTCCTGCGCCGAAGGACGCTTTCAAGGAACTCTTTCTTCATCTCCTTGAGCCCGGAATACCCCAGCCCTTTTACCGTTCTGACGACCGTGGCATCACTAGTCCCGGTCGCTTCCGCAATACGCAACGCAGATGCGCCAATCACCTCATCCGGGTGCCGCAAAAGGTACTCGCCAATCTTGCGTTCGCTCGGCGTCAGTCTGGAGCCGGCGCCCATGTAGCGCTCTGAAAAGGTAAGAGTTGATCTTTCCACTACGAGTTCGCCGGCTTTCTGTGGGGTTGACTACCTACGGTTCATCCTAGGCTAGATTCGCCAAGCTTCGCAGGACCGAGCAGGCGACCCGGTAGACGTCGATCCAATCCCCACTGGCAACGGGCAGACCCCGCAATTTTTCGTCTGCCCCTTCCCTTGCCGCGTCAAGTGCTGTAGTTTTTGCTACATGAATGAAAACTTTTCCTACATTGTTGTCGGGGGCGGGCTCTATGGTTGCGCAACCGCTTTCGAGCTCGCTTCGCGTGGCCACTCGGTGGCACTCTTCGAAGCAGAAACGCTCGCATCCGGCGCCTCCGGAGGCCCAGGACAACGGGGCGTGCGGGCAAATCACCGAGACTACCGCGAGCTTCCTCTTATACGGCTCGCGGCTGCCATGTGGCCGGGGTTGTCCGAAAAATTAGGCGAGCCCACCTACTACGAACGCGTGGGTTCTCTCATGCTGTACGAACGTGAGGCAGTGGGAATTCGCGGGGGACTCGTTACTGCGCGCGCCCAGCAGCGTGTGATGAGGGATTACGGTGTGGCGGCAGAGCTTCTGGAAAGTGCTGAGCTACGTGAGCTTCTTCCAGAAGTTAGTGCGGACGTTCAGGCCGCCATGTTCTGCCCGACCGACGGCGTAGCAGATCACGGGGCAACGACACGAGCCTATGCAAATGCCGCCGCTCGATTGGGAGCCCAGGTCGTCGAACACAGTCCAGTCGCTCGTATTCAGGAAGCCCCCAACCATTCCATTGATGTCACGCTGTCTTCCGGTGAGCGATATGTTGCTGAGCGCGGGGTGGTTCTCGCCACAAACTCCGGAACCAGCGCAATCTTTGAATCGCTCGGCCTGTCCGACCCCCCGCTGTGGAGTGTTTACCCCCAGGCCATAATCCTCAAGGTCCCGCGTTCGCAGTTCCCTCTGACTCAGTTGGTGAATCATAATCACAGGGTTCTCTCGGTAAAGCGCATCGACGATGACCACGTGATGGTTACGGGGGGATGGTTGGGCAGCTCCGCCGGGACACAACTCGAGGACCAGATCCAAGGCAGCCTGCGCGAAGCAGAAGCGGTTTTCCCGCTACTCGCGGGCGCGGAAGTAATAGCGGTTCATACCGATAGGGCGGAAACGGTCACCATCGACCAACTCCCTATCATTGACCGCATTCCTGGTCTGGGGCAGACCTATCTGGCCACCGGGTGGAGCGGACACGGCTTTGCCATCGCTCCGGCAGTCGCAAGCCTGCTTGCCGAGTGGATAGATAAGGGCCATAAGCCTCAGGTACTTGAACCGTTTCAGCTTGACCGGTGGGATGGTGACGTCGGCGCACTGACGGACGATCCCTCACTTAGCTCGTCTCACTAAAAAATGGTTGGAACGGGCTTGAGTACGAAGTGGCCCTGACCGCATGTCGTCCGATGTGATCACCAGTCGCTGATACGTGAAGAAGGAATCCCCCGAGGCCAGGACTCGGACCACCTGATCCCCAGGATTGGTCGTCTCACGCCCATGGCATTGCGTCCGGGCTCTGCTTTAGGACGGGATGACCTTTGCAGCTGACGTTGAAACGAAGACGAGCTATTCCACAGCAGTGTCGGTCATGCGCAATGACACCATGAAGGCCCGGCAGGTTTGCGGACTCACCGAAAGCGCATGGCTACTGCCATCCGAAGAAGCCGCTCATGAGCGAGTAAAAGGGCCAAGCGTCATCGAACCAACCTTCCGGCTGGTTCGATTCATGGCTCACTGACGCCATTCCGGAGGGCACCCTAGCCGCATGGCATCTACGAAAAATGACCTCTACGAGAAAGGATCTTGAACTCAACCGGAGATGCTCCTTGATTTCCGGTGGTGGGGAAGTACTGCGTCCAAGCATCCAACACACCGAATCTACGAAGGACTATCTTGTGGGAACCATCCCTACGCACGAAGACACTGAATCTCACGAACCGAAGCTAAGGAACGTGCTATCTGAGCTCCCTTCGTACATCGCCGGACGCAGAGCTTCGGGCCCTTCGACCGCGGCCTTGGCCTCTAACGAAAGCCATGAGACTCCGATTCCCTCCGTGCTGGCATCCGTCGTGGCCGGTGCAGAGGCTCTCAACCGCTACCCCGACATGGGTGCTGTTGAGCTTCGAAACAGGATCGCGGTTACTCTAGGGACCGCGGCTGAACAGATTAGTGTCGGTCCAGGCAGCGTAGGGGTACTCCAACAAATTCTCGCGGCCATTTGTGAGCCCAATAACGAAGTCATCTTTGCCTGGCGTTCCTTTGAGGCCTATCCAATCCTCGTCACGCTCGCTGGGGCCGTACCGGTGCCCGATCCGCTCGGTCCGGACGAAGGACACGATCTGGCCGCTATGAGAGACGCCTTTACAGAGCGAACGCGTGTCGTAATTGTGTGCTCGCCCAATAACCCGACAGGTGCAACAGTCGACAACGAATCGCTTTCTACTTTCATCCCCTCGGTCCCTCCACGTATTTTGGTCGTCATAGACGAGGCCTATGTGGAATATGTCGACGAGGTCGATCGAGTTGACGGGACTACGCTCTTCCGGAGTTACCCCAACGTTTGCCTTCTGCGGACATTCTCAAAGGCGCACGGTCTGGCTGCCCTTCGGGTGGGCTACGCCGTGGCCCACCCGAACCTTGCCAATGCCCTCCGCAAGGTAGCTCTTCCTTTTCGGCGTGAGCGCACTGGCCCAACGGGCGGCCATCGCTTCGCTCGACGCCGCCGGAGCAGTCCTCGACCGAGCTGCCTTGGTGATCACGAGCGACTCCGAGTTGCTGGAGCTCTGCGCCGGGCCGGATGGCAAATTCCAGATAGCCAAGCAAACTTTATTTGGATCCGAGCGACAGCGGACCTTATGACGGCATTTAAAGGCCGCATTCGACGAGGCAGACATCCTCGTGCGCGCTTACGACGGCGACGGCGTGCGCATCACGTTGGCTGATCCCGTGACCAACGACAAGGTTCTTGCCGTGCTAATCAGGTTCCCGCCGTTCCAACGGCAACGCCTACCTAATTAGTCACCTCACGGAAAGAGACTTTCCCTTTACCTCTGCTCGCCATGAATCCATCTGCCGTCACGATGGCAGATGGACGGTATCGGGCCACAGGCAAAGTCGGGGTTGCAACGGCCTCAAAGGGCCTCCACGAGAAGCAATGCTTATAGATGAAGTCGACTTCGCTAAAATCGGCCGCGCTCTAGGCACAGAGGGCGGTTGGACGATTTGACCAAGCTTGAAACCTGGTTGTCTAGCAATGAATCCGGTGTCTTCGTCCTGGACGTTGCTCAAAAGATACTCGTCGAATTCATGGCAGCATCTCTTGCCGCCGAAAAGCAACTGTAGCTGGTGCCAGGACCCGGCGTTACCTGAACCTACGGCAGGTGGGCGTGATTGCCCCAGATCTAACGAGCGGTGCACCTGAGTTCTTAGTTCGATTAATTAGGAAAAAGTATGGATATATTTGACTCAACCGACAAAAGTATTTTTGCCGCACTGGACGAGGATCCAAGAAAACCGATCCTTTTTCTTGCCCGGGACCTCGGCCTTGCGCGGGGGACGGTGCAGAGCCGACTGGAACGAAAACTCGATGGGGATTGTCTGCAACCCCATACCACTCGCATATTTCCTGAAGCATTGGGTTTTCCTCTGCTCGCGTTGGTAACAGCAGAAGTCGAACAGTCTTCCCTGCAGGAGGCTGTCAGGGCGCTCTCCGAAATCCCGGAAGTGCTGGAAGTGCAAGGCATGGCAGGGGAAGCGGACCTACTTTTGCGGGTCGTTGCACGAGATACCGATGATCTCTTTCGGGTGGGTCGGGCAATCACGGATAGCCCCGGCATCCGCCGGACAATGACTTCATTGTTGCTGAAGAGCCTAATTCCCTACCGCGTATTCCAGCTGCTTCAGTAACCGACATTCGGTGGTACCAGTGAGCAGTTTCCGCAGCTAGGCAAGGTGCTGGTCCTGCGGGATGACGGGGCGGGCCTTTGGCTGCCTCGTCTTCCGGCCCGAACATCTCCTGCTCCCCACGAGGCAAGCCCGCATGATTCCAAGGGAATGAGGCACCGAGATCCCCCCCCCCCCAGTACGGATTGAAAATCGCCATCTTGGGGGATTCGGATACTGCATCCCTGAAGGAAATTTCCCTGAAAAGCGCGTCTCTGGATCTGACAGACGATTCGAATTCGGCAGGATCGTCTTCACATCTGACGTTCACTCCATGGACAAATACGAGTGGCATTTCAGTCTCCAAACCACGACTCAGGTCTCAGCCACGAGAACGAGACGAAAATCGCCGACCGTGTCGAGACCCGGACATTGCCGTTATGCGATTAGGAGCCTCACGCCCGTAATCTCCACTTATACACCTGACTGCGCATCTGAAACACCGGCTCGGGCAGAAAATACGAGTCCGTGTGTGGAAGACGCCGTTCGGTACTGAGTCCACAGTGACGATGTTCGCGCCAGTCGCGGGTGCGCGAATTGAACCGATCGGCGTTTCCGATTCCTGCGGCCGAAGTTTGGTGACAACGCTGTAAGGATCGTCGGAATTGTGCTGGGCAGATGACTGTTCCTCCTTCATGAAGGAACATTGCGCGCGGTCCGCAGCCTTGCTGTGAGACGCCGGATTCGACCTCTTCTTGGGCCTCATCACCCTAGTTGGCGCCCAGTACGGCGCCAGGCCTATTGCCGCACGTTGCCAGCCTGATTTTTGTCACCACGGAATCGGGCTGGCAACGGGACGAGCAGTCGCCCGACACGCGCTGGGCTGAGGCGATTCTTCTTCCGCCGGACATTCGCCCTGAAGCTTCTTGCCCCAGACGAAGGAGAGCGTGGTCCCCGCAACGCGGATCGGCTGCTGCCGCGGCTAGGTGCGTTCAACACGATTCCGGAGAGACCTGCTCGCGGGTGATTAGTCGTTCCGGTGGTGCGACGCTAGGTTCGCTGAACCAGCATCTGGCTCGCCGGGTGATGCGAGAAACATTTGGAGCACAGTGTCGTCCAGGTGACCGGCGACGGTGCGGCGGGTCGCCCGAAAGTCCGTGCTCCTGCTCTTTCTGGTCGCGCTAGCGGCGGTGGTGGCCATGCCTGTGGTCTACTGGGCGTTGGATAGACGCGGCCGCCGTCGGATACCGCGCCAGGCTCAGGCCTGGGGTGGAAGTGATCCCAATGGTGATGATCCACGTGCGCAGCGCGTTCGTTGGATCTTGCAACATCTGGTCCCAGGGGATGCACGTGCTTACCGCCCGGGACGCCATGGAACGGATCGGCGATACGATCGCGGGATCGGTCGACCTCTGGCAAAACAATCCCGCCGTACGGATGCGTGCGCCTCGCGGTGATATAACTCTTGAGTTGTATACCCTGTGGGTTGTATCATGGGCTTTGGTGTGGAATGTTGACCTCGACTTCGTGGAGCCGTGGCTGCTCGGGCTCGATCAGGACTCGTACGAGCAAGTGATTGCCGCGTTGGAACTTCTTGCCGAGCGTGGTCCGCACCTTGGCAGGCCGCTGGTCGACACGGTGGTTCGTTCGCGGCACAAGAACATGAAGGAACTTCGGCCGGAGTCGAGCGGCCGGTCGGAGCTGCGGATCTTGTTCGCCTTCGACCCGGAACGGCATGCGATTTTGCTTGTCGCAGGTGACAAGGGTGGTAACTGGAGCAAGTGGTACAAAACGAATATCCCGATTGCGGATGATTTGTTCGATGATCATCTGAGGATTCTGAAAGGAGGATCGTAATGGCAAAGACTATTGAAGAGATGCTGGCGAAGCGGCCTGTCGACCGGGTTGCCGTGGAGGCCCACAAGAAGCATCTGCTCGATGAGGTCCGGGCCTACCGGCTTCGGGAGCTCCGCGAGGCCTCGGATCTGACGCAGGTCGAGCTGGCTGCGCGCCTGCACGTCAGCCAGAACAGGGTGTCCCGCATTGAGCACGGCGACATTGACCGTGCCCAGGTCGATACCTTGCGGAAATATGTTGAAGCGGTCGGTGGCCGGCTTCGTGTCGAGGTTGAACTCGGCGACGAACGGATCCAGATCGCCTGACCTGACAACCCGGACCATTGCTCAGGCACCCCCTGGTTTCGCCGGGGAGCAGGCTCAATGGGGGGTAAAAAGGAAGTGTTGACAATGTCAACACTTGTGGCGTCGGACTGGGCGGACTGGCTCGGATTGCCTATGTTTTCGGGAGTTCCCTCTGTTTTTAGGCGTTGGAATGCGGTTCGAGTCCCACCTCGGGCACAGTGTTATCGCAGGTCAGAGGCTTTTTAGCCCCTGACTGTTGACAAAGCTTGACTTTTTGCGGTGATTGGGATTCCGGAGACGCCATAATTCCCGGCAAGTCGGCTCCCTAAGAACCCGGCATACGTCATCCTCGTTTCACGCTTACGGTGACAAGGTGGCAATAGTCGTGCCTGCCAACATTCAGTGCATTGGTCCAGTCATTATCTGAATGGTTTTTGGACTCACTTGAGCGAAAGATTCCCGGCGACCAACTGCGGCTTCTGCCCCCGATGAGGCAAAGAATCCGGGACGCCCCCAGCAGAGCGATGAGGTTGGAACTCATCGCTAGGGGTTCGATCTCTTCTAATTCGATGCTCATGACCGACAGGTCACGATCCGGAGGGGATTCCACAACTAGAATCTGGTGGAGTGTAAACGGTTCTCGCCTGGGGGTAGTACATCTTGAAAGTGTTGACTAGGTGAGTGCATTCACGGACGGTCTAACAACATTCGGTGCGATATTGTCAGCCCTAATCGCGTCCAGGACGCTATGGGAGCTTGTCCGAGGCTGGTATGTGAAGGGCTGGGGGAGTCGCCGTCACTGGCGAGACAAGTTCAACCACTTGGCGAACTGGACGACAGACGAATACATGGCCGATCTGCTAGGAACGCCGGTGTTCATCAACCAACGCACCACAGTGGACAATCAAAGTACAAGCCCTGAGTGGATCGACCGCACCTATTCGACGCCTCACGCCTGGGTGGTCACTCGCAGCGTCGAGGGCAAGATTCAAGGATGGTCGGTGACAATCACTGACCCCAAGTTTTGGTGGGATGTCGAAGCACCGACTTTCTGGCAAATCAAGTCACGGCTAGGTAAGGCGACCATCGCGAATCTGGTCACCAAGCCATCCGGGAGCTTCGAAGTGCGCGGTGCTCGGATGTACATCTATGCCGAGTCGGTCTACTTCGGCAACCCGGGCGCTTATCAGACGTACGTTTTCTTGCACAACAATGCCGGGATAGGAACGTGTCTCCCGAGTGGCGAGAACTACGTCAAGACGGGGTCATTTGCCGGAAATGGCGTAGTCGGCATCGCACCGGTAGGAAATGCGGATCTTCGCAAAGCAACGACCGTGAATACGCTAATGGTGGTGTCTCCCAGCATCAACATCGGCGGTAGTGACTCCTCCGACTGGCCGACAGTGCACCGTGATCAAATCCGGATGCTGTTTCGCGAAGCTAAAGTGCAGCGACAGCGATACATGAGGGAAGCGCGTTGGCGACGGATCTTTGCCGCCCGCCACTGGGCGAATAGCCTAATTCGACTCGTGACAACGGCCGGGGACAAGTCAAAAGACCGCCCACTGCCAGCCGAGGACCATGAATTTTGATTATCAGAAACTGAGCTAACCTAATCGAACCCCACCCAGAACGCGCCAGATCGAAACAGATCCCAGCGACTTGGCCGGCGGCGAAAGTGGCAGGCCCAATTCCAGGAGGCAACGTTCGTGGTCAGTAGGACATTTGGACGCTTCATGTCTGTCGGCATTCTTGCAGCTCATCACCAGCGACCGTACCGACGCCGGAACGATGTGCATCTTCGGCCGACAAATCCGTTTCGGCCTGGCCCAGCGCTGTCCTGATCACAAGGAAGCGGGTCTTCACCCTCGGCAGAATCGCCGAACTGCTGTGGATCCTGGACCGAGGCACCGCACCGCCGCGCCGTGGAGCCCCGGCCGTACCCGCATCTGAAGATCACCCGGACCGGAGTCCATCTAAGACTATCGCTACGAAGAGATGTCGACGTCGTCGGCTACGACCTGCGCCCAGAGATAAGAGCCCCAGTCGCGGTCGGAGCTGTTGCCAGCGCGTGTCGCCGATCAGGGGAGCGTGGCTGGCATCTCGGACTATGCAGGCATTAGCGCAGGGATAGGCAACTCCTGAATAGACAACTTTTTGAGTGCGCCGTTTGCTTTCGTTACCAGAGCGTTCCGCTTGGTCATGAACTGGTTGCATGCGAAATTCCCAGGATTAGAGCCGGGGCTCATCAAAACTGATTTGTTCTTCAGAGTGAAGTCATAGAGCTTTTGCAGGGAGTTCGTCAAGTCGGTGAGGAACGTCTGATACCAAGGCTCCTCTATCTTCCATGGCGGCGGGACAGACTCGACGAGGTTCTGACGGTTGTCGTAGAGTATCCCGGTTTTGAGGAACCCCATGGTGTTTGCGAATGCTTCGACGAGCTCGCCCAGGTCGCGATCCATGTCGACTGCGTCTCTGAACGCAGTTCTGTCAAGGGCCCGCCGCAGTGCCTCCGCATGGCTTTTCGCTGCGGCCGGTTGTGCTTCGGACATAATCTTGGAGTAGTAATCCCGGGCCTTGTCAGCGCTTCGGTTTAGTTTTTCGTCCACGTCATCCCAGAACCAAATTTCAACCCCGAAGCCATAAGTGCTCCGTGGAATGGAGTTGATCTGGGACTGCAGGCCCGCATCGCGAGGAATGCTGGCCACCATCACTAATTGCGTGATTTTGGGTTTGTAATTTTCCGCCTTCACGCATTCTGCTTTGACATCGTCCAGGGTTAGTTTTTTCACGCACTTGGACTGGTATCCGACGAAGTGATGACCGTACTGTCTCGACCAGGTCGCGGCGTGAATGTCGACACCATTCTGGCTCTGGCCGGATCGACCGACCCGATGTACGTTTTCGGTCCCGTGCTGCTGTTCGACGAGCATCACCGTGAGGTTTTCCAGTCCTGTCGAGTCGGACGGTATCGGAAATTTCAGCTGCATTTGTGCCCCCAGTGTCTAATTGTCCGGACCATCCTCTCACGAGGCCCGGACGACGCCGGGCAAGTTCATGGCTTTCTCTGCACAGACGGGCCGCAATGAAGCATGGGGCGGGAATCATCCGCCTCCACACACTGACCCCGACGGGCTACTGGGTGGACCGGCATGTTGTGTAGCTGAGCTCCACCTTCGCGGCGCCCGGCCGGACGGTGAATCCGTCCCCGAAGCGCTGGTGATAGCGGAGACGGAAGAGACGAGTGAATTCCTCAGTACAGCGGGTTGCCGCCGTACGCACGGCAACTTCTGGATGGAACCACGCCCATGCCAGCGCCCAATCGGCGGGTATGGCTTTACCGGCAGCGGCAAAGGCGCCCAAGAGAACGCGAAGCGCTATCGGAACCTCCCACCGAGATTCCGTGAGGGCTGGCGGCGGGGGGACGTCATCAGCAGCTTGGAGCATGAGGAAGTCGATGACCGCAATAAAGCGGGACGCGTAAGAGTCGAACGAGCCACTTGAACCGCCGTAAACCTGCAGCAGATCGAGCATCTCCGCCTTGATACCGTTCAGTTCCGGGACCAGCTCGGGCTGCTTAGCGATGTCGACAAAGACGCGCCTTTCAAGCCCATACATGAAAAGGAAAACATAGCCGATCGGCGTCCCCGGGACCCGGCGGCCCTGGCCGAGCCAGGCAACATAAGCGGCCCGCCCCCTCCGGGGTGATATCGGCATAAGAGGGCCAATAGCCCAGGCACTGGCCCGACCAGTCCGGGTTACGGTGATCGACCCCAAGCGTGGGATCGATCAGTGACGGCTCCACACTTCCTCGGGGGGAAGTGAGGCCCTGGCCGGCATAGACCATACCCGGGATGCGGACACCGTGGCCAAGGTCCAGTGACTCATTCACTCCATACCACCGCGGCTTACGTTTGACCGCAACAGCTGGCAATGTTTGCTCCGCCACCGGAGACTGAACCTCTGGTACGGGAACAAGCAGAGGTTCAGCTGGCGAAGGCGCAGCCAGCGACGACGGAACAACGGGCTTCTGGCTGATCGGAGGAGGGGAGGAGGCAGGGGCAGGGATGGCGGAACCCTTGAAAGCCGCTGCTGAGTGTAGGCCTTTGGCTAAGAGGGAAGCGTCCTGTGCGCTTGATACCTGAAAGATCCACCTGAAGCCGGCCACCGTGTCCAGTTCGAGCTCCGTGTACTTCATGATGGGCAGCACCGGATTGTTCTTGAACCGGCGGTCCGGGGCGCCCTTCTTATTCACGTACTGCCACGTCGATCCGACCTGAACGGCATCCGAAGGCGTAACCCCGGGGGATTCGATGAAGTTGGTCAGTCGCTCCTGAATCCGAAGTGAGGCATAGGGGATGTCAGTGAAGGCGCCTTTGCGGCCGAGGAGAACGCGGTCTGGTAGGAAGTACATTGATGTGCCGTCGGCAGTTACGCCCGGCACAGCAATGTTCGTCACGAGCTCCCTCGGTCCATTATGCGTAACCCCAGCAACGGAGCGGCCGACCAACGACGTGGCACCGGCGTTGACCTTTTGCTGGTAACCGGCCCGTAGCGCACCAGCTTCGTTGATGCGCCAGAGCTTCTGCGACTGCCCTAACGAGTTCCCCGCGTCGACGAGCGCCTGGAATTGACGGGCGTGCTCGTCGTTGACATCGTAGAAAATCACGACAGAACGCCGTGCCCGATCCCGCTGAACGACCCACCAAATCACGGGAATGCCCAGCAGCCAGATCAGGAGTCCAAAAGGCATCGTAATCAAGCCCAACAGAACAACCGCTATGACGATCCAACGCATCAGCGGTTTGCGCCCTGCTGCCTCATTGAGTTGCTGAACAAGGTCGTCGGCGGACGTCGGAGCAAGGGCCTGAATGCTGGCACCACGTTGGTCTTCAAAAACCACATCAGCCGATGCTGGAGTTGAAGCTGCGGGCAGCCGGGGACTCTGGCCTGCTTGACTGGGGCGCCGACCACCACCGAGCGATGCCTGATAGTAAACGCCCCCGGACCCCATGCGCACATAGTTGCCGCGAGGACCGGAACCTACCCGAAAGCCCGGAACCCCGGCGCTGACACCCAGCCCGGACTTACTCAGATTGAACCTGAACGGACCCGCCTTCAGGCTTCTCCGAACGTAAAACCCCACAGTTACCCCCATGCCCGGCGCTGAGCCAGCATCGCAATCGAATCAACGAGTGACATTGGGGGTTGAGTAGTATCCGTGCAGCCAGTAACGCTAAGGCTGTTCTTTGACTTGGTGGGTGGTTAGGATCGAGGTCATGGCCTTGGACTTCCTGACTGATGCCCAGGTCTCTGGGTATTGCAGGTACCAGGATGTTCCGTTGCGTTCTGATCTTGAGCGGTTTTTCCTTTTGGATGATGCTGATCGGTTGTTGGTTGATCGGCGCCGTGGTGAGCATAACCGGCTCGGGTTCGCTCTTCAGCTGACAACGGCACGATATCTCGGTGCTTTTTTGGAAGATCCCTTGGACGTGCCCTGGGCTGTGGTGGTGTATCTGGCTGACCAGGTCGGCGTGGGCGACCCTTCAACGATCAAGAACGGGACTGCCCCGGCTTTTGTTGACTCGGGGTCTTAGGCCGCTGTGAGCGCGGTCCGGTTGATTGTTTCATATTCGATTGGCGTGAGTTTTCCCAGCCGTCTTTGCCGTCGCCGGCGGTGGTAGGTCCTTTCGATCCAGGTCGTGATGGCGAGGCGCAGTTCCTTCCTGGTGTTCCACCGCTGACGGTCCAGCACGTTCTTTTGCAGCAGCGAGAAGAACGATTCCATTGCGGCGTTGTCCGCGCGCCGACCCTGCCCATCGATCCGGTGAGCCCGTGGTGGCGGAGCGATTCAACGAAGCGGCGGGACCGGAACTGGGAGCCGCAGTCTGAGTGGACCACGGTGCCTTCCGGCCGGCGGGCCCGCACCGCGTTCTCCAGCGCCGCCACGGCCAACAAGGACTTCATCCGTGCATCCATCGAGTACCCGACGATCCTGCCGGAGTAGACGTCCTTCACCGCGCAGAGGTACAGCTTTCCCTCAGCGGTAGGGTGCTCGGTGATGTCGGTCAGCCACAGCTCGTTCGGTGC
>NZ_JAYKZI010000024.1:0-31907 GCF_036662515.1 Arthrobacter sp. S2(2024) | reverse complement strand
GGACCCGAGGAATACGGCAACACAGCCACCGCAGAGGAAGGCCTCTGGGCCCGCAAAGGTTGGGCAGGACGCACGTGACACGCGCGGGATTTACACACGTTTTGTCCTATAACCCACTGCAACACCAACGCTTAAACGCAAAAGCCGTGGGAACCCTAGAGTTCCCACGGCTTTCTGGTCGGGCTGACAGGATTTGAACCTGCGACCCCTTGACCCCCAGTCAAGTGCGCTACCAAGCTGCGCTACAGCCCGTCAGTCCTGCCGTTCTCCGCCTAGGTTTTCACCTAAGCAGTCCGGCCGAACCACCTCAAAAAGCTTACACGATGTTCGAGGTTCTCAATGCCACCTTGGCGGGTGTCATCTGTGATGCGCGTCTCAATTAGCGCTTCTTGCCGCGCTTTTCGCGGACGCGCATGTTGACCTCGATCGGCGTGCCGTCGAAGCCAAAGGTTTCCCGCAGCCGGCGGGTGATGAACCGGCGGTATCCGGGGTCCAGGAAGCCCGTGGTGAAGAGCACGAACTTCGGCGGACGGCTGGACGCCTGGGTGCCGAACAGGATGCGCGGCTGCTTGCCGCCGCGGACCGGGTGCGGGTGGGCGGCCACGAGCTCGCCCAGGAACGCGTTGAGGCGACCCGTGGGGATGCGCTTGTCCCAGCTCTCCAAGGCGAGGTCCAGAGCGGGCACCAGACGGTCCTTGTGCCAGCCGGTCTTGGCGGAGATGTTGACGCGCGGAGCCCATTCAACGTGTGCCAGGTCCTGCTCGATTTCACGCTCAAGGTAGCGGCGACGTTCGTCGTCGAGCAGGTCCCACTTGTTGAACGCGAGGACGAGCGCGCGGCCCGACTCGATGGCGAGCTGCAGGATGCGGACGTCCTGTTCGCTGAGCACCTCGTCAACGGCCAGGAGCACGACGGCGACCTCCGCCTTTTCGAGCGCGGCCTGCGTACGCAGGGAGGCGTAGAAGTCCGCGCCCTGCGCCATGTGCTGGCGGCGGCGGATGCCTGCGGTGTCCACGAAGCGCCACGTGCGGCCGCCGAGTTCGATGAATTCGTCCACGGGGTCGCGGGTGGTCCCGGCGAGGGGATCAACCACCACGCGCTCGGAGCCGGCCAGCTTGTTCAGCAAAGAGGACTTGCCGACGTTCGGGCGGCCGATGAGGGCAATGCGGCGGGGACCGCCGGAGCGCTCGACGCCTTCCACCGTGGAGAACTCCGGCAAGGTGTCCATGACGTGGTCCAGGAGGTCGGCAACGCCGCGGCCATGGAGGGCGGACACCGGGTACGGCTCGCCGAAGCCAAGGCCCCAGAGCGTTGCCGAGTCCGCTTCCTGCGCAAAGTCGTCCACCTTGTTGGCCACCATGATGACCGGCTTCTTGGACTTGCGCAGCATCTTCATGACGCCTTCGTCCGTGGCAGTGGCGCCAACGGCGGAGTCCACCACGAAGAGCACGGCGTCGGCCAGTTCCACGGCCATCTCGGCCTGCTCGGCGACGCGGGCGTGGATGCCCCTGGCATCGTGCTCCCAGCCACCGGTGTCCACCAGCGTGAAGTTGCGGCCGTTCCAATGTGCCGAGTACATGACGCGGTCACGGGTAACGCCCGGGGTGTCCTCGACGACGGCCTCGCGGCGGCCAAGGATGCGGTTCACCAGCGTGGACTTGCCGACGTTGGGGCGGCCGATGATGGCCAGGACCGGGTCAAGCTTGAGGGGGCCGTCGTCGCCTTCGTCGTCGTAGAGTCCGCTCAGCAGGGCTGCGTCGTCCTCGTCGAGGTCGTAGTCTTCCAGGCCCGCCCGGAGGGAGGCTGCACGGAGTTCGGCTTCGTCGTCGTCCAGGGCGGCGAGGTTTTCAGCCACCTGGTCGGTGCCGGTGGGCGTGTATCCGTCGTCGCCGGCTCCGATGTTGCCGGATTTGTGAGTCGTATCGCTCATTGCACTTTCCTTAGTGGTGATCTGCCGGCGTCCCGGCTACTTCTTCTTGGCGGTGCTGCATTGGCTGTGGGCCGGTGCATTAGTCCCCCGGAAGGGACTGACCGGTGGTCTTGACGGCATCCTGGACGTGTCCAGCCAGCGCAGCGCGGATCTCCGCGGCCGCCCTGTCCATTGAAACACGCCCCGACTCGCCATTTCTGCGGGTCACATTCAAGGGGGCTCCGAAACTGACGTGCAGATGTCGGCGCAGCCTCGGAATGGAGTCACGGTGTTCGTCGCCGATCCGCGTTCCGAGGATAGCCACGGGAATCACTGTGGCCCCGGACATCAGCGCGAGCCATGCGACGCCGTTGCTGATGTTGCCGGCGGTGCCGCTCCCCCGCGTTCCTTCAGGGAGAATCCCCACGCAACGGCCGGCGTCGAGCACTTTCTTTCCGAGCTGGAGAGCCGAGCGGTCACCGGAGCGGTCGATGGAAATCTGCCCCGAGGCACGAAGCACCCGTCCAAGGAAACCCTTGAACATCTCTTTCTTGACCAGGATGTGCATGGCCCGTGGAGCCGCGCCGAACATCACCGGCCCGTCCAAGAAGCTGATGTGGTTGCCCGCGAAAATGACCGGGCCGGATTTGGGAACATTGGAGCGTCCGGTGATCGCGGTCCGGTACAGGACGTGGTCCAACAGCCAGCCAACAGGCCGGCTCCACATCATGGTCCAGCGTGCCGGGAGCCGGGCTTCAGTCACCGTAGATGACCTTGCCCACAATGCTCAGTGCCGTTTCGACGGTTTCTTCGAAGTCCAGCTCCGAGGAATCCAGCGTTACGACCCCGTCGGCCGCTTGGGTGAAGTTCACCACAGTGGAGTCCTTGGCGTCGCGGTGGATCACTTGGGCGGCGAGCTGCTCCTGGCTCTGCGTCCCGCCCAACTGGAGGCCGCGGCGCCGCAGCCGCGCTTCCTCGCTGGCGGTCAGCAGCATGCGGACCTCCGCGTTGGGCGCGACGACGGTGGTGATGTCCCGTCCCTCCACCACCATGCGGCGGTGGTGCTGTTCGATCAGCTGGCGCTGTCGACGAATCAATTCGTTGCGGGCACCCAGGGTGGTTGCAACGGCGCTGACGGACGAGGAGATCCTCGGCTCGCGGATTTCCTCCGTGATGTCCACCCCGGCAACACTGACGTATTCGACGTTGGCGCTGGTGCTCAGTTCCAGCGGCAAATCCTTTGAGGCCTGCTCGACGGCGGCACCGTCGGCGAGGTCGATGCCGGTCTTGAGGCAGTACCAGGTCAAAGCACGGTACATCGCACCCGTGTCCAGATAGGCGAGCTTCAAGCGCCGGGCAACTTCCTTGCTGACGCTGGACTTGCCCGAGCCGGACGGGCCGTCGATGGCGACAACGAGCGGCTTGCCCGGGCGTACTACGGTCTCCGGACCGAATAGTTCACGTGTCATTACTGGAGTACCCGCCATCCACGGTCGGTCAAGGCTTCAACAAGGAGGTCATGTTTGTTGGGCATGACTGAAAGTTCCACCATGCCAACGTTCTGCCCGGACGAGTGATCCAGGCGGAGGTCTTCGACGTTGACGCCGATCTCGCCGATCTCCGTCAACAGCCTGGCGATCTGCCCGGGCCGGTCGTCTACCAGAACTGTAAGCCATGAATATGCCTGCGGGGGTCCGCCGTGCTTTCCCGGGATCCGGGCCTGCCCGGCGTTGCCTTCGCTGATGAGCTGGGCAAGGTCCAGCCGCGCACCCGGGGCTGTGGGGTCCTCCAAGGTACCGATCAGACGGTTGAGGTCCTCACGGACACCATGGAGGATATCCACCATCTTGGCCGCATTGTTGCCAAGGATCTGCACCCAAAGGGTGGGATCGCTGGCAGCAATCCTCGTAGTGTCCCGCAGCCCGTTGCCGGCCAGGGACAGCGCGTGGAGCGGTGTCCCCTGCAAACGGCTCGCGAGAAGCGATGACATCACTTGGGGCAAATGCGACACCAACGCAACCGCTTCATCGTGTTCCTCCGCCGTGAACTGGGAGACTATTGCCCCCAAGTCCCCGGCAAGGGAACGCGCAGTCTGAAGCGCGTCGGCACTGGTCTCGTCGGACGGGCACAGGACCCAGGGCATGGACGTGAAGAGCTCGCCGCGGGCAGCGACGGGCCCCGACTTCTCGCGCCCCGCCATCGGGTGCGTCCCCACGTAGCGGGACAGGTCCACTCCACGCGCACGGAGATCGGCCTGGATTGCCAGCTTGACGCTGGCAATGTCCACCACAACGGCCTCCGGGTATTCACCCAGGGCACGCTCGACGACGTCGGCCGTCACGTCCGGTGGCGCCGCGACGACAACCAGCTGGGGCGGATTCCCAAGCTCGGACAGAGGCCTGCCCGCACCGATATCCACGGCGACGGCCTGGTTGGTTGGCGAGGGGTCCGAAAGGAACACGGAGACACCCCGGCCACGCAGGCCGAGACCGATGCTGGCTCCGAGAAGCCCGGTGCCGAAAACGACCACCGGGCCGTCAAGGTGGCCCCGGCCGTGCGAGTGGAATGCCGACATGCCTTACAGTCCTACGGAGGCCAGGAGGTGTCCGACTTCCTGCTTGCCGAGGTTGCGGATGCTGCCCTGGCGCTGGTCGCCCAGGCCGATGGGACCGATCTTGACGCGCACAAGACGAAGCACGGGGAACCCTACGGCTTCGAACAAACGGCGGACAATACGGTTCTTGCCGGAGTGCAGCACAACCTCGATCAGCACGTGGCCCGGAGTGGAGTCCACGAGCTTGAAGGAGTCAACGGAAGCGATGCCGTCTTCGAGCTCGATGCCGGCCTTCAGCTGCGCACCGACGCCCTGCGGGAATGGACCGCGGACCTGTACCAGGTACGTCTTGGGCACCTCGTAGGAGGGGTGCGTCAGGCGGTTGGCGAGTTCGCCGTCGTTGGTCAGCAGCAGCAGGCCCTCAGTGGCGACGTCAAGGCGGCCGACGTGGAAGAGACGCTCGCCCTTGTTCTTGGCGGACTTCAGGAAGTCGCTGATGCAGGGACGGCCTTCGGGGTCTTCCATGGTGGAGACGACGCCCTTGGGCTTGTTGAACACCATGTAGAGCATGGTGTCATCGAGCTGGATGCGGATGCCGTCCACGTGGATCACGGCTGTCGCGGGATCCACGCGCATGCCGAGCTCGGTGGTGAGCTGGCCGTTGACCTCGACGCGGCCTTCCTCGATCATTTCCTCGCACACGCGGCGGGAAGCCACGCCTGCCTGGGCCATGACCTTCTGCAGGCGCACGCCATCGGCGTCGTGCTGCTCGGACTGCGCCACCTCGCCGCGGCGGCCGCGGGGCTTACGGATCGGGCCAAGGTTCTGGCCGAAGCGCTCACTGCCGAAGGCGCGGGAAGCGTACTGCTTCTTGTTGCTGGCCTTGGGCTTCAATGCGCCCGGGGTGCCCGGAGCCTTGCCGAAGCCGGGCTTGTTGGAGCCTGGCTTCCGGGGGGCCTTGGCCGGCCTTGCGTCTTGTCGGCCGGCGTCGTCACGACGCCCGTAGCCTCCGGCCGACGTGGGGTTGTCCGGATCGAAGGGGCGCTCTTCACGCGGACGAGTGGGCTTGAAGGGGCGTTCTCCGCCCGGGGAGAAGCTGCGCTTGCTGCCTCCGGAGGCGCCTCCGGCTCGGCTTGCGCCACCCCGGCCGGCACCGAAGCCGCTGCCTCCTGTACGGCCGGCGCTGCTGCGGCCTGAGTCTTGCGACTCGTTGCGTCCGGAATTGTTTCGTCCCGAACTATTACGTGGTGAACCCTGGCGTCCCGCCTGTGTCATGACCCGTCCTTTTGTTATGGTGGCCGGCTTGTTCTTTCTCAACATTAGCCAGCCGGACAGAGGATATCTGCCCTGTGTGAACTCTGCCCGCTACTAGCCCGGGCGTTTGTAGATCCTTGCAATATTGAGTTGTTTTGCCTTGCCTGCCGCCGCGGGTTCCCGCGGCTACATGCGTTCGGCGTCGAAGAACTCCTCGATGCCCTCCAGCCCCGGAAGGTGGGGGGACAATTGAGGCAGTTCCGCCACCGAGCCAATGCCCATGCGCTCGAGGAAATACGAGGTGGTCCGGTAAAGGATGGCCCCCGATTCAGGATCAGTACCCGAGTCCTCGATCAGCCCGCGTTGGACAAGGGTCCTGACGACTGAATCGACATTGACGCCGCGGATGGCCGACACCCTGGCCCTGGAAACCGGCTGCCGGTACGCGATGACCGCCATGGTTTCAAGGGCTGCCTGCGTCAGCCGCGCGGTCTGGCCTTCGAGAACGAACCTGCCCACGACGTCGGCAAATTCCGCGCGTGAATAGATCCGCCACCCGCCGGCAACGTTCCGCAACTCAAAACCCCGGGGTGCAGCGCTGGCACGTGCATCAATGTGCAAGTCATCAGCGTCCCTGCCCGGGGCTTTAACAGTATAGCCGCTATACTCCTGCCGCAGTCCCTCCAGCAAATCCTCGACGACGGCGACCGTCACGTTGAGCCCGGCAGCGAGCTCTTCCGCGGTGGCCGGTTGGTCGATCACCATCAGGACGGCTTCGAGGGCCGCGCGGGCGCCTCCGGGCAGGGCCTCAAGCTCGGCGAGGCCGTCCCCGCCTGTATCCTGCTCGCTCACAGCGGTTCCTCTCCTTGGTCGACCTGCTCGTATTCGTCGCTCACATTGTCGCTGCTCCACCCTTCGGGGCGCCCTGTCCAGCGGACGGTCAGTTCTGCGAGCGGACCCGGCTGGTCAAACGCCACCACACGGTCGCGGAACAGCTCGAGGAGCGCCAGGAACCGGACCACGACAACAAGCGTGGACTCAGCGTCCGCGATCAGCGCCCTGAAGGATTGTGGCTGGCCGCGCTGCAGGCGGTACCCGATGATCTCGGCTTGTTCCTTGACGCTGACGGGTGTTCCGTGAAGGTGGTCGAGCCCGACTTCCTCTGGCGTGTTGTCCTTCGGCGCGAGGGTCTTGGCCGCCAGCGCGGCGAACTGTTCGGGCGTGTGGCGCCAAATCAGCTCGGGCAACATTGCAGCGAAATGCCCTTCCAACGCAACTTGCCGCGGGAAGCGCCGGGCTTCGGACTCCAAGGTGCCGGACATGATCGCAGCCACCTGCTTGAAGGCCTTGTACTGCAGGAGCCGGGCGAAAAGAAGATCCCGGGCTTCCAGCAAGGCAATGTCCTCGGCGTCTTCCACTTCGCCCGCCGGCAGGAGCCTTGCGGCTTTGAGGTCCAGGAGGGTCGCGGCGATGACCAGGAATTCGCTGGCCTCATCCAGCGCCCAGTCCTCCCCCAACTCCTGCAACCGCCGGATGTATTTGATGAACTCGTCCGTGACGGTGGCCAGCGCAACTTCCGTGATGTCCAGCTTGTGCTTGGAGATCAAGCCGAGCAGGAGATCGAAGGGGCCGGTGAAGTTCGCCAGCCGGACCTCGAAGCCGCCCTTTCGTCCCGAAGGCGCGGCTCCGGCGTCGTCCGTGTTACTCCCGGAGGAGTACGACGGCGGCGCGTCGCCCACCAGGACGGGCCCGGCTTCAGGGGTGAGTGGCTCTGCCACGCGGGCTAGGGTGCGCCGCCGCGCGAAATCAATTCCTTGGCCAAGCGGCGGTAGGCGTCGGCACCGATGTGGTTTCCCGCGTAGCTGGTGATCGGCTCCGCGGCGACCGTGGCGTCGGCGAATTTGATGGAACGCTTGATGACGGTCTCGAAGACCTTGTCCCCGAACGCCTCCACAAGCCTCGAAATGACTTCGCGGCTGTGCAGGGTGCGGGCGTCGTACATCGTGGCGAGCACGCCGTCCACCTGAAGGCGCGGGTTCAAGCGGTCCTGGACCTTTTCGATCGTTTCGACGAGCAGTGCTACCGCGCGGAGGGCGAAGAATTCGCAGATCAGCGGGATGATGACGCCGTGCGCAGCCGTCAGTGCATTGACCGTCAGGAGGCCTAGGGACGGCTGGCAGTCGATGAGCACGACGTCGTAATCGTCCTCGACGCTCTTGAGGGCGCGGTCAAGCACTTGCTCGCGGGCCACCTCGTTGACCAGCTGGACCTCGGCGGCGGAGAGGTCGATGTTCGCCGGCAGAAGGTCGATGCCTTCGACGCCGGTCTTCTGGATGGCGTCACGGATGTCCACCTTGCGGTCCATCAGGACGTTGTAAACGGTGAGGTCGAGCTCGTGCGGGTTCGCGCCCAGGCCTGCGGAAAGGGCTCCCTGCGGATCGAAGTCAACGAGCAGGACGCGACGGCCGAATTCTGCGAGCGCGGCGGCGAGGTTGATGGTTGACGTGGTCTTGCCCACGCCACCCTTCTGGTTGACCATGGCGATGACCCGGGCCGGGCCATGCGAGGCCAGCGGCGCGGGTTCGGGGAAGTCGCGGTACGGGCGGCCCGTTGGCCCCATGACGGCGTCTTCCAGATCGAAATCCGTGCCCTCCAGCGTAGTTGTTCCCCGTTCGCTGCTCACGTATTTATCCACTCTCTCCACGACGGTCATTTCCTGCGGCTGTCTCCAGCACCAGCACTGCTCCCCACCTAGGCTACAGCGCCCGACACGGCATTTTGCGGAACTTGACTTTGCCCGCAATTTGAGCCTTTACCTTCTAGCTGAGGTAGAAGGTTGGGCCCGCGTGCCGTAAAACATGCAATCAAAAGCAGGCAAGGCAGGTCCCCTGGCGAGTTCCTGCCTTGCCTGCATGGATGCTTCCAAACGGCGTGCCGGACTAAGCGGGCACGGCCTCTTTCACCTCGGGTTCAGCGTGGTGGCTGATCATGGTCAACTCGTCGAAAGGCGTCGCACCGGACAGGACGTTGGCGACCTGGTTGCGGTCGATTTCCTTGACCCAGGTACCGATCAACACGGTGGCGACGGCGTTGCCCGTGAAGTTGGTCAAAGCGCGGGCTTCGGACATGAAGCGGTCGATGCCGACGATCATCCCGACGCCGCCCAGCAGTTCGGGCCGGTGTGCCTGCAAGCCCGCGGCGAGGGTGGCCAGGCCGGCTCCGGAAACGCCGGCCGCTCCCTTGGACGCAATGATCATGAAGACCAGCAGCGATACCTGGGCGCCGAGGTCCAGCGGAATACCCATGGCGTTGGCGACGAACAGCGAGGCCATGGTCAGGTAGATGGCAGTTCCATCGAGGTTGAAGGAGTAGCCGGTAGGCACCGTGACACCAACAACCGGCTTGGAAACGCCGAGGTGCTCCATCTTGGCGATGAGCCTGGGCAGCGCCGCTTCGGAGGACGAGGTGGAGAAGATGAGCAGGTACTCGCGGGCCAGGTACTTCATCAGCTGGAAGATGCTGACGCCTGCCACAACCCGGAGCAAGGTGCCGAGCACCACGACGATGAACAGCGCGCAGGTGATGTAGAACGCAACCATCAGGGTGAGCATTCCGAAAATTGCCTTCACGCCGGTGGCACCGACCACTGCGGCGATCGCACCGAAGGCGCCGACCGGAGCCAGCCACATGATCATGATGAGGATCCGGAAAACGAGTGCCTGCCCGTGCTGGATTGCCTTGAGGACCGGCTGGCCCTGGGACCCCATGCGTTGCAGCGCGAAGCCCACCAGGATGGCGGCCAGGAGCGTCGGCAGGACCGGAATGTCTCCGGGGATGATGCCCAGCAGGAAATCGGCGGTGCTGTTCGTGGCAGCCTTCGCATTGGGGTCGTACGGGATCAGTTTCAGGCCCTCGCCCGGGTGGATGATGTTGCCAACGACCAAACCGATGGCGAGCGCGAAGGTGGACATCACCAGGAAGTAGATGAGTGCGAGCCCACCGACCTTGCCAACCGTGGCAGCCTTGGCGATCGATCCGATGCCCAGGACGATGGTGCAGAAGATGACGGGGGCGATCATCATCTTGATGAGCTTGATGAAGCCGTCACCCAAGGGCTTGAGGGATTTACCCACTTCCGGGAAAAGCAAGCCGACGACGGCGCCCAGCACAACTGCGGCGATCACGGCGATGTAGAGGTAATGCGACTTGTCCAGCCCCTTGCGCCCGGCCTTCGCGGGTGCAATCTCTCCTCTTTGAGAGGTCATGGCTTTGCTCCTTATAGATACTCTGGAAAGCGCCGTGGTCCCTGCAAAATGTCCCTGCGTCGCTCTGCTGTGATACCCATCATTAGGCGCGGCGTGACATGTATCACTGTTGCGTTCATATTGGTCACAGGATGGCCCGCAGAAAGGAGCACGTGATCCGACGCTGGAGCATTGCCCGCAGACTCTTTGTGGCGAATCTACTGTTCGTGCTGGCGCTCACCGCCATCGTGGGCACGGCTGCCTTCCTGGACGCGAGGGACCGGGCCTACAACGACGCCGGCCAGCGCATGCAGGCAGTGGCCGCCGCGATCGCAGCCAATCCGCTCGTGCTCCAAGCAGCCGGCACGCCGAATCCATCCGCCACCCTGCAGCCGTACGCCCAGGTGGTGACGGCCAATGCCCATGCCGATTTCATCACCATCATGGCTCCGGACCGGACCCGCTGGACCCATCCGAACCCCGACGAAATCGGCAAACCGTACATCGGCACCATCGATCCTGCCCTCCGCGGCCAGACATTCACCGAAGTCACCGCCGGCACCCTGGGCCCGTCCGTGCGCACCATCGTCCCCGTGGAGGATCCATCCGGCAAAGTCCGGGCCCTCGTGGCGGCGGGTGTCACGGTGCGCACCGTGGATGTCGCCGTGTCAGCACGACTCACGGCGATCATCGGCATCTCCCTGGCCATGCTCGCAGGCGGCTCCCTCGCCTCGTGGCTATTGGGGCGGTACCTGCGCTCGGTCACCAGGGGCTGGGGACCGGAGCAATTGGCGCAGTTGTTCGCGTATTACGAGTCGGTCCTGCATTCGGTCCGCGAAGGCGTGGTCCTGATCGACACCGGCGGCAGGGTGGTCATGTACAACGACCAGGCCGCGGAACTGCTGGGACTGGAACGGTCCGACGTCGATCCCGCGGCGGAAGCCGCCCCACGCCTGTCTGATCTGCCACTCGATCCCAGCCTCCACCGCCTCTTCGAGTCCGGCCGGACGGCGCACGACGAGATCCACCTCACCGGCTCGCGCATCCTGGTGGTGAACCAGGCGCCGGCAGTGGGGCCGCCCGGAATGAGGGGCCGGCAGCGGCCTGCGGTGTTCGGGACCGTAGCCACGCTCCGGGACAGGACGGAAATCGAGTCCCTGGGCAGTGAACTCGAAACCATGAAGACCCTGTCTGACGCCTTGCGGGCACAGACTCATGAACACGCCAACCGGCTGCACACCATAGTGTCCCTCATGGAGCTCGGGCGTACCTCCGATGCCTTGGACTTCGCCACCAAGGACTTGGAACTGAGTCAACAACTGACCGACCACCTCGTGGCGTCAGTGGACGAGCCCGTCCTGAGCGCGCTCATCATGGGGAAGTCGGCCGAGGCGCACGAACGCGGAGCGGAGCTGACGGTCACAGTGACCGGCGGGGACGGCCTCCAGGGCCTGGCAGTGCAGGACCTTGTGACGATTTTGGGAAACCTGCTGGACAACGCCCTCGACGCGGCAGCCGCCGCTCCCCCGCCGCGCAAAGTGGAACTGGGCATCGACTCCGGACCTGAAGGAACCACCTTCACGGTTGTCGATTCCGGCCACGGGATCGATCCCGGCATCGTGGACGACGTCTGGCAGTACGGATACAGCACCAAGGCGGCGGGAATCGGACAGGCCGGGCAGCCCGGAGCCCCTTCCCGCGGCGTGGGCCTCGCCCTGGTCCGGCAAGCTGTGCAGCGGCTTGGCGGTACGCTGTCCATCAGCGACTCCACGAGCGCCTTGGGCGGCGCGTTCTTCCGCGTAGTGCTCCCGGTGCCGGACTCCAGGAAAGAAGCCGAATGACCGAAATCCGCGTCCTCGTTGTCGAGGACGAACCCATCGCCGCCGATGCCCATGGCGTCTACGTGGGCCGAATCGACGGTTTCACCGTCGCGGGAACGGCCCCGGACGGACAGTCGGCCCTACGGCTACTCAACGAATTCGCCGTTGCCGGCCAGCCGGTGGACCTCGTCCTGCTGGACATGAACCTGCCGGATCTGCATGGACTGGATGTTGCCCGCCGAATGCGCGCTTCGGGACTCCTCGCGGACATCATCGCCATCACCGCCGTCAGGGAAGTGAACATTGTCCGGAGCGCGGTGTCGATCGGCGTGGTGCAGTACCTCATCAAGCCGTTCACGTTCGCCACCTTCGCGGACAAACTCGCCAGTTACCGCGCCTTCCGCGAACAACTCGCCGCACCGGCGTCGGGCGCCCGGGCGAGCGGAGCATCGCAAAGCGATGTGGACCAGGCGTTTGCCAGCCTCCGCGCACCCACCGAAGTCCCACTGCCCAAGGGGCTTTCCGCCCATAGCCTGGAGTCCGTCAAAGACCTCCTGGCCAGCCTTGGCCGGCCGGTGTCCGCAAGCGAGGCAACTGTCGCCCTTGGGATGTCCCGGGTTACAGTACGCCGCTATCTCGAGTACCTGGCCGACGCCGGTATGGTCACGCGGAATGCGCGATACGGCACTCCGGGACGTCCGGAGAACGAGTACCGCTGGAACCGGAGTTAGTCCACAATTCACCGGTGGATGTATACACAGATCGATCATCGGGCGAGCATTCGCCAGAAAAGCTAGGCTTGATCGCTGTTTATGTATACACTGAGGACGTCCACCCAGTGAAGGAGGGTCCATGCGTGCCAGCGACAAAGCCTATGCGGCCCTGCGCGAAGACATCATCGAATGGCGCCTGGCACCCGGAACGGTCCTCGCGGAAGTGGAACAATCCGAACGCCTGGGCGTGTCCCGCACACCGGTCCGGGAGGCGCTGGGCCGGCTCAGCGCGGAAGGGCTGACGACGGCGGCAGGCGGCCGCGGCGTCGTCGTCACCGATATCTCGCTGGAAGACATCGACGAATTGTTCGAGCTGCGCGAAACCCTGGAAGGCAAAGCCGCCGCCCTGGCCGCGGTGCGCGGCGACCGTGCGGTGTTCGAGCGGCTCCACGCCGAGCTCCTTCGGGCCCCGGAGATGCTCAACGACAGCGACCCCGCACGGCACGACTACTACGCCCTCGTGGGAAGGCTGGATGAGGCGATCGACGAGGCGATTTCCAATTCCTACCTCGCCCAGGCCATGCGCAGCCTGCGCGTCCACCTCGTGCGGGTCCGCCGCCTCGCGGCCGACGACGCCGAACGCCTCCAAGCCGCCGCGGCAGAGCACGCCGCGATCGCCGAAGCCATCGCGGCAGGCAACCCCCGGCTCGCCGAAGCCGCCACCACCGTCCATCTGCACCGCAGTCTTTCCCACGTCAAAGCCACCCACACACCTCACTAAAAGGAGCACCATGGTGAAGAACAACCACGTCCGCGTCTACAAGAGCGAAGAAAGCCTTCCCCGCGAGCAGCAGTTGGCGCACAAGATCGCCGCCGTCGCCGCCGACCCCGTCGACGTTCTTCCCCTCGTCACGGAGATGGTCATCAACCGGATCATCGACAACGCCTCCGTCGCCGTTGCCTCCCTGAACCGTGCCCCCATCATCGCTGCCCGGGCGCAGGCCCTGACCCACGCACCGACCACCAACGGCAAAGGCTCCAGTGTTTTCGGGATCAGCGACAAGGTCTCCCCCGAGTGGGCTGCCTGGGCCAACGGCGTCGCCGTGCGTGAACTCGACTACCACGACACGTTCCTGGCCGCGGACTACTCCCACCCGGGCGACAACATCCCGCCCATCCTCGCCGTTGCCCAGCACGTCGGCGCGGGCGGCAAGGACCTGATCCGCGGCATCGCCACCGGCTACGAAATCCAGGTGGACCTGGTCAAGGCCATCTGCCTGCACAAGCACAAGATCGACCACGTAGCCCACCTCGGCCCCTCCGCCGCCGCCGGCATCGGCACCCTCCTGGGCCTGGACGTCGAGACAATCTTCCAGTCGGTCGGCCAGGCCCTGCACACCACCACCGCCACGCGCCAGTCCCGCAAGGGTGAAATCTCCACCTGGAAGGCCCACGCCCCCGCGTTCGCCAGCAAGATGGCCGTCGAGGCCGTGGACCGCTCCATGCGCGGCCAGACCTCCCCCGTGCCGATCTACGAAGGCGAAGACGGCGTCATCGCCTGGATGCTGGATGGCCCGGACGCCTCCTACGAGGTCCCGCTGCCCGAGGCCGGGGAGCCCAAGCGGGCCATCCTGGACACCTACACCAAGGAACACTCCGCCGAGTACCAGGCCCAGGCCTGGATCGACCTCGCCCGCAAACTCCACAAAGAGCACCCCGAAGCCACGGACCCGGCCAACGTGGCCTCCGTCCTGATCAAGACCAGCCACCACACGCACTACGTGATCGGCTCCGGCGCCAACGACCCCCAAAAATACTCCCCCACCGCATCCCGGGAAACCCTGGACCACTCCATTCCGTACATCTTCACCGTCGCGCTGCAGGACGGCTCCTGGCACCACGTCGACTCCTACAGCCCGGAACGCGCCGGCCGGGCGGACACCGTGGAACTGTGGCACAAGGTCACCACCGTGGAAGACCCCGAATGGACCCGCCGCTACCACTCCCTGAACATCGCGGAAAAGGCCTTCGGCGGCACCGTTGTCATCACCCTCACGGACGGCACCGTCATCACCGAGTCGATCGCCGTCGCCGACGCCCACCCGCTCGGCGCCCGGCCCTTCGCCCGCCAGCAATACATCGACAAGTTCCGCACCCTCGCGGCCGGGCTGGTGGAAGAGGCCGAGATCGAAAGGTTCCTCGCCGCCGCCGAGCGCCTCCCGGACCTGGGCCCGGGCGAACTGGACCAGCTGAACATCACCGCCGCCCCGGGCGTCATCGACCTCGCCGCCGCACCGAAGGGACTGTTCTAGATGCTCTACTCCAAGACGACCCCGGAGCAGAAGCGCCTCAAGCTCCGGGAACTCCTGAACTCCGGGACCATCGCCCAGTTCCCCGGCGCGTTCAACCCGCTCTCGGCACGCCTGATCGAGGAAAAGGGCTTCCCCGGCGTCTACATCTCCGGCGCCGTCCTCGCCAACGACCTCGGCCTGCCGGACATCGGGCTCACCACCCTCACGGAGGTCGCCACCCGCGCAGGGCAGATCGCCCGCATGACCGAGCTCCCGTGCCTCGTGGACGCGGACACCGGATTCGGCGAACCGATGAACGTGGCCCGCACCATCCAGGAGCTCGAAAACGCCGGGCTGGCCGGTTGCCACATCGAGGACCAGTTCAACCCCAAACGCTGCGGGCACCTGGACGGCAAGAACGTGGTCGACGTCGACACCGCCGCCAAGCGCATCCGCGCAGCGGCCGACGCCCGCAGGGATCCGAACTTCCTCATCATGGCCCGGACCGACATCCGCGCCGTCGACGGCATCCAAGCCGCCCAGGAACGCGCCAAAGCACTCGTCGACGCCGGCGCAGACGCGATCTTCCCGGAAGCCATGAAAGATCTCAGCGAGTTCCAAGCCATCCGTGATGCAGTGGATGTGCCGATCCTGGCCAACATGACCGAGTTCGGCAAAAGCGAACTCTTCACCGTGGAACAACTCCAGGGCGTCGGCGTGAACATGGTGATCTACCCCGTCACCCTGCTCCGCATTGCCATGGGGGCTGCAGAGCGTACGCTGGAAACGATCAAGGCCACTGGAACGCAGGAGGCGCAGGTGGAGAACATGCTCACCCGTGCGCGCCTCTATGACCTCGTGGACTACGAGGCCTACAACCACTTCGACACGAGCGTTTTCAACTTCCAGGTTCCTGGGCTCAGCCGGTAACTGGATCAACCAAGGGATGCAGGCGATCCGGCTATTCCGGAGTGCTTGCCGACGAACGAAGGAGGACAGCATGGTTGCTGTTGAGATCAAGAAAGGCCTGGCCGGCGTCGTGGTTGACTACACCGCGATCTCCAAGGTCAACCCGGACACCAACTCGCTGTTGTACCGCGGTTACCCCGTGCAGGAACTCGCCGCCAAGTGCAGCTTCGAAGAAGTCGCCTACCTGCTGTGGAACGGCGAGCTGCCCACTCCGGAGGAACTTGCTGAGTTCACTGCCCGCGAGCGCGCGGGCCGCGCCCTTGACCCGGTGGTGAAGCAGGTCATCGATGCGCTGCCGACGACGTCCCACCCCATGGATGTCTGCCGGACGGCCGCTTCGGTGCTGGGAGCCCGGCACCCTCTCGCCGAGGTTTCCACGCCCGAGGCCAATATGGCCAAGGCCATTGACTTGTTCGCCGCCATGCCGGCGGTGGTCGCCTACGACCAACGCCGTCGGCGCGCGGACGGGCAAACAATCGAACCCGTGGCACCGCGGGACGATTTGGGTTACTCCGCCAATTTCCTGTGGATGACCTTCGGCGAGGACCCGGTGGACGAGGTCGTGAAGGCGTTCAACGTCTCGATGATCCTCTACGCCGAGCACTCCTTCAACGCCTCCACCTTCACGGCACGGGTTGTCACCTCCACCCTTTCGGACCTGCACTCCGCGGTCACCGCGGCGATCGGCGCCCTCAAGGGCCCGCTGCACGGCGGCGCCAACGAGGCCGTCATGCACACGTTCGAGGAAATCGGCATCCGCACCGAGGAATCGCTCGATGACGCCGCCTCCCGGGCGAAGACCTGGATGGAACACGCCCTCGCGCAGAAGAAAAAGGTCATGGGATTCGGTCACCGCGTCTACAAGCACGGCGACTCCAGGGTGCCCACCATGAAGGCCGCGCTGGACAAGATGATCGCCCACTACGGCCGGCCCGAGATCCTGGGCCTGTACAACGGCCTCGAGCAGGCGATGGACGAGGCCAAGGCGATCAAGCCCAACCTCGACTACCCCGCCGGACCCACCTACCACCTCATGGGATTCGACACTCCGACCTTCACCCCGCTGTTCGTCGCCAGCCGCATCACCGGATGGACCGCACACATCATGGAGCAGCTCGGATCAAACTCCCTGATCCGCCCGCTCAGCGAATACAACGGCGTGGACGAACGGCACCTGCCGTAGTTCCACCTGCACGACGGCGGGCCGGTCACCTCCCCACGAGCCCCCTGACCTCGCAAGCTCGGCCAGGGAACCCGGCTTCGCGTGGGCCCAGGCCGGCCCGCCGTCGTTCCAGTCGCTATTGAGTCAGCTGCAGGCTGGTGATCATCCGCTTGAGCTTCTGGTATTCCGGTGTCTGCAAGTACTGCGTGGCTTCCGCCACGGTGCTGAAGGTGCGGGCGCCAAGGGCTTGGGGCCCGTCCGTGGCGAAAGACAGCGTGCCTTTGGGAGCGCCGGCCACGAAGGAGTACATCAGGCAGCTGTCCTGCACTTCCCCGCTGGACTTGTCCACGAGACCGATTTGATAGCCGACGCCCTTGCCTTGGGCCGTCTGATCCAGCACGCGGTAGGAGAACCTGGCCTGGGCGGTGGTCACCCACTGGCCCTTCAGTGACGTGGCAGCCGTGTCGAGCTCCTTTTGCTTGTACGTTCCTGGCCCGCATGCCCCGCCTACGCCGCCGCCCGTGCCGTAGTAGAACTTCGCCACCACACTGCCCGACTCATCGCTCACCTGGATTCCGGATGCGGGATTACTGGCGGTGCCTACTGGAACATCGGCGGCCGTCCATCCCGAAGGAAGATCGAACTGCACGTGGGCGCTGGTGCTGACGAAGCTCGCCCACCCGGAGCCCGCCGTCGCTGGTGTTGATGCTGTCGGTTCTTCCGTAGCGGCCGTTGAAGCCGAGGCCGTGGCCGACGCCGATGGGGCAGTCGTCGCAGGGGCCGTCGTAGCTGCTGTTGCCGGTAGCTGGCTTCCGCTCCGGGATTGTCCCTGGGACCCAAGGTTGGCGGCAACGAGGAATCCCGCTGCAAGGACCGCTGCGGCAAGGGCCACCAACACGATGATTCTCAGTCTCCGCATCTTCTGTCTGGAATCCACCGTTCCCCCTTTGTCGGTTAGCGCCCGAAGTGGGCGTCTATCGTGTAAGTTTCCGCAAGACGCCCCGAGGTTACAGCCCGGGCACCCAATTCCGCGCGGACCCACCAGCTGCTGCTCCGTCGTTGTTCCAGTCTGCGTGGAAGACCTCGGCCACGTTCTCGTTGTCATCTGCGAGCACCACGCGCACATCCATGCGCCGGCCATTCATCATCGCGGGAAGCCAGTGCTCGGCGTCGGCCCACATGTGAGCTACCGGCAGGTCCTCCGCCGGGTACCACTGGGGCGTGATCTCGTCGCTCTCGGAAGGCTCCCCCACCCAGGATTCGGAAAGGAACACGGTAGTAAACATGTTCCATTCGGGCTTGGCAGGGAAAACAAAGTCCACAGTTCCCGCGGCCACCAGGTCGTCCGGCTCAACATCGACGTAGACTTCCTCGCGGACTTCCCGGCAGATCGCCTCAACGGCGGTCTCGCCCTCCTCCACATGGCCGCCGACGCCTACTACTTTGCCCTTGCCGAAGCCGGTGCGCTTGCGTCCCAGAAGGACCTCCCGGCCGCCATCGACCTCGCGGAGGAGAAAACAGAGGGTCACGTGTGCGGCTGTCATGGCATCAAGACTACGACTGCGTCGCCCCCGAAGAACGACGCCGGGCCGCTCACCTAAGGTGGCCCGGNCCTCGCGGAGGAGAAAACAGAGGGTCACGTGTGCGGCTGTCATGGCATCAAGACTACGACTGCGTCGCCCCCGAAGAACGACGCCGGGCCGCTCACCTAAGGTGGCCCGGCGTCGCGCCGTGTCTCTAGCCCACCTTGGTGATCGTGAGCGAAGTGATGACCGCCTTGAGGTCTTTATAGGCTTGTGTCTGGGTAAAGGCCGCGGCTTCTCCGATGGTGGTGAATTTGTAAAGACCCCAGGAAGGCCCTCCCAGTGGACGGCGATCGGTGAAGCTAAAGAACTTCAAGGGACCGGGTCCTGCTACCGCGAGGTCAAGGACGCAGCCTATTCCGTCCTGTCCGGCGATACGGTTGGTAATTCCTATCCCTGCCTGAACCGGACCCCCGTCATTTGCGGCTGAGGTCATTGCGACATACACGAATCTCGGTGTGCCCTGGGCCGGCGACGCCAGGTCCGTCGGCAGCCCGGTCATGGGCTGACTGTCGAGGATCTTGTAGGGCGCCCTGTTTTGGCAGCCGCTGGTGCTCCAGTCATTGGTGTCGCCGAAGGCCAGCCGTGCCGTGTACTGGCCGCTGGAATCCGTGAGGGCGGTTCCCGGGCCGTTTGTGAGGGCAAGGCTGCCGGACGGATCGACCAGTTGCCACGATGCCGGGTAATTGAAGCTCACTCTATAACCCGTGGACCGGTCCTCGTACGTCTTGAGACCTTCGGCAGCGAGTGATCCTGGCTCCGGGGAACCCACCAGATCGGGACGAAGCTCCACTGGGATTCCGTTGGTGACGAACGCCTTGTCCATGAATTGCTCAGCCGTCAGCCGATCGTTGTTGGACGCTGCGCCTGCCCAGTTCCCAAGGCTGGTTTCCTGCACATAGCTCCCGTTGACAAGCTTGGCGATCCAGAACCAGTCCCCCGGTTCCGGGTTCGGATTGTCGCTTGGTGCGGGCGCCATGATGCTCATCCATCCGGCCTTGCAGCCCACAAGCCGGAGAACCGGTTTCAGCTGCTCCAATGAAGTCATGGCGCCCGTCAGGTTCTGAATCGAGCACTCACCGCGTCCGACGCCGGCAAGTGACGTGGGCGCCGCCGTCGGGCCTGCTGTCTCGCTCGGGCTCGCCGTCGGGCTGGCTGTGCCGGCCGCCGTAGCTGTGGCCGTCGGTGGCGCGCTCGGCGTCATGGAGGACGTGCCGGCCGGATCCGGGACTGCAGTGATCGAACCCAAGTGCGCTGCCACGAGCACCCCTGTCACCGCGGCAGCGGCCATCGTCAGCAATCCTGCAATCCTGGCATTCCGCAGCCGGCGTCCAGCCGCCATGGACCGAACGTTCGGCGGCAGCTTGTCAGGACCGTTCCCGGGAGAAGCCAGCACCCGGACCAAAGCCGCCTCTGCATCCGGCACCGCGCCAACTCCGCTGCGCAACGGATCGGCCCCCTCAATCAATTCTCTGATCGGATCCATTCCTATGCCCCCAACTTCTGTGCCACCGCGCCGCTACCGGCCGGCAGTAGCTTTCGGAAAGCCTCCCGCGCCCGGTGCAACCGCACCTTCGCGGCCGACTCTCCGCACTGCAGGACCGCCGCGATCTCTACCATCGTCATTTGATCCCAATACGCCAACTGCAGGATGTCCCGGTCTTTCTCCCGCATGGAATCCAACACCTCATCCACCAGCGAGTATCCGTTTCCGGCCCCGTCGCCGGAAACCACGGACTCACGGAGGCGCTCATGCAGTGCTACCTGGCGCCGATGGCTCCGATAAGCGTTTCCCAGAAGATTTCTCGCCACCGTGAACAACCAGGCCACATCCACCGATGACGCCTCATCCCACTTCTGCCAAGCGACCCGAAATACGTCCGCAGCCAACTCTTCGGCCACATGCGGATCCTCCACACGTCGCCGCACAAAACGGAAGATGCGCGGGTACGTATCCCTATGCAGCGCAACGAACGCCGATTCCCCCTCGGAAAGCACAATCCCCCACCCTCAATCCGAAACCCCAACCAAACCCTGGCCAACTGTATAGTTTCCGGCACGAGCCCGCAGGTTACAGCGCTGCCACGCCAACCGGACCAGCAAGAGCCGCCGGTTGCTAGAGTGTCGCCATGAGCCAAGAGGGGAACGAGCAAGCCTCCGAGGCCTGGCTGCCTGGCTGGCTGGTCCGGCATCCGCTCTACGCCGGGTGGGTATGGACCGGATTCTGGGCGTTGTTGATCGTCCTCGACGAATTCCTGCGCTCCCGGCCTCATCTGAGGCGGGTGGTTGTCGGCTTGGCGCACCCGGGCCTTCTGCTCGTAGCCGGCCTCGGCATGTCCATTCTGGCGCTGTTCCTGAACGCGGTGGAACTGACCTTCAAGGTCTTGGCGTAACCGGCACCGAACTGCGTGCAGTGTCCAGCGGGTGGCGCAATGCGTCAGCCGAGGGCCCGCGGATGCGCAGCCGCATACACTTCACGCAAAGTGTCGGCAGTGACCAAGGTGTACACCTGCGTGGTGGTCACCGAGGCGTGGCCCAGGAGCTCCTGAACCACCCGGACGTCAGCGCCGCCCTCAAGCAGATGCGTGGCGAAAGAATGCCGGAGGGTGTGCGGGGAGACGTCCTTGGTGATGTTGGCCTTCTCGGCCGCGGTCTTGAGAATGGTCCAGGCGCTCTGCCGGCTGATCCGGCCTCCGCGGGCATTCAGGAACAGTGCCGGCGTGCCTTTTCCTTTCGCGGCCAACGCAGGCCTTCCGCGAACCACGTAGGACCCGACGGCGCGTGCACCGTAAGACCCCAGAGGAACCAGGCGCTCTTTGGAACCTTTTCCGAAGAGCCGCACGATCGCAGGACCATCGGCTTCCGCTTCGAGCGAGACATCGTCGACGTCAAGGCCTACAGCTTCGCTGATGCGGGCACCTGTGGAGTAGAGGAACTCCAAGAGCGCGCGGTCCCTCAACCCGGTGGCGGTGTCGGCACCGGCAGCCTCAAGTATGCGGGTCACTTCGCCGACGCTAATTGCCTTCGGCAGACGCTTGCCGGGCATTGGCGGGTGGACATCGCTGGCGGGGTCCGCCGTCGTCGTCCCCTCCAGGGCCCAAAACTTGTGCAGCCCCCGGACGGCAACCACGGTGCGGGCCGCAGAGCGGACGCCGAGGGCGGCGCCCCCATCGGAACCGTCTGCCAACGCCTGCACAAAGGCGGTGACGTCACGCCGGGAGATATTGCCCGGGTTGTCGACGCCGGACGCGGCCAGGAAGTTCGAATAGCGGGACAGGTCCCGTCGGTATGCGGACAGAGTGTTGCTTGCAAGGCCTCGTTCCACGCCGAGGTGTTGCAGGTAGTCAGTGACGGCCCGGTCAATGGCGGTCCGGACCCTGGTCTCCGCGAGCTGGGGCACGGTCAGCGCTGGCTCGGGTGGGCGGGCCAGGGAGCATCGGCCGGCCGCAGGTTCCTGAAGCCGTCGGCGCGTGCGGCGGCGGCCGCGAGTATCCCGACGACGGCGGACGGGTTATGCAGGCGGCCCTCGAGGACCGCCGAAACCGCCTCGTCAAGCGTGACCCACACGAGTTCGATTTCGGCCTCTTCATCCGTGCGGACGTGCCGTTCCGCCTCGGGAACGTCACCCAATCCGCGCGCCAGATAGATGCGAATCGCCTCGCTCGAGGAGCCGGGCGAATTGAAGAAGTCCGCGAGGACATTCCACGTGGCCGCCGTGAGATCGGCCTCTTCCGCGAGCTCCCTGGCCGCGCCGACCACGAAGTCCTCGCCGGCCACGTCAAGAAGCCCGGCAGGAATCTCCCACAGGTCCATGCCCACCGGGTGGCGGTATTGCTTGAGCAACAGGATCTCGCCGTCGACATTCATAGGCAGCACCGCGACGGCGCCGGGATGGTCGATGTAGTCGCGGACCAAAGTGCCGGTGTCTTCGCCGAGCTCGAAGGCGTCACTGACGACGTCCCAAATACGGCCTTCATAGACCTTGCTGGACGACAAAAGACGGCGCGGGCTCGGCATGTCCGAAACCTTCCGAAAAGTGCTGGGGGTTTCAGAAATACCGGGCATCGCGCCGTCCTTCGTTTGTGTGAGCGATTACTTCGCAGCGACCTTGCGGGCTGACTTTGCTACCGAGTCCACGCCGGACTGACGCTCCAGCGCGGCCTTCACGAGGCCGGCAAACAGCGGGTGCGGGCGCGTCGGGCGGGAGCTGAGTTCGGGGTGGGCCTGTGTTGCCACATAGTACGGGTGTACGTCGCGCGGCAGTTCCACGAACTCAACCAGCTTGCCATCGGGAGACGTACCGGAGAACACGAGTCCCTCGGAGGCGATCTGCTCGCGGTACTTGTTGTTGACCTCGTAGCGGTGCCGGTGACGCTCGCTGACGGTTGTTGCGCCATAAGTCTCGGCAACCACGGATCCTTCATCCAACTTGGCTTCGTAAAGGCCCAGGCGCATCGTGCCGCCAAGGTCGCCCTTACCGTCAACGATGTCGAGCTGTTCTTCCATCGTGGCGATGACCGGGTACTTGGAGTCGGGTTCGAACTCGCTGGAGGACGCCCCCTCGAGGCCGACCACGTTGCGGGCGTACTCAATGACCATGCACTGGAGACCGAGGCACAGGCCCAGCACCGGAAGCTTTGTCTCGCGGGCGAACTTGAGCGCACCAAGCTTGCCCTCGAGGCCACGGATACCGAAGCCGCCGGGAACGCAAATGGCGTCGACGCCGGCCAAGGACTTGGTGGCGCCCTCGAGGGTTTCACACTCGTCGGACGGGACCCAGCGGATCTTGACCTTGGTTTCGTTTGCAAAACCGCCGGCACGCAAGGCCTCGGTCACGGACAAGTATGCGTCCGGGAGGTCGATGTACTTGCCCACCAGGGCAACTTCCACGTGGTGCTTGGGGTTGTGGACAGCTTCGAGGAGCTTGTCCCAACTGGTCCAGTCGACGTCCTTGAACGGGAGATCCAGGGCTCGGACAACGTAGGAGTCAAGGCCCTGGGTGTGCAGCGTCTTGGGGATGTCGTAGATGCTCGGCGCATCGGCGGCGTTGATCACGGCGTCGATATCGACGTCGCACATGCGGCCAATCTTTTCGCGCATCGCGTCAGGCACTTCGCGATCCGAACGGATCACGATCGCTTCCGGCTGGATGCCGAGGGAACGCAGCGCGGCAACAGAGTGCTGTGTTGGTTTGGTCTTCAGCTCCTGCGAGGGTCCGATGTACGGCACCAAGGAGACATGCAGGAAGAAGACGTTGTTGCGGCCGATGTCCTGGCGGACCTGGCGCGCGGACTCGAGGAAAGGCTGCGACTCGATGTCGCCCACGGTGCCGCCGATTTCGGTGATGATGACGTCCGGAGCGTTTTTGCCCTCAGCGGGGAGGCGCATGCGGCGCTTGATCTCGTCCGTGATGTGCGGAATGACCTGGACGGTGTCGCCGAGGTACTCACCACGCCGTTCCTTGGCGATGACAGTCGAGTAGATCTGGCCGGTTGTGACGTTGGCCGAGCCCTCGAGGTTCTCATCGAGGAAGCGCTCGTAGTGTCCGATGTCGAGGTCGGTTTCGGCGCCGTCGTCAGTGACGAAGACTTCGCCGTGCTGGAAGGGGTTCATCGTGCCCGGATCCACGTTGAGATAGGGATCGAGCTTCTGCATAGTTACAGACAAACCGCGTGCCCGCAGCAGGTGGCCGAGGCTCGAAGCCGTCAGTCCCTTACCGAGCGAGGACGCCACACCGCCAGTGACAAAGATGTGTTTGGTCGTCTTGGACGAGCCCGGGAACCGGGAATTTACACGGGAATTTGATCGCTGCACCACGGAATTCGAGCCTATCATCAATTGCGCCTCCAAAGGATCCGCTTTGCCGTTTTCCCAAATGCTCAATAGTCCCCTGCCGTGGGGCAAGGATCAAGAGTAAAGTCCACCCGGACCGGTAAAAACAGGCCGGGCGGCTGGGAATCCGCCGCCCGGCACCGGGACCGCCGAAGCGGTCTCCCAGCCCGACGAAGGCGCGCATGTGACCGATGTCCCAGGCTGCGGCCGGGCTTCTATGCCTGCTGGGGCAGCAGTTTGGCGTCGTCCAGCAACTCCTGGGCATGCGCGCGCGCAGACTCCGAGTCTTCCTGCCCCGCGAGCATCCTGGCAAGCTCCTTCACGCGTTCTTCGTCATCGAGGAGCTGGACGTCGCTGGACGTGAAGCCAGAAGCGGTCTTTCCGTCGCTTCCCCGGACTGAGGTCTTGGTGACCCGAATGTGCTGGTCGGCGAAGGCGGCCACCTGCGGCAGGTGGGTTACCACCAGCACCTGGACGTGGCGGGCCAGCATGGCAAGCCGGCGTCCGATCTCGACGGCGGCACGCCCGCCCACTCCGGCATCCACTTCGTCAAAGACGAAGGTCGGCACCGGATCCACGGCTGCGAGGACCACTTCGATGGCGAGCATGACGCGGGACAACTCACCACCGGACGCGCCCTTGCCGAGGGGGCGTGCCGGGGCGCCTGAGTGCGGTTGCAGGAGGAAGGAGATGTCGTCGATGCCGTGCGGCCCCAGCTGTCCTTGGCTGTCCACCTCGATCACCAGGGTTGCATCGGCCATCGCAAGGGCAGTGAGTTCCGCACTCACGCGCGCGGAGAGCTCCTTGGCTGCCTTCGAGCGCGACTTCGAGATGCGCGTGGCCTGCTTTCGCAGCGTCGACTCCGCAGCAACCACCTCGGCGTCAAGCGCTTCGATCCGGCTCGAGTCATCCTGCAGTTCATCCAGGCGGGTCCTCGAAGCTGCCGCCCATTCCAGGACCTCGTCGATGCTCGGAGCGTACTTGCGGATAAGTTTGGCCAGCGCTGCGCGCCGCTCCTCGATCTCCGAAAGCCGTTCGGGTCCTTCGGAGTCCAGGGACGCTTGGTAGCTGGACAGCTCCCCCGCGATGTCGTTGATGAGGAAGCCGATCTCGGCGAGCCTTGCGGCGGCTCCCGCCAACGATTCGTCATGCTCGGAAACCTGGTCGAGCGCACGTTTGGCAGAGTCAATCAGAGTCGTGGCATCGGCCGTTTCGCCGAATTCCTCCGAGATCAGTGCTTCATGCGCTGCCGCGGCGGCGATGCGGAGCTCTTCCACGTTCGCCAACTTCACGGCCTCGGCCTTGAGGGACTCGTCCTCACCCGGCTGGGGATCGACGTCGTCGATTTCGTTGAGCGCGACCGCGAGCGATTCCGCCTCGCGCAGCCTTTCGCGGGCCTCGCCGCGGAGTGTGTCGAGCTCTGCCTGGCTGGATTTCCAATGGCCGTAAAGCTCCTGGTATTCGGTGAGCATCGCCGCCAGCTCGGCCCCGGCGAAGCGGTCCAATGCGTGCCGCTGCGCCACGGCACCCTTGAGCCGGATCTGGTCCGACTGGCCATGCACCACCACGAGGCTCTCGCCAAGTTCCGCCAGCACGCCGACCGGCGCCGATCGGCCGCCCACGAAAGCACGGCTGCGGCCGTCAGCACCCACGGTGCGGGCCAGCAGGAGCTGGGTGCCGCCGTCGTACTCTTCCGCGTCGCCGCCGGCCTCCACGGCCCGTCCCACGGCGGCGTGCGCCGGATCGAGCAAGAGCGTGGCCTCCGCAGAGGCCGACTTGGCACCGGAGCGTACCGCACCGGCGTCGGACCTGGCCCCCAGAAGGAGCCCGACGGCGGTGACCACCATGGTCTTGCCGGCGCCCGTTTCACCCGTGACCACACTCAGGCCGGGCCCCAACGGCAAGGTGGCGTCGGTGATGACGCCGAGATCACGGATCCGGAGTTCCTCGATCATGGTTTACATCTCCTTTGTGGGGTCGGCCGCTCTGCCTGTCCGCACGTCCTGGGGCGTCGGCAAAGGGCTGGGCTTGAAGGTCCTGATCACGGGGGTAGGACCGGTGTGGATGTCAGCCGAACGGGGTGCCGGACCCCGCCAACCGTGGATGGGCAGCTCAAACTTCCGCACGAGCCGGGCAGAAAACGGGGTCTGGTGGGTGCGGGCAAGCCGCACAGGCCGGGTGGACCGGGTTACTTCGATCCGGGCGCCTGGCGGCAGGTCCACGGAACGGCGGCCGTCGCACCAAAGCACGCCTTGGGCGTCGGTCCGCGTAAGGATCTCCACGGCAAGCTTGGACCGCGGCGAAACTACAAGGGGCTTGGCGAAGAGGGCATGGGCGCTGATGGGGACGATCACGAGGGCCTCCACCTCCGGCCACACCACAGGCCCGCCGGATGAGAAGGCGTAGGCCGTGGAGCCCGTAGGGGTAGCAAGCACCACTCCATCGCAGCCGAAGGACGTCAGCGGACGTTCATCCACTTCGGTCACCACTTCGATCATGCGTTCCCGGTCCGCCTTTTCAATGGCGGCTTCGTTGAGGGCCCAGGTATGCCAGATCTTCTGGCCCCGGACCCACACCTGGACATCGATGGTCATGCGCTCTTCCACCGTGTAGTCGCGGCTGGCAATCCACTCGACTGTCTGCGCAAGATCGGCCCGCTCGCTCTCGGCGAGGAAGCCGACGTGCCCGAGGTTGACGCCCAACAGGGGAACATCGACGTTGCGGACCAGCTCGGCCGCGCGCAGGATGGTGCCGTCGCCGCCAAGAACCATCACGAGTTCGACGTCCTCCAACCGGACATCCTCGTGGAGTATCTCGATCGGCTTATCCACCACACCAAAGAACCGTTCGATATCGTCGAGCTCAGATTTCTGCATCACGGGGATCAGGCCGGAGTAGTGGAGCTGCCCGCAGGCATCCCAGGCCGCGCGAAGGGAGTCCTCACGCCCGGTGTGGGCAAGGACCAAAACGCGCCTGCTCATGGTGTTCTGCTTTCTAGTGGGTGGTCCAGATTCGTTCCATCAGTGCAGCAACTTCTTCGTCCCGCTCTTCGATCTTAGGCAAGTCCGCCTGCATCCTGCGTTTTATCCACAGGAAGTACTCCACATTTCCGTCCTGGCCCGGCAAGGGACTCGGCGCCAGGCCGCAGAGTTCAAGCCCTGCGTCCACGGCCGATCCAGCGACTTGGGCCACCGCGCGCCGCCGTTCATGGTCCGAGGTGACCACGCCGGTGCGGCTCAGCCGCTCCTTGCCGACCTCGAATTGCGGCTTCACCATGAGCACGAGGTCTCCCCCGGGCTCGGTGCATGCCGCGAGCGGATGAAGAACCAGGGTGAGGGAAATGAAGGACAGGTCTGCCACAGTGAGCGCGGCCGGCCCGCCGATCTGCTCGGGAGTCATGTAACGGACGTTGAGGCCCTCATGGACTGCGACGCGGGGATCGTTCCGCAGGGACGGCACTAACTGGTCATGCCCGACGTCGACCGCCACCACATGCGCGGCACCTTGCCGGAGCAGCACGTCAGTGAACCCACCGGTGGAGGCTCCGGCGTCGAGGCACCGCTTCCCTTCCACAACGACGAAAGGGAAAGCGGCCAGCGCTCCGGCCAGTTTGTGGCCGGCACGGCTGACGTAAACGTCCTCGGCGTGGGCTTGAACATCGATTTCCGTCTCTTCGGAGACCTGTTGCGCTGCCTTGGCGAGAACGCTGCCTCCGGAACTGACCTTTCCGTCCGCAATGAGTTTCGCGGCATGGGTCCGCGATCTCGCCAATCCACGGCTGACGAGTTCCTGGTCGAGTCTGGCCATGCTCAGCGCTCGTCGGCGTCGAGGGCCGCCAGCAGGGAGTCGTGGATCTCGGCGTAGATACCGCTGTGCTCGGCCACGGGCACAGCGGAAATGCCCGCCAGCTGCTCCACGGCAGAGTCCACGGCGGCGTCACCTGTGGGGGCCGCGTCGTCCGGCCATGGGGCGTCGTGCGGTTCGACGCTTTGCGACTCGGGACTTTGAAGCTCAGCGCTTTGCGGACCGCCGGCGCCCTCCGGGTGATCGTTCAACTCGCTCATTGGACCAGTCTAGTTTTCCAGCCATTCGAGCCGCGGCGATGTAGCCTCTGCCGCGTCGGGATTGGCGGCCCACCAGGCTGCGCACGCAGCACGCCAGGCGTCCAGGTCCTTCTCGGAACCGGAGACGGTGATCAGGCCGTCCTGGACTTCGGCGGTTGCCTTTCCGCAGCGGAACGTGCTGTCCTCCTCGACGATCTCTGGGTACGGCTCGTACAGTTCCGTCAGGTCAGCCAGCAAGTAGCCCGGGCGTTCCGAGCTGCGTGCAGCAAGGATGGATTCGGGCGTGTCGACACCGGTGAGGACCGCTGCCGTCGCGAAGCCCGCACGGTTGCCACCAAGGATGTCGGTGTCCAGCCTGTCTCCCACGACGATCGGGCGCTCCGACTTCAGCCTCCGTGCCGCCGAATGGAAGAGCGGGGCCTCCGGTTTGCCAGCGACCCGTGGCTGTTTGCCCGTGGCGGACGCCACAGCGGCCACGAGGGTGCCGTTTCCGGGAGCTATCCCGCGGGCCTGGGGAATGGACATGTCCGTATTGGTAGCCACCCAGAGGGCGCCTGCGGCAACAACGTAGGACGCCTCCGCAAGATCCTTCCACGCGATGTCCGGGTTGAAGCCCTGGACAACAGCCACAGGGTTCTCTTTGGCGCTGTGGACAGGTGTGAGTCCCACGAGTTCGATTTCGTGGGCCAGCGCCGGGCTGCCGGTGATCATTACCCGGGAACCCGGAGCCAGGAGTCCGGCCAAAAGGTCCCCGGCGGCCTGCGAAGAACTGACCACTTGGTTGTCCTCAGCAGGCGCGCCCAGTTCACGAAGATGCGCGGCAACCTGTGCCGGGGTACGCGAGGCGTTGTTGGTGACATAGCCGAGGCGCACCCCGACCGACTCGAGCCGCTGCAGGGACTCCACAGCGCCGGGAATCGCGTGCGGGCCTGCGTAGACAACGCCGTCCAGATCGGACAGAACGGCGTCAAAACGCGATACCAGCGAGGCCTCAGTCATTCTTGGTCTCTTCGCCGTTGGAAGCCTCTTCTCCGTCTTCCTCGTTGTCCTCGTCTTCCTCCACGGAATCGCGGTCCGACTCGGCGTCGTCGGACTCGAAGTAGTCAGACTCGACGTCGTCGAGTTCCACGTCGTTCTGTTCCGTGTCGTCCTGTTCGGTGGTTTCGGAGGAGATGGCCGTCTCCGCGATCGCGGGCGCGGCCTCGGACGTGCTCTCTTCGGATCGCCCGGTGTTCTCTTCGATGTTCCGGAAACGGGGCTTGCGAACCTCGTTCTCGTCGTCCTCGCCGAGGTCGATGATGTCCGGATCCTCGAAGTCTCCAACGCCGAGGGCATTTTCGGCGACAACCGCCTGGCGCTGCCACTTGCCGGCTTCTTCCGTGCGACCCACTGCCGTCAGGGCGTCGGCGTAGGCACGGAACAGACGCGGGCTATAGGAGAAGGCGCGGTTGATGTCGAGCTGGATGATCTCCAGCTCAGCGACGGCGGCATCCAACTGGCCAAGATCGCTCCGGGCGCCGGAAGCCACAATGGCTAGCTCAACCTTGCCGGGAGCGTCGAGATCCTGGGCCTCGGGTGAACGGACGACGTCCAGCGCACGGTCCGGGCGCCCCAGACCGCGTTCGCAGTCGGCCATAAGGGGCAAATGGACGTTGGAGCCACTGATCCGGCGGTAGGTGCGGAATTCGCGAAGTGCTTCCCCATAGTGGCCGGCAGCGTAGGCAGTCAGGCCCACAGCCTCGCGGACAGCCGCCAACCTGCCACCACGGCGGCTTGCGGCGAGGGCATGCTGGAAGGACAGCTCAGGGTCGATATCGATGAGGCGGCCCGCCATCACCAGGTGCTTGGCAACCCAATCAGCGTTCATGCCTTCAAGGGTCTTGATCTGGTGCTTGGTGACCCGGTCGAGCTCCTGGCCTGTAACGTCGTCGTCGATCTCCGGGGAACGCTCGCGGTCCGGGCGGTTGGCGCTGCGCAGATCCGCCGCGTTGGGAACCCGGGCGGGACGCTCTTCCCAGGATCCGCCGCCGAAGCTACGTCCCTCGGTACGTGGGCCATCGAACTTGCGGGGACCGCGCTCGGGGCGGTCGCCGAAGCTACGGCGTTCTCCGTCGCCTTCGCGGCGCGGACGGTCACCGAACGGCTTCCGATCACGGTCACCAAACGGCTTCCGATCACGGTCACCGAAACTCGGACGAGCATCACCTTCGCGGCGCGGACGGTCACCGAACGGTTTGCGATCGCGGTCACCGAACGGCTTCCGGTCACGGTCACCGAAACTCGGACGCGCATCACCTTCGCGGCGCGGACGGTCACCGAACGGTTTGCGATCGCGGTCACCGAACAGCTTCCGGTCACGGTCACCGAAACTCGGACGCGCATCCCCTTCGCGGCGCGGACGGTCACCGAACGGCTTCCGATCACGGTCACCAAACGGCTTCCGATCCCGGTCACCGAAACTCGGACGCGCATCACCTTCGCGGCGCGGACGGTCACCAAACGGCTTACGATCACGGTCACCGAAACTCGGACGCGCATCACCTTCGCGGCGCGGACGGTCACCAAACGGCTTACGATCACGATCGCCGAAACTCGGACGCGCATCCCCATCACGACGAGGACGATCACCGAACGGCTTACGATCCCGGTCACCCTCACGACTCGGACGGTCACCAAACGGCTTACGATCCCGGTCACCGCCAGGAGCGCCGTCACGGTTTTCCTTGGAACGGAATCCCCGCGGGTCGCCCCCGGAATTGTTGTTGGCGCGGAACGGGCCGCGATCGCCCCGGCCACCGCCGAAGTTGCCGCGGTTGCCGCCGTTGTGCTCAGCCATGATGGATTCCTCCTGTTGTGAGCTGACCACTGGCGCATGCGCAGCCGCTCGTATCCGTATTTTGTTCTCACGCCGCCGGGATCCGGCTCGTATCTCTTATGTAATTCTAGGTGAACAGGCATCTGCGAACGCATTCGTAGGCCGCCTATTCAGCTTCCCGTGGGAATCATCACAACCCCAAGCATGACTGAGCCGCTAGGGCTGGCTTACAGATCCGAGTCCGGGATCGGAATCCTCAAACAACGCTCGCTCACATATACCGGCTCCTGGGCGGACGCCCGCTCACATGTACCGGCTCCCGGCGGGACGCCCGCTCACTTATGGCGGCGGGCGTCGGTCGTGGAACCTGGATAGGTGAGCCGGGGTTTGGGATTTCCCTGCCATATCCGAGCCGGGGTCTGCCAAAATGGCCCTATATCTGAGCGGGGGTTTGGGATTTCGAGGCCATATCCGAGCGGGGGTCCGCGGTAACCGGGTCATAGGTGGGCGGGGGTCTGATGCCCCGGACCCCCGCTCACTAATAAAGGGTTTTCGTGGGACGCCCGCTCACGTATGCCGGGTTTTCGTTGGTCGCGGGCTCACGCTCGCTCGTGTGTTGGGGTGTGTTAAGTGGGTCAGGCCCCGACACGGTGTGTCGGGGCCTGGCCGGTGAATGGTTGTCCGGCGGTGTCCTACT
>NZ_JAYKZI010000023.1:0-35588 GCF_036662515.1 Arthrobacter sp. S2(2024) | reverse complement strand
GGTCCCGCAGGCCTCCAGGGGCCGGAGCGGGTTGTTCAGCCACACGTCGCAGCCCGGGAACAGGGTGCGGGCCATCGCGATGTCGTAATTGGGCAGGAACACGATCCGGTGCCGCACGGCGGGGTCGTCGGTGAACTTCACCAGGTCCTGGATCATCTTCTTCCCGGCGTCGTCGGCCGGGTGGGACTTGCCGGCGATGACCAGCTGGATGGGGTGCTTCGGGTGCAGCAGCAGCGCCTTGAGCCGGGCCGGGTCCCGGAGCATCAGGGTCAGGCGCTTGTAGGTGGGCACGCGCCGGGCGAAACCGATCGTGAGCACGTCCGGGTCCAACACGGTGTCCGTCCAACCCAGCTCCGCATCGGCAGCCCCGCGCTTCTTCCACGAAGATCGCAGGCGCTTGCGCACGTCATCAACCAAGGCCGAACGCAACTCGCCTCGCAGGGCCCAGAGCTCGGCATCATCCACGTCGTAGATCTTGTCCCAACCGGTGGCATCCACGTCAGTGCTGCCGAAGTACTTTGCGGCGAGCCTGCTCATCTTCGGATCGATCCAGGTGGGGACGTGGACGCCGTTGGTGACGGAGGTGATGGGGATTTCGGAGTGGTCGAAGCCTGGCCAGAGCCCGGAGAACATCTCGCGGGAGACCACGCCGTGGAGTTTGGCCACGCCGTTGGCCCGCTGCGCCAGGCGCAGGCCCATCACGGCCATGTTGAAGACCGCGGGGTTGCCGCCGTCGTAGTTTTCCCGGCCCAGGTCCAGGACCTTCTCCACGGGCACGTCCGGGGCCAGGCCGGCGTCGAAGAAGTGCCTGATCTGCACGGCCTCGAAACGGTCGATGCCGGCCGGCACCGGGGTGTGGGTGGTGAACACCGTGGACGCGCGCCCGGCGGCCAGGGCTTCGGACCAGCTCAGCGGGGCCTCGGTGGACATGAGTTCCTGGATGCGTTCGATGCCCAGGAACCCGGCGTGGCCTTCGTTGGTGTGGAACACTTCCGGGGCCGGGGTGCCGGTGAGGCGCGGGTAGACGCGCAGCGCCTTCACCCCGCCCATGCCCAACAGCCGTTCCTGCTGCAGGCGGTGGTCACCGCCGCCGCCGTAGAGGCGGTCCGTGATCCCGCGCGCGGCGTCGTCATTGGCCGGAACGTTCGAATCGAGCAGCAGCAGCGGCACGCGCCCGACGTCGGCCCGCCAAATGTGCGCGCGCAGCGTCCGGTCGCCCGGCAGGGGAAGCGTGACCAAGGCCGGCGAACCGTCTTCCTCACGGAGCAGTGTCAGGGGCAGGCCGTCGGGGTCAAGGACCGGGTAGGTCTCCTGCTGCCAGGCGTCCCGGGACAGGGACTGCTTGAAGTAGCCCGCCTGGTACAGCAGCCCGACGCCGATCAACGGCACGCCCAAATCCGAGGCGGCCTTCAGGTGGTCACCGGCCAGGATCCCCAAGCCGCCCGAATACTGCGGAAGAACCTCCGTGATGCCGAACTCGGGCGAGAAATACGCGATGCACACCGGAGCATCCGGACCCAGGCCCTGGTACCAGCGCGGCTCACCCAGGTACCGGTCCAGATCCGAAGCCGCCTGCTGAACACGCTCGACGACGGCGCCATCCGCTGCGAGCTCCTGCAGTTCCTCGCGGCTGACCAGGCCGAGGAAGGTCATGGGGTCATGATTGCTTTGCTCCCAGGCTTCGGCGTTCAGCGCGGAGAACAGTTCGCGTGTCGGCAAATGCCAGGACCAGCGCAGGTTCTTCGCCAATCGTGCGAGCGGGGCGATTGCTTCCGGCAGAACCGTTCGTACCGTGAACCGTCGAATCGCTTTCACTTCCGGCCACCTTCGAACGCGGACTGGGCCGGTTTGGTCGACGTTTCCATGCGGGTTACCTCCAAGAGGTTGTTGTGATGATTGGGGAGATGTTGGCTAAGGGTGAGACCACCGCGGCGCCGGGGTGGGTAGGCCTCTGCGGGCACAACCGGCACAGGGCAAGCGCTTACATGCTGTGGACGGGCATCATTGGCCCCTCCTGCGCCCGGTCCCGGAACTCAGAAGCAGGCAGCGGTCTCCAGGTTCCGTCCACGCGCTATTCCGGGGGCTTCACGAGCCGGGAACAAGGGGACGCGGCTACTCGTGGATCCGCGGCGGAAGCCGGCGAATTCCCGCTCAGGTTTGCGCGACATCGACCGCATCGTCAATTCGGATGATTGGTACCGAATGATTCCAAGCACGACTTACTTCCTTAGTCTCCGGGAACTCTGATCGGTGACCATCCGCCATGTTGTATCAGGAGGAATCTCATCGCCGTTCGTCGACGCGCCTTGTCGACGCGGGTCGATGGCTCGACAGTAGTTGGCAGCGCGACGGTGTGTCAAATGTCACAATCACGTTCGATAGGAGCGCGTAATGAATGCCTCGAATTGGCGGACTGCACCCGGACGGCGGGGCGATTCTACGGCTGCACGGCGCGTGCCACGGCGGTGCTTCCGCGCAACGTCAACACCGGTTCCGCGAGCCACTGCACGGCATCCGGCCCGTCGCTCCTGAGGCGCCGGGTAAGGAATTGTGCTGCTTCACGACCCATGACGCTCGGTTCGGCGGACGCCGTCGTCAGGGCGGGCATGAAGCGCTCCGCGGAGCCGGCACTGGTGTTGATCGCGACAATGGAGAGAGACTCGGGCACTCGCCAACCGTGGGCCGCCGCCGCACCCAGAAGGCCTGCAGTCGCCGCTTCGTTGATCATCACGAGCCCGGTTGTTTCCGGAGATTCTTCCAGGATCTGTCCAAACACCTCGCGACCGCCGGCAAGTGAGCTCGTGGCCGGATACAGCCGAGCGCTGATCCCGTGCCTCGACGCAGCAGCTGCAACGGCATCCCAGGATCGGACCATCGGGCCGTATCCGCTGTCCAGGGACTCACGCGAATGCGTCACAAGGCCGATCTCCGTGTGCCCCAGGCTGACGAGATGCGACACTGCCAGCTCCCCCATTGCTTCGAAATCTGCGTCCACGAATGTCAGGCCATCAGCATCCGTGGGCCGTCCGATCGTGACGAAGGGAACACCGGTTTCCAGCAGGACAGGAATCCGTTCGTCGAATGACCTGACTTCCATCAGGAGGATTCCATCTACGAGGCCCTGGGCCACGATCCGCTGCATCTCGCCCAGGTCGTCGGGGTCCATTGGCCACAGAAGGAGATGGTATCCGTCAGCACGCGCCTGCTCGGCGGCACCTTGGACGTATTCGAATTCCGTGGTGTTCATGCCTTGCTCCCCGACCGGAAAAATCAAGGAGACGATGCCGGTCCGTTTGCCGGCCAAGCCCTGGGCGAGCAGGTTCGGCGTATAGCCAAGATCGGACATGGCCTTCAGGATGCGCTCCCGCGTTTCGGGAGCAATCGGCCGGACACCACTGAGGGCATAGGACACAGTGCTCCTGGAAACGCCTGCTACCCGCGCAACATCGGCCATAGTTACCAAGGACTATCCCCCTGTATTGTCGGTGGCTGCTTTGCGATGGGCCCGCGAAAGACCGCGAGCCTCCAGACGGTAATGCCTCATAGTAAACCGTAATCGGTTGGGAAAGTGGTGGAGGCATGCTGAGCCCACTGTTGCATACACGCGGCGGCTAAGCGAGGGTGCCGGGATTTACGCGTTCTTGCCTACAACCCAAGACACCGCTGAAAATGCCGGAGAAACGAAAGAGCCACCCCCGGCGGGGCGGCTCTTTCAATTTCCACAAAATCTGAGGCCCTGCCCGGAACATAAAACCCACGTTCCAAGCAAGGCCTCCATGGTGGAGCTGAGGGGACTCGAACCCCTGACCCCCTGCATGCCATGCAGGTGCGCTACCAGCTGCGCCACAGCCCCATATTTTCGCTGCTTCACGAACCGTGAACTGGCCGGAAACCCCGTCCAGTTTTCGGATTCCTCCGAAGCAACTCAAATATCTTAGAACAGCATTTCCGAAAATTCCAAATCGGGCATATTCAGTTGGTCGGTGCCTTAAAGCCTAGGATTCCTCGACGGCGGGAGCCTTCGCCGAGGCGTCGTCACCGAGTTCCAGGTCCACTACGGGGCAGTCTTTCCAGAGGCGTTCCAGGGCATAGAAGACCCTGTCCTCGGAGTGCTGGACGTGCACCACGATGTCTGCGTAGTCCAAGAGGACCCAGCGGCCCTCGGAACGTCCTTCGCGGCGGACCGGGCGGAGATCCTGCTTGAGCAGCTCTTCCTCGATACCGTCGACGATGGCGTTGACCTGGCGCTCGGTCGGGGCCGAGGCGATCAGGAAGACGTCAGTCAGGGCCAGACGTTCGCTGACGTCGAGGGCGATGATGTCCTCGGCCAGCTTGTCCGCTGCCGCGCGGGCGGCGTGGCGGGCCAAGAGGACGGATTGTTCATGTGCAGTCACGGGACTCCTTGTATGCGGCTTCGAGAATAGACGAAGCCTGTTTGGTGGCAAAAGCCGTTATGGTCAGCGGGAAAGTCCGCTGGTGATCATGATGATGCCCGCAATCAGGGCGATGGCTCCGATGCCAACCAGTCCCAGGACCAGGAGCCGGGTACGCTGGGCGCGCCCAAGTCCCGCCGTCGCGGCGTCGAGCGGTTCAAGTCCGTAGGCCGAACTTGCCGAGATGGGCGGATGTTCTGCCGCCTCGGCCAGCGCTTCGCCATCGGGTTCGGAGCCCGACGTCGGGCGTCGACCGGCCGCTTTCGCAGCGGCCTCTGCGCGCGCCAGCACTCCTGCGCGGCCGCGCAGGTTGCGTGGCTTGCCCGACGCCGACTGCCCCGGCTTCAGTTTCGGCGCCGGGGAGGTCACAAGGGGAACGAATGTGGTGCCGGGCGGCTTCATGACGGGACGATCGAGTCCCGGAACCTTCACGAATTCCAGGGGTGTCACCATGGCCAGGTTGCTAGCTACGGAAGGTTCAGCACGGACAGGCCCGGAAGGACGGCTGTTTTGTTCGGCGAGCTTCTGCTTGGCCATGGCCCTCTTGTTGAGGATGGCCTCGCGTTCAGCCTGGGCGATCTGTTCGGCCAGGGCCTCCGGGTCCGCCGGCTCGACGTCGGCACCGGAAACCGCGGATTCGGCGGCGGGGACTTTCTGCACCGCAGATTCCATTGCAGCGATGTGCTCAAGCTTGTTTGACTGGTTGTTCGCTTGGGCGGCCAAAAGCTCACGGGCCATCAAGGCCTGCTCCACGGTCATTTCCGGCGCACCGGGAGGAGGTCCTGCCGTGACGCGGACGCCGCCGCCGGGCAAAACGCCCGGGCGATCAGGACCGGACTGCTGCCTGCCGGGAGCCTGGACCGGGACACTGGATGTCCTTGGCCCTGAGCCCGGTGCCGGGACAACGGGGATCGCCGAGGTGCCCGGTGCAACTTCTTCCTGCAATTGCTGGAGGCGCAGCTGACGGCGCGTGGGCGGACCGCCGCGGGAAAGCTGCTGCTCCTTGTCCGCGAGTTCCTTGATGGCACGGAGGGCGGCGCGGTCGCGTGCACGCGCCTGGGAGGAACGTTCCGAGGCGGGTTTGGCGTCCAAGGGAGCATCTGCCACCCGGCGCACCCGATTGGCCGAAGCGCCGCCGGACGCGTGGCTGGCGTCGTCGGAGGTAACTGCCTCGGCTACCGCGGGACGTGCGCCTGTTTCTTCCAGGCGTGCGTCCCGGGCTCGTCGAAGCTCGCGCCGGCTAGGGATGGGGGGCTGTTCCTGGCTCATTCAAAACTCACTCGGTACGGGCTTGGTGTTCTGTTCCGGTCATAGCATGCAGGGGCTCCCCCATGCCGGGTTTGCCCGAGTACAGCTTGTATTTGGCGATGTACTGCACTACTCCGTCAGGTACGAGGTACCAGACCGGATTGCCTGCACCCACGCGGGCGCGGCAATCCGTCGACGAAATCGCCATGGCGGGCACTTCCAACAGACTGACGTCTTCCCTGCCCATGCCGTCAAGAACATGACCGGGCCTGGTGACACCGACAAAATGCGCCAAGGACCAAAGCTCGTCGACATCTTTCCAGGACAGGATCTGTGCCAGGGCGTCCGCGCCCGTGATGAAGAACAAGTCCGCATCCGGCCGCTGCGTCCGCAGATCCCGCAGGGTATCGATCGTGAAGGTGGGACCGGGGCGGTCCACGTCCACACGGCTCACCGTGAAATTGGGGTTGGAAGCCGTGGCAATGACCGTCATCAAGTACCGGTGCTCGGCTTCGCTGACTTGCTTGTGCGATTTCTGCCAGGGCTGTCCGGTGGGCACGAAGACCACCTCGTCCAAGCGGAACTTGGCAGCAACCTCACTGGCAGCAACCAAGTGGCCGTGGTGAATGGGATCGAACGTCCCACCCATCACGCCCAAGCGAAGTCGGCGCCCCGTTTCCTCGAAGGGTTTCGCGGCGGAAATGTTAGTGACCCAGCCCTGGGTGCTTGGCCGGGTGCTGGCGGTGCGGATCCGAATGTTCTTCGACGGCGTCGTGACGGTTGCCAAGGTTCGTGTAGGAGACTGCCACAAACATCAGGACCAGCAGGATGCAGAACATGGAGACACCGAAAACCCAAGGTTCAGCCCACAACGGTGCCGGCGCTTCGGCTCCGCTCTCGCCCCCTTGCGTGAGAATTGAAATGGCGATCTGCTGAAACTGCATTTTCTCCCCTAGCGGTTCAAAGGATTTCGACGGCGGATCCTCCCGCCGTTCAGGACTTCTGTTCTATGTTACAGCGTTGCTAGGCGCGGACCTGGCCTTCACCCTGGACGATCCACTTGGTGGTGGTCAGCTCGGTCAGGCCCATGGGACCGCGTGCGTGCAGCTTCTGGGTGGAGATTCCCACCTCGGCGCCCAGCCCGAGTTCGCCGCCATCGGTGAAGCGCGTGGAAGCGTTCACGATGACCGCCGCCGAGTCGATGTCCGCAATGAACTTCTCAGCGTTCGCCAGATTGTTCGTCAGGATGGCCTCCGTGTGGCCGGTCGACCATTTGCGGATATGCGAGACGGCCTCGTCAAGGTTGTCCACCATCGCAACAGCGAGGTCAAGGTCCATGTATTCCGTAGCCCAATCGACGTCGTCGGCGGGGACCGTGTCCACGGAGCCGGACAGCGCCGCTTCAATCCGGGAGTCGACATGCAGGGTGACCCCGGCGGAACGAAGTGCGGCGGCGACCGCGGGCAGCACGGTGGATTTCGAGTGGACCAGGAGGGTTTCCACGGTGTTGCACACACTGGGGCGCTGGGTCTTGGCGTTGAGCAGGATGTCGACGGCCATCTCTTCGCTGGCGGACTCATCGATGAAGATGTGCACGTTGCCTTCGCCGGTCTCAATGACGGGCACAGACGAGTTGTTCACCACAGTCTGAATCAGGTCCCGTCCACCGCGGGGAATCAGCACGTCCACGCGGCCACGGGCACGCATCAGGACATTCGCGCCCTCGCGGCCGAACTCGTCCACGCTCTGGACGGCGTCGGCCGGCAGCCCTACGGATTCCAGCGCATCGCGGAGGATGGTCACAAGGGCTGCGTTGGTGTGGGCGGCAGCCGATCCGCCGCGCAGGATCACGGCATTGCCGCTCTTCAAGGCAAGTCCGGCGATATCGACCGTGACGTTGGGGCGGGCCTCGTAGATCGCAGCGACTACTCCCATGGGCACGTTGACCTGGCGCAAGCGCAGGCCGTTGGGGAGGGTCTGGCCACGGACGACGTTGCCCACGGGATCCGGCAGACCCGCCAGGTTTTCAAGGGCGGCCACAAGGCCGTCGATGCGGGCAGGAGTCAAGGTCAGGCGGTCCAGCATGGCAACGGAGGTTCCGTTGTTGCGGCCGGACTCAACATCCTTCGCGTTGGCGGCGAGGATTGAATCCTCCTGTTCCCGGAGGGCCGCGCCGATAGCGCGCAGGGCGCGGTCCTTCCAGGCACGGTTCGCCTGGGCCATGTGCCGCGCTGCCTGCCGGGAGCGGTCCGCGATCGAATGCACGGCCGCCTCGACTTGCCCGGGCGTGAGCGGCGCGGTTCCCAGCTCCGGAGTTTCCGGCACCCGGGTGGCATTGCCGGAAGCCAGGGCGTCGGTTATCACAGGAGAATCAGGGGTAAGGGCCTCAGTCATTCTCCAAGTTTAGTGGAGCGGGACGGCTGGACCAGTACGAGGTCGTCAACATGAACAACTACGCGGTCATATCCACGGCCAAGGTCCTTGGCGAGCTCCTTGGTTGAACGGCCAAGCATGCGGGGAAGCTCTTCCGCGGAGTAGTTCACCAGTCCCCTCGCAATCACGGTGCCGTCGGCGGAAACCATCTCCACGGGATCGCCGGGCTCGAAGTCCCCCTGCACCGACGATATTCCGGCGGGCAGCAGCGAGGTGTGACGGTCGCGCACCGCCTTGACGGCGCCGTCGTCGAGGATCAAACGGCCCCGAACCGAAGCGAGGTGGGCCAGCCACAGCAGGCGAACCGGTTTGCGGTTGCCGTTGATGGCGAACCAAGTGCCCACGTCCTCGCCGGCCAGTGCAGCGGCGGCATTCGCCGTGGACGTGACGAGGGCGTGGATGCCGGAGCCCGCGGCGATCGAGGCCGCCTCCACCTTGGTGGTCATGCCTCCGGTACCGACGCCGGCTTTGCCCGCCTTGCCGATGGTCACGCCGACGAGGTCGGCGGGACCGGTGACGAGCGGAATGCGCTTTGCACCCAACGACGGCGGACCGTCATACAGGGCGTCGACGTCGGACAGCAGGACCAGCGCGTCGGCCCGGACAAGGTGCGCCACCAAGGCGGCCAGCCGGTCGTTGTCACCGAAACGGATTTCGTGGGTTGCCACGGTGTCGTTTTCGTTCACGACCGGCACGACGCCGAGGTTCAGCAAGCGGTCGAGCGCCCGGTATGCGTTGCTGTGCTGGGTGCGCCGCATCAGGTCATCGGCAGTCAACAGGACTTGGCTGACCGTGACTCCGTGCGCAGCAAAAGCCTGCGAATAGCGCGCCATCAAAAGCCCTTGGCCCACACTGGCCGCAGCCTGCTGCGTGGCGAGGTCCTTGGGACGCTTGGCGAGCCCGAGCGGTGCGAGACCCGCCGCGATGGCACCGGAGGAGACCAGGATGATCTCCGTCCCGGAATTGCGCTTCTCGGCCAGGGCGTGGACCAGGGCCGTCAGCGCTTTCTCCGAGATGCCGCCTTTGATGCTGGTCAACGAGGACGAACCTACTTTGACCACAATCCGCTTGGCGCCGGCCAACGCCTGGCGTTCCGCGGCGTCGTCGCCTTCGGTGACTTCAGCGATGCGGGCCGTGCTAGTCGTCATTTCCGGCTTCCAGGCCGCTTTCCTTCAGGGGCTTGGGCAGACGGCGGCCGCTGACGGACTCGGTCCAGATGCCCGCCTTCCGCTCGGCTTCGAGCTCGGCACGTGCTGCAGCCTTGGCCTCGCGGCGCTCGAGCTGCTCGTCGCGCTTCTGCGAACGGGTGGGACGGTCGCCGATGTCGGCAACGCGAATGTCGGTTCCTCGAGGCGTCGCCAGGAGTTCGGCGCCCGCCATCATGGTGGGCTCCCAGTCGAACACCACGCCGTCTTCCTCGCCGATCACCACGGTGTCGCCCGGAACGGCACCCATCTTGAACAACTCGTTTTCGATGCCGAGCTTGGCCAGTCGATCGGCGAGGTAGCCAATGGCTTCTTCGTTGGTGAAATCGGTCTGCTTGACCCAGCGGACCGGCTTTTCCCCGAGCACGCGGAAGAGCGGTTCGAGGTTCTTCTCCTCGCGGCGGATCTTGAAGCCGGACTCGTTGACGGCCCGGGGGCGCAGGACAGGCGCTGCGACCTTGGGAGGCGCAATCGCAACGGCCTTGCGGGCGGCCATGACGATCTCGCCCATGGCGAAGCTCAATTGGCGCAGGCCTTCATGGCTCGTGGCAGAGACTTCGAAGACGCGGTAGCCGCGCTGTTCCAGTTCTGGGCGGACGAACTCGGCCATATCCCGACCGTCAGGCAAGTCCACCTTGTTCAGGACCACAAGCTTGGGGCGCTCGTTCAAGGGGACCACTTCGCCGTCAACGCCGGCGTAGCTCATGTCCACCGCGTACTTGTCCAGCTCTTGCTCGATGATCGCAAGATCGGTGAGCGGGTCCCTGTCCGCTTCCAAGGTTCCGCAGTCCAGCACGTGCACCAGCGCGGCGCAACGCTCTACGTGGCGCAGGAAGTTGTGGCCGAGGCCCTTGCCCTCGCTGGCGCCCTCGATCAGCCCGGGAACGTCGGCGATGGTGAACCGGACGTCACCGGCCTGGACCACGCCAAGGTTGGGGATCAGGGTGGTAAACGGGTAGTCGGCGATCTTGGGCCGCGCCGCGGACATCGCCGCGACAAGGCTCGACTTGCCCGCGGAGGGGAAGCCAACCAGCGCGATGTCTGCGATGGACTTCAGTTCCAGGACGATGTCGCTGGACTCGCCTTCAATACCGAGGAGGGCGAAACCGGGCGCCCTGCGCTTCTGCGAAGACAACGAAGAGTTACCAAGGCCGCCCATGCCGCCTGCGGCGGCGACGAACTCGGTGCCTTCGCCGACGAGGTCAGCAAGGACGACGCCGTCCTTGGTCTTGACCACCGTGCCGTCCGGGACGGGAAGGACGAGGGTTTCACCGTTCTTGCCGCCCCGCCAGTCGCCCATGCCCGGGCCGCCGTTGGTTGCGTGGCGGTGCGGTGCGTGGTGGTAATCAAGCAGGGTGGTGGTTTGGGCATCGACGCGCAGGATGACGTCGCCGCCATTGCCGCCGTTGCCGCCGTCGGGTCCACCGAGGGGCTTGAACTTCTCGCGCTTAACAGAAACACAGCCGTGGCCGCCTGTTCCGCCGGATACGTGAAGTACTACCCGGTCTACGAAGGTCGCCACGTGTTTCTCCTCTATGTGGAAATTACTGCTTGAAGTGCGTGTTGCGCCGCTGTTGCGCGGCCGCCCGCCCTAGTAAATTCTAGTGCGGTTAAAAAGACAGATGGAGCGGGCCATACGGCCCGCTCCACCCGTTCAGAACGTGTTATTACTCTGCAGCTGCAGCAGCAACGATGTTCACTACGCGACGGCCACGGCGAGTACCGAACTCAACCGCGCCTGCCTGCAGGGCGAACAGGGTGTCGTCGCCACCGCGGCCGACACCGGCGCCCGGGTGGAAGTGGGTGCCGCGCTGGCGGACGATGATCTCGCCTGCGGAAACGACCTGGCCACCGAAGCGCTTTACGCCGAGGTACTGGGCGTTGGAGTCACGACCGTTGCGAGTGGAGCTCGCGCCTTTTTTATGTGCCATTTGAAATGCCTGCCTTTAAATTCTGGGGAATCTGTTGAAAACCTGAACAGCAACCAGTGGTTACTTGATACCGGTGATCTTGATCTTGGTCAGTTCTTGACGGTGACCCTGGCGCTTCTTGTAGCCGGTCTTGTTCTTGAACTTCTGGATGACGATCTTCGGACCACGGAGGTCTTCGAGGATCTCAGCCGTAACCTTGACCTTGGCCAGATCCGCAGCTGCGGAGGTGACCTTGTCACCGTCCACCAGGAGCAGTGCGGGCAGCTCAAGGGTGCTGCCGGCTCCACCGGGGACGCGGTTCAGGGTTACGTAGTCTCCAACGGAAACCTTTTCTTGGCGGCCGCCTGCGCGGACAATCGCGTACACCACTTGGGCACTCACTTCTCTCGACGTTTATTACTAAATTTGCGTGCGGAACCCCGATCCAAAAACGGGCCTGGTTCACGCTGTGCCTCAACGCCGTGGACTCCGGTACGGAATCCATGAGTCATCCCTCGAATAGTTCTAAATGAAAGGTCAGTTCCAAATGAACGGTTTCTAGGGGCATAACCCAAGTGTTGGCGTAAGCACCGAAGATCTAGATTACGCTAGTTTCGCCTTCGGCTGCAAATGAGGCCAGGTCCGGAGGCTGCCACGTGATGGCTGCCACAGACTGGCTATGCCGCCATCCGGTACCGTGCCCGTCCACCTTACCCTGCCGGCCGCGAAAAGCTCGGATCCTCACGCCGACACGCTGCAACGCCTGCGGGGGCAGGCCGCGTTCCGGTGCCTCCTCCCCGGAAGACCGGCTCAGCCGTGCAACCTTGGAGCATCGAAGAACGCCGTTTCATAGCGGCAGGATTGGGCAAACGCCTCCATCATCGCTGTGCACTCCGCGGGCGACGCAACCTGCGCGGCGGCATCCGTGATGCCGATCGCCTTGCGGGTGGCCTCCGCGAACGCCTCGTCCGCGTAGGTGCGCAGCCAATCCGCATAGGGGTGCTCGTCCGATGCTCCGGCCTCGACAAACCCATGGTGGAGCCGCTGTCCCACCTCGGCGTACAACCAGTAGCAAGGCAACACGGCAGCAACCAGCACCGCATAGCTTCCCGACGCCGATGCCGCCAGCAAGTGGTCCACGTAGGCCTTGGTGACCGGGCCCAGCTCTCCGCTCACCTGGCGTCCACTGAGCCAATTCCGGTGCAGCTCGGATTCGACTTCAAGGCACATCTGCGAGCCGCGGGCCCAGAACAGCTGTTCGGTTTCACTCGGAGCGAGGGCGCTTGCCCGTGCCAGGACCCTGGAATAGCCGTTGAGATAGATGGCATCCTGGGACAGGTAGTAGCTGAACTGCGCTTCACTGAGACCACCGGATTGCAAGTGCTGGATGAAGTCCAAGCCATAAATGGCTGCCAGTTCCGTTTGGGCGGCGTCCCACATCCGGACGGCGAAGTCCCCCGGTTGAAGGGCCTGCTGGAGCGCGTGGAAATGATGGATCGGCCCGTTGCCCTTCCCTACTTCCAGCACCTCGGACCGGGTCAGCGCCTCCTGGAGCCAGGGCTTGACGACACGCAAAGCAGACTCCCAATCGCCGAGCCGCGCCTTGGCCGTCGCCATCGCCGACGACAGGGAACATCCCGTCCCATGGCTATTGCGGGTCTCCACCCGTTGGCCGGCGAATTCCACCACGTCCTGGCTCAGGACTCCCCCGGTATTGACCAGGGCATCGGGGCAGCCGGCTCCCTGCAGATGGCCCCCCTTCACCAGGACGGTGTTTCCGCAGCTAGCGGCCAGGCGCTTGCCTTGCTCCAACGCCGATGCCCAATCAGTGGCAACAGGCTCGCCAAGCAGCATGGCCAATTCCGGAAGGTTGGGGGTCACCAGGTCTGCGAGGGGCAGCAGTTCCCGCAGTGCGGTTTCAGCGGACTCCGCGAGGAGCCTGTCGCCACTGGTCGCGATCATCACCGGATCCAGGACGACGACGGCGGGGCGCGCCTCGCCAAGCCAGCGGCGGACTTCGTGGATGACCGCCGCGTCCCCGAGCATGCCGATCTTGACGGCATCAACCGTGATGTCGTCGCTAATGGCGTCCAATTGCTGGCGCAGGAACTCCACGGGAGGCACATGGACGCCAGTGACGCCCTGTGTGTTTTGTACAGTGAGCGCCGTGATGACGGCCATGCCGTAGCCGCCGTTGGCTGCAATGCTCTTCAGGTCTGCCTGGATCCCGGCACCACCTGAGGGGTCCGAGCCGGCGATGCTGAGGACCCTGGGTATGGGGCGCTGGATGGCCTTGAGCGGGTAGACAGATGATTGCGCCGAAACAGTCATGCGAGACATCCCTTCGCCGGTGCTAACCGGACAGGTTCAACGGGTCTGGTCTCAGCCGGCTCGGTGCGCGGCACCCCGTGTCAGTCCCCTAGCTTAACCCTGATCACGCCTCGCCCGCTGAAATCGCCCTTTGCAACCGGACTGCCAGGGTCGGCGGATTGGCCCACAACGCCGAAACCCCGGCGGTTTCCACAGGAGCGGAAACGGCCGGGGCTTAGGCACGGTACTACGTTCAGAGTTCGGACTTCGGCACACCGACGCCGAGGATGATCGGTTCCGCTGCCGCCGTCGGCTTCGTCGGGGCGGCGTCTGCCGCCTTGGCCTCGTGCGCGGCCCCACCGGAAGCAGCCGCGGCAACCTCGTGGTGCTCCACGTTGGTGGCGTTGGCGGCACCCTGGGCCCGGCTGGCGCTACGGTTGCGTCGGCCTCGGCGTCCACGCGAACCCGAGTCCGGGGATTCACCGCTTGCAACGGCTGCGGGGGCCTCTGCGGGGGTTTCCTTGGCTGACGTTGACGTCGTGGCGGTGTCCGGAGCTTCTCCGAGGCCTGCGAATGCCTGTGCCAATAGGTCCAGGCTCATGGCAGGTGTGCCACTTGCAGCCTCCTCTTCGTGGTGGACGAAAGGCAACGCAACTTCCTCGCCGCCGAATCGCAGCACAGGCTTCGAACGTTCCTCGCCACTCGAAGCAGCGGCCGGAGCCTGGACCGGGGCCGCTGGGGCCTGGACCGGGGTTACTTCCGCTGCGTGCCCGTCGGCGAGCAATTCCGCCGCGTGGTGGAGCTCGTCGTCGTGCAGGTGGGCAGCGTGGGCTGCAGCCGCGATGGTGGCAAGGGCTGCGCGGGTGGCTGCCTGCCGGTTCGGGTCGGTGGATTCCACAGTGTGGACCGGCACCGAAGGGGTGACGGGCAGTTCAGTGGTCCCCGGCCCCGTGCCGCGGCCGCGGCGACGCTTGCGCTGCTCGGGGCGGACGGCTGGCTGTGACTCCGTGCGCGGGTGGTGGTGTTCAGCTGCCACGACGTTGGCCCGACGGTGCTCCACGGGCTCGTCGTGCGTGACGATTCCGCGCCCTGCGCACGTCTCGCACTGCTCGCCGAAGACCTCCAGCAGGCCGGTGCCCATGCGCTTGCGGGTCATCTGGACCAATCCAAGCGAGGTCACCTCGGCGACCTGGTGCTTGGTACGGTCCCGGCCGAGGCACTCGACCAGGCGGCGCAACACGAGATCGCGGTTGGATTCCAGGACCATGTCGATGAAGTCGATGACGATGATTCCACCGATGTCGCGCAAGCGGAGCTGGCGGACCACTTCCTCGGCAGCCTCAAGGTTGTTCTTGGTGACGGTCTCCTCGAGGTTGCCGCCGCTGCCGGTGAACTTCCCGGTGTTGACGTCGACAACCGTCATGGCCTCCGTGCGGTCGATCACGAGCGAACCACCGGAGGGCAGGAAGACCTTGCGTTCCAAGGCCTTGTGGATCTGTTCGTCCACACGCCATGCCGAGAAAATGTCCTGGTCCGAGGTCCACTTCTCGAGGCGTCCCACCAGGTCCGGCGCCACGTACGTGACGTAGGCCTCGATGGTGTCCCAGGCTTCATCGCCGGAAACGATGAGCTTGGAGAAGTCCTCGTTGAAGACGTCACGGACAACCTTGATGGTGAGGTCCGGTTCGCCGTACAGCAGTTCCGGAGCCAGGATCTTGGTGGACGTGGACTGGCTTTCGATGCCTTCCCACTGGGCCCGCAAGCGGTTGATATCGTGCGTCAGCTCTTCCTCGGAAGCACCCTCGGCGGCGGTGCGGACAATAACGCCCGCGTTCTCCGGGAGGCGGTCCTTGAGGATTTTCTTCAGGCGGTTGCGCTCGACGTCGGGCAGCTTGCGGGAAATTCCCGTCATTGACCCGCCCGGTACGTACACAAGGTAGCGGCCGGGAAGTGAAATCTGGCTCGTCAGGCGTGCGCCCTTGTGGCCCACCGGATCCTTGGTGACCTGGACCAGCACGGAGTCGCCTGACTTCAGGGCGTTCTCGATGCGGCGCGGTTTGCCTTCCAGGGTGACGGCATCCCAGTTGACTTCACCGGCGTACAGTACGGCGTTGCGGCCGCGTCCGATGTCTACGAACGCGGCTTCCATCGACGGCAGCACGTTCTGGACCTTGCCCAGGTAGACGTTGCCGATGAGGGAATCCTGCTGTGTCTTGGACACGAAGTGCTCCGCGAGCACGCCGTCTTCGAGGACACCGATCTGGATCCTGTCGTCGCGCTGGCGAACGATCATCTGGCGGTCGACGGACTCACGGCGGGCCAGGAATTCGGCCTCGGTGATGACCTGGCGGCGGCGGCCGGTCTCGCGGGATTCGCGGCGGCGCTGCTTCTTTGCTTCAAGGCGGGTGGAGCCCTTGACGCTCGTGACTCGGTCGGAGCCGCTGGTGGACTCAACGTGCGCGCGGGGAGCGCGGACGCGGGTCACAGTGTTGGGGGGATCGTCGTCTCCGCCGCCCGTCAGTTCCAGGTCCTGATCGCCGCGACGACGGCGCCGGCGACGGCGGGAGGTCACGCCTTCTTCGAGGGGCTCCTCGGTACCGGCTTCTGCCTCGTCCTCGGATTCCGCAGAGGTTTCTTCTCCCGCGTCATCACGCTCGGTGCCCCGGCGTCCGCGACGGCCACGGCTGCGACGCCGACGGCGGCTGCCGGCTTCGTCCAGTTCGTTCTCCTCGGAACCTTCCTCAGCTTCGGCCCGCGGTTCCTCGTCGACGACGGCCGGACGGACAACGGCGCTCAAGTCAGGTGCCTGGAAGATCATGGACGTGACGGAGGCAGGTTCCAGGAACAGCGACGCGATCGGACTTGCGGCTTCGGCGTCGACGGCCGGCTCCCCGGTGGTTTCCTCGGGCGCGGGCTCCTCGGCCGGCGGCTCCACAGTGTTTTCCCCGGGCGACGCAACGTCGGCAGCCGGTGTTTCAACCGGGGCTTCTTCGGCAACGGGCTCGGCGCTCTTTGCCCTCGCGGTACGACGCCGGCGGACCGGCTTTTCGGGGGCGGCTTCGGCCTCTGGTGCTATTTCAGGTACGACGGCGGCAGCAGCCTCCGGTGCCTCGCCACCTTCCGTGGACGCTTCTTCAGCGAAACCCGGCAGCGGCTCGGAGGTTTCGACCTTCTTTCGAGCCCTGGTGCGCCGGACGGGAGCCTTGGGCGTTTCCGCGTCGCTCGCTTCGGCGACAGGCTCGGCGGCGGTTGCGGCAGCTCCGGCGTCGGGGGCTTCATCCGCGGCGACCGTCTTCGGTGCAGCCTTGCGGCGGGTGCGGGTGACCTTTTTAGGTGCTTCGGTGGTCTCGGTGGACGCCGCATCTTCGGCGGCGGCTACAACTTGCTCGTTATCCATATGTGGCAACACTCCTGCCCTTGCGCAACCGCCACATCCGGTGCCCAGAGGGGCAATATTGTCAAAACCCGCAGGCGTTGACAGAAGTCAGTAGTAGTCTTTCCGGTTCGCACCAGCATGGGGGTGCGGCATCCACGGAAAGCCGGCTTCGCTCCAAACCCGTTGTTCTAATGCCACAACCAGGTGCCGTCCATGGTCACTGCGGCCCTGCCGGGGATCATTGGATCCTGGGCATGCCCTGCAAATGATTGGCGGTCTTGGGAACAAGATACCGGACCGGATTCCGCATGTGGATCGGCTTCCGGCCATGTTCATTCTCTCACACGCCCGCACTCCCGGCAGGAAGCATGCCCTGAAAGCTTCCGTGCCGCCGCCTTTGCTGGACGCGTCCTCCAGCCTCCGCGGCTAGAATCCTCCCAAGAGCAGTCCCCGGTCCTGCGCCGGGCCATCCAGAAAAGGACAGCCAACCATGCCGAGCCCCGCCAGCCCGAACCTGGCCAATAACGATGCCCGCTCCCTCAGGCAGGAGGGAACCGGCAGGCACACCGACGACGCAGCCATGCCGCGCATGGTCCGCGACCGCCCCTTTGCCTGGCTCTTGCTCGCCACCGGCGCCATCGCGTGGCTTGCGTCCGGCGCACTCGTGCTGGAAAAGCTGCAGGTTCTCATGGACCCCAACCACATAACGGCCTGCGACCTCAATCCGTGGGTGTCCTGTGGCAGCGTCATGAAAACACCGCAGAGTTCGGTTTTCGGTTTCCCCAACATGTTCATCGGGATTGTCGCCTTCGCCGTGATCATCACCACCGCCATGGCGATCTTTGCCGGGGCCAAGTTCGCCCGCTGGTATTGGATCGGACTGCAGACGGGCGTCACACTGGGGTTCATCTTCATCGTCTGGCTCTGGTCCCAGGCCCTGTATGTCATTCATATCCTGTGCCCGTTCTGCATGGTGGTGTGGGCATGCATGATCCCGCTCTTCGTCTTCGTGACCATCAGGAACGTGGCGCACGGAGTCATTCCAGCGCCCGCAGGACTGGCCAAGATCCTGAGCGAATCCGGTTGGATCATTTCCGCGCTGCTCTACGTTGGCGTGATCGCCAGTATCTTCTTTGCCTTCATCAACGTCTTCATCGGCACGTCGGGTTACTAAGCACCAAGCCGTCAACAGCGGAAGGGGCCCATGTTCGCATGAACATGGACCCCTTCCGCTTTTGGTGTGTCTGAAAACTACGCGCCGAACCAGATCTTGATCTCGCGCTCGGCGGAATCCACCGAATCGGAACCGTGGACCAGGTTCTGCTGCACAGCCAGGCCCCAGTCACGGCCGAAGTCACCGCGGATGGTGCCGGGCGCCGCCGACGTCGGGTCCGTGGTTCCAGCAAGGGAACGGAAGCCTTCGATCACGCGGTGGCCCTCGAAGATGGCAGCGACAACCGGGCCGCTGAGCATGAACTCGACCAGCGGCTCGTAGAACGGCTTGCCCAGGTGCTCTTCGTAGTGCTGCTCAAGGAGATCGCGGGTTGCGTTGACCTTCTTCAATTCGACCAAGGAGTATCCCTTGGACTCGATGCGGGCGAGGATGCTGCCGCTCAAGTTGCGGGCGACGCCGTCGGGCTTGATCAGTACAAGGGTGCGCTCAATGCTCACGGTTGCTCCAATGTTGGATGTGTGGGTTTCCCAGCCAGTTTACGGGGTTTCACTCAGGCGACGCCCGCGCTGCCCCCAGAGTCCCCGTGCGAAGCGTTCCATTCGGCTTGCTCACGATCACGCTGGGCGTTCTCGCGGTCGATTCTCATGCCGGCACGGATGCCGTACCACCAGCAGGCCGCGAACAGGACTCCCACCACGAACATCGTGGGCTCGACGAAGCCGGAAAGAATCAAGACCAGCTGCATAACCCAGCCGACCCCGATGCCCCACGGCTTGCTAAGCACGGCACAGGCCAGGATCAGGATGACGCTCAGGCTGATGCCGAAGGTCAGGATCAGGGCCGGCTGCACCTCTCCGCGCTTCAGTCCGAAGACTGCCAAGGTGGCGAAGAACGCGACGAAGGCCTCCAAAAGCAGGACGGTCGAAGCGAACATCACCTTGGTAGAGCGGCGCTTCTTGGGCATCCCGGGCCGCCATTCGCGCTGGGCTTTGGTGAGTTTGGCCATGCTCAGGAACCAACCTTCCCCAGGAGCATGCGGGCCTCCGCCACCACGGTGACGGAACCCGTGACGAGTACGCCGCCGGCCAGGTCATCATTCGCTTCGGCACGCTCCACGGCCCACTCGATCGCGTCATCCAGCTTCTCGGCAATGTGGACATTGTCCGCACCGAAGCCAAGGTCGACGGCGAGATCGGCCAGTTGCGCCGCCGGGATGGCCCTCGGCGAGCTGGACTGTGTGAAGCAGAACTCCTCTGCCAGTCCACCCAGCGATTCCTTGAGCTGCCGCAGGATTTCCTCCGCGTCCTTTTCCTTGAGGACCCCGAGGACCACCACCAGCTTGCTGAAGCTGAAGGCCTCTTCAATTGCCTCGGCCGAGACGCGGATGCCGTCAGGGTTGTGGGCCGCATCCACGATGATCGTGGGAGCGGTGCGCACCACTTCAAGACGGCCAGGCGACGTGACGCTGCCGAACGCTTCGCGCAGGAGGTCGCCGTCGAGCTCTTTTTCACCGCCACCGAAGAACGCTTCAAGCGCCGCGACCGCGACGGCCGCGTTCTCGGCCTGGTGGGCGCCGTGCAAGGGAAGCAGCAGGTCCTCATAGCGGCCCGCGAGCCCCTGGATGGTCAGGACTTGGCCTCCGACGGCAACGCTGCGGGACTCGACGCCGAATTCGACGCCTTCGAAGCGGAACGGCACCCCAACCTCGCGCGCCTTCTCAAGGAGCACCTGCGCGGCGTCCACCGGCTGGGCCGCGCTGATCAGGAAGCCGCCGGGCTTGATGATTCCGGCCTTCTCGCGCGCGATATCCTCGGTGGTATCGCCGAGGAGATCCGTGTGGTCAAGCGAAATCGGCGTCACCACGGAAACCTGTCCATCGCCCACATTCGTGGCGTCGGTGATGCCGCCGAGCCCCACTTCAATCACGGCGACGTTCACGGGTTGGTCCGCGAAGATCGCGAAGCCCAGGATGGTCAGGCACTCGAAGTACGTGAGCCTGGGCTGGCCATCCGCCTCGAGCTCCTTGTCCACGATTTCGAGGTACGGACGGATCTCGTCCCAGATCCGGACAAAGGTCTCGTCCGAAACCGGCTCGCCGTCGATGCTGATGCGCTCGGTGACCTTCGACAGGTGCGGACTCGTATAACGGCCTGTGCTCAATCCGTGGGCACGAAGCCCGGCCTCGATCATCCGGGCTGTTGAGGTCTTGCCGTTGGTGCCCGTGATGTGGATGATCGGGAACGCCTTGTTGGGCTCCCCCAGCACATCCATCGCCCGGTACAGGGGCGCGAGCCGCGGCTCCATTTTGTTTTCCGGGGCGCGGCCCAGGAGTTCGGCGTAGACGCTTTCTACGGAGAATTCGTCGCTCATGTACTAGGCCTCGATCTTGGTAACGGTGATCTGCGGCTCGGCGGCGTCGCCGGAGACGACGGGGTCGAGCTTGAGGGACAGGGTTTCGGTCTTGACCAGCTCTTCGTTGGCGCGCAAGGCGTCAACGACGTCGTGGACGGCCAGGACCGTGGTGTGGATGCGGTCACTGACGTTCAGTCCTGCGTCCTTGCGGGCCTGCTGGATGGCGCGGACCATGTCCCGCGCCAGGCCTTCGGCTGCCAGTTCCGGAGTGACTTCGGTGTTCAGGACCACGAAGCCGCCGCCCGGAAGGACAGCGACGGCCGCGGACGAGCCGTCAGCAGATTCCGCGACGACAGTCTCGAGCGTGTACTCCTGCGGTTCCAGCTCGAGGCCGCCCGCCGTGACCACTCCCGCATCGGAAACAGACCAGTCGCCGGACTTGGAACCCTTGATGGCCTGCTGGACGTTCTTGCCCAGTCGCGGACCTGCCGCGCGGGCATTGACCACGAGTTTCTGCTCGATGCCGAATTCCTCCGGCGACGCCGTGGCGGCGTCGAGGAGGCGCACGGAACGCAGGTTCAGTTCATCCGCGACGACGGCGGCGAAGCCTGCCAGCGCATCAGCACCGGGTGCCACCACAGTGAGTTCCTGCAGCGGCAAGCGAACGCGGAGGTTGGCGGCCTTGCGCAGGCTGGAACCGGTGGAGCAGATCTGCTGGACCCGGTCCATCGCCTCGACGAGTTCCGGGTTCGCCGGGAACAGCGACGCCTCGGGCCAGTCAGCCAAGTGCACGGAGCGCCCGCCGGTCAGGCCGCGCCAGATCTCCTCGGAAACCAAAGGAAGGAGCGACGCCGAGACTCGGCAGACCGCTTCGAGCGCCGTGTAGAGGGCGTCGAAGGCGTCGGTGTTCTCGTCGAAGAAGCGCTGGCGGCTGCGGCGGACATACCAGTTGGTGAGCATATCCAGGTAGCTGCGCAGTTCATCGCAAGCCCCGGAAATGTCGTATTGGTCCAGGCTGGAGGTGACGTTGCGGACGAGGTCACCGGTGTTTGCCAGCAAGTACTGGTCCATGGTGTCCGTGTAGCCGTCGTAGCGCGGCTTGGCGTCATAGCCGGCGGCTGTCCCATCCACTGTGTGGGAAGCGTTCGTGTACAGCGTGAAGAAGCTGTACACGTTCCACAGCGGCAGGATGACTTGGCGGACGCCGTCGCGGATTCCCTGTTCGGTGACCACGAGGTTGCCGCCGCGCAGGATGGGGCTGGACATCAGGAACCAGCGCATGGCGTCGGAGCCGTCGCGGTCCAGGACCTCGGAGACGTCCGGGTAGTTGCGCAGGCTCTTGGACATCTTTTGCCCGTCCGAACCCAGCACGATGCCATGGCTGATCACATTGCGGAAGGCCGGCCGGTCGAAGAGTGCCGTGGACAGGATGTGCAGCATGTAGAACCAGCCGCGGGTCTGCCCGATGTACTCGACGATGAAGTCGGCAGGGTTGTGGGTGTCGAACCATTCCTCGTTCTGGAACGGATAGTGCACTTGGCCGTAGGGCATGGAGCCCGAGTCGAACCAGACATCCAGGACGTCCTCCACCCGGCGCATGGTGGACTGGCCCTCTTCAGGCGAGCGCGGGTCGTCCGGGTTGGGCCGGGTCAGTTCGTCGATGAACGGGCGGTGCAGGTCGACCTGGCCGTCGTTGTTCATCGGAAGGCGGCCGAAATCGGCCTCCATCTCGGCGAGGGAGCCGTAAACGTCCGTGCGCGGGTACTCGGGGTCGTCGGACTGCCACACCGGGATGGGCGAGCCCCAGTAGCGGTTGCGGCTGATGGACCAGTCGCGGGCGTTGGCCAGCCACTTGCCGAACTGTCCGTCCTTGACGTTGCCCGGGATCCAGTTGATCTCCTGGTTCAGTTCGGACATCCGGTCCTTGAACTTGGTGACCTCCACGTACCAGGAGGACACGGCACGGTAGATCAGGGGGTTGCGGCAGCGCCAGCAGTGCGGGTAGCTGTGCTCGTAACTGGCCTGGCGAACCAAGCGACCGCCGGAACGCAGTGCCTGGGTGATCGGCTTGTTGGCATCGAACACCTGCAGCCCGGAGATTTCGGCGAGCGGTCCGTGCGCGAACAGGTGGAGGAACTTGGCGCCCTCGTCGACGGAAAGGACCACGGGGATGCCCGCGTCCTCACAGACTTTCTGGTCGTCCTCGCCGTAGGCCGGAGCCTGGTGGACGATGCCCGTACCGTCGGTGGTGGTGACGTAGTCCGCCACGAGGAAACGCCAGGCGTTCTGGGTGCCGTACTTCTCGGTATCGGAGAAGTAGTCCCAGAGCGGCTCGTACTCCAGGCCGGCCAACTCGGTGCCCGTGTAGCTTGCCGTGACGGCGGCGGTAGCGGCAGCACCGTCGTCGTACCCCAGATCCTTGGCGTAGGTGCCGAGAAGATCGGCGGCCAGCAGGAAGCTGCCCTTCACCGGAGCCTCCGCGGAGGCGGCCTTGATCCCGTTGGGACCGGCCGGAACCACCGCGTAAGAAATGTCGGGCCCGACGGCGAGCGCCAGGTTGGTGGGCAGCGTCCAGGGGGTCGTGGTCCACGCGAGCGCCTGCACGCCTTCAAGGGACTTGGAGAGTTCCGACTCCCCTGCCTTGATGGGGAAGGTCACGGTGACGGTCTGGTCCTGGCGGTTCTTGTAGACATCGTCATCCATGCGCAACTCATGGTTGGACAGCGGCGTCTCGTCCTTCCAGCAGTACGGCAGGACGCGGTACCCGTTGTAGGTGAGGCCCTTCTCGTGGAGCTGCTTGAAGGCCCAAAGGACAGACTCCATGTACTCGACGTTGAGGGTCTTGTAGTCGTTGTCGAAGTCCACCCAGCGTGCCTGCCGTGTGACGTAGCTCTTCCATTCGTCCGCGTACTTCATGACCGAGGCGCGGCAGGCGTCGTTGAATTTGTCTATGCCCATCGCTTCGATCTGGGTCTTGTCCGTCATGCCCAGTTGCTTCATGGCCTCGAGTTCCGCGGGCAAGCCGTGGGTGTCCCAGCCGAAACGCCGTTCGACGCGCTTGCCGCGCTGGGTCTGGTAGCGGCCCACCAGGTCCTTGGCGTAGCCGGTCAGGAGGTGGCCGTAGTGGGGCAGTCCATTGGCGAAGGGAGGACCGTCATAGAAGACGAACTCGTTACTGCCGGGGTGCCCTCCGGGCAGGTCCGCGCTGCGGTTGTCGATGCTGGCTTGGAAGGTGCCGTCTTCATCCCAGTACTTGAGGATGCGCTCTTCGATCTCCGGGAACTTCACGGAGGCGGACACCCCTCGCGGGGTGCCGGAGAGAGCTGTGGAGGCCTTGGGGTAATACGTCATCTCTTCATCCTGGGTTGAGCCGGTGAACACAAAGTTTCATTCAGGATGCGAGGACGGCGCCAGCTGCGTTGTTTCCAACAGCGCCGGTACCGCGGTACCACCTCACTTACCGCCGCTGGCGCGGCCCCTTCGAAGAGGAGCTGTTCCGGCGTCGGCCGCTCATTGCTGCTGTGACGGGCTTACCCGTCCGGTTCTACTGACCCCCGGGGTGGCAGGGGCGTTCTTCCGGAAGCTCACCGGTGATGTCCGGGTCAAAGCTTGTGGCACAAGTCTAGCGGCAGCGGCACTGCGAGCTCCACTTGGGCTGCCGCGCGGGAGCCGGCGACGCCGGTACCTTAGCCCTTGCGGATCAACTTGTGGGTAGCGGCCTGCGCCACCGGGCGGACGATGATCTCGTCCAGGTTGATGTGGTGCGGCAATGAGACCGCGTACTTGACGACGTCGGCGACGTCCTCCGGGGTGAGCGGCTTCTCGACACCGGCGTATACCTTGGCTGCCGCGGTGGCATCGCCGAGGCGGTTGAGAGCGAATTCCTCCGTGCGGACGAGGCCGGGTGCCACCTCAATGACGCGGATGTTGTTCTCGGCTTCCTCCAGGCGCAGGGCGCCGGTCATGGCGTGCTGGGCGAACTTTGCCGCGTTGTACCCGCCGCCGCCTTCGTAGGCCGTGAATCCCGCCGTCGACGTCAGGTTCAAAACGGTGCCCTCGCCGTTGGCCCGCAGCATCGGGAGGAAGGCCCGGGTCAGCTTCAGGGTGCCGAGCACGTTGACTTGGTACATCCAGTCCCAGTCCTCGGTCTGGGCATTGGCCAGGGTGTCGGCGCCCCGCGCACCGCCGGCAATGTTGATGAGCGTGTCCGCTCCCCCTGCCTCGGTGACGGCTGAGAGCAAGGCCGCGACGTCGTCGTCGTTGGTGATGTCCGCGGCGAACGGCACTGCGCCGCTCTCGGCGCCGAGTGCCTCAAGCCGCTCGGCACGGCGGGCGACGGCGAATACCTTCCAACCCTCGGCGGTGAGGGCCCTCACCGTGGCTTCGCCGATTCCCGTGCTGGCGCCGGTCACTACTGCGGTCTTCGTCTGTACTTCCTCAGTCATGGCACCACCCTAACGCGGTTCACCGGGAGAAACCGCACGCCCAAGGATGTGGGCGATCGACGGAGACAGCGGGCCGGCGGAGAAGCCGAAACGCTCACTGTGCAGCACCTGGAAGCCGGCTGCGCCGATCGCGTGCAGGGTGTTGCGGTTGGGATGGCAGCCTCCGGCCATGTGCTTCCAGGCCGGAGTGAGCAGATCCTCGACGGCCGCGAGAAACTGCTTGTCCGAGCGCACGTGCTCGTAGAACGCCAAGGTTCCGCCGGGCCGAAGCACCCGGCGGATTTCCGCTAGCGCGTCCGCCTGGTCCGCGACGCTACAGAGGACAAGGCTGACTACGACGGCGTCCGCCTCGCCGTCGGCCGCTGGAATGTTTTCGGCGGTTCCGGGAACAACCGTGACCGGCACTGCGGCAAGCCCTGCCTTGGCTCCAGCAAGTTCCCTGAGGTAGTCATCAGGTTCAACCGCGAGGACACTTTCCACGGTGGCCGGGTACAGGCCGAACGACGAGCCCTCGCCGGCGCCGACCTCGATGACGCGGCCTCGCAGGCCAGCCAGCAGGGTGCGCCGGTGTTCGGTGCCGCCGCGCAGGTTTATCGCCGGAACCGCCCGGGCGTAGGCCCGCGCGAAGCGCGGATGCTGCGGCGTGGTCATGTGTCCGTCTTGGCGGCGCCCAGCAGAAACTCCACCAGGACGCGGGCGTGATTGATTTCAGGGTCCCTGGCGCCGTAGAGCAGCGTGACGCGCTTTTCCGCGGCCGCCAGCTCCAGCAGCTGCTCCACGGCGGGATTCTGTTCCAGCTCAGCCTGGTACGAGCGGCGGAAGTCCTCGAATCGCTCCTGCATATGGGCAAACTCGGTACGGAGGGGCGGCGAGGGAGCGATCTCCTTGAGCCAGAGATCCAGGTGGGCGCGTTCCTTGGATACCCCTCGCGGCCACAGCCTGTCGACCAGAACCCGGTAGCCGTCGTCGTCCGCTGCTTCGTCATAGATGCGCTTGATAACCAAAACGTCCTTGAGTTCCGTCATGGCCCGCATGCTACTGCACCCCTGCGTGCCACGGAACAAAGGGCGCCATGAAACAATTGGCCCATGGCTGAATCAACGCAGGGTACAGACACGCCCGCCACCGCCCCCATCAACGTTCCCGATAAGCCGGCCCTTGAAGGCCTCGAGGCTGCCCTGACGCAGCGCTGGCTGGACGAAGGAACCTACAAGTTCAACCCGGACACCACCCGGGAGCAGGTCTACTCGATCGACACTCCCCCGCCCACCGCATCCGGTTCGCTCCACGTGGGCCACATGTTCTCGTTCACGCAGACGGATGTCCAGGCCCGCTACATGCGCATGACCGGCAAGAACGTCTTCTACCCGATGGGCTGGGACGACAACGGGCTGCCTACCGAGCGCCGCGTCCAGAACTACTACGGCGTCCGCTGCGATCCCGCCATTCCCTACAACGCCGACTACCGCCCGCCGGCACAGCCGGCCAAGAACCAGCGCGATTTCGACGTCGTCTCGCGCCAGAACTTCATCGAACTCTGCGAGGAACTCGCCGTCGAAGACGAAAAGGTCTTCGAGAACCTGTTCCAGACACTCGGCCTGTCCGTTGACTGGGACCTCACCTACCGCACCATCGACGACACCTCCCGTGCGGTGTCCCAGCGTGCCTTCCTCGCGAACCTGAACGCCGGTGACGCCTACATGGCCGAGGCCCCCACCCTGTGGGACGTGACGTTCCGTACCGCCGTCGCGCAGGCCGAACTCGAGGACCGCGAGGTTGCCGGCGCGTACTACCGCTACCCTTTCTTCACCGCTGACGGCGAGAAGATCTACATCGAGACAACACGTCCGGAACTCCTCGCCGCGTGCGCCGCGTTGGTGGCGAACCCCGACGACGAGCGCTACCAGCCGCTGTTCGGCAAGACCGTCACGTCTCCCCTGTTCGACGTCGAACTCGAGGTCAAAGCCCATCCGCTCGCCAAGGCGGACAAGGGTTCCGGCATCGCCATGGTCTGTACCTTCGGCGACCTGACCGACGTCACCTGGTGGCGCGAGCTGCAGTTGCCCACCCGCGCCATCATGGGCCGCGACGGCCGCATCATCGCCGAGACACCCGAGTGGATCACCACCGACGCCGGCAAGGAAGCCTACGCGGCGATTGCCGGCAAGACTGCGTTCTCTGCCAAGGAGGCGGTGGTCGAGCTTCTCGCCGCCGCCGATTTGCTGGATGGCGAGCCCAAGAAGATCACGCACCCCGTGAACTTCTTCGAGAAGGGCGACAAGCCCCTTGAAGTTGTCACCTCGCGCCAGTGGTACATCCGCAATGGCGGACGGGACGAAGACCGCCGCGAGCGGTTGATCGCGCGCGGACACGAGATCGAATTCCACCCGTCGTTCATGCGTTCCCGCTACGAGAACTGGATTTCCGGGCTGAACGGTGACTGGCTCGTTTCACGCCAGCGATTCTTCGGTGTGCCGATCCCCGTCTGGTACCCGCTGGATGCCCAGGGCAACCCGGACTACGAGAACCCGATCCTGCCGTCCGACGAGTCCCTTCCCGTGGACCCTGCGGCGGACGCGGCCCCCGGCTTCGACGAGTCCCAGCGCGAGCAGCCCAATGGCTTCATCGGCGACGCGGATGTCCTGGACACCTGGGCCACGTCTTCGCTGACCCCGCAGATCGTGGGCGGCTGGAGCCGTGACGAGGAACTGTTCGGCAAGGTCTACCCCTTCGACCTCCGTCCGCAGGGCCACGACATCATCCGCACCTGGCTCTTCTCCTCGGCCGTGCGGGCAGATGCCCTGCAGGACAGCGCGCCGTGGAAGCACGCCGCCATCTCGGGCTGGATCCTGGACCCGGACCGCAAGAAGATGTCCAAGTCCAAGGGCAACGTGGTTGTTCCCACCGACGTCCTGAACGAATTCGGCTCCGACGCCGTCCGTTACTGGGCCGCCTCGGCCAAGCTCGGCGCCGACACCGCCTACGAGATCGCCCAGATGAAGATCGGCCGCCGCCTGGCCATCAAGCTGCTCAATGCCTCCAAGTTCGTGTTGAACCTGGGCGCCACGGAGAACTCGGTGGTCGGCGCGGACCTTTCCGTCCTGAGCAACCCCGGGGTTGGTCTCCCCCACGCGGAAAAAACGCCCGCGTGGGGACCCCTGACCAACCCCTTGGACCGGGCATTGCTCGCGCAGCTGGCCGATGTCGTGGCACAGTCCACCAAGGCGTTCGACAACTACGACTACGCCCGCGCCCTGCAGATCACGGAATCGTTCTTCTGGCAGTTCACGGACGACTACGTGGAGCTCATCAAGGACCGCGCCTACGGTGCGGCCGGCGAGACCGAGCAGGCATCCGTGCTTGCTGCCCTTGCCACCACGCTGGATGCGCTGTTGCGCCTGTTCGCGCCGTTCCTGCCCTTCGCCACCGAAGAGGTCTGGAGCTGGTGGCGCACGGGTTCGGTCCACCGCGCGGCGTGGCCTGCAGCCGTGGAGATCGTCGACGGCGACACCACCATGCTGGGCACCGTCGGCATCGCGCTGAGCGGCATCCGCAAGGCCAAGTCCGAGGCCAAGGTCAAGCAGCGCACCGAGGTCCTGTCGGCCACGATCACCGCTACCGAGTCGTTTGTGGCACAGCTGGAAGCCGGACTGGGAGACCTGAAGGCCGCGGCCAACGCCCAGGAGATTTCACTGGTAGCCGGGGACGGCGAACTCACCGTGAGCGACGTAGTCCTGGCGCCTGCCGAGGAGCCCGCCCAGGCGTAGTTTGGAAGAGCCCGGGAGTTTTTCCGGGCCGCCCGGGAAGTTCCAGGCACTTGGGATTTCAGGGCAAAGGGGAAGCCCCATCAGCGTTTAGCCGTTGGTGGGGCTTCGACTTTTCGGCTGCCCGGTGACGTCTTGGCAGTCTGGCGGAATCCTCGGACTTTCAGGTCTTCCTACCTCGTCACTGGTAGCTTGCATCCAACTTTGCCGAAGGCTGCGTCAGATGCATATCACTGAATCTCTGGTTTCCGTGTCCCTCTTCTTCCGAAGTGGGTAAGTTCTATTCTTGACCCGCTCCCCGGCCAGCACAAGCCCCCTTCACGAACTACTGGCATGTAATTCGGACGCCTCGCTGCGGGCCTCCGGGGTTCTGGGTGCCGGTGCTTTGTGGCACAGTGTTGCTATGCCAGAACTTCCCGAGGTGGCCGGGCTGACTGCCTTTCTGGGCAGGAATCTTCTCGGTGCCGAACTGACGAAGATCCAGATCACCTCTTTTGCCGTGCTGAAGACAGCCGATCCCCCTTACTCAGCGCTGGAGGGTCGCAAGATCGTCGGTGTGGAACGCTTCGGAAAGTTCGTCAGCCTCGACGCCGAAGGCATCCATTTCATCTTCCACCTCGCCAAGGCCGGGTGGCTCCGCTACACGGAACAGCCATCGCAGACCCAGCTTCGGATGGGCGGCAGCAATATCGCGGCAAGGATTGGCTTCACCAAGAGCGACGGTTCAACCCACGTCGGAGTGGACCTGACGGAAGCCGGGACGAAGAAAAGCCTGGCCGTATACGTGGTGCGCAACCCCCTGGACGTTCCGGGAATAGCGACACTTGGCCCGGACCCGCTGAGCCCGGCCTTCACGGAGGAGACCTTGGCCGGAATCCTTTCCACAAACGCGCACCAGATCAAGGGAGTCCTTCGGAGCCAAGGCGTCATCGCGGGCATCGGGAACGCCTATAGCGACGAGATCCTTCACGCAGCCAGGATTTCACCGTTCGCGATCGCCAAGTCGCTGGACAAGGACACCACCCGTGTCCTCTATGAGTCCATCGAAAGCGTCCTGGGTGCGGCTGTGGCCGCCGCCGTCGGGAAAGCGTCAAGCGAACTCAAGGACACCAAGCGGAACACCATGCGGGTCCACGGCAGGGCGGGCCAGCCTTGCCCCGTGTGCGGGACCACGATCCGCGAGGTGTCCTTTGCCGACACGTCATTGCAGTATTGCCCTGGCTGCCAGACAAACGGAAAGATCCTCGCAGACCGTCGAACGTCGCGGTTCCTGAAATAGCCTGGCCCACGGCTCAAGCTGGTTGAATTCCGGGCTAGTTGAATTCCGGGCTTTCCGTGCGGCTGCGCTTGAGTTCGAAGAAGTGCGGGTACCCGGCCAAGGTGACCGTGGCGTCCCAGATCCGGCCGGCTTCCTCGCCACGGGGAATACGGGTGAGGACAGGACCGAAGAAGGCCGTGCCGTTGACGGCGACCACGGGGGTGCCAACATCCTGGCCCACCAAGGAGATCCCCGATTCATGGCTTGCACGCAGCTGGACGTCGTATTCCTCGGAATCGGCGAAGCGTGCCAACTCGGCGGGAAGGCCGGTTTCAGCCAGGGCCTTCGAGATGACCTCGGCGAAATCCTTGATGCCTTCGTGGTGGATGAGGGACCCCATCGCGTCGTACAACGGCTTGACGTATTCGTCTCCGTGCAGCTCGCGGGCGGCAATGATGACCCGGACAGGTCCCCAGCCCTGCTTCATCTTCTCGGTGTATTCGGCAGGCAGTTCGCGGCCTTCGTTGAGGACCGAGAGACTCATGACGTTCCAGTTGGTCTCGATGCCGCGGACGTCTTCCACTTCACCGATCCAGCGGGATGTCACCCAGGCAAATGGGCACATCGGATCGAACCAGAAATCGACCTTGTTGGCGGTCTGCTCGGGCACAGGGAACTCCTTCGATAGGCGTAAGGGGCGCGGGTAGGCGGACGAAAACGGTGTCCGGCACCAATCATGCCAACCTCTGGCTAGGCGGACTTATTCCGACGCTTCGCAATGACCTCGTGCGCGATCATGGTGGGCTGGCCCTTCTTGTTCACGGCATCGGCAGTGATGACGACGCTGGCGATGTCGTCCCTGCTTGGCAGGTCGAACATGACCGGTAGCAGCACTTCCTCCATGATGGCACGCAGGCCGCGGGCTCCGGTGCCACGTTCAAGGGCTTGGTCCGCGATCGAGTCCAGGGCGTCGTCGTCGAACAAAAGCTCCACGCCGTCCAGCTGGAACATCTTCTGGTACTGCTTGATCAGGGCGTTCTTGGGCTTGGAGAGAATCTGGATGAGCGCGGAACGGTCAAGGTTGGACACAGTGGTGATCACGGGCAGGCGCCCGATGAATTCGGGAATCAGCCCGAACTTGAGCAGATCCTCCGGCATCACCTCGCCGTAGCTGTCCGCGTTGTCCTTGACCTCGTTGAGCGGGGCCCCGAAGCCTATGCCTTTGCGGCCGGACCGCGATCCAATGATGTCCTCGAGCCCGGCGAACGCACCGGCCACAATGAACAGCACGTTGGTGGTGTCGATCTGGATGAATTCCTGATGCGGGTGTTTGCGTCCGCCCTGGGGCGGAACCGAGGCCACTGTGCCTTCGAGGATCTTGAGAAGCGCCTGCTGCACACCCTCGCCGGACACATCGCGCGTGATGGACGGATTCTCGCTCTTGCGCGAAATCTTGTCGATCTCGTCGATGTAGATGATGCCTTGTTCGGCCTTCTTGACGTCGTAGTCGGCGGCCTGGATGAGCTTCAGGAGGATGTTTTCGACGTCTTCGCCAACGTAACCGGCCTCCGTCAGGGCCGTGGCGTCGGCAACAGCGAAGGGTACGTTCAGGCGGCGGGCAAGGGTTTGTGCCAAGTAGGTCTTGCCGCAGCCGGTGGGACCGATCAGCAGGATGTTGGACTTGGCGATCTCCACGTCCTCATGGTGTCCACCTTCACCGAGGCCGGTCTTCGGTGCGTGGCCCGCCTGGATGCGCTTGTAGTGGTTGTAGACCGCGACGGCGAGGGAGCGTTTCGCGGGCTCCTGCCCAATGACGTATTCCTGGAGGAAGTCGAAGATCTCCCGCGGCTTGGGCAACTCGAAGCTACCGAGATCCGATACTTCGGCGAGCTCCTCTTCGATGATCTCGTTGCAGAGTTCGATGCACTCGTCGCAGATGTACACGCCGGGCCCGGCAATCAGCTTCCGAACCTGCTTTTGGCTCTTTCCGCAGAAAGAACACTTCAGCAGATCCGTGCTCTCGCCAATCCGAGCCATGTGGGAATCCCTTCGTTTCATGCGGGTGGTGCAGCCCCGTACCTATCCGCGATTTCGCGCCGATCGCAGCGGGGGCGCCACCATGACAACTTCCACTGTAGGACACAATGGGCTGCTTGGGTTGAAACAGAACGCCGATGCGGTCCATATTTCCTGAACCGCACCGGCGTCGAGTTTTGGCCAGTTACCTGGCGATAGCCTGGGGCTTGATCTTGCGGGAATCGAGCACCTGGTCGATCAATCCGTAGTTCATTGCCTCGGCAGCGGTGAGGATCTTGTCGCGCTCGATATCGTTGTTGACCTGTTCCGGCGTCCGACCGGAGTGCTTGGCCAGCGTGTCCTCAAGCCATGAGCGCATGCGCATGACTTCTGCGGCCTGGATCTCGAGGTCGGAAGCCTGGCCCCCTTGGCCGCCGGACAGCGACGGCTGGTGGATCAGGACCCGGGCGTTGGGCAGGGCGAGGCGTTTGCCCGCCGTACCTGCCGCGAGCAGCACAGCCGCCGCGCTGGCCGCCTGGCCGAGGCACACGGTCTGGATCTCCGGACGAATGTACGTCATCGTGTCGTAGATCGCCGTCATGGCCGTGAACGAGCCACCCGGCGAGTTGATGTACAACGTGATGTCGCGGTCCGGGTCCGTGGACTCGAGCACCAGCAGCTGGGCCATGATGTCGTCGGCAGAAGCGTCGTCAACCTGCACACCGAGAAAGATGATGCGGTCCTCGAAGAGTTTCGTGTACGGGTCCTGGCGCTTGAAGCCGTAGGGCGTGCGCTCCTCGAACTGCGGGAGGACGTAGCGGCTGGACGGGAGATTACCGGCAGACCATCCAAAGTTGTAGTTCATTTTCATTGCTCCTGATCTGAATGTTTCTTGGTGCCGGTTACTTCTCGGAATTCGACGAGTTGGCCGTTCCGCCGCCACCGGCCACAGAGCCTGCGTGGGCGGAGATCTTGTCGAAGAAGCCGTACTCGAGCGCTTCGGTGGCCGTGAACCACTTGTCGCGGTCGTTGTCCTTGAGGATGGTCTCCACGGTCTGTCCGGTCTGTTCGGCTGTCAGCTCGGCCATGACCTTCTTCATGTGAAGGATCAGCTCCGCCTGGATCTTGATGTCCGACGCCGTGCCACCGATGCCGCCGGAAGGCTGGTGCATCAGGATGCGGGCGTTGGGCGTGGCGTAGCGCTTGCCCTTGGTGCCCGAGGAAAGGAGGAACTGGCCCATGGAGGCCGCGAGGCCGGTGGCAACCGTCACGACGTCGTTCGGGATGAACTGCATGGTGTCGTAGATAGCCATGCCGGCGGTCACGGAGCCGCCAGGCGAGTTGATGTAGAGGTAGATGTCCTTCTCAGGGTCTTCAGCCGAGAGGAGGAGGAGCTGGGAGCAGATCGCGTTGGCGTTTTCGTCACGGACTTCGGATCCGAGCCAGATGATGCGCTCTTTCAGCAGGCGGTTGTAGATGTAGTTGTCCTGGGCCGCTGGATCGACGGTTGCCATCCTGGGGGCCTCTGCGTGCTGTGACATAAGTACTTACCTCTCGCTGGTGACAGGGCCATTGCTGAACTTGCCATCCCTGATCTTCACTACTTGGACACTAACCGTTTTCCACGGCGATTTGTTCTCCCAAATCGCGCTGTTCGCTGACGGCGCACGATTGCGGAAGGGCGTACTTTGCACGGTTCCGGGGCTTAAACCAAGCCGCCCCCGGATCCATGATCCGGGGGCGGCTTGAGTTGAAACTAGAACTTCACTGCGGCGGGGTCGTCGCTCGGAACAACAGCTGCCTCTTCGGCTTCCTCGACGGAGGCCTCTTCGCCCGCGGGGCGCACGAAGTCGCTGAGGTCGACCTTGTTGCCCTCGGAGTCGACAACCTCGGCCTGGCCGAGGACAACTGCGAGAGCCTTACGGCGGCGGACCTCGGAAACCATCATGGGAACCTGGCCGCTCTGATCGATGATCTGGGCGAACTGGTTCGGGTCCATGCCGTACTGGCTTGCCGTGGTGACGATGTAGTCGATCAGCTCGTTCTGGCTGACGCTCACTTCTTCCTTGTCGGCAATGGCGTCAAGGATGATCTCGTTCTGGAAGGCACGGGCGGTGTTGGCCTTGACCTCGGCGCGGTGTTCCTCGGTGTCGTGATCGCCTTCACCGTGGGCGTTCTCCGGGTTGAAGTGCGCTTCGAGCTGCTCTTCGACTACAGAGTCCGGAACCGGAACCTCGATGAGCTCCACGAGCTTGTCCAGGACCTTGTCACGGGCTTCGACGCCCTGGCCGACGACCTTGGACTCAGCGGCCTGCTTGGCAAGGTCTTCACGCAGTTCGGCGAGGGTGTCGAACTCGGATGCCAACTGGGCGAAGTCGTCGTTGGCCTCAGGAAGCTCGCGCTCCTTGACGGTCTTGACAACAACCTTGACCTGGGCTGCTTCGCCGGCGTGCTCGCCGCCAACCAGGGTGGTGTCGAAGATTGCTTCTTCTTCGGCAGAAAGGCCGGTGACGGCCTCATCGAGGCCTTCAAGCATGGTGCCTGCGCCAACCTGGTAGGACAGGCCGGTGGCGGAGTCGATCTCAGCGCCGTCGATCGTGGCGGTGATGTCGATGGTCAGGAAGTCACCATCGGCGGCCGGGCGGTCAACGGACTTCAGCGTGCCGAAGCGGCCGCGGAGCTCGTCGAGGGCCTTGTCGACGTCGGCGTCGGAGGAATCGGCTGCGGCAACCTCTACCTTGATGCCGGCGTAGTCGGGGAGCTCAACCTCGGGACGGACGTCGATCTCAACCTGGAACTTCAGTTCACCGTCGGTCGAGGACGGGTCCGGAACCTCGGTGATCTCAACCTCGGGACGGCTCAGCGGACGGAGGCCGGCTTCCTGGACGGCAGCCTGGTACCAGCCGTTGAGGCCATCGTTGATGGCGGTCTCCAGGACGTAGCCGCGGCCAACGCGCTGGTCAACCAGCTTGGAGGGAACCTTGCCCTTGCGGAACCCGGGAACCTGGATCTGCGAAGCAACGGTCTTGTAAGCGGCATCGATGCTCGGCTTCAGTTCCTCAAAGGGAACCTCAACGTTGAGCTTGACCCGCGTGGCGGTGAGGTTCTCGACAGCGCTCTTCACAGTCTAAGTACTCCTGGTTTTGTGGGATGGGGTTCTGCCGCGTTCCGGATCGGAACAGGCACACAGAGTCGGGGTGACAGGATTTGAACCTGCGACTTCCTGCTCCCAAAGCAGGCGCTCTAGCCAAGCTGAGCTACACCCCGTGAATGCACAGGACAGTCTACGGGCATCTCGCCGGAGAATGCACATTTGACACTTGGCCCCTGAATTAGGTTTAGTTATATCCGGCTTCAACAGCCGCCGGAAAGATGCACGGAACCCTCTGATGGATTCGTAGAGACCCATGCAGCCTCGCCCGGGGACGTAGCTTAATGGTAAAGCCTCAGTCTTCCAAACTGATTACGCGGGTTCGATTCCCGTCGTCCCCTCCACAGAACGAAGGGCCCCTCCATGAGGGGCCCTTCGTGTTTCCGCCTGTTTGCGGGGTTATAGGACAAAACGTGTGTAAATCCCGCGCGTGTCACGTGCGTCCTGCCCAACCTTTGCGGGCCCAGAGGCCTTCCTCTGCGGTGGCTGTGTTGCCGTATTCCTCGGGTCCGT
>NZ_JAYKZI010000022.1:0-37900 GCF_036662515.1 Arthrobacter sp. S2(2024) | reverse complement strand
GTCGCGGACGATCTGCAGTGCGTGCTCGTCGTTTTCGGCGAGGTGGTCCGTCACACCGGAAATCCGCGAGTGCACGTCGCCGCCGCCGAGCTCCTCCGCGGTCACGATTTCACCGATGGCGGCCTTCACCAGCGGCGGACCACCCAGGAAAATGGTGCCCTGGTTGCGGACAATGACGGTTTCGTCGCTCATGGCGGGAACGTAAGCGCCACCGGCCGTGCAGGACCCCATGACCGAGGCGATNGCCTTCACCAGCGGCGGACCACCCAGGAAAATGGTGCCCTGGTTGCGGACAATGACGGTTTCGTCGCTCATGGCGGGAACGTAAGCGCCACCGGCCGTGCAGGACCCCATGACCGAGGCGATCTGCGGGATCTTCGCCGCTGACATCCTCGCCTGGTTGAAGAAGATCCGGCCAAAGTGCTCCTTGTCCGGGAACACCTCGTCCTGCTTGGGCAGGAACGCTCCCCCGGAGTCCACGAGGTAGACGCACGGCAGCCTGTTCTCCAGCGCGATCTCCTGCGCCCGGAGATGCTTCTTCACCGTCATCGGGTAATACGTTCCGCCCTTGACCGTGGCGTCGTTGGACACCACCATCACCTGCCGGCCATGGACCAAGCCGATCCCCGCGATCACTCCGGCACCCGGGGAGTCGTCGTTGTACATCCCGTTTGCCGCCAGCGGGGCGATCTCCAGGAACGGGCTTCCCTCGTCCAGCAAGTAGTTGATGCGCTCGCGCGGCAACAGCTTGCCCCGGGAGATGTGCCGCTCGCGCGACTTCTCCGGACCACCCAGGGTAGCCACGGCAAGGCGCTTCTTCAGCTCGTAAAGCAGTGACAGCTGCGCTTCCGCGTTGGCCGCGAACTGATCGCTGCTGGTATCCAGCTGGCTGGCGAGTGTCTCCATCGACTGTGTCCCATCCCGGCCAATGGCCATCTCAGTTAGTACCGCATAACTGGAATTTAGGTTAGTCTCTATTAACTGTGTTGTCCATCACCCCGACACGGGGCCCGCCCGGTACCGGCGCTGAAGTGGACGCGTGCAAAAGGAGGAATTGTGGTCACCTTCCAGCGGAGCTCCCAGCAGGACGGCCCAGCACCGACCCAGCGGAGCCAAGCCAAGGAAACACGGCGCAAGGCCCTCCTGACCGCCGCAGCCGGGCTGTTCGCCGCCGATGGTTTCAACCGCGTGTCCCTTGAGGACCTGGGGGCCGCGGCAGGAGTCAGCGGACCTGCGGTGTACCGGCACTTCCCCGGAAAACAAGCCGTGCTCGCCGAGCTGCTGTTGAGTGTGAGCCGGAATCTGCTCGACGGCGGCCGCACCGTGGTGTCCGAAGCCGCCGACGCTGAAGCTGCATTGCGCGGACTGGTGGAGTTCCACGTGGACTTCGCCCTCAGCAATCCCGATGTCATCCGGGTCCAGGACCGCGACTTCAGCAACCTCAGCGACGCCGACCAGGCCGAGGTGCGCACCCTGCAGCGCAACTATGTGGAACTGTGGGTGGGGGTGCTCGGCGAATTGCATCCGGACACGGATCCCGCCGAGCTACGGGTCCGCGCGCACGCAGCCTTCGGCCTCATCAACTCGACGCCGCACTCGGTCCGGCACCACGGACGACGCATGGCGGTCAAAAGCGCGCGGCCCATCCTCGAACGCATGGCCCTCGCCGCCCTGACGGTGCGCTAGCCTTCTGCTAGCAAGGCCCAACTAACTCCCCACCGCCACCCTTGCCTCGCAAGCTCGGCCAGGGAACCCTGGCGGCGTGGGCCCAGCAGTTGTTGTCGTTTTGAGCCTCCAAAACGACAACAACTGCGAGTCAGTTGGCCTGGAGAGCCGCTAGATCATGGTCATGACGGTTGCTGGGTCGGACAGGATCGCGCCCAGGTCGGCCAGGAACTTCGAGCCCTGTTCGCCGTCCACCAGTCGATGGTCGAAGGACAGGCTCAACGACATCACCTGGCGCACCGCGAGTTCGTCGTTGTGCACCCAAGGAGCTTTGCGCACTGATCCCAGCGCCACGATGGCAGCCTCGCCCGGGTTCAGGATGGGGGTTCCGGCGTCGATCCCGAACACGCCGATGTTCGTGATCGAAATGGTCCCGCCCGTCAGATCTGCCGGGGAAGTCTTGCCTGAACGTGCCGTGTCCGTCAGCTCGGACAGCGCCGTGGACAGTTCCAGCAGCGTCATCTTGTCCGCTTCTTTGATGTTGGGAACAGTCAGACCCCGCGGAGTGGCGGCGGCGATACCCAGGTTCACGTAGTTGAACTGCACGATCTCCTGTGCGCCTTCGTCCCAGCGGGAGTTCAGCGTCGGGTTCCTGCGCAAGGCGATCAACACCGCCTTGGCCGCGATGGTCAACGGCGTGAGTTTGTACCCGGCAAATTCGCGACTCGCCTTGAGCCGCGTCAGCAGTTCCATGGTGGGCGTGACGTCAACGGTCAGGAACTCGGTCACATGCGGCGCCGTGAACGCACTTTGCACCATGGCAGCGGCCGTGAACTTCCGGACTCCCTTGATAGGTGTGCGGGTCTCGCGTTCAGTGGAAACCCCGACGGCGGACGCGGCGGCCTCGGGAGCGATGAGCTGCGGCTGGGACCCGGCCGCAAAGTTCTGGACATCCGAACGGGTGATCAGGCCTCCCGGTCCGGTTCCCTTGACCAGCTCAAGGTCGATTCCGAGATCCCTCGCCAGTTTGCGGACCGGAGGCGTGGACCGCGGACGCTCTTGCTCCGCTGCCTGCCCGCTTGGCACGGAGAGCGGTCCGGGCTGTTCAACCACGGGAACGGGCTCGACGGCGGGAACCGCTTCCCGGGCGGCCTCGCGTTCGCCGGTGCTTCCGTCAAAGGACCGCTGGCGGCGGGCTGGCCGTCCGGACTTTTCGACGACGGCGCCGTAGCCTACGAGGTTCGGCTCGCGCTTCGCCGCGGTCTCCGCGGGGCCTTCCACCGATGCGCCCGCAGCGGAACCGGCAACAGCGGAAGGCGAGGCTCCGGCGTCGTCGACTTCAAAGGAGACGATCGGCTTGCCGACCTCCACAACCGAACCGGCTTGTTCGTGCAGGGCGGCCACGGTTCCGGCGAAGGGCGAAGGCAACTCGACCACGGCCTTGGCCGTCTCCACCTCGGCAATGACCTGGTTCAGGGTCACGGTGTCCCCCACCGCAACCTTCCAGCTGAGAATTTCCGACTCCGTGAGTCCCTCGCCGAGGTCGGGCAGCCTGAATTCCTTGATCATGGTGGCGCTCATCCTTCCAGCCCGCTCAGGGAGTTGCCGCGGCCGAGTGCGCGGTCCACGCCGTCAAGGATCCTGTCCAGATCCGGCAAGTGGTGCATCTCGAGCTTTGAATACGGGTACGGAATGTCGAATCCCGTGATCCGGACCGGCGCCGATTCAAGGTAGTTGAAGCAACGCTCGGTGATGCTGGCGGCGATTTCGGCGCCGAGCCCGCCGGACTGCGCAGCCTCGTGGGTGATGACGAGCCTGCCGGTCTTGCGGACGGACGCCTCCACTGCCGGGAAATCGATCGGAGCCAGCGAGCGCAGGTCGATAACCTCCACCGAGACCCCTTCGTCGGCGGCGGCCATGGCGGCGTCGTTCGCGGTCTTCACGAGCGGTCCGTACGTCACCAAGGTGACGTCGCTGCCTGCGGTGACCACCCTTGCCTTCTCCATGGACAGTGCCGTGGACAGATCTGCGGTCTCGTCCACTTCGCCCTTGTCGTGGTAGCGGCGCTTGGGCTCGAAGTACAGGACCGGATCGTCCGAGGCGATGGCCTGCTGGATCATGGTGTAGGCATCCTGCGGGTTGGAGACGCTGATGACGCGGAGGCCCGAGGTGTGGGTGAAGTACGCCTCCGGGGACTCGGAGTGGTGCTCGGGTGACCCGATCCCTCCACCGAAGGGAACGCGGATGGTGATGGGCATCTTGACGCGGCCCTGGGTACGGTAATGCATCTTGGCTACTTGGCTGACGATCTGGTCGAATGCCGGGTAGATGAAGCCGTCGAATTGGATTTCGCAGACCGGGCGATAGCCGCGGTAGGCCAGTCCGACGGCGGTGCCGATGATCGCGGATTCGGCCAAGGGGGTGTCAACCACCCGGTGTTTGCCGAAGTCTTTCTGGAGGCCGTCGGTGACCCGGAAAACGCCACCGAGCGCACCGATGTCCTCACCCATGAGGACAACTTTGGGATCGTTTTCGAGGGACTTGCGCAGGCCGGCGTTGATGGCGCGGGCGAAAGTCAACTTGCTCATCAGAGTGCACCTTCCTGGGTTGATCCGCTGAAGCTTTCCAGATAGCGGGAGTAGTGGTCCTTCTGGCGTTCGATCCAGGAGTTGGGCGTGCTGTAGACGTGGTTGAAGAGGTCAAGGGGCGCGGGATCCGGCATGTTGATGACGCCTGACCGCAGGCTCCTTGCCACCTCGTCTGCTTTGGCCTGGGTCCTGGCTTCGACCTCTTCCGTCAGGAGGCCCTTGGTGCGGAGCAGCGCCTTGAGGCGGGCAATCGGGTCCTTGGCTGCCCAGTCCTCAAGCTCGTTGGCGTCGCGGTAACGGGTGGGATCATCCGCCGTCGTGTGCGGGCCCATGCGATAGGTCACCGCTTCGATGAACGTCGGTCCGCCGCCCTTGCGGGCCCGGTCCAGCGCGATACGGGTGACGGCCAAAACAGCCAGGACATCGTTCCCGTCGACGCGCATGCTGGGGATTCCGAAGCCCGAAGCACGGTCGGCGATCTGGATGTGGGACTGAATCCGGACGGGTTCGGAGATGGCCCAGTGGTTGTTCTGGCAGATGAAGACCACGGGTACCTGGAAGCTTGCCGCGAAGACCATTGCCTCGTTGACGTCGCCCTCGCTCGTGGCACCGTCTCCGAAGAGCGCCACCGCTACCGAGTCGGCGCCGTCGTGCTGGATACCCATGGCGTAGCCGGTTGCGTGCAGCGATTGCGAGCCGATGATGATCTGTTGGGTGGCAATGTTGTGCCGGTACGGGTCCCAGCCGGAGGAGGCATTGCCGCGCCAGGCACGGACCAAGTCCGTGGGCTCCACACCGCGGCAGTAGGCAACGCCGTTGTCCCGGTAGCTGGGGAAGACAAAGTCGTCGTCCCGGAGGGCCCGGCCGGAACCGATCTGCGATGCTTCCTGGCCCAGCAGGGGCGGCCACAGGGCCAGCTCTCCCTGACGCTGCAAGGCGGTGGCCTCGGCGTCGATGCGGCGGATGACCACCATGTCTTCGTACAGCGAGCACAGTTGCTCGTCCGTGACATCGCTGACCCAGAGATCGAACTCCGGGTGGCTGATGCGTTCCCCTTCCGGGGAAATCAGTTGGACCAGATCCCCGCCGGTCCGACGCGGGCTTGCTGCACTGATTCCGGGATTCGAAGCCTTGTAGGCGTCCTGGCCGGGTTCGTCCGTCAACACAGTTGATCGCACCTTTCAGCTCGTGCTCGCAGGCCTTTGGAGGGACTTGTGATCCACCCGCGGGCCAGCATCCGGGCGTCGTCGCCTGGATTAATTGTGACCCTACTCACAATGCTCATTGGGTACAACCACCGTTGGAAATTCTGCGCATTTTGCCCTATCTGGGGCAGGCGCACCGTGCTAACGTTGCGCATTATGCAAGCTTTAGATGGCACCGACACACGCCTGCTTTCGGCCATGGCGAAGGATCCACGCGGCACGGTTGTCGCCTTGGCGCAGAAGCTGGGACTATCGCGGAATACGGTCCAGGCACGCATGGCCCTCCTGGAAAAGAAGCATGCGTTCCTCTCCTTCGAACGGCGCATCAACCCCGCCGCCCTTGGCTATCCCCTCATGGCGTTCATCTCGGTGCATGTGCAGCAGCAAAAGCTTGGACAGCTTGCCTTGGACCTCGCCGAAATCCCGGAAATCCTCGAGGGGTACGGCCTGACCGGTTCTGCAGACCTGCTGCTGCGGGTGGTGGCGCTCGACGCCGAGGATCTGTTCCGGATCAACGGCAAGATCCTTGCGTGCGACGGGGTGGAACGAACGGACACGGCCATGTCCATGGGGGAATTGATTCCCTTCCGGGTGCAGCCGCTTTTGAACCGGAATACCAAGAAGGCGCTCCGCACCGGCTGAGCGCGTTAAAGGGAGCCAGCCAAGCTCGATGATGCCCTTGCTCCGCGCCGGAATGTGCGATTTGATGCAGGTGGACGCTTTGGGGCCGGGTGGCGGCTTCCGTCCGGTTGGCGACGCAGGCCTGGCCGCCGGGAAGGGGAACCACCGTGAGCACCCCGCAGGTACCGCCGCAGCCGAACCAGGAACCGCAAGCCTTCCCGCCGGCGTGGGGCGGTGGAGCGCCGCAGTACGGCAGCACCCCGCCTTACGGTCCACCCGGCCAATACCCTGGCCCCTATGCGCAGCCAAACCTCTACGGCCCGCCGGGCCAATACCCCGGCCCGTACGGAATGCCCGTCCCGCCGCCAGCGAAGAAGCGAAAGCTCCTCTGGATCCTCCTTGGAGCGGGCGGCGCGGTCCTGGTGCTGATCATTGTGGGGATCGTCGTGCTGGTCAATCTGTTGGGAAATGCAACGAACAGGGCCATGGCCGTCTCTGATGATTTCACCCGCCTGATCGTGAACGGCCAAAGCTCGCAAGCCTACGACCAGTACATGGACCCTGTCCTCACCCAAAGCTTGACGAAAGAGGAGTTCGTTTCCGGCGTCGCGGGCCTCGGTCTGGACAACAGCTGCAAGCCCCACTATGACTCGGTGAACGTCAGTTCGGTCAACGGAAACAATACGGCCAACCTTGCTGGAACCCTGCAGTGCCAGGGCAAAATCCTCAATTTCAGGTACAGCTTTGAAGGCAATGATTTGAAGATGGACGCCATCCGTCTCCAGCCACAAGGTTGACGTCGAAAAAATTCGTCCGATCCCACCCATCCATAGCGCCGGGTGGTCCGAATCTCTGGTTGAGAGCCCCGTCCGGGGTTTCGAACACAGGCCGGATACAAACCGGCCATACCGGAAGGTTTGGACCATGCGCACTTCGCCCAACCGCCTGATCGCCACCATCTTTGGAGCCGTCTACCTGCTCGTGGGTGTCGTTGGATTCTTCGTCACCTCGGGAATTGGATTCTTCGCTACCGAGGGTGCCAATCTGATCATCTTTGCGGTAAACCCCCTGCACAACATCATCCACCTCGCTATCGGCGCCGCCCTGCTCTACGCGGGCATGAACAGCACCGTGCTGTCCAAGACCATCAACACCACAGTCGGTGCGGTCTACTTGCTTGTCGGCATCCTCGGACTGTTCCTCGTGGGCTCCGCGCTGAACATCATTGCCCTTAACGGCGCAGACAACGTCCTGCACTTGGCCAGCGCTGTGGTCCTCCTCGGCATCGGCCTCTCGCAGGACAAGGTTCCGGCCACCACCGCCAGGGCCCACGTCTAGAAAACCCGCAAATCCGGAAGGAGCCGTCCGTGTCAGCTCAAGCAGCGGGGTCCGTAGGACCCACCGCCGGGGCATCCCTCACCCTGTTTTCGTGTTTCGCGGGAATGGGGGCCGGCCTCGTGGAGCTTTCCATCGCATCCAGCTACATTTCGGGCCGGGGACCCCTTGTGTGGGCGGGCGGCATCTTCGCGGCCTGGGGCCTGGCGCTTCTCGCCAGCTCGATTGGCAGCCTCCAACGGGGGCGGCTCCGGTTCCGTAAACCAACAACCCTGGGCCTCCTCGCGGCCGTGCTGGTCCACGTCGGATTCCTGGTTGCCGGTATGGCCCAAAGAGTGCTCGACGGCGGGCATCTGGCAGCTCTGTTCCTGGTCCTGATGGCTCTGGGATCCTCTGCCTGGCTCGCCCGAAGGTTCCGCGACGACGTCGGCGGCGTAGCGCAGGCTCCCCCGCGGGCCGGCGCGCTTTTGGGCGCAGCCTTTGCCGCCGCCGTCGTGGTCGCAGCAATTACGACGCCGGGACTCGCCGCCTCGGTGGCCGGAGCGCACGCCGTCCCGCACGGAGAGCACTCCCTGCCGGGCGGCCACAACCACTAAGCCCGGATGCTCGCTCACCTTTGGTTGAAAAATGCGGATCCCTCCTACAGATCTTTCTGCAGGAGGGATCCGCCATTTGGCCTTGTTTGTGAGCGAGCGTCACTCCGAAGGGCCTTGTTTGTGAGCGAGCGTCGGACGGGTACTCCTAGTGGTTCACCGCTTTCTCGGCTCCGACGCCGGTCAGGGAGCGGACTTCCATCTCGGCCTGCTTCGCCGTGTCTTCGCGCCGCTTGTCCACCATGGTTCCGAGCCAGCCGAGCAGGAAGGCGAGTGGGATGGACACGATTCCCGGGTTGCTCAGCGGGAAGACAGCGAAGTTGGCACCCGGAATCATGGACGTCTTGGCGCCGGAAACAACCGGCGACAAGGCAATCAGGATGATGGCCGCCGCAAGTCCGCCGTACATGCTCCAGGTGGCGCCCTGGGTGGTGAACTTCTTCCAGAACAGGGAGTAGAGGATGGTCGGCAAATTCGCGGACGCCGCCACTGCGAAAGCGAGGGCAACGAGGAACGCTACGTTCTGCCCATTGGCGAAAATACCGCCAATGATCGCAAGGACCCCGATGACCACCACAGTCCGCCGGGCCACTTTTACCTCGGTTCCGGCGCCGGCTTTGCCCTTGGAAATGACGTTCGCATAGATATCGTGGGCGAACGACGCCGCTGCCGTGATGGTCAAACCCGCCACCACCGCAAGGATCGTGGCGAACGCGACCGCCGAGATGAAGCCGAGCAGCAACGGGCCGCCCAAGTGGAACGCCAGGAGCGGCGCGGCGGAGTTCACCCCGCCCGGGGCCGATTTGATGGTGTCGGCTCCAACGAGGGCTGCCGCGCCGTAGCCGAGGACCAAGGTGAACAGGTAGAACAACCCGATCAGCCAGATGGACCACACCACCGATTTGCGGGCTTCCTTGGCCGTTGGCACGGTGTAGAAGCGCATCAGCACGTGTGGCAGGGCGGCTGTGCCGAGGACGAGCGCCATCCCAAGGGACAGGAAATCGAGCTTGGACGTGTCGGTCTTGCCGTACTGCAGGCCGGGGTTCAGCACGTTGGGGTTCTTGGCGGTATCCGCTGCGGCACCCAACAGGTTGGACAGGTTGAAGCCGTAGATGGACAGCACCCAGAGCGTCATGACTGCCGCACCGCAGATGAGCAGCACGGCCTTGATGATCTGGACCCAGGTGGTGCCCTTCATTCCGCCGATCAGCACGTACATGATCATGAGGGCGCCGACGACGACGATCACCAGGGCTTGTCCGCCCCAGTCGCCGATGCCCAAGAGCAAGGAAATGAGGCTTCCGGCGCCGGCCATCTGCGCCAGCAGGTAGAAAAAGCAGACGACCAAAGTCGTGAGGGCCGCGGCGATCCGCACCGGGCGCTGGCGCAGCCGGAAGGAAAGCACATCGGCCATGGTGAACTTACCCGTGTTGCGCATGAGTTCGGCGACAAGCAGCAACGCGACAAGCCATGCGACGAGGAATCCGATCGAATATAGGAAGCCGTCGTAGCCGTTGACGGCGATCGCCCCGGTGATCCCGAGGAAGGAGGCCGCGGAGAGGTAGTCGCCGGCGATGGCGGTGCCGTTCTGCGAACCGGTGAACGAGCGCCCGGCGGCATAGTAGTCGGCAGCCGTTTTGTTGTTCCGGCTGGCCCGGAAGACGATCACCATGGTGACCAGGACGAACAGGGCGAAGATGCCCATGTTCAACAGCGTGGTGTCCTTCAGCGCGGCAACGTTGACCATCGGGACCATGGCACTCATTTCGCCGCCCCCCTCACGGTGCTGCCCTTGTCGAACTCATGGCCCTCGATCTCATTCCGGATTTCCGTGGCTATCGGGTCCAGCTTCCGGTTGGAGTAGTGAACGTACCAGCCCGTAATTCCGAAAGTTGAGACGAACTGCAGCAGGCCCAAGACCAGGCCGACGTTGATGTTGCCCCACAGCTTGGTGGACATGAAGCCCACCGCGTAGTCAGCCAGCAGGACGTAGGCGAAGTACCAAAGCAGGAATGCGATGGCCATTGGAAAGACAAAACTGCGGTGGCGCTTGCGAAGCTCCTGAAACTGCCCCGTTTGCTGGACTTCCTGGAAATCAACGGACGCCGCTGCGTCCGGTGTCTGGGCCTCGTTACCCATGGCTTCCTCCTGGTTGTGGACGTCTACATCGACCACACACTCCTGGCCGATGTGACTGGAATCACTATCCGCCGGGCAACGGCGCCACTTCCAGATTTCCCGGCATAGGCGTCGCCCAGCGGACACGTTGCTGCGCCGAACGGCGGGTTCGCTAGTCTTGCTCCATGCCGGATTCCCCGCTCGTCACCGCCGCCGCCATTGCGGTCATCGTGCTCGCCGTGGCGATCGTCGTCGGGGTCGGCCTCAAGGTGATCCGTTCCTTCCGCGAGCTGGGAACAGACGCCGAGAGGGCCACCTACCAAACCCTGCACGCGGCGTCGCGCGCTGGACAGCACCTGCGCACCGGGCTCCACGCGGCGGGAGCTGCCAAGGCAAGCAAGCAATTGCGTTCCCTGCTTGGCTGCGACGCCCTGGCGATCACCGACACCGAGTCAGTCCTGGCGTGGGATGGCGCGGCGGAAGAACTCAAAGCCTCCCTGATGGAGCTCGCCTCCGGGGTTCTCTCCGACGGACGGACCGTGGTTGTCCCGGCGTCGCACGAGCTGAACGCCGTCGTGGCGCCGATCAGGGCCGGAAACCGCGTGGTGGGGGCGGTCGCCGCCTTCGCGCCGCAAACCGGTGCGGGGTTGGTCCGGGCGACAAGCGAGCTGGCCGACTGGGTGGCGGTGCAAGTGGAGTTAGCGGAACTCGACGCTTCCCGCACCTTGCTCATGGAGGCCGAAGTCCGGGCCCTGCGCGCACAAATCAGCCCCCACTTCATCTACAACTCGCTCAACGCCATTGCGTCCTTCATCAACACCGATCCCGCCAGGGCACGCGAGTTGGTGGTCGAGTTCGCGGATTTCACTCGGTACTCCTTCCGCCGCCACGGGGATTTCACCACCTTGGCGGAAGAACTCCGGAGCATCGACCGCTACTTGCTGTTGGAGAAGGCACGCTTCGGAGACCGGGTACAAGTGAGCCTCAGGATCGCGCCCGAAGTCCTGAGCACGGTGATTCCCTTCCTGAGCCTGCAACCGCTCGTGGAAAACGCCGTGCGCCATGGGCTTGAAGCGAAGGAAGGACCCGGGCACATCACCATCTGCGCCAACGACTCCGGCGCTTTCGCGGAGGTCACCATCGAGGACGACGGCGTGGGCATTGATCCGGAACACCTGCGCTCGGTCCTGGCGGGACACTCAGACGGCGACCATGTTGGACTGCGAAACGTCGATGCCCGCCTTCGGCAGGTCTACGGGGACGAACACGGCCTCGTCATCGAAACCGCACCGGGCGAGGGCACGTTGATCACCATCCGCGTGCCAAAGTCCCAGCCGAGCCATGATGCCTGAGGCTAATCTATAACCATGATCAACGTACTCGTCGCCGACGACGAGCTCCCGGCGGTTGAAGAGCTCGCCTTCCTGCTGGGCCGGGACGAGCGTATCGGCGCAATCCACCGCGCAATCTCGGGCGCCGAAGCCCTCAGCGCCCTCGAAACGGAATCCGTGGACGCGGTCTTCCTGGACATCCACATGCCCGCGCTTTCCGGTTTGGACATCGCCCGCGCCATCTCGCGCAGCCCCCGCCCTCCCGCCGTCGTCTTCGTGACCGCCGACGAAGACTGCGCGCTGGAGGCATTCGAACTGGCTGCCGTCGACTACCTGCTCAAGCCGGTGCGTGCCGAACGCCTGGCGAGGTCCGTCAGCCGCATCAGCGAGCTCATCAAGGACGGCAGCAAGGTACCGGAGATGATCACGGTTGACCAAGGCGGAACAACCCGGATGATCCGGAGGGACGACGTCAGCTATGTCCAGGCCCAGGGAGACTACGCCCGGCTGCACACCGCGGAGGCAAGCTACCTGATCCGGGTACCCCTGAGCGACCTCGAACAGCAGTGGGCGGAAGCCGGATTCATCCGCATCCACCGCTCATACCTGATGTCGCTGAACCACGTGGGGCACATGAAACTTGCCGCCGCACGCCCCAGCGTCACGGTGGCCGGAGCCGAACTGCCGATCAGCCGCAGGCACCTTCCGGCCGTGCGGGACAAGCTCGAGGCCACCCGGATCCGGCCCCAAGGATGACGCGGGTGAGGGTTACGGCCCCGCAATCAGTTGCCAGGGTAGCCCCCAAGCGTCCGTACAATTCGCGCGAGGCCGCCGAGGACTCCGACGTCGGGCAGGTCTTCGTCCGGTCACTCATCCGTTCGCAGTTGCGCCTTGCCGTAGTTGTGGCTTCCGGATTCCTGCTGGTGCTGGCCGCCTACGGTGCCATGGTGGCGCTGGTCCCCCAGCTCGCGCAGATGCGGATTCTGGGCGTCCCGGTAAATTGGATCATCCTTGGAGTAGCGCTCTATCCGGTGATCGGCCTGAGCGCATGGCTCTACAACCGCTCCGCGGCACGGAACGAAGCCCGCTACCGCGATCTTGTGGAGGAGAAGTGAATCCCGCCGTCGGGCTCGCGGCTTTTCTGGGCGTGGCGCTTGCGACTGCGGGGATCGGCTTCTACGGCCTGCGCATTTCGCGCACCACGAGCGACTTCTACGTGGCATCCCGCACTGTCCGGCCGTGGTGGAATGCCTCGGCGATCGGCGGCGAGTACTTGTCGGCAGCGAGTTTCCTGGGCGTCGCGGGGCTGATCCTGCTGACGGGAACGGATGCTCTGTGGTTCCCCGTGGGCTACACGGCCGGCTACCTGATGCTCTTGCTGTTCGTGGCTGCCCCCTTGCGCCGATCGGGTGCCTACACGATTCCGGATTTCACGGAGGCCAGGCTCCAGTCGAAAGCCGTCCGCCGCGTCACGAGCCTTGTGGTTGTTGCTGTCGGATGGCTCTACATCGTGCCGCAGCTTCAGGGCGCCGGGCTCACCATCCGGATCAGCACGGGATTGCCTTCCTGGGTGGGCTCCATCGCCGTCGTCGCGGTGGTCTGCGTCACGGTAGTGGCCGGTGGCATGCGTTCCATCACCTTCGTACAGGCTTTCCAATATTGGCTCAAGCTCACGGCGTTGGCCGTTCCTGTGGTGTACCTGCTGCTGAACCAGTCGGGCGGCGGCTCACCGGTCCTGGCGGAGGCGTCGAGCAATCCCACGGGCCTTCCCGCGGCCGGGCTCTACCAAACTGTTTCGCTCCTGGTGGCGCTGCTTTTCGGAACGCTGGGACTCCCCCACGTCCTCGTCCGCTTCTACACCAACCCGGACGGCCAATCGGCGCGGCGGACCACCCTCATCGTATTGGGCCTGTTGTCGGTCTTCTATCTGTTCCCGACGGCGTCCGGCCTGCTTGGTCGGGTCTTCGCTCCTGAGCTTGCACGCAGCGGACGGCCCGACGCCTTGGTCCTGCTGCTGCCTGGAAAGCTGCTGGGTGGAGTGCCGGGCGATCTCCTGTCGGCATTGGTGGTTGCCGGCGCGTTTGCCGCATTCCTCTCGACGACGTCGGGATTGGTGGTTTCGCTGGCCGGCGTCATCAGCCAGGACCTTCTTGGCGGGAGCGTGCGCGGATTCCGGGTGGCCGCCCTCCTGGCCGCCCTCGTCCCCTTGGCCTTTGCATTCACGACGGATTCAATGGCCTTGGCCGGCAGCGTAGGGCTGGTGTTCGCCTTCACGGCGTCCACCATTTGTCCTGTCCTGCTGCTCGGCATTTGGTGGCGCGGCCTGAGCGACGCAGGCGCGATTGCCGGCATGCTGACGGGAGCCGTCCTCTGCGGGGGTGCGCTGGTATCGAGTACGGTCATCGGTTCCGCTGCGCCCGGATGGATTGCCCAGCCCGCGGCGTGGACGGTGCCTGCCGCGTTTGCCGTGATGGTGCTCGTCTCACGGGCCACGAAACACCGTGTCCCCGGGACTGTCACCCGGCTGATGACCAGGCTTCACGTCCCGGAACGGCCGGTGGCAACGGAGCGCCAGCTCCGCTAGTCGATCGCCGCCATGAGCTCGACAACCCGGTCGAGGAAGGCATCAACCTGCGCCTCTTCGTAGCCGTCGCGCCCGCGTGCCTCGGAGAAAGCGGCTCGGCGGACGTTGTCGACGCTCAGCGGTTTGTCGTTCTCGAGGTAACCGATCAGGGAGACGCACAAGGCATCGACCTCGGCGATGTTGTAGCTGCGCGCACGCTTCTTGTCCGGCCGGCGGAAACGCTCGCCATCAGGCCGGTGCAAGCGGCCCCGCAACACTCCTGAGAGTTTGCCGATCTTCAGCAACCAGGCTTCCTCGCCTTCGGCCGCTATCAGCTCGTCGCGTTCACGCCGGGCGAAGGCATCTTCGAGGCGGTCCAACGCGGCGTCCACAGCGGTGGCGTCGTAGCCGCCCTTGACAGGATCAAACGAAACCGCGCGGACATCGCTGCTGACGATTTTCTCCGACGCCTCGGCCCGGTTTTCGAACGACAACCGGGCGCGCTGGAAAAACTGGTCAACTTGCTTTGCGTTGTAGCCATACTTGCTGTGCGCCACGCGCTCAAATGCTGCGGGGATCTGGCGACGAATGTCCACTGCCACTGCTTTCCTTCTGGGTGGTTATCAGGCGCCGCTCAACAGCGCGAAAAGAATATATGCTGCCGGGGCCGCGAAGACGATCGAGTCGAGGCGGTCCATGACCCCGCCGTGTCCGGGCAGGATACTGCTCATGTCTTTGACGCCAAGTTCCCGTTTGACCATGGATTCCGCGAGGTCACCGGCAGTAGCGGCGGCCACCATGCCCACGGCAAGCACCACCCCGACCCACCAGGGCCTGCCCAGGACGAAAACGCTGGCGAGGATCCCGATGACCATGGCACCTGCCACTGAGCCCGCGAACCCTTCCCAGGTCTTTTTGGGGCTGATCTTGGGGGCCATCGGGTGCTTCCCGAAGAGTGCCCCTACGAGGTACCCGAAAGTGTCGTTGGACACCACCAGCAGCAGCATCACGGCAATCTGCCAGGCACCCGCGGGAACCTGCCCGCCGGGCCAGGGACCCGCCGTCGTCGCTCCCCCGCCTGCATGGAGGGGCACGATGGCAAAGCTGATCAGGAAAGGCACCCAGGCAAGCGTGAAGATTCCGGAGAAGACGCTGCGTGGAGCTCCCGCGGCGCTTTCGAGGGAACGCCAGAGCAGGACCGCCGTGCTGCTCAGCACCATCGCGAAGAGCAGGCTTTCGGTGCCACCGAAGTAAGCCGCAAGCGGCATCGCCACGGTACCTGTCAACACGGGGATGATCGGCATCCTGGTGCCCTGGCCTTCGAGCGCACGGAAAATTTCCCACACGCCGAGGACCGCGAACGCAGTGGTCAGGAGAACGAACCCCAACGGCAGGAACAGCAGCCCGCCGAGGACGGCGAAGAGCATGGCGAGTCCGACGCCGATGGCGGCCGGAAGATTCCGGCCCGCCTTCGGCGTCGGGTTGCCTCGTTGGCGTCTGGCGCGTGTGGGAATCCCCTGCGCGGGCGCCGGCTCAGCCTCGCTCATCAGACCTCGAGCAGCTCGGCTTCCTTGCGCTTGAGGAGCTCGTCGATACCGTCGACGTGTGCCTTGGTGATAGCGTCGAGTTCCTTTTCACCGCGGGCACCCTCGTCTTCGCCGGCTTCGCCGTCCTTGACGAGCTTGTCCAGGGCGTCCTTCGCCTTGCGCCGGATGCTTCGGATGGAAACCTTTGCGTCCTCACCCTTGCCTTTGACGATCTTGACGTATTCCTTGCGGCGTTCCTGGGTGAGCTCCGGGATAGTGATCCGGATGACGTTGCCGTCGTTGGACGGATTGGCGCCGACCTCGGAGTCGCTCAGGGCCCTTTCGATATCGCGCATTGAGGTCTTGTCAAAGGGCGTGATCAGGATGGTCCTGGCGTCCGGGATAGCGAAGGAAGCCAGCTGCTGCAGCGGTGTGGGGGTGCCGTAGTATTCCACGATCACCTTGTTGTAGAGTCCGGGGTTCGCGCGGCCGGTACGGATCGACGCGAAATCCTCCTTGGCTACCTCGACCGCCTTGTCCATCTTTTCCCCGGCTTCGAGCAAGGTTTCTTCGATCACGGTTTCTCCTCAGAAATAGTCGCGCCCCGGTCCACGGGCCGCAATGCACAATAAATTTCCGCCCCTGCGGGCGGAAGAGTCCTAGAAATATCCTAGCCCTTGCTAGGGGGTGACCAGGGTGCCCAGCTTTTCGCCGAGGATGGCCCGGGTGACGTTCCCTTCGCCTTCCATGCCGAAGACAACCATGGACAAATTGTTGTCCTTGCACATGGTCATGGCGGTCTGGTCCATGACGCGGATGTCGCGGCGCAGGGCCTCGTCGTAGCTGAGCTTTTCGAGCTTCTCTGCCGTGGGATCCTTCTTGGGATCCGCGGTGTACACGCCGTCCACACCGCTCTTTGCCATGAGGACGACGTCGGCATGCACTTCGAGTGCACGCTGGGCGGCCACGGTGTCGGTGGAGAAGTACGGAAGGCCTGCGCCTGCCCCGAAGATGACGACGCGGCCCTTCTCCATGTGGCGGATGGCACGGCGCGGAATGTAGGCCTCGGCCACCTGGCCCATGGTGATGGCGCTCTGGACGCGGGTCTCGACGCCCGCTTGCTCCAGGAAGTCCTGCAGGGCCAGGCAGTTCATAACTGTGCCGAGCATGCCCATGTAGTCGGCGCGGGAGCGATCCATGCCGCTTTGGGACAGTTCGGCGCCGCGGAAGAAGTTACCGCCGCCGACGACGATTGCCACCTCGACCTCGGACACGGCGGCGGCGATTTGCTTGGCGATGGCGCGGACGGTTTCCGGGTCAACACCAAGCTTTCCGCCGCCGATGACCTCGCCGGACAGCTTCAGCAGTACACGACGACGGGTCTTCTCCGGATGGATTGCAGTGTTCTCGGTTTCCATGGTGCCTTCCCGTTTGTGGACTCTGGCTAGATTATCTTGCTGGGGGCCGGGCAGAAAGCTGCCGGCTCTGGATGCACTCGGTGCGGGCCTGCCGTTGCATGCAAAAGGGGCGGCCACCGAAGTGACCACCCCTTTTGTATGTCTAACTAGTTTCCGACGCGGAAACGGGCAACGGCAGTTGCCTTGACGCCGGCCTCTTCGAGGACCTGCGCAACGGTCTTCTTGGAGTCCTTGGCGAATGCCTGGTCCAAGAGAACTTCGCCCTTGTAGAAGCCCGTCACGCGGCCTTCGACGATCTTGGTGAGAGCGGCTTCCGGCTTGCCTTCGGCCTTGGCGGTCTCTTCGGCGATGCGGCGCTCGGACTCGACCAGCTCGGCCGGGACGTCTTCGCGGCTGAGGTAGTTCGGGGCCATGGCTGCAACGTGGACAGCAACATCGTGGGCTGCGGTAGCAGCGGCGTCGCCCTCGCCCTCAACGGCGAACAGGACGCCGACCTGGGCCGGGAGGTCCTTGGAGGTCTTGTGCAGGTAAGCGTCAACCGTGCCGCCTTCAATGCGGGCGATGCGGCGGACAACAACCTTCTCACCGAGAACGGCACCCTCTTCGACGACAACCTCGGAAAGGGGCTTGCCGTCGACGTCGATGGCCAGCAGGGTCTCGAGGTCGGCAGCGCCGGACTCGACGGCGACGGCCAGGACCTTGTCGGCCAGCTGGATGAACTTGTCAGCCTTGGCGACGAAGTCGGTTTCGCAGTTGACCTCGATCATTACGCCCACGCCGTCGGTGACCTTGGCTGCAACCAGGCCTTCGGCGGTGGAGCGGCCTTCACGCTTCGTAGCGCCCTTGAGGCCCTTGATGCGGATGATTTCGATGGCCTTCTCGGCGTCGCCGTTGGCCTCGTCAAGAGCCTTCTTGACGTCCATCATGCCGGCGCCGGTGCGCTCGCGCAGGGCCTTGATGTCAGCAGCAGTGTAGTTCGCCATGTGAACCCCTCTGTCTAGAAATTTATGTGTTTACGGACTGACAGGACGGCAGCCCACCTGGTGGGCCGCCATCCTGTCAGTAGCTCCCCGCACCGAAATCGGCGCGGGAAAGGTCCGGATTTACTTGTCTGCTTCGGCTTCGCCGGCAGCAGCTTCGGTAGCCTCGGCGGCCGGTGCTTCGGCAGCTTCCGCAGCCGGAGCTTCGGCGGCCGGTGCTTCAGCAGCTTCGGCCTTGCTGCCTTCGAGGAGCTCGCGCTCCCACTCAGCCAGCGGCTCTTCGGGGGCCTCTGCAGCACCGGTTGCGCGCTGGTTACGGGCGATGAGGCCCTCAGCAACGGCGTCGGCAACCACGCGGGTCAGCAGGTTTACGGAGCGGATGGCGTCGTCGTTGCCCGGGATCGGGAAGTCGACTTCGTCGGGGTCGCAGTTGGTGTCCAGGATGGCAACAACCGGGATGTTCAACTTCTTGGCTTCGTCAACAGCCAGGTGTTCCTTCTTCGTGTCAACAACCCACAGAACAGAAGGAGCCTTGGTCAGGTTGCGGATACCACCGAGGTTGGTTTCCAGCTTGGTGAGTTCACGCTTGAGGAGCAGGAGCTCCTTCTTGGTGTAACCCGAGCCTGCGACGTCCTCGAAGTTGATCTCTTCGAGTTCCTTCATGCGCTGGATACGCTTGGCAACGGTCTGGAAGTTGGTGAGCATACCGCCCAACCAACGCTGGTTGACGTACGGCTGGCCAACACGGGTAGCCTGCTCAGCAATTGCTTCCTGGGCCTGCTTCTTGGTGCCGACGAACAGGACGGTGCCGCCGTGGGCGACAGTAGCCTTGACGAACTCGAAAGCGCGGTCGATGTAGGACAGCGACTGCTGAAGGTCAATGATGTAGATGCCGTTGCGCTCCGTGAAGATAAATCGCTTCATCTTCGGGTTCCAACGACGGGTCTGGTGTCCAAAGTGGACGCCGCTGTCAAGCAGCTGGCGCATAGTTACGACGGGCATGCCGACGCTCCTTCCGGCAGGTCATTCATGAGAGAGCCACACGGGCCGCTCTTACCCTGCCAATAGTTGACGGTTAATTAGCCGGACCCGAACGGGCCTTGGCTCCTGGCATCCATTGCACTTCTCATCCGGCCAATGACTCGCCGGACCGCAAGAGGCACAATCCTCCGCAGCATTGAATCCGCGAGGATTCGCAATTGGAGGGTTGGATACGCGTAGTCAGCCTGGGACCCCCGCGCAACTGAATGAGAAGCGCTTCTAAACAAGCTTGAGGGCACAGCAAACTGCTCCACCAAGTGTACTACAGCGCCTTCGGCCTCTTGACCGCAAAAGCCACGGGTTCGGCCTCTTTCCTTCGGCAGATTTCCCCCACCGTTTTCCACATAGCCGAACTTGCGGCTTTCGGACCCTGGACGGCCAACGAAGGCTTGTTCCATGAGCACCGCACATCTTCCAGCCTACGTTCTCTTGCTCGTTGCCCTCGGCGCGGCGCCCGCCGTGGCGTCGCCGTCGCCGGACCCAACCGCCTCGCCCGGCGTCCGTCCGGACTGGGCGTGGCCTCTCTCCCCCAAGCCTGCCGTCCTGCGTGGCTTCGACCCTCCGGACAAGCCGTGGCTGAGCGGGCACCGCGGAGTGGATCTGCAAGCAGTCGACGACGGCGTCTCGGTCGCCGCCCCCGCCGACGGCACCGTGCGCTTCGTGGGCGTCGTGGTGGATCGTCCGGTGATCACCATCGACCACGGGGACGGATTGCGGAGCAGCTTTGAACCAGTGGACAGCGAACTCGCAGAGGGCGCACCCGTGAGCAAGGGCCAAGCCATCGGAGTAGTGAAAACCGGCCACTGCCCGGGATCACCGTGCCTTCATTGGGGAGTGCGGAAGGGGGAGGACTACGTCAACCCGCTCGCCTTCGTCACGGATCTCCGGCCGTCTGTGTTGCTGCCCCTGGATGATGTGCTGTCGCTGGACGATGTGCTGTCGTTAGACGATCGCGGAAATCCCCGTGATCGCCCTCCCCGTCACAAGAGTATTGATTTCGTGGGTTCCCTCGTAGGAGTAGATCGCCTCGGCGTCGGCGAAGATCTTGGCCATCTCGTAGTCCGTGACAATGCCGTTTCCGCCCAGGATGCCGCGGCCCAGGGCAACACTTTCGCGCATGCGGGCCGTGGTGAAGGCTTTCGCCAGCGCGGATTGCTCATCCTTGGCTACCCCGGCATCCTCAAGCTGGGCGAGGCGGACCATCATGCCCATGGAGCTGACTGTGTTGCCCAGAATCTGAACGAGTTGTTGCTGCACCAATTGGAACGATGCCAAGGGCCTCCCGAACTGCATCCGCTCAACCGCGTAGCGGCGGGCAACGTCGAACGCGGCAAGCTGCTGGCCCACAGCCTGCCACGCGACCGAAAGCCGTGTGACTTTGAGGACTTTGTTGGTGTCCCTGAAACTGTTGGCATTGGCCAGCTTGAAGAAGTCCGGGACCACGACGTTTTCGAGGGTGATGTCAGCATTCTGGACGGTCCGCAGCGAGATCTTGTTCTCGATCTTGCTGGCCTTGAATCCAGGGAGGCTCGTATCCACCAGGAAGCCCTTGACCTGATTGTCGTCGAGGTCGCGGGCGAAGATCACAACCCAGTCCGAGAAGGTGGCGTTGCCGATCCAGCGCTTGGCCCCGTTGAGGATCCAGTTGTCGCCGTCGCGGCGCGCGGTGGTCCGCGTGCCTCCTGCGACGTCCGAGCCACCCAATGGCTCGGTCAGCCCAAAGGCTCCGATTTTCTTGAGGGAGTATATGTCCGGCAGCCAGGCGTCCTGTTGCTCCTGAGATGCCAACGCCTCGATAGAACCGGTGAACAAGCCGTCGTGGACGCCCATGAACGTGGCAATTGAAGCATCGGCGCGGGTTGCCTCTGCGTGGACAAGGCCGGCGAATACGTTGGAATAGCCTTGCCGCCTCACCGGACTGACCAGGTCAATCTCAGCAAGCTTGGGAATCAGGGCCATGGGGAATTCCCCGCGGTTCCAGCAATCGACGGCAATCGGCTTGACCTCACGGGAAAGGAAGGTGCGGATCTCCGCCAGCCGGTCCTGCTCCTTGCCCGTGAGCAATTGCTCAAAGCCATAGAAATCACCGTCGGCGTACGGGAGATTCTCTAGGTCGATTGCTGCCTTGGACATGGCACTCCTTCACGTAAGTTACTGGTGAGTAACTTACAGCAATGACGGTCCCGCCACAAGCAACGGGTGCACCCCTCTTGACGGTGTGCGTCTTGCATAGCCGTGGCGCGTTAGGCCCGGTAGGAGCAGTATGGAGGGATGAACGCTCCCAGCGCCGAAAGTCCGGCGCAGGGAGGCTCCGTTGGTTCCGGGGCCCGCCTGCACCCGTGGAGCCGTTACGTGGCCTTGGGTGATTCGTTCACCGAAGGGGTAGGAGATCCGGAGCCTCGCAGCCCGGGGGGCTTGCGAGGCTGGGCGGACCGGGTCGCGGAAGAACTGAGTGCCGGCCACGACGACTTCGCTTACGCGAATCTGGCAGTCCGAGGACGGCTGCTCCATCAGATCCTGGATGAGCAGATCGTCCCCGCCCTGGCCCTGCAACCGGATCTGATCACTCTCAATGCCGGGGGCAATGACCTGATCTTCCGCAGAAGCGATCCCGACAAACTCGCCGCCCGGATGGACGCCGGCGTGCAACTCCTCGCCTCTACCGGTGCAACGGTTGTGCTGTTCGCCGGACCGGACTGGGGCGATACGCCCGTGCTGGGACACACCCGCGCCAAGGTAGCCATCTTCAACGAGAACCTGCGCACCATCGCCGCGCGCCACGACGCGGTAATCGCTGATCTTTGGGCCCTGCGTCAACTCACCCACCCTCGAATGTGGGATCCGGACCGGCTGCACTTTTCTCCCCTGGGCCAGCACACCATCGCCATCATGGTGCTCGATACCCTCAACGTCCCCCACACTTTGGAACCGATGACACCGAAAGACCTACCCGGGCGCACGTGGCGTGAAGCACGGACCGATGACATTATCTGGGCACGGGAGCACCTTTTCCCATGGGTCCTGCAACGTCTCAAGCAAAGAGTCTCCGACGACGGGCGGCACGCAAAGCGGCCGGATCCAGGCCCCGTGTTCGGCGCCTGGATGCCGCCCGGAACGTTCGTGGAAAACGAGCCACAGAGCTAATTAGCTACATCAGGCCCGATACCTAAGGGAGCGGCAAAAAGAACGAGTGTTGACCACTCGTTTTTGCGGCTACCTGTTGGCCGTAGCCTCGAAAGTACGCGTGTGTGAGCAAATCACAACCGGGTGGCCGCCCGCCGGAACCCAGATCGGACTCCCTCTTCGAGCGGCACCTTCTTGGAAATCAACGAAGGATCACTCGGCGTCTGGTGCATTACCCAGGCTGGGGAGGAGTTGACCATGGGTGCCACGGATAAGCAACAGGGGGCAACTGTATCGCCGCTCGAGAGCCGCGCAGGGCCCGGCGTCTCCGGAATCCGGATCGTTAACCACTTCCGCAAACGCTGGACCGCTTTTGGCAGCACGGCGCTGATTGTTGCCGGCCTGCTGGCCGGAGTGGGGTTCGCCGCACCGGCGCATGCCGCGGCAAACACGGTGGTCTCGCTAACGTTCGATGACGGCAACGCGGACCAGTTGACGGCCGAAGCCACGCTCAGGAGCCTGGGCCTGGTCGGCACGTTTTTCATCACCACCGGGTGGATCGACCAGCCCACCTACCTGACCACTGCCAACCTCCAGCAGATCGCCGCCGACGGCAATGAAATCGGCGGCCACACGGTCACCCACCCGGATCTTGTGTCCCTGACCCCCGCCGAGTCGACACGGCAGATCTGCAACGGGCGCGTGGCACTGATGAACATGGGCTTCAAAGTCACCAGCTTCGCTTATCCCTTCGCTTCCGAAGACCCCGCCACGGAGGCCCTGGTGAAACAGTGCGGATTCAACAGCGCCCGCGGCCTGGGCGACACTTCCAGCAAGGACCCGGCCTCGGCGACGCTTCCCGCGGCAGACACCATCCCGCCGGCGAATCCCTACGTCACTGCGGCACCGGATGAGGTGGACAGCACCTGGACCCTGCAGAATCTGGAGAACCAGGTGACACACGCCCAAACGACCGGTGGCGGGTGGGTCCAACTGACCTTCCACCACATCGCCGTCGGCACGGACCCCACGCTGACGATCACCCCGGCCTTGTTCAACCAGTTCGCCACCTGGCTGGCACAGCAAAAGACCGCCGGTACCGTCGCGGTTAAGACGGTGGACCAGGTCATCGGCGGGACCCAGCAGCCCGCCGTTCAGGGCCCTGCCGTACCTCCCCCACCCCCTCCGGGGACGAATATGATTCAAAACCCCGGCTTGGAGACCCTGGTCAACACGATTCCGCTGTGCTGGGCCGCAGGCGGGTACGGGACCAACACCCCCGCCTTCGCCGTCGTCTCGCCCGGCCACACCGGCGCCTACGCCGAACAACTCACGCTGACCGGGCGTTCGTCAGGGGACGCGAAACTTCTTCCCGCCCTGGACCTGGGCGGTTGCTCGCCGACTGGGACACCCGGACATCGATATCAGCTGAAGGCCTGGTTCAAATCCACCGCGCCAACCCAGTTTGAACTCTATTACCGCGTCGGTAACGGGTATTGGAAGTACTGGACCGCGAGCCCGTTGGTCCTGGCCGCGGCGAACTGGACCCAAATCACCTGGACCACGCCTCCCCTGCCGGCCGGCGCCTCGGGGATCAGTTGGGGCCTGAACATCCAGGCCAATGGCACCATCACCACCGACGACTACGAAATGTACGACGTCGGCCCCTGATTTTCGGCGTCCCGGCTTAGCTTGGCGGCGGCGTGAACTGGCTGGCAGTGAACTCCTCTACCATCGGCTCACGAGGACATTGACCCCGCATGGCCCTGCGCTCACGCTTGAAGCATGGCCACCAAACTATCCGGAGTGATCCTCGGGACCTTCCCGGAGCTGCGCTACGAACCCACCGCCAAACGAATCCGCGCGACCCTGGGCGGGAACACTGTCGTCGACACCCTGCACGCGTGGCTGGTCTGGGAGCCGAAGCGCATTACCGATTTATGCGGTGCCGCAGGCCGAACTGCTGGCAGAGCTCAGAGCCGGCGGCCCTGCGGCCGACGTCCCGGAGCTCGGCGTCAGGCTGTCGGCAGGCTCACCCACGTCGCTGGATCCGCGCACCGGGTTCGGCCGACACACCACCCCCGGCGAACAGCTCGACGTCGTGACAGGGACGACGACGGCGCCAGGGGCAGCGTTCCGTCCGGACGACCCCGACCTTGCCGGGTATGTCGCGTTGGATTTCGCCGCCTTTCAATGGCGCGAAGACGACGAGGAGATCATCGGCCACCCCCGCGACCCCTTCCACCGCGTGGACATCCGGGCCTCCTCCCTGGCCGTGGAGGTCTCCCTCGACGGCGTCACGCTCGCCAAAACGAACGGTGCGCAACTCCTGTACGAGACACTGCTTCCCGTCCGCTACTACATCCCGCCCGGGGACGTGCGGCTCGACCTCATGGAGGAGAGCCCCAAGAGGACCGTGTGCCCCTACAAGGGCGAAGCCCGTTACTGGAGCTACCCCGGCAGCGAGGACGGCAGGAATGTGGCCTGGAGCTACGACACGCGTTTCCGCGACGCCGCGCAGATCCACGGACTGCTGAGCTTCTTCAATGAAAGGGTGGACCTGACCGTCGACGGCCTCCTGCAGGCCCGGCCGGTGACGCCGTGGTCCCGGCCGCAGGACCGGCGGGAATGACGGAGAGGATATTTTCCGGACGGCCCTCGATCGACATGGGCATGGCGCCCAGACCGATGGCGCTGACCGGAACGGCGCCGATAGCGCGCCGGTTCACAGCCCTGCGCCGACCGTGTCGACCCGGAGTTCGCCCATGCTGTCCCAGCCGGCGCCGTCGAGCTGGCGGCTGATGATCTTCGGGGTCTCGGCGAGGGCGGGCTGCATGGCCGTCAGGCCGGCGGCGAAGTGCGGGGCGTTGACGTGCGCTTCGGCGGCGCCGTCCTGGAAGGCTTCGACCAGCACGTACGTGGAGGGGTCATCGAGGGAGCGAGACCACTCGAACCAGAGGTTGCCCTCCTCGGCACGTGTCGCGGCGGTGAAGTCGGCCACGATCTCCGGCCATTGCGCGGTGAATTCGGGCTTGGTCTTGAATTTGACGACGATGAAGATCACTGGGGATTCCTTGAAGAAGTCGATGCGGGGCGTTGATTCAGGGGCGTTCGAGGAAGGACTCGACCTTGGCCGGGTCGCGCTCGATGAGGTCGCCGAGGACCTCGTCGGCCTTGGCGAGAAGCCCGGGGTCCAGGACGACGCCGGCGGCGGTCGCGTTGTCCTTGAGCTGCTCGGGCCGGGAGGCTCCCACGATGGCGGCGGAGACGTTCGTGTTCTGCAGGACCCAGGCCACAGCGAACGCGGCCATTGACAGGCCAGCCTGGTTCGCGAGCGGGCGCAAGGCCTGGACAGCTTCGAGCACACGTTGCTGCATGTAGCGGTGCTCGGTCTTGAACGCGCCGCCGTCGGAGGTGAAGCGCGACGCCGTGGGAGCCGCGGCGCCCGGGGCGTACTTGCCGGTCAGGACGCCCTGGGCGAGCGGGGACCAGACGATCTGGCTCAGGCCGAGTTCTTCGCTCAGCGGAACGACTTCCGGCTCGATAACGCGCCAGAGCATGTTGTACTGGGGCTGGTTCGAGACGAGGTGGATACCGAGCTCCTTGGCGAGGGCGGCGCCCCTGCGGATCTCCTCCGGGGTCCATTCGGAGACGCCGATGTAGTGCGCCTTGCCGGCACGCACGGTGTCCGCGAACGCCTGCATGGTCTCTTCGAGCGGGGTTTCGTAGTCGTAGCGGTGGGCCTGGTACAGGTCCACGTAGTCGGTCCGGAGGCGGCGCAGGGCGCCGTTGATGGACTCCATGATGTGCTTGCGGGACAGGCCCCGATCGTTCTTGCCGGGCTGGCCGATCGGGAAGTAGACCTTGGTAAAGATCTCCAGGCCTTCACGCCGGACACCGTCGAGGGCCTCGCCGAGGGCGGTCTCGGCGCGCGTGCCCGCGTAAGCGTCGGCGGTGTCGAAGGTCGTGATCCCGAGCTCCAGGGCCGTCCGGACGCAGGCCGTGGCCGCTTCCTGGTCGATCTGTTCGCCGTGCGTGGTCCAGTTGCCGTACGCGATCTCGCTGACGTACATGCCGGAGTTTCCGAGCTTGCGGTATTCCATGGGATTCCTTGTTCGTTTGGGTGGATTGTGAAAGGTCAGCGGGAGCCCGCCCGGAGGCGGCGGGGCGGTGCGGTCGAGCCGCGCACCACGAGACGGGGCTCGATGCGCCCGACGGCGGCCGGGGCCCCCGCCAGGGCCGCAACCAGCGCTTCGGCTGCGAGGCGACCTTGCTCGGCGACGCCGTGGTCCATCGTCGTGAGACCCACGACGCCCGCGAGCTCGTGGTTGTCGTAGCCGACGATGGAGAAATCGTCCGGGACGCTGAGCCCGGCCCCGCGGAGCGTGGCCATTGCCCCGAAGGCGATCTCGTCCGACGCCGCGACAAGCGCCGTCGGCGGTTCCTCAGCGGTGAGCAGTGCGGCCATGGCGGCCGCACCGGCGTCGACCGTGTTCTCCACGACGTGCTCAAGGCCCCGATCCGAGGGAAGGCCCGCCTCGGCCAGTGCCTCTCGGTAGCCGAGGAGCCGCTCGGCCGGCGGCACGCCGCCGAGGGTCGAACCTGGACCGGCACGCAGGCCGACGAAGGCGATGCGCTCATGACCGAGATTGATCAGATGACGCGCCGCGGCGCGTCCGCCGATCCGGTCCTCCACCTGGACGGAGGACGCGCCCGCACTCTCCGAACCGACAAGCGCGAGGACCTGCCCCTGCGCCTCGAGCGACGCGAGCTCCTCCGACCCGAGTTGAAGGGCTACGACGAGCGCACCATCGGAGCGCCCGTGCAGGCGCGGGCTCGCGAAGAAGCCGGCCCGCAGCTCGACGGTGGACAGCTCAGTCAACAGGACGTCATAGCCTTCGCGGCTCAGCACCCGCCCGGCGGCAGCAATAACCTCGGCGAAAAACCACTTCGTGAGAAGAGGGACGACGACGGCGACGGTGCGCGTGCGCCCCGTCGCGAGGCGGGACGCACTCGGCGACGCGACATACCCCAACTCCACGGCGGCATCCCGCACACGCTTGCGCGTTGTCTCCGAAATGCCGGGGACCCCGCGCAGGGCTCGGGACACCGTGGAAATCGAGACGCCAGCGCGGTCGGCGACAGCCTGGACGGAAACAGTCATGTGATCAGCCTAACGTCCGCAAAGATTGGTTCGCAAGCGCTTGCGAACGATAAGTCAACGGTAAGTCAACAGAGGGCGGCATGCCACCTCATCCGGCCTGGAGGACCAAACTGTTGCCCAATTTCCACTATTGACCCCGGACCTGCGCCCATTCGGACATCATGGGCGGCACCCTCACCGAGGAACGCAAATCGGAAATGTCCCAGGGGATCATGATGGGCCGCGTGGGCACCCGCGAAGAAGTAGCCGCACTGATGAGTTTCCTCCTCGGTGCGGACGCGGGCTACATCACCGCAGCAACGTACGACATCAACGGCGGCCTCCAGGTCTCCTGATCGTTCACAGACACCAAAAGGTGCGCCCCCGGCTTTTCAGCTGCGGGGGCACACCGACGGCCGTATGGCCGGGGCCGAGCTAGCGCCCTGGTGCTGCATCGTTGGTCCAGCCGTATCGGTCCCGGAAACCGAAGGTCCCTTAGCCTCGTCAACGAAAGTCGGATTCGTTGGTCGCGTCCTGGCCCGCGAATCAAAGCATCGGCGGGAACAGTCCGATCAGATCCTCACGCTCGGCGCGGCTGCGCCTTCGTGGATCGCAAAACTCACTTCGTGGGGCGGATCGGTCCGTCGGGATGCCGTGCCATCAACGGGTCGGCGTGGCGACTGACCACTTGCCATCCGTCGCCTTCCAACCGAAAAGTGGTCGTAACGCGCAAGTCGAAGGGCGACGGCTCGTCGCGACCGCCCACCTTGGTCTCCCAGTGCTCGTGCTCGAACAGCGTGACAAGATCTGCGCCGACGTAACGCGAAACTTCCTCAAACCGAACTGGCCTGCCATCGCGGAAGTTTGATGAAGCGAAGTCCAGCGCCTGTGAAACCGCATCCCAGCCGCGCGAAGAGCCGCCGAAGGGATTCGCTAGAAGCACGTCCTCGCTCCGCGCGTACATTGCCTTGATGGGCTCCGGATCGCCCTCGGCAAATACGTGTAGTCCCGAGTGGTATTGCTCGATTACCCGCCCAATGTCCATGACTGCCCTCCGATCTGATATCTACACCAGCGTCGCTAGTCACACAAGGGCTGGATTCAAGGATGACCCACGTCCCTGTTGGAGGCTTTCGGTCGGAGTCGGGAGTGATTCCGACCGGATGGCTACCTGAGAACTCCAAGACGAAAGTGCCCCTTCCCCGCGTTTCCGCAGGTCAGGGGCACCTTTCGGGTAGGGCTACTCGGACTTGAACCGAGGACCTTAGGATTATGAGTCCCGCGCTCTAACCAGCTGAGCTATAGCCCCGAGTCGGCGGGGACCGCCTTATCAGCGTCCCCGGCCAAAACACTCTAGCAAAACAATCCGGCTCCCGATGCCAAGCGGCACACTAGCCGGCTCCACGTGACTAGATGACCTTGTCTTCGTAGCCCGCCCCGCGGTAGAGGTCCTCGAACGTCTGCAGGGTGCCTTGGATGCTGTGTGGCTCCACCATGGCGCGGCTCGCCTTGCCCATGGCTTCGAGTTCGCCGGCCGGCAGACGGAAAAGCTCGGTGATCCGGGCTGCCAACTCGTTGCTGTCGCCTGGCGTAAACAGATGCCCGTTCTCGCCTTCGCGCACCAGGTGCGGCAGGGCCATCGCATTGGCGAGGAGAACCGGCGTCGACGCCGACATCGCCTCAAGCGTTACGAGGGACTGCAGTTCGGCGGTCCCGGGCATGCAGAACAGGTCAGCGCGAATGTAGGCCTTCCTCAGGTCCTCATCGCTCGCGAGTCCAAGGAACTTGACCCGCCCGCCCAGCCCCAGGCGCTTGGCCTGGGCCTCCAATGCGGCACGGACCTCGCCGCCGCCGACGATTTCAAGATGCACGTTGAGGTCGGCGGGTGTCTTGGCGACGGCGTCGATCAGGACGTCCACGTGCTTCTCTTCAGCAAGGCGGCCCACAAAAAGAACGGTGGGGTAAGCATGCGGCTCGATCTCTTCACCCGGCGCCAGTTCATAAGCCGCCGCGTCGATGCCGTTGGACAAAGGAAGGACCTTGCGAAGGAAAGCGTGCTGGTGCATGGCCTTCGCGGCGAGCGGCGTGGGAGTGGTGACAACATCGGCCTGGCCCATGACCTTACCCATGTCCTTCCACGAGACCCGCCCGATGATGTCCTTGAACCACTGCGGGAACGGCAGGAACGGGTTCAGGTTTTCGGGCATGAAGTGGTTGGTGGCAATGATCCTGATGCCGCGCTTCTTGGCCTCGTAGAGGACGTGTTCACCGATCATGTAGTGGCTTTGGATGTGAACGACGTCGGGCTGCACCCTGTCGAAGAGCAGTCGAATGTCGTTCTTGATTTCCCAGGGATAGCAGATGCGGAAGTACTCGTGGGTAAAGACTCCGTGGGACTTCAAGCGGTGGACGGTGCCTTCGTCCCCGAACTCGGTGAAGCTCTTGCCGTTGTCCGCCCGGCAGGCCAGGACGTGGACATCGTGTCCCCGCGCCTTCATGCCTTTGGCAAGCCGGTACCCGAACTGAGCAGCACCATTGACCTGCGGGCGGTACGTCTCCGCCGCGATCAGGATGGTGAGGGGTTTGTTGGTTTCGGGAACAGTCACGTGGAGAACTCCTGATGGTCACGGTGCGAACACAGCAAAACGTTTGGCCCTGCGGTGTCTTCGCCGGTTGCCTGCCGCGGATGTGCGGGGCACGGTTGTCGAACTCTGCCCTAGGCCTTCCGGCTTGCAGCCGCCTTCGCGTCACGCTTTCTCTTGGTGACCTCGGGATGGTGCCGGCTCAGGGCAATAACCCCAACGATAGCAAGGGAAGCGGCCACAGCCATGGCGATTGCCAGCACGGCGTGGACATCGGGACGAAGCTCACCCAAAATCGCGATGCCGATGGCAATTCCGACAATGGGGTCGATCACGGTCAACCCGGCGATGACCAGATCCGGCGGCCCGCCCGAATAGGCACTCTGCACGAACCACGAGCCGAGGCCGCCGGCAGCCGCAATGGCGACGACGGTGTACCACTGCACATTGAGCAGAAAGTGCCCGTTGGGGTCGAGCAAGTGCCGGCCGATGATGCGTGTGAGGACCGCGACGAAGCCAAACAACACTCCGGCACCCAGGATGTAGACAAAGGCGCTCATGCGGTGCCGGAACATGACCGCCAACGTTCCAAAAAGTCCGACGGCGAGTGCCAGCAGGAGGACGATGGTTATTTCGTCCTCTCCGCTAACATGGTGGTTCTCCTGGGTGGCGTTGACAGCCAGGAGAACGAACATCGCAGAGCCCGTCACGCAGGCAGAGATCGCCACCACGGTGCCGCGGTTGATACTGAGCCCCTGGTCCTTGGCGTTGACCACCGTGGTGATGACCAAGGCGATGGCGCCGATGGGCTGCACCACAGTCAACGGTGCCGATACCAAGGCAATAGCGTTCATGCCCATGCCCAGGGCAAGCAAAAGCAGCCCGAACATCCATCGCGGATTTCGGAGAAGCCGCAGGAAACCGTGGGAACTCAGGGCGAGGCCACCGGTATCCGCCTTGACCGCGCTGCCCTGGCGCTGGGCACCAATGGCGAGGCAGAAGGCGCCAAGCACCGCAAGAAGGACTGCGAACCAGACCATCAGCTGCGACCGCCGTCGTGGGCTTTAAGCTCTTTGCCCTTGCGGAGGATTGCCCAGAAATAGTTGTAGGCCGCTACCCAGTGCCCTAGCAGGCCCAATCCCAGGCAGATCCAGGCGATCACGAAATAGACACCGGTGTAGGGAATCGCGAGCTTGGAGAGGACCAGGAGAGGGGTGCCCAGGAGCAGGAAGGCCGTCCGGATCTTGCCGATCCGGCTTACCGGGAGGTCGGGGTGGCTATGGAAGTAGAACAATGAGGCCGTGGCGAGGACGACGTCGGGCACCACCAGGGCGGCCAGGTACCACCAGTCCACTACCCCGGCGATGGCGAGCGTGACGGCGACGGTGATGAGTGCCAGGCGGTCCGCGACGGGATCGAGGATGCGGCCCAGCTTGGAGGTCTGGTTGAAACGCCGCGCGACGTAGCCATCCACCCAGTCAGTACCTCCCATGATGGCGAGGACCAGCACGGCGAAACCGTATTCCCTTTGCCACAGCACCAGCCACACAAACAACGGGACGCCCATGAAGCGGAGCACGGTCAGGAAATTGGGGACGGTGAAGATGAGATCGTGGTCGATCTGTGGCTGGCCCGGGCGTGCGCCTGCACCGATGAATTTCACCTGTCCCCCTTTCCGTAGTCCGCAGCTGACGCTGCTGCTTGCCGTCCCGATTACTTCTTGAACAGCTTCCGCAGTCCCACTGCGGCCACCGTGGCCGAAGCGGCAAAGAGAAGTAGCTCTTTCCAGCGCGCGGCGAGCCGCTCCGGCAGCCCGGCAGGAACCTTCTCACTGAAATCCGCGATTCTGTCGGCCGCGAACCGGCGTCCGTCGTCGAGCTTTTGCCCGGCGACGTCACGGAGGACCTTCCCCTGGGTCTTGACGTCGAGCTCGACGCCGAGCTGATCGCGAACGTCGGCGAGGTGTTCGCGGCGCTGCTCCAGACGGCGGAGCAGCTCAGCTACGCTCGGGGCGGGGGGTTGCTCGGCCTTGTGTGCTTCTGCCTTGGCGGCCTTTTCTGCCTTGGCTTTCTCGGCTGCGGCTGCTTTCGCTGCCTCCGCTGCCTTGTAGGCTTCCGACGAGGGGTCGAGGACGCTGGCGTCGAAGGCCGTACCTTCCTTGACTATGCCGAGATCGTGCTTGATGCCGCGGATGGTTTTCTCAGGCACAAGCGGCATGGCCCCCTTGAACGCGCGGAAGGCAATGAGTGCCCCGATAAGAATGATCACAAGGAACGCCGCCGCAACCACGAGCGCGGCCAGCCACGGGGGCATGACCGTGGCCAAGCCCAAGATGGCCGCCACGACGAGGGCGATGACAAGCAAAGAAAGAAAGATCAGTGCAACGCCAACAAAAGCGCCGGCAATGCCCAGCTGCTTGCCTTTGCCTTTGAGTTCAAGCTTGGCGAGGCTGATTTCGTCGTTGAGCTGCCGCGGCGCGAGCCGGGCTGCAAGTTTCAGGGTGTTCGGCAACGCCGAAATGCCCGGGCGTTGGCCAACCCGGCCGCTGTGACGTCCACTCATAGGTTCCGCCTCACTGCTTCCATCTTGCTCCTACCCGGCTCCGGCACGGAGACGAATACAACCGCCCACGCGCACCTGTCCACAAAACTACCATTCAGCTTCAGCCTCAACTTCCGGGACGGCCCAGCGGCGCGCCCCTGCCATCGCTGATAAATATGATCTTTCGCACATAGGATTGATAACCGTGAACACTCCCCCTGTACCGGGCGATTCCCTCAGTCGACGCGAAAAACTCCTCTATATCCTGCTGCTTGGCGCATTGACCGCCTTGGGTCCATTTACGGTGGATCTCTATCTGCCCGCGTTTCCCGCGCTGGAGCATCATTTCGACGTGTCAGCCGCTGCGATCCAACTCACGCTGACGGGCACAACGGTGGGCTTCGCGATTGGCCAATTGGTGGTGGGGCCCTTCAGCGACAAGTTCGGGCGCCGCATGCCGTTGATCCTGGCAACGGCCTTGCACATCGGTTCTTCCCTCGGTGCTGCACTGTCCACTGACATCAGCACGCTTGCGCTGTTCCGCGTCCTGATGGGCGTCGGTGCAGCCGGTGGCGGCGTGGTTGCCATGGCCATGGTCCGGGACCTCTTCGCGGGCTACGCGATGGTGCGGATGTTCTCCCGCATGTCGCTGGTGAACGGCCTGGCGCCCATTCTGGCTCCGATCATCGGTTCACAGCTGCTCTTGGTGATGCCATGGCCCGGGATCTTCTACTTCCTGGCCAGTTACGGAATCCTGGTGATCATTGCCGCTGTGTTCCTCATCCGGGAAACGTATCCTGCCGAACTCCGCCGGCAGACGACGTCGACGGCGGGCCAACGCTACAAGGCTGTGTTCGCCGACCGGATTTTCGTCGGGATGCTGCTCGTGGGCGGGTTCAACTTCGGCGGACTGTTTGCTTACCTTTCCGCGTCCACGTTCCTGTTCCAACAGGTCTACAACTTTTCCCCGCAGGAATACGGCCTGCTGTTCGGCGTCAACTCCCTGGGCATCGTCGCCGGCGTCCAAATCAGCTCCAGGGTCATCAAACGGGTAGCGCCGCAATGGATCATGGCGTTTGCCACGGTCTGGATGCTGCTGATGGCGGTATTGATTGTGGTGTTCGATCTGCTCGGCTTCGGCCTCTGGGGCGTCATGGTCCCGTTGTGGTTCTACATCCTTGCCACCGGCTTCATGTTCCCCTGCGTCCAGGTGATTGCCTTGGCCAACCATGGCGCACAGGCAGGAACCGCGGCTTCCCTGCTGGGTGCCTCGAACTTCCTGATGGCCGGCATCATCCCGCCGGTGGTTGGCTGGCTGGGCGTCCGCTCCGCGGTTCCCATGGGGGCTGTCCAGGCCGTGTGCCTCGCCGGCGCCGTCGCGGCCCTGTGGCTCGTCGTGCGGCCCCGGTCCGTCCCCTCCATCCACTGATGGGTCCATCCACTGACGCGCCAGTCAACTGATTCGAGAAGCGCGGACGTCCCGATGCGGAAGTAGGCTCAAGGCATGACGCGCAAACCGCACCGCAACGGCAGGGGCCTTTTCCTCGGAGCGGTGCTTGGCGCCGTCGTCGGCTTCCTGCTGGGCCGCGGGGCCGGAAATCCTGTGTTCGGAGCCCTGCTGGGCGCCGTCGTCGGTTCCGCAATCCTCTACCGGATCAATCCGGGGCCATGGAAACGGGACTAAGGAGGCCTTCCGTTGCTTCGAGGCCTGTTCCCGGTCATGGCCCGGAGATAAAGTTGAGATGTGCCCCGTTGGCAGGAACTCCAGCCTATTCCAGCCCCATGGCAGCGCAAGGATGATGGCATCCTGCCGCTGTGGTGGGATCGTCTATGCACCGTGACAAGCCCGCAATCCGCGGCCCTTTATGCGGCTGGACTCTTCACGGAGGACCGCCGCAGGCCGATTGCGCAATGGTTCAATCCGACAAATGGCGCGGCCCTGCTCGTGGCACCGGAGACCTCCCCGGAATGGCCCGTCCAACGCTTCGGAATCTTCTACGCACCACCTGGAGGCGGATTCACGCGCGTCCACTCCGCCGCCCACGAATGGCATCCACGGGAGCCGAGGACGCCGCCAACCGAAGATGACGCCTTCCAGTCTGCCGTGGCCGAGGCAGCGAGATTCCTGCAAGTGGAAATGGACTTCGTGTGACGACGCGGCAATGAGATTCTGCACATTCGAATAATTACGCACATCAGACAAACCGAGGCAAAAAGCAGGCCCCGCACCGATCTAAACCGGTGCGGGGCCTTTGCGCTCCTCCGACTGGACTTGAACCAGTAACCCTTCGATTAACAGTCGAATGCTCTGCCAATTGAGCTACGGAGGAATGAAGCGGTTATGACTTTAGCAAAGGTTTTGCCCCAAGTGAAATCGAGCCCCGGGCACCTCGGGAAGGGGGCCTGAATACCCCTCCCGGGTATCACCAAGACGGCGGGGCCGGGGCCCTTACCGAGGATAAGATGGTCCGGCGTACCTGAGGCGCATCCGAGCACGCATGTGGAGCCCCCGCGACACCTACAAACAGAAGGAAGCATGCCTAAGAACTGGTCAGCCGAGGACAACGTGACGGAAGTTGCCGAGGACGTCTTCTTCATCGAGGGACCTGCCGTCAACTGGACCATCCTCAAACGGGGCAACGAATTCACCCTCATCGACACGGGCTATCCCGGGAACTGGCCATTGCTCCAATCGAGCGTGAATTTCCTTGGACTGGGTATTGAAAATGCTGCCGGAGTTCTCCTGACGCATGGTCACTCTGATCACATCGGCAATGCCGCGAGAATATCCGCAATGGGCATTCCGGTATTTGCGTCCAACGCGGAGTTGCCAAACATCCGCCGGGAGGTCCTTGAACAGGTCACCGTGAAGGACCTTGGTTTGCGGATCCTCCGCCCCAGGGTCGGCGCGTGGGCGGTCCACGCCATCCGCTCCGGGGGCTTGTCCGACGTCGCGGTCCCGGGCGTCGCTGCGATGACCCAGGACATCCTGGACGCGCTCCCGGGATCTCCCCGGATCATTGCCACGGGCGGGCACACCAGCGGCCATGTGTCCTTCTTCGTCCCTTCAGCTAAAGCCGTGGTCACCGGGGATGCTCTCGTCACGGGCCACGCTGTCAGTCCGGTCCGCGGACCGCAGCTGTTGCCCGCCGTCTTCCACCACCACCCGTCGGAGACCTTGGCCAGCGTTGAGCATCTCAGGCAGCTGGGGGCTGAGACCATCCTGCCGGGTCACGGGCCGCTGGTGAGCGTGCACGACGGGACAATCGAGCTCGTTTCTGACGGCAGGTACGCCCCTTTCGCTTGAGTCGACGGCCTCGGGGCCGGGTACGCGCATCGGAGCCTGAGTGGTAGGGCGGAAGACCGGGTCCAAAACGGGTACCACCCACTCTTAACCCGTGCCGTGCATAGCCACTAGACTCCGGACCTGGGGATTCTGACCCGGTCTGTTCAGAAAAAGGGGAAGCCGATGCGGCTCCTGACCATACTGTTCCGGCGGCCCACGTGGTTCCGCTGGGCCACGGCCGTGTCCGTGCTGTTCTTGCTTGGCTACTCCGCTGTCTACTTGGCGCCTCCCGCACGTGCGGCACTCCCGAAAACAATCATCAGCCTGACGTTCGACGACGGCAATGCCGATCAGCTCCCGGCCGAACAGTTGCTGAAGTCGCTCGGATTGCACGGCACCTTCTTCATTACGACCAGCTGGATCGATAATCCGTCATGGCTCACCCGTGTCAATCTGAACAGCATCGCCGCGGACGGGAACGAGATCGGCGGCCACACCATCACCCACCCGGACCTCACCACCTTGTCCACGTCGGCCGCCACCAACGAGGTGTGCGGCGGCCGGACCACGCTTGCCAGCTGGGGGTTCAACGCCACCGATTTCGCCTATCCTTTCGCCGCTGAAAACTCGTCCGTCGAGCAAATCGTGAAGAATTGCGGTTTTGCCAGTGCCCGCAATTTGGGTGACATCCGTTCGCCCGCGAGTTGCTCCGGCTGCCCCTTCGCGGAAACCATCCCCCCGGCCAATCCATACAACACAGCGGCACCTGATGAAGTGGACAGCACCTGGACGCTACAAAACCTCGAAGACCTCGTGACCAACGCGGAACCGGGAGGAGGCTGGGTCCAGCTGACCTTCCACCACATCGCGGTCGGAACTGATCCCACCTTGACCATCGACCCGAACCTCTTCAAGACCTTTGTCACATGGCTCGCAGCGAGAACAGCCAACGGGACCACGTCAGTTCAAACGGTCGCCCAGGCCTTGGGCAATGCACCCGTTGCGGCGACGGCGCCGGCTGCTCCGAGCGGCGTGACCGCGACGGCGGGCAATGCCTCGGCGGTGGTGTCGTGGACGGCGCCGGCCAACGGCGGCTCCCCCATCACTTCGTACGCGGTGACGCCTTCGTCCGGTGGCACGGCTTTGACTCCGGTGACGGTTTCCGGGAATCCGCCCTCAACGACGGCGACCGTCACCGGGCTGACCAACGGTACGGCGTACACCTTCACGGTCACGGCGACGAACGCCGTCGGCACCTCACCCCCGTCGGCCGCGTCGGCTCCCGTCACCCCGACGGCCCCAACCGCACCTGCCCCGCCCACAGGCGTGAGCGCAACGGCGGGAAACGCCTCGGCGTCCGTGTCCTGGACGGCGCCGGGCAACGGCGGCTCCCCCATCACTTCGTATGCGGTGACGCCTTCCACGGGTGGCACGGCTTTGGCTCCGGTGACGGTGACCGGGAGTCCGCCCTCGACGACGGCGACCGTCACCGGACTCACCAACGGCACGGCGTACACGTTCACGGTGACGGCGACGAACGCCGTCGGCACCTCCGCGCCGTCGGCGGCCTCGGCTCTGGTGACCCCGACGGCCCCGGTTCCCGGGGTCACCAACGGTGGTTTCGAATCCGGGCTCACGTCCTGGACCACCGGCGGGGTCAGGGCACCCGTGGCCTCCACCACCGCGCACACCGGCACCGGCTCCGCGCTCCTGGGCCTGGCCTCCGGCACCGAACCGCTCGGCGACAGCACCCTGGCCCAGACCCTCACCATGCCCGCCACCGGGACCTCCACCCTGTCCTTCTGGTACCAGCCCCACACCGCCGACGACACCTGCACCGGCACCGCCTGCCGCTACGACTGGATGGAAGCACAAGTCCGCACCACGAGCGGCACCACCCTGGCGAGCCTGTTCAAGCTCAGCAGCAACTCCGGCACCTGGACCCAGCTCAGCACGAACCTCTCCGCCTACAACGGCCAAACCGTCGTGCTCTGGTTCAACGTCCACCTCGACGGCGCCAGCCCGGCGGATGACACCTGGATGTACCTGGACGACGTCACCCTCACCAACACCCAGACCACCCCCACCGCACCCGCAGCCCCCACCGGGGTCACCGCGGCCGCGGGGAACGCCTCAGCCACCGTGACCTGGACCGCCCCGAACAACGGCGGCTCCCCGATCACCTCCTACGCCGTCACCCCGCACGCCGGAACCACCACCCTGGCCCCGGTCACCGTCACC
>NZ_JAYKZI010000021.1:0-38214 GCF_036662515.1 Arthrobacter sp. S2(2024) | reverse complement strand
GGCCACATCAATAACATCCTGGCGGAACTCCGCCCCATAAGCCGTCGGCATGGTCAACATCCTTCCACGAGCACCAGCTCGCTAGGTCAAGGAGTCAACAAAACCGGGGGCAGTCCCGTCGAGTGTCAACTCCTCGGTAACTCCGAGTGAGACGACGAGCCGGTAATCCACGAACCGTATCTCCGACTCGAAGTCTGGGTCCGACTGCGAGTCTCCTAGCGGAGTGGATGAGCATTGACGTCATATGAATCCTTCGTGTGAAAGAGGTTCATAGTCCCCTCCGCCCCAGTTTCACCTTTTTCGGCCCAGCATTACATCCGTTTCGGGCAGGTTTTCGATCAGGCGGCGTCGTGAAACTCCATCATGCATCAACCACAGGACTGAGCCATCAGACATAACGTCCACAACTCGTCCTTGGTCTGTTAGCTTTCCACCAATATGCACTTCAATGTCTTGATACTTGAGCGTTGTCCAGTCAGCTACAAATTCCATGGCAACCGCCGCAGTGCTCCTCGTACTGTAAATGGGCATTGTCCTGATCTACTTCGCTGGCAATGGCCAGGCTCACCACGCGAAGGGATCGGCGATGCCGATGTACTGGGTGTAGAGGTATTCCTCGATGCCTTCGAGGCCGCCTTCGCGTCCCAGTCCGGACTACTTGACGCCGCCGAACGGTGCGGCGGCGTTGGAGATAACGCCGGCGTTCAGGCCGAGCATGCCGGTCTCGAGCTTTTCGCCCATCCGGATGCCGCGGTTCAGGTCGCGGGTGAAGACGTACGCCACCAGCCCGTACTCGGTATTGTTGGCTAGACGCACCGCGTCGTCTTCACTGCTGAAGGTGATGATCGGTGCGACGGGGCCGAAGATTTCCTCGGACAGGATCCGCGTGCCCTCCGTGACCCCGGAGAGGATGGTGGGCAGGTAGAAGTAGCCCGGGCCCTCCACCGGTCCGCCGCCCAGCACGGCCTTGGCGCCGGAGGCGACGGCGTCGGAGACGAGTTCGTGGACCTTGTCCCGGCTCTTGGCATCGATCAGGGGGCCCACCTTGGACTCGGGTTCGGTGCCCCGGGCGGTGGTCATTTCCTTCATCTTCGCGGCGAACTTCTCCGCGAACTCGCCGGCGACCGATTCGTGCACGATGAAGCGGTTGGCAGCAGTGCAGGCCTCGCCCATGTTCCGCAGTTTGGCCAGCATGGCACCGGCAACCGCAGCATCAACGTCGGCGTCCTCGAAGACCACGAACGGGGCGTTGCCGCCAAGTTCCATGGACGTCCGCAGCACCGTCTCGGAGGCATCGGCGAGCAGCCGGCGGCCGACCTCGGTGGAGCCGGTGAAGGAGAGCGTGCGAAGACGGGAATCCTTGATCAGAGGCCCGGTGGTGGCACCGGCGGTTGAGGTGGGGATGACGTTCAGGACTCCGGCGGGCAGGCCGGCCGCCATCATCACGGCGGCGAACAGCTGCGAGGTCAGCGGTGTGAGGTTCGCGGACTTCAGCACCATGGTGCAGCCGGCTGCGACCGCGGGGGCGATCTTGCGGGTGGCCATGGCCAGCGGGAAGTTCCACGGCGTGATCAGCAGGCACGGGCCCACCGGCTTCTTGGTCACCAGCAGGCGGGACTTGCCATCCGGCGAGACGGAGTAGCGGCCGGAGATGCGGACCGCTTCCTCGGAGAACCAGCGCAGGAATTCCGCGCCGTAGGTTACCTCGCCGCGTGCTTCGGCCAGCGGCTTGCCCATTTCCATGGTCATCAGCAGCGCGAAGTCCTCGGCCCGTTCGGTCACCAGGTCAAACGCCCGGCGCAGGATCTCACCGCGTTCACGGGCCGGGACCTTCGCCCAGGATTCCTGCGCTGCGGCCGCGGCGTCCAGGGCCGCCTTGCCGTCCTCGGGGCCGGCGTCGGCAATGCTCAGCAACACCTTCCCGGTTGCAGGATCCTCGACGTCGAACATCTTGCCCGAAGCGGCATCACGCCACTCGCCATTGATCAGCAAACCGGTGGGAACGGAGGCCAGGACCTGGCGCTCTTGACCTTCATAACTGCTGGGACATACTGCGACTGATGACATTACAACTCCAACTTCAAGTATTGACACATGCAAGCTGATGAGGACAAGGCGCCCCGCCTGCAGAAGGTGATGGACCAGGATCGGGGCCATGACTTTTCAGCTACACAGAAAGTTCTGGCGCTTTCCATAAATGCGGCGACAGTTTCGCATCTGAAGACTGCAGGCTGCTTTCCGCCCCTGCGGAGTCCGTCAAAGAATAGCGTTGGGCGGAACGTAATTACCGTCCTTAAAGCGCCCGAACCTCATGGCTGTGAGATCCTCGCTGGGAGTCTTGCCTTGAACAAGTTCGCTTGCAACCAGACCGACTGCAGGCACAAGGCCGTAGCCATGGCCACTGAAACCGGTGGCCACGGTCAGCCCCTCCAGGCCCAGCCGGTGATCGATTACTGGAAGCCCGTCGGGTGTCGAATCGATAACCCCTGACCAAGAACGTTCAAGCGAAAGCCCTTCCAAGTCACCGACTGTCTCCTGGAGTCGGTGTAGTGCCCGTTGCGGCTGGCGGCGGTCAAGGCGCGCTGTCGGCGGCCCATAAGAAGATGGCGAAGCACCCCGGAACAGTCCGGCGATCTCGTGGGGGATCTGGCGGCCCGGACGAAGTGCAAATCTCTTCCAGTTCTTCCGGAAGGCTCCAAAGAAGGGAGCCGCCTGAAGAACAGTGTCCAGACCAATATCCACCAGTCCGCCACCGCCGGTGGCACACACAAATCGTCCGTCGTTTCGTTGGCGGAAGGAGAACCCCGGTCCCCAAACTGTTGTTGAAGCGATCCGTCTGTGGGGCGTCGTAAGGGAAACGGTACCGTGAATGTAATTCTGGGGCAGCGAAATACCTGCCTTTTGTAGCAGTTGTCGCGACCAGGCGCCTGCGGCAACCACTACGTCCGGCGCATGGATAGGACCGGCAGGGGTTTGCACGCCCAGAATCTGGCCGTTTCGGGAAATGAGCTCGATGACAGGAGTATTAGAACGTAGGACAACGCCGGCACGTTGGCATGCACTGATGTAAGCAGCAGTGGCTGCCTCCGGATCTGCTTGTCCATCGGACGCGGCGAAAATGCCGCCGCGGACCTCACGTGTCCAGCCCGGAATAAGGTGCCGAATTTCCTCCAAGTCCACGAACTTCGTATCAATTCCAGCCTTCAGTCCTACTTCGAGCCATGCGCGATAAGATGCTTCCTGCTCTTTAGTATCGAAGACCGCCAGATTTCCGCCCATGATCCAGCCGGTCTCTTCGCCCAGATCTTCGGACAGTCGCTGCCACAGGGAATTGGCCAGCACCATCAGTGGCAGCTCGGCAGGGCTTCTGCCTTGCTGCCGAGCAAAACCCCAGTTTTGCGTGGACTGATGCTCACCGAAATCGTCCTTGTCCAACACGGTAACGGACGCTCCGTCCCGCGCCAGCTCGTACGCAACCGCTAGGCCAATAAGGCCTCCGCCAACGACGACTACGTCGATTGAGTTGCCATTGCCTGTTGTCACCCTGCACATCCTTACCTTGGCGGAACCGTTTCACTTATCCTCGCCCTGTCCGCCAAGACGGAACAACAGCTAATCTGAGACAAATACAGGCTTTTCACGTCCCACGCTGTACAGCCCTTGACTACGAGCAGGAGATCGATATGGCCCCTACATTGGCTCAAGTGCTGTCGTTCGAGCCCTTTACTAACGCGAATGCGACTCTTATTTCGGGAGAGGGGAAGCTCGAGGGCTTCGTAAGTTGGGTCCACTGTTCGGAGATGAAAAACGTTGCTCGTCTCTTCTATGGGGGAGAGCTGCTGCTTACCCAGGGCCGTGGCATCAGTCGAAACGCTGACGAACAACGCGCTTGGGTAGACGAGCTGCACGCAGCAGGCATAGCCGGGGTCGGCATTGAAACCGGGGTCCTCTGGCCAGAGGTGCCAACGGCCGTGGCAGAACGGGCCCGTCAGCGAGGGCTTCCCGTCATCGCGCTTAGACATCCCGCTTACTTCATGGCCATGACGCAAGCAGTGCATTCGGCCATCGTAAATTCTCATTACGACGCCCTCAAGCGAGCGGACGAACTCACAAGCCGACTGTCAAGGCTCGCGCTAGCAGGCGGAAACATTCAGTCGATGCTCGATGAACTGGCCAGCATGATCAGCCATCCGGTGGTACTTACAGACCGGTCACAACAGGTGGAGGCTGTAGCGCCCCAAACACAACACTCCCTATCAATCATCTCAGGCTGGCCGGCCCACAGTCGGCACGGTCACGAGTACCATCAGGCACAGGAAGCGCCGCGCAGCGCCACGTCAGGAGGATTGGCCTGTACCTACAGATCCATCGTCTACAAAGGCGAACTTTGGGGCTGCATTCATGTGCTGAACGCTGGTCCCCTTCACGAACTCGCGTTGCTGTCACTGGAACGAGCTGTCATTGCGATTGGGCTTTCCTTCGCCATCGCTGAAGGGGAACGACGCCACGACGACGGGGCACAAAGCGCATTGATCCAAGATCTCCTCGGCTCCGGCGTTTACGACCCCGATGATGCGCTGGCCCGCGCCAAGGTATTTGGCGCTGACCTATCGGCTCAACTTCGCGTGGTCATGGTTCAACTGCTTGACCGTTTCGCGTCCCGTGGAGAGCCCGTCGCAAGCAACGGTCGATTGAGAGCCGCACTGGGTACCGTCGCACGGGCGGTTGAGCACGTAGTGGGCGCCAACTCCTTGGTGGGGTACAGCGGCACGAGAGTAGTTGCCATTTGTCCTGCAGGACGGGACTTCTGGTCACTCGAAACCCTCAGCGCGGGTTCCGGAATAGGCATTCTCAGCGGCATAAGCACTGACATCACTCTGAAGGATCTATCCAGGGCAGGTGCAGAAGCTAGTGAAGCCGTCCATTATGCACTGCAGATAGGACGCCAGGAAGGGCTCTTCTTTGCTGGCGACCTCGGTATAGAACGACTTTTGCTGAAACTGGACGAAGGACCGACACTCATTGACCACATTGAGCGTGAGCTAGGGCCGGTGCTGGATTACGATGCTTCGTCCTCGGCGGCTCTTATGCCGACTCTCGTTTCCTTCCTAACCCATTCCGGCAACAAGTCCGAGGTCGCGAAATCGCTGCACATCGAGCGCCGCACCCTGTACCACCGTCTCGACCGTCTCCGCGCTTTGCTCGGCCCGGACATTGAGGAACCCGACAGAATGCTTGCCCTGCAAATAGCCGTCCGAGGGCTCGGACTGAGGCAACGGCAACGAGACAGCAGCCCTCGTTACACACAGTGAGAAGTGTGTAGAGGATCTGTCGCTCGTTCTTGTCATTGAATGGTGTCAGGACATCTGGAAACGTGATTCCCATCACCGCACCTGTCTGGGTGCGGAACACGCCATCAACAATTTGGAGAACGTTGTGGTAGATCCCATTACCCAAGAAGTCGTCCGCCATAGGCTCACGGCAATCGCAGACGAGATGGAAATGACGCTACTGCGCGCCGCCTACTCGTCCATCGTCAAGGAAGGTCTTGATGCCTCCGCTGCCGTCTTTGACCACTTCGGCAATAACATTGCGCAGGCTGCGTCCATCCCAATCCACCTCGGATGTATGATTCCCGCAGTCGAGACAGTTATCGCGAAATGGCCTGTGGAAACAATGCAGGACGGCGATGTGTACATCATGAACGATCCATACAACGGGGGTACCCACCTCCCGGATGTCTCAATCATTCGACCCATTTTCTATTTAGGGCGCGTCATAGCGCTGGCTGCCACAATGTCTCATCACCAGGAGATGGGCGGGATGGTTCCCGGGAGTCTTCCGCCGAACGCAACTGACATTTTTCAGGAGGGGCTCCAGTTGCCCCCAATGAAGCTGGTTGACCGCGGAATCCAGAATGACAACATACTGGAGATCCTGGAGCGGAATGTACGCACGCCTACTGTTGTGCTCGGAGACTTGCGTGCCCAAATGGCCGCATGCAAATTGGCTGCAGACCGGATCTCAGAACTGGCGCAGGAACTCGGCGACGGGCAGCTCGCAGAGATCATGACGGCGCTGCTGCGTCAGTCAGACATCCTGACCCGGGAGCGGATATCTGCAATGCCGGACGGAACATACGAGTTTACCGACTACATGGATGACGACGGCGTCAACCGTGACAAGCCCGTCAAGATTCATGCCACGGTCACAGTTGCAGGCGATCACCTGACCTTTGACTTCACTGGAACGGCCGATCAGGTGCAGGGGCCCTTCAACTGTGTCCCTGCATCCTCGATTTCCGCTGTCTATTACGTGCTTCGTGCGGTTACAGGGAACGATGTTCCCAATAACAGCGGTTGTTATCGCAGCGTTGATATTGTGCTGCCCGAAGGCTCACTGGTGAACCCTAAAAGGCCGGCGCCGGTAAACTCTCGGACGGCAACCATCCGCCGAATATGTGACACGCTCCTTGGTTGTTTTCAGCAGATTCTGCCGGACGCAATCCCCGCGGCTTCCTGCGGCCAGCTTTTGGTCATGAACTTTGGTGGCCTGGATCCGGCGACAGGCGATTACTTCATCGCCAGCGAGCTCGGCGTTGGCGGGATGGGCGCGAGGCCGGGGAAGGACGGCATCGACGCCATTGAAACGGACGCCACCAACTGCATGAACGTGCCCGCCGAGACGATAGAAATGGAGTCTCCAGTCCGGGTGAGGGAGTGGTCCATCACCCAAGACAGCGGAGGTGCAGGCACCTGGCGCGGAGGCTGCGGCACGCGCAAAGTCTTCGAACTCACCGGCGGATCTGCCAGCGCCAATTACCGTGGGGAACGGCACACATCCTCCCCCTGGGGCGTCCATGGCGGCCATGAAGCCAATACCACTCGTGCCTACGTTGAGCGCGCCGCAGACGGAGAAGTGCATCACCTGCCTTCAAAAACGATGGTCAACCTGGGCAAGGGTGATCTGCTTACCGTCGAATTATCTGGTGGGGGAGGCTACGGTGATCCTCTTCTGAGAGATCCGGATCTTGTGCTGGAGGACGTTGCAAATGGCCGCGTGAGCGTGGCCGCGGCCAGCAGCAGTTACGGAGTAGCCGTTGAAGACGGAAAAGTTGAAACTACAGCGACTGCCCGGCTGCGCGGCCTCGCACGGTCAGCTGCAAACACAGAGGGAGTACGGCAGTGAGCACCTGGGTTGGTATCGACGTTGGTGGCACCTTCACGGATGTCATCGTTTACACCGAAAACGGAAATAATTCGACAACGGTGAAGGTTCCCAGCACTCCCGATGATCCAGGAAATGCCCTGATTGAGGGACTGAAATCAGGTCTGCAGAAGGCGGGGAGCACTCCTGCGGACGTAAGCACTCTTGTGCACGGAAGCACTGTTGGAACCAATGCTGTCCTTGAACACGGCGGAGCCCGTATAGGCATTATTACCACCGCGGGCTTCGAAGACACCCTGTACATCGGACGGGCGAAGCGCAGCGAGATGTACGACCTCATGATTGACCCTGAGACACCATACTTCTTGTGCCCGCGACGACGGGTACGTGGCATTGCCGGGCGCCTGTCAAAGAACGGGGAGGTAATTGATGAGGTCGACCTGGAAGCGGTCCGCGCAGCAGTCCGCGACCTGGTTGAAAACCATCAGGTCGAATCCCTGGCCATCAATTTGCTGTTTTCTTTCGTCTCTCCCCGCCAGGAGCTCGAAGTCGCGCGGGTTGTTCAGGAAGAGTATCCCGACCTCTACCTCAGTCTCTCTTCAAGTGTCGACCCCCGGGCCCGTGAGTATGAACGTCTCGTGGTTACCGCTATGGACGCTTACATCCGCCCGAAGATGTCGGCCTACGTGGGGCGGCTTCAGGACAGGCTGGAGGAATTGAAGGTAAGTGCCCGACTGCAGGTCATGGAGTCCCACGGTGGGATTGTCGACAGCAGCGCCATCCAGGAACGGGCCGTAGGAACACTGCTGTCAGGCCTGGCCGGCGGTGCCATCGGCGCCGGGGCCGTAGGCAGGGCGGCCGGGCGAAAGCAAATCCTTGCTTTCGACATGGGCGGTACCAGCACGGACGTCACCCTCATTGATGGCGGACAACCTCTCGTCGGTGACGAGGGTGCTATCGGCACCCACCACGTGAGGGTTCCGATGGTCGACGTACACACTGTGGGCGCGGGCGGTGGTAGCATCGCGGCAGTCGACGCCGCAGGCAGCCTCCGCGTAGGACCGCAAAGTGCAGGAGCGGTACCTGGGCCTGCTGCCTACGCACATGGCGGGAGCAACGCCACGGTTACTGACGCTAACGTCGTACTGGGGTACCTGGGCGCAACGGGCTTGGCAGGTGGCACCCTCAAACTGGAAAAAGACCTCGCGCTCAAGGTCGTAAAGAGCGAAGTTGCCGACAGGCTGGGACTTTCAATTGAAGAGGCGGCTTGGGGTATTCACAGGATCGCTGTAGCCGGTATGGCCTCGGCAGCCAGAGTCGTCTCGATAAGCCGGGGGCACGACGCTAGGCAGTTCACACTCTTGGCCTGCGGTGGTGCCGGCCCACTCCACGCATGTGGTGTGGCCGATGACCTCGGAATCACTGAAATCCTGATACCGCCGCACCCGGGAGTACTGTCAGCCTACGGCCTACTTGCCGCGGACGCGGAGATGCCCCAATGGAAAACATTCCACACCAACTTGACGGAAAACGGCATCTCCCGCCTCAGGACAGAAATCAACGCTGTCAGCCAAGAGGTAACCAGCCGTATGGTCAAGGCAGGGATTCCAGCATGGGAAATCGCCGTCAACGTCGCGGTCGACGCCAGGTACCGCGGGCAATCCCACGAACTCCCGGTGATTGTTGACACTTCAGATGGCGATTCAGAAATCGCCACGTCAATACGGGAAAGCTTCGAATCCCAGCATCAGAAACTATACGGACAAAAGGACCCGAGCGGCGAGGTTGAGCTCACAGGCCTCAAAGTAACGGCCGTCGCCAAGCGCGCTACTCCAGCTCCCCAAGCTCCCCTTGAACAGAACACCGACATACCGGCGCAACCCATGTATGACCCCACCACTAAATCGATGGTGATGGCCACCATAATTCACCGTGGTGCTATCAAAGAAAACCTTTCCGGACCAGCCATCATCCTTCAAGATGACACAACCACCGTTGTGCAGCGAGGTTGGACCGCATACCCGGATGCCTCAGGAAGTCTTTTCCTCCGCCGAGACAACGCAGGAGTTGAAATCTAATGAGCACAAAAGAGAAACTTCCCGCCCTGAAACTTGAGGGGCAGGAACGAAAGGCATTCCTTAGCGCATTCATCGGCTGGCTATTCGATTACTACGAAATCTTCATCCTTACGTTCTTGCTCATACCCATCGCTAAGGAATGGGGGCTGTCTGCCACACAGAGCGCATGGGTTGTTTCTGCATCCCTGCTATCGCTCGCCATTGGCGGAGTGCTGTTCGGCGGACTCGCGGATAAGATCGGCCGGCGAAAGGTGCTCATCGTCACCTTGCTGGTCTACTCCCTGGCAACATTGGCAAGGGGCTTGGCCCCTAACTATGAGACTCTACTCATTTTGACCGTGGTAGCAGGCTTGGGTCTCGGCGGTGAGTACGGGGTAGGACAATCCCTCGTTACCGAGACACTCAAAGCCGGACGACGCGGCTGGTGGAGCGGAGTCCTCTATGGTGGCGCATTCGTCGCCATCATGGTAGCCGCCCTTGTGGGAGGCTATCTCCTCCCGGCAGTCGGTTGGCGATGGACTTTCGTCATCTCCGGCCTCCCCGCGCTGTTTGCCTTCTATCTGAGATCTAACGCCCCTGAGTCCGAAGCTTGGGAAAAATCGAAACGCAGCGCGCCACGACGTAGCATTTCCGAATTCACCAAGGCATCGTTCATAAAGCCGTTCATGCTGTGTCTGGTGGCGGCATCCCTCTACTTCTGGGCGTACTACGGCGTAACAACGCTGCTGCCTAAGTACTTGGTCTCCAGCGGGTTCAGCATGTCACAGGCGTCATGGTGGATCTTTTTCACAGCATTCGCCGGACTATTGGGCTGCCTTACAAGTGCGTGGGCGTCAGATCACATTGGCCGACGTCTCTCATTGTCCATTCTCATGGGACTCGCCGCACTCGGCGGTTTGATCCTTTACCTTGCGGGCGAAACGCTGCTTACCTCTGCTTGGATCCTCGTCCCTTTTTTCATCATGTACTTCGGATCCAACGCGGCAACCATCTTTGCCTCGATGTTCAGCGAGGTGTTCCCCACCAGGGTGAGGTCCACCGGGCTCTCAGCATCGTTGCAAATCGCACGGGCCAGCTCAGCCGCCCCACCTCTTATAGCTTCAGGGCTCATCGCCACTCAGGGATACAGCATAGTGTTCATGGGCGGGGCCGCACTCTACGGAGCAGTTGCACTCTGGGCATGGCTCTTCCCGGAGACCCGCGGACTGGAGCTCCACACCCTCGACAAGATCGCCGAGGGCCGCGAACCGGCCTTGGATCCCGACGGAGCACTTCGGTGATGCTGCACCTACAGCGCCGAGGATTCTGGATTTCTGCCCTCGTGGTGCTGGGCAGCTATGCCCAGCAAAGGAAATTCCGCTGGCAGCACCTTCCCAACCCCGGCGCCTTCTATGCCTGCATCACAGCAGGCTTGGGTAAGCCCCTGGGACTTGGGGCATCTTTCCTGGCTGTTGTGTCGTACTTTTTTATCCTGGTTGGGGGTTACGCGTTCGGTGGTATCTCACTTGAGGCGCTGGTAACTGACGTGCTTGGCGGCCCGGAAGTGCCGTGGTGGGCCTATACGTTGCTATTGATGACAATTGTCGGAACCCTGGGGTACTTCAAGATCACTCTTTCCGCGAAGATTCTGACCGTTTCCATGATCTTCGAAGTGATCCTGATGGTGGCCTTCGATGTTGCTGCCTTCATCAACGGTGGTCCGGAAGGGATCACGACGGCACCTTTTGAACCGGCGAACATGTTGTCGGGAACATCGGGCTCGCCCTCCTCTTTGGCATTGTCTGCTACGCCGGGTTCGAAGCCACCGCTTTCTTCCGCGAGGAAGCCCGTAGCCCGGAAAAGACAGTGCCACGGGGCAACCTACATTGCCATTCTCTCCATGGGTTCTATCTATGCCCTGACGGCCTGGGCACAAATAATTGCCATCGGTCCGGGGACCGTCGTTGAAGCTTCCGCGACAGACCCCACCGGGACGGTCATGACCGTTGTCTCCCAGCTCCTGGGCAAGATCGTCATGGATGTGATGATCGTGCTTCTCTGCTCGAGCATCTTCGCGGCCAACCTGGCCACGCATAACATCAGCGCCCGCTACCTCTACTCCCTCAGCGTCGACCGCGTCTTTCCGGCAGCCCTCAGCCGCGTCCACAGCCGCCACGATTCCCCCCCACGTTGCGTCCCTGGCCACCAGCGTGATCGCGGTGATCTTCCTGGCAATCGTCGTGATCGCGGGAGCCCCGGGCGCAACACTCTATGCGGTCCTCGTAGGAGTCGGCGGCTATGCCCTGATCCTCCTGCTCATCCTCACCAGCGCAGCCGTCGTCCTCTACTTCCACAAACGGCCCGAACTCAAGGTCAACCGTTGGAAGAGCCAGGTTGCACCCGTCGCTGCGACGCTGGGTCTCATCGTCGCCGGCGTCCTCGCCACCCAGAACATCGCAGTGATGATCGGCGGTGACGAAGCCTTGGCGGCTTTCCTGATGGCACTGTTCTACGGATGCCTCGTCGTCGGAATCATCCTGGCGCTGATTTTCCGGCGGACCAAGCCTGATACCTACGCCCGCATCGGACGACAGGACATCTGAGCGCCGGTGCCTGCGGCTGCGATGCACGAACCCTGAAAGGAAAGACATGAACTCCAACAGCCAACCCGTAGCACTGATTACGGGGGCAGCGGGCGGCATTGGCAGAGCTACGGCGCTCGAGCTGGCACGAACGCATGCGGTCATCATTATCGACCGAGATCAAAGAGAGCTTGAAAAGACCGCAGCCCTGATCGTGGAGGCTGGTGGCCGCCCTGCAGCCTTCGTTGCCGACGTTACTGACCTGGAGTCAGTTCAACGTGCAGTGAAAGCGGCCAGTCGTTCTTGGGCACGATCAGCGCGACCGTAGCCTGCGCCGGCGTGGAAGTCCAGGGAAGTGTCCTGGACCTTGGGTTGGAGGAATGGAACCGTTCCCTTGCGGTCAACCTCACGGGAACGTTCGTGACCGCAAAGGCAACCGTTGATTCGCTGATCAAGACCCGGGGGGCGTTCACCGCGATTGCCTCGGACGCAGGGACAAACGGTGCCCAGGGGTACTCGGCTTATGTAGCTGCTAAACATGGAGTAGTTGGGCTGGTTCGGTGTCTGGCGTTGGATTTTGGCCCAGTCGGTGTTCGCAGCAACGTCATTTGTCCCGGCTTCGTGGAAACACCCATGGCTAAGAGACTCTTTGCGGAAAGCTCCGAAGAGGAGCTGCAGTTTTACAGGAGTTCTGTGCCGTTGGGCCGTTTCGCCAAACCGGAGGAAATCGCGGCCACAGTTCGCCACTTTATGGAGTCAACCCACGCCAACGGTACGGTCTACGCCGTCGACGGCGGTGCTACCGCCGGCTACTTCGTCGGATCCGACCAATCCCACCACGTCGCCCCCGTGTNTCGCGGCCACAGTTCGCCACTTTATGGAGTCAACCCACGCCAACGGTACGGTCTACGCCGTCGACGGCGGTGCTACCGCCGGCTACTTCGTCGGATCCGACCAATCCCACCACGTCGCCCCCGTGTGATCGTCCCCCTCCACCGGATATGAAAAGCAACTGCCGTGCAGCCCCGACAAGGGTCTGCACGGCAGTGCCATTTCCCAGGAAAAATCCAAACCCGATCAGTCTCGTCCCGACCCCGACAAACGGCCGAACCAATTGCAGGTCGGGATCTTCACCCCACACCACACGTCGAGGTACCAGAGTATGAAAAGCGCCCATATTTCTTGCATTTTCAGCATGGTTTCAGGGTTTTTGGGTGCATAGGGTCGATAGTGAACGCGATTTCCAGTTCTGGAGGCGTTCCTTCTGAAATCTCTGGAAATTTCGCCCCATCCACGGTTGGTGTCCGGTTTGAGGACACCAACGTGACGAATCCCCACCTAGGAGTTCCCATGGACCACGCACATCCCCGCGAAGTGATTCTTTCCCTCAGCTGTCACGACACTCTTGGAATCGTCCACGCCGTATCAGGTTTCCTGGTGTCGCATGGGTGCAACATCCTCGCCAGCCAGCAGTTCGACGACGCTTCCGAAGACACGTTCTTCATGAGAGTTCACGCCACCTATCCGGCGACCGTATCAATTGGTGATCTGAAGGCGGCATTCCAGGCGACAGCGGATGCCTATGGCATGTCCTGGACCATGGCGGACACCGCCGACCGCCCCAAGGTAGCGCTGATGGTCTCCAAAGCCGAACATTGCCTCAACGACCTGTTGTTCCGCTGGCGGGCAGGCCAACTGAAAGTCGATTTCCCCTTTATTGCCTCCAACCACCAGACGCTCCAGCCTGTGGCTGACGCCCACGGGATCCCGTTCTTCCACATCCCGGTAACACCTGAGACGAAACCAGCTGCAGAAGAAAAGCTGCTCGCCCTCATTGCCGAGCACCAAGTCGACCTGACAGTCCTGGCTCGCTATATGCAGGTCCTCAGCGACGACCTCTGCCGTGAACTTGCCGGCAAGGCGATCAACATCCATCACTCGTTCCTGCCCGGCTTCAAGGGCGCCAGGCCCTACCACCAAGCCTTCGAACGGGGGGTCAAGCTCGTGGGCGCCACGGCTCATTATGTGACCGGAGAGCTGGACGAAGGGCCGATCATCGAGCAGGAAGTCCTTCGCGTCGGGCACGACTACAGCCCGGCGCAACTCGCGGTGACCGGCCAGGACGCCGAACGCCTTGCCTTGTCGAGGGCTGTTCAGTGGCACGCAGAACAGCGAGTCCTGCTTAACGGCCACCGCACCGTCGTCTTCAACTAACTACCACTTTCAACACCCTTGCCCCGCACGGGCACTGACCATCACAGAAGCGAGAACCCACATGGACAGGCTTGTCGACCGCAGCATCAGCGCCAAAGCATTTACGGACACCTCCCACGACCCCCTGCCCGCACGAGTGCGGACCGTCGTCGTTGGTGGCGGCATCATAGGCGCCAGCATCGCATATCATCTCGCCGCAGCGGGGGAGAGCGACATCCTCGTCCTGGAGAGCAACGTCCTTGGCAGTGGAACCTCATGGCACGCCGCCGGTCTGGTGACAGGGGCGCGCGGCTCGACAACCATGACCAAGCTCGCAAAGTACGGGCTGGAGTTCTACGGCCGACTCGAGGAAATGTCCGACGTAGACGTCTCGTTCCAACGCTCAGGGTCCCTCAGCGTGGCCCGCACTCCGGGGCGCGTCGACGAGATCCTCTACGCCAAGGACGTCGCCGACCAGCAAGGTGTCAGAACGGAATGGCTGACCGACGAACGCTTCAAGGAAGTATGGCCGCTGGCCAGCCACGAAGGGGTCCTTGGCGCACTTCTGCTGCCGGACGACGGACACATCAACCCTGGGCACGCAACCATAGCCTTCGCCAAGCTGGCCTACGAACTGGGCGCGCAGATCCGCGAGGACGTCCCGGTGGAAAGGATTCTGCGCGAAGGGCAGCGAATGGTCGGTGTCCTCACCAGCCAGGGCACTGTGCACTGCGAACGCGTGATTCTTGCCTGCGGGCTCTGGACCCGGGAACTTGCGGCAACGGCAGGGGTGAACGTGCCACTGTACGCCGCCGAACACGTTCACGTCCGCTCCAAGCCCATTAATGGCGCGGTGCCGTCGTTGCCCGTGTTCAGGGATCTGGACAGCAGCTACTACCTGCGCCACGAGGCTGGTCGTCTCCTGGTGGGAGCATTCGAACCAGACGGCCTGCCCCGACCGGTCGAGGACATTCCCGCCAACGGATTCGCCGAGTTTGAGCCGGACTGGAACCACTTCGCCCCAATCAGGGCGAAGGCCGAAGTTACCATCCCAACCCTGAGGGAGGCCGGGTATGACCGATTCCTCAACGCCCCGGAGAGCTTCACCCCTGACGCCAATTTCGCCATTGGTGAGACCTCGGAAATCCCGAACCTGTACGTTGCGGCAGGCTTCAACTCACAAGGAATCATCTATGCCCCTGGTGTGGGCAAAGAACTGGCGGACTGGGTTATTTCAGGAACCCCTGGCTTCGATTCCTCCACTGTGGACGTGCAGCGCTTCTCAAAGCACCAAAACAACCGCAGCTACCTGCAAGCGCGAACCAAAGAAGGCCTGGGCAGGCTGTATGCCATGCACTGGCCAAGTCTGCAGATGGAAACTGCACGGAACGTTCGCCGCACCCCCTTGCATTCCAGGCTGGCAGAACTTGGAGCCTGTTTCGGTGAAGTCAACGGCGGAGAACGGGCCAACTGGTACGGCGAAGCTGGAACGACTCCCAGCTATGACTACAGCTACGGCCGTCCGACCTGGTTTGATCGGGTCGCCGCCGAACACAAGGCAGCCCGTGAAGGCGTAGTTCTCTTCGACCTCAGCCCATTCGCAAAGTTTGAAGTTGCCGGTCCTGACGCCCTTGCGGTGTGCCAGAAAGCGACGACGGCGAACGTCGACGTGCAGCTCGACAAGGCCGTATACACCTTGTTCCTCAACGATGCTGCCGGGATCGAACTTGACGGCACGGTCACTCGCCTCGGTACGAACCGGTTCCTAGTAGTAACGCCATCCTTTACCCAGCAGAAAACACTGGCCTACCTTCAGCGGCTCGCGGAAGGCAAGGCAGCGGCTGTTTTCGATTGCACTGCCGGGCTTGCCACGATCGGAGTCATGGGTCCAAAAAGCCGGGAACTGCTCTCCAGGGTTTCACCTGAGAACTGGTCCGACGAGGCCCAGGAGTACACGCACGGACGGATGGTGGAGATCGCGGACGGCTACGCCTACAGCCTCAGGGTGAGCTTCATCGGGGAACTCGGCTACGAACTGTATCCCAGCGCCGACCTGGCAGTAAACGTCTTTGATGCGCTGTGGAAAGCCGGCCAGGACCTGGGCATCAAAATGGCCGGCTACCATGCTTTGGATTCGCTACGCAGCGAAAAGGGCTTCAGGCACCTCGGTCACGACATTGGCCCCATCGACGACCCTTACTCCTCAGGTCTGCGCTTCACGGTGGCCCTCGACAAGCCAGGGGGTTTCGTTGGAAGGGACGCGCTGCTCAAGCTGGACCCCGCTGCACCAGAACACCGCACGGTTTATGTGGCGTTGGAGGACCCGGAGCCCGTGTTTGTCCACGATGAGACCGTCTACTGCAACGGTGTACCTGTCGGACGGATGACCAGCGGCAGCTACGGCCACACCCTCGGCCGCGCAGTCGGCCTCGCAGCCATCGCCCCCGAGACTGACCTCTCAGGAGACTTTGAAGTCCAATGCAAGGGCCGCAACTACGCAGCCACAGTTTCACGACGGCCGTTCTACGACCCCAAAGGCGAACGGCTCCGCGGCTAAGGGGCCCATATCCCTCCAAGCCATTCAGGCGCACGCAGAGAATCTCGTTCGCGCTTGCAGCAGAAGACCATTCGAAAGGAAACTCACATGTCGGAAATCCTAGTGGAGGCGCCCAACGAAGCGGGCAGCTTGGGACGCATCCTCGACGGCAAAGCGACTGCCCGCGCCATCAAGAGCGAATTGGCCGCCCGCGTTGCCACACTCAACGAGCACGGCGGAACCGTCGGGCTCGGAACTGTCCTGGTCGGGGACGACCCTGCCAGTCACTCCTACGTGGAAGGAAAACACCGTGACTGCGCGGAAGTCGGCATCGAGTCGATCCGGAGGGACCTCCCGTCCTCCATCTCCCAAGGTGAGTTGGAAGCCGTACTGGAGGAACTGAACAACGACCCGAAAACGACAGGCTACATAGTCCAGCTGCCGTTGCCTCCGCACATCGACCAGAACGCCGTGCTGGAAAAAATTTCTCCAGACAAGGACGCCGATGGACTGCACCCGACCAACCTCGGCCGGCTCGTGTTGACGGTCAATGGTGAACTCGACTCACCGTTGCCGTGCACTCCCAATGCGATCGTGGAACTTCTTAATAGGCACGGGATCGTCCTCAAGGGCCTCGAAGTACTGGTAATCGGCCGCGGAGTGACCGTCGGCCGTCCGCTGGGACTCCTGCTGACCCGCAGAGCCATCAACGCAACCGTGACCCTGGCACACACCGGCTCAGCTGACCTCGCTGAACTGATCGGCCGGGCAGACGTCGTCGTGGCCGCAGTAGGGGTTCCGGGCAGCGTCAAGGCAAACCAGCTAAAACCCGGGGCCATTGTCCTGGACGTCGGCGTCTCGCGCACGGTCGACGAGGTCACAGGCAAGGCCACTCTCCGCGGTGACGTCGAGGCGGATGCCGGCAGCGTGGCCAGCTGGATTTCTCCCAATCCCGGAGGGGTCGGTCCGATGACCAGGGCCATGCTGCTGGCGAACGTCGTCGCTGCAGCCGAACGTCTGTCGCGCACGCCACGGGAAGGCTGAGGCAGGATTTCGTCGTCGTTGACACAGACATTGACAGGCTCTCGCAACCCTTTCAAAGGCCCGTGCTGGCGGCGACGAACAGGATGTAGCCCGCACTTATGACTGCAGGCCTCATCCGAATGAAGTGGGACCGCTTACCTGGATGGTAGGCGGTCCCACTTTTCGTTGCACAGTAGCGGCAGATGACGAGCCTGGGGTCGATGGGTGCCGGATCCCAAGCCCACCCAAGAGACGTACAAGGCGGCGGCCACAACAGGCAAGACGCTTCGGAGCTGGCGATGGGAGGCGTGGAGGGTCTCTGGAACCCACGAGTCATTCCCGTAGTCCCGCCCAAAGCCGCTTGCGCCTGACACAGCAGCAGCTCCGACCCGAAGGGGTCGGAGCTGCTGCTGCCCGGTATCAGTGGTCTTACCGCCGATACAACAAGACCGGGTCAGTTTTGAGATGCAGGGAACGGTGGCCGATTGGTTCGTTCCTAAGCCAAATAATGCTTCCATCGTCGCTGATGGTATCGACGACCGCGCGGTTGATTGTGCCGGATTCAGTAAGAATCTGCACCAGGTCTCCAGGAATCAGATCGTCCCAGTCCTGCACTTCGTTTGCCGGGGCAACATCGGGGCCTGGAGACTTGATGTGCCAGGGAAGTGCCTCTTCGATCGCTTCAACGGAACCTCCATTCCCTTACCCCTCCTCCAAACTGGGGCCAATCCAGACCGTTTTAGTGTTCGTGAACTCGCGGATGCCTTGAGGACCCAGTTCGCGACCGTAGCCCGACTTCTTGATGCCTCCGAAGGGCAAACGGGGATCGGAGGCAACCATGCCGTTGACGAATACAGCGCCAGCGTCAATTCGGGGCAACAACTCACGTGCCTTGGCAATGTCCTGAGTCCACAGCGCGGCTGCCAAGCCGAATTCCGTTTGGTTGGCCAAGGCGATTGCTTCCTCGGTGGACGAGACGCGGGTAATCGCTGCGACAGGGTCGAAGGTCTCCTCGTCAAAAGCCGCCTGACCTGGTTTGACGCGGTCGATGATGGTCGGGGGTAGTAGAACCCGGGCCCATCAACAACTTCACCCCCGAGCAGAAGGCGTCCGCCTGCTTCTAGGGTGCGTTGGACCTGATCATGGAGCGTAGCGCGAAGGTTTTCGCGGGCAATCGGCCCAATATCCGTGGCTGGATTTGAGGGATCTCCGAGCACAAGCTCCCGTGCCCGGATCACGAACTCGGCAACAAACTCATCCGCAATTTCTTCGTCGACGATGAAGCGCTTGGCGTTCACGCAGGCTTGCCCGGCGTTCGTGAACCGGGCTTTGACCGCAACCCGGGCTGCCTCCTTGATATTCGCATCGGCCAATACGATAAACGGATCCGAACCGCCAAGTTCCAGTACTTGCTTTTTCAAGGCAGCGCCGGCGCGAGCGGCCACGGTGCTGCCTACTTGAGTGGAACCCGTGAGCGTCACGGCCGCTATCCGGTCATCTGCGATTATGGCACTCACCCGTTCGGGTTCGACGAGGATGGTAGCGCAAAGGCCTGGGGCCAAGCCCGCCTTGTCGAGAACATCTTGGACGGCCAGCGCCGACCGGGGAACATTGTTGGCGTGCTTGAGAATTGCCCCATTGCCGGCGGCGAGTGCCGGGAGGACGAAGCGGAAGAACTGCCAGAACGGATAGTTCCAGGGCATAATCGCTAGCACCACACCCAACGGTTCGAAAACGACTCCGCTGTCATGGGCGCCGGTCTCAATGCTTTCGAAGCTCAGGAAGCGCGGGGCATTCTCAGCATAGTAATCCGCGGTTAGGGCGCACTTCTCAATTTCCGCGCGTGCCTCGGTTATCGGCTTTCCCATTTCGACGGTGATGAGTTGTGCATAGTCCGCAAGGTTTTCACGGAGGACCTTGGCGGTGTTGCGCAGTATTTGCACCCGGTCTTCCACTGGCACAAGCCTCCACGCTTTTTGGGCCTCGACTGCTGTGGTCAGGATGGAATCAACCTGGCGGTTCGAGTGTGCATCGAAGGACTGAAGTTGTTCGCCCGTGGCCGGGTTGATCGTGGAGATCATGATGGTTTCCTTTAGAAATGAGTGTGGTGGCCGGGATGTGATTGGTCACAGACTCAGGGGCTCGGTACCCCAGCTGCAGCCCCGCTGGAAAGGCGGGCAAGACCCCAGCAAGTTATTTGCGCGCGTGCTGCTTCGACTGAAATCAGACACGTCCTGGGGGAGGAGGGAACCCGGCCTGGCAGCAGCCGGGTTCCATTCAATGCATGATGCGCTGGGTTGGCGGTCAGGACGCGGCAGGTGCGAAGTGGTGGACGGGCAGTTCCTCTTCGGTCTCGGCCGTCTCGTTGTTTGCCCCCTTCCAGGCTTCATCGTCCTGATACGGGAACCACCAGAAGTCATGGCTGGTTGCGGCCGGGTCTATCATGACAAGTTTGGTGTGGCGGAACGTGTCCAGGCCCTCGGCACCCAGCTGGCGTCCGATGCCGGACATCTTGCGTCCGCCGAAGGGTCCTGCGTCGTTGTCGAGGATCGGGGCGTTGATCCAGACCATGCCCGCGACGATTTCGTTGGTTGCCCGGGAGATTTCCTCCACGTCCTTGGAGTACAGTGTCGAGCCGAGGCCGAAGGGGGAGTCGTTGGTGATCTTCAGGGCTTCTTCGAAGCTTGAAACCTTGTAAACAGGTGCAACGGGCCCGAACACCTCGGTGGTGAAGATGTCCATGTCCGGGCGCAGACCTTCGAGGATGGTCGGTTCAAAGAAGAAGCCGTTTTCCAATTTCCCGCCAAGGTTCAGACGCTTCCCGCCGAGGGTGATTGTCGCGCCCTGTTCCACCGCGCGGGCGAGGATGGCCTCAACGCGGTCGAGCTCACGGGCGGTTTCCAGAGGACCAAGGTCAACCTTGTCGAGGCCGTGTCCTATGCGAAGCCTCTTCACGTTGGCGATGAAGGCTTCCATGAACTCGTCATAGACGTCCTCGTGGACAAGGAACTTTTCACCCGAGGTGCATACCTGACCTGCATTGAAGAAGGCGGCAACGGTGGCCGCCCGTGCCGCCACATCGATCGGTGCCGAGGGCATGACCAGGAAGACGTCACTCCCAGAAGCTTCAATGAGGTGCGGTTTGAAGTGCTCGGCGCAGGCGCGGGAGACAGCCTGGCCAGTGGAGACGCTGCCGGTGAATGCAATCATGTGTGTGTTTTTGTGGGAGACAAGCTGCTTGGCAACATCTGGCCCGCCGGTTACACACTACACCAGGCCGGCCGGAAGAGCGTCGAAGGCACGCATGAACGAAAGTGTCGTCAAGGACGCGGTCTCCGAGGGCTTGACGATGACCGAGTTACCGGCGGCCAGCGCTGCCGCCGCAGACCACATGAGCAGCAGAATCGGGAAGTTCGCGGGCAGAATGCTCACGACAGTACCCATAGGTTCCTTGAGCGTGTAATGGGTTTGCCCAGGGATCGTCGAGCCAAGCACGGAACCGATTGAATGCCTGCCCAGCTCGGCATAGTAGTCAACGGCCGAGACGGACCAGCTCATCTCATCTGCGCTTTCCTTATAGGGCTTGCCGGTTTCAAGGGTCAGCAATTCAGCGATTTCCGGGCTGACCTTCTTGATCTCTGCTGCGACCTCGTGAAGGATTTCGGCCCGTTCGAGGACGGTCTTCGCGTACCAGAGCTTCTGCGCGGAGTTAGCGTTGGCGATGACTGTCTCGATGTCGTCGTGGGGGACTTCGGCCATGCTTCCCAACACGGTGTTGTTGGAGGGACCGGCAAGACCGGCGCCGAGCACGGCAACGCTGCCGCCTTCGCGCAGTAGGCTCATTGCCCAGCCTCCATGGCGCGCCACGACGGTGACCTCTTCGCGGCAATTACCGGCTGTACACCGATCCACAAATCATCAGCAAGCACGTTGCTTGGGGCCATGGGGTGTCATCTCCTTTGATGGTTGGTCATATGTCGTGCAACTCACAGTAATGACCAGAAAATGCAACCTTTATCGTACGAATACAAGAATTTCGCCATCATTTAGTTTGGTAGTAACATTTTGGCTGTGGACCAGTCTGTGTTGACCGTGAATGACCTCGTAAGCACCCAGAGTTTAGGAACCCGACTCCTGGCCGGGGCGAACGGCCTTGAGCGGCAGGTGCTTTGGGCCCACAGTTGCGAACTGAGCGATCCGGATCGTTGGCTGGGACCTCACGAACTACTCATGACCGTCGGCCTGTGCGTGCCGCGGGAGGCGGAGGAGCAACGGGACTTCGTCAGGAAATTGGACGAAGCAGGGTTGGCCGGCGTGACCTTGGGGGATCACCCGAGCTTGCCGCCCTTGTCCCAGGAACTTTTGGATGAGGCCGATCTAAGAGGATTCCCCGTTCTGCTTGCCAATGAGGAGACGCCATTTGCCGCCATAGGCCGCACGGTTGCTGCAGCGACAGCCTCCACGCAGACACTGCAGGTGCTCAAATTGAGCAAGCTTTACCAGCTTTCTACATATGCCCACGCCGATCCGAAGCGTTTGATGGATGATCTTCAGGCACTATTGAGGGCGAGGCTCAGCGTGCTTGACACCCAGACTGGCCTGACAATCATTGAGGGGCCGCTCCTTGCCACGATGTTGGTGAAGGCTCGCGAGCGTTCTTACTCTCTTCCCGGGGATGCCAAGGTAAAGCTGAGAATCACCGAGTTTCCCGGGGAGGAAATCAGTAGCTTCCTGCTGATCCACGTCCTGCAGGTTATCGACGTCGCAGTGAGCCAGCTTCTGAGTTCGATCAGAGGACGAGCTGAACGCTCCGCACACACGCTCGAAGCGCTTCTGGAAGGCCGCATACCCGATAATCTCGATGCTGTTCTAAAGCCAGGTGCCATTGCGGCCGGATATCAGATGGTCGCGATCGCGACAGACCAAGGGCCCAAAGCCGCCAGGGCGGTCTCGATCGGAGGCATGCCAGTGCTGGCCGGCCCTGGACGCAATTCCTTCTTTCTTCTTATGCCCGAAAAAATACGCAAGGACGTCCGGCAGCTCCTGGAAGGGCTGGGAATTCGAGCCGCTGCGTCCTCGACACATATTGATCTCCGGGACGCAAAGTTCGCTGCAGAGGAAGCCCACAAAGTCTTGTCTTCCGGTGGAGCAAATCACCAGTGGCTCGACTTCGCTGGCGTACCAATTTCTCTACTGACGAGATCGAGGAAAGAGGCGTCAGCAATTGTGCAGCAAGTGCTTGGTGACCTTGCTGCACCGGACGCCAAAACCTCAGCCTTGCGTGAGACACTCTTCGCCTTCCTTGCAAACGACCGCAGGTGGAACGAAACAGCCACGCAACTCGGTATCCATCGCCAGACCCTGTCCTACAGGTTAGCCAAAATCAAGGACATCACCGGCAGAGATATCTCATCATCAGGGGACCTCTCTGCCTTCTGGTTGGCATACCAGGCATGGGCCTCCTATTCACCAACTTCCGATTGATCTGGCATCCGCTGTAGGAACAGGGGCAGCGCATCGCGCTGCATACGCCGCAGACGTTGCTGTGATGCAGCCTTCAGCTGGGGAGTACGTAACTGGGCCAACTCCCTGCCCCTGTGGCAGGTTTTCCGGACTCCACAAGTCCGGCTACATGCGTGGCCTTATTCGATCTCGACTTCGCAGTCGTCGGAGGAGAACGGGAGGTGGGCGTCAGGTCCGCCATGTCTCCTCGGTTAGGATCCCCATCGAACCTGGCGCTTGCCGTCGTCAACGTTCAGCCGATGGAAAGCGCGCCTTTCGCGATGAACTATTTTGCGCTCTTTTCTTTGGCTGCGAGCCGAGCCACCGGACCATGGCGCCGATTCCGGTGTTGAAGTGCGCTGTCCCGGGCCGGTTCAGGAATCCATGGGTGGCTTCAGCGACTATCTCATAATCGACCGGGACACCGGCACGAGCAAGTTCCTGCGCAAATGCGCCACCGGAGGCGCGGAGGGAGTCGCGATCCGCGTCAACGAGCAGCGTCGGCGGCAATCCAGTCAGGTTGTGGCCGCCAGGGAATGCATACGGATTGCTCATCTGCTCCAGGGAGCCTGCGTAGTTGCGATTCATTTTCTCGACCGGGCCTGGCTTGAACTGCATTAGCCCGTGGCGTCCGCGGATTCTCGATCGCAATTCCGTTGAAATTGACGGAAGAACGGCGTGAAAGGTGCCGTAGGCCAGCACGAGTTGCGTTGGCCCGACATAGCTCTCCCGGTGAAGGCGGAGTGCAGTCCCCGCCACCAAGCACGCACCCGCACTGGCGCCGCCGAGAGCAACCGGGCCAGTAGTGGTTTCCGCGCGCACATGCTCAAAGGTGTCGATGACGTCATCGACGGGCACGGGGAAGCGGATTCCGCCAAATGTTCCGGGCTTTGGTTTGCGTGCCCAGCTCCATGGTGGGACGCGTCGGTAGTCCACCGCGACGACGATGTGGCCCGCGGCGGCAAGCTCCAGGGCCGGAGCGTGGGATTCGGGCTGGTCGAGGTCACCGTGTGAGAACGAACCGCCGTGAAGCCACACTATAGTTTCTGCTCCAGGCACGGGCGCTGCTGGCTCGTATCGCCGGACGGAGATTGCTCCGTGCCGGCCGACAATAGAGTCATCCAGGATGGTTGGCTGGCGACGGTTATCCCTTGAAGGCGGCCCCGTGCCGCCGGTGTGTGCTGGTGGCAAAGCAGCGGGGCGGGAGTCGGAACTCTTGGTCATTGTCGGGGTCCTATCTGGATAACGGGCATCTCGTCGGGGCCCTTGCCGGAGTAGCCGTAGCTTTCAGGCGGACGCGGCGATTTTGGTTTCGAGCTGCGCAAGGAACCTGTTTGATCGTGCCTGAGCAGCGTAATCGGCTGGTTTTTGGACGCATTCAGGGCACCAGTGCCCGGCGGTGAGGATGAGCCGGGGGCTGCCCTGGAATGAATGCCCCGCGGCGCACTCCCAAGCCAGCGGTGTCGTGATGTCGCCCGTGGCCATGGAGCCGGAAACCAGACTGCCGCCGCGGAAATTCGCCGCGTTCTCCATGTCGCCAAGTGTCCAGTCCGCACGGTCCTTGGTTTCGTCATAGCCGTGGTCCAGGAACTGCGGTTCGTTTTCTGGATGGGCTGGCCAGAACGTGGACCAGTCGCCGATGCTTTCCCATTCCTGTCTGGATCCGAAGTAGGCATTGATCTTGGCCTGGTCGTTGGCTTCGATCCAGGACATTGTTCCGCGTGGCTTTTTGGTCAGCGGTTTCATGACAAAGTTTTTGATCACGGGGGCAGGAATTTTGCCTGCGAGCCGAACGCTGGGGTGTGTGGCAGCGATGGCGCGGTCCATAGCCTTCTGGAAGGTGTCCTGGCGGAAGGGCACGAGGGATTCCAGCAGGTCGGAGTCGGTGAACCAGAACCCGTGGAAGTTCCGGTCGCGAACCAGTTCCGGTCGTACCATTGTCGGGGGTCTTTGACCCCCACGGCTTGGGTGATCTGCAGTTGGAGTTCCCAGTTGGTCAGCCGCCAGCCGTCGCCGCCGCCGATGTTGTAGATGCCGCCCCAGAAGTCCTGGGTGACGCCGTCTTCGCAGATGTTGGCAAGCAGCCGTGAGGCGTCCTCCACTGAGACCCATTCCATGACTCCGGCGAAGGGCGAGTGGGTCATGATTGGGTCCCTGATTTCGAGGATTCCGGGGTGGAAGATTCCGGTCTTGCGCAGTGAGACGAAGTGCTTGAGGCCGGAGTCGATCAGTTCGCGTTCGGCGATGACTTTGCTCTGGCCGTATTCGTCGTAGTGCGAAACCCTCAGGGGATCGCCGACCCGGCCCCAGTGGTGGGGCGGGTTCCGGTCCCCGCTTTGAGCGACGGTCCCGATGGTGACCAGCCTGATGGCGTCCGGTTCCGGCTGGCTTTTGATGGCTCTGATGATGTTCCTGGCTCCGCCGACGTTGACCGCGTGCGTCAGTTCGGGGTGGTCATCGGCAAACGGGGAGACTACCGCGCCAGTGTGCAGGACAAAGTCTGTCCCGGTCACGCAGGAGAGCACGGTGGGGGTAGTCCGTGACATCGCCAAAGACGACGCTGAGATTTTCCATGTCCTCGAACTGGCGGATAGCGGCGGTGTCTTTTGGTGTTGGCAGGACCAGGGCGAGGACGTCGAACCGGTCAGCACGCCGTGCGAACTCGCGCAGGATGTACTGTCCCCAGTTTCCGGTGGCTCCCGTGAGGAAGACCCTTTTCTTCAGTTTCTGTGATTGCTTCACTGGAACGTGGGCTCCTTGCTGGCTTCGATCAGCTGTTCAAGGGAGTCCAGGGGGATGTTGACGCCAGGGAACTTCGCGAACTGGTTCATGGGCATGGAATAGGCCATCTTCAGCCCGTCCTGCATCCCTGCGGCTGCGGCGCGCTGTTCCTCAGCCATGGACGCGGAGATACCCTCGATGAGCATGGCGCCGATGACGGGGTGGGTGAACCATTCTTCGACCGTGGAGGCGAGGGTCAGCGGGGACGGGCGGCCCAGGTTCCCGTCAAGGTGGATTGTGCTTCGTGCGGCGATGTCGTGGGAGGAACGGCCCAATTCAACGCGATATTGGCCGGAGGTGACTGCCCAGCGGCTGTCGGTGATGTCGTAGTAGGCGAATGCACGTCGGACCAGTTCGAAGGTTAGGGTGCGGGATTCGCCCGGTTCGAGGGCAACTTTTTGGAAGGCCCGCAGTTCGCGCACTGGCCTCCGGACGGGTCCTTCGGGCGCGGCGACGTAGATTTGGACGACGTCGGCCCCGGACCGGTTCCCGGTGTTGGTGACGGTGACCTGGACGCTTGCGGTGTCCACTCCGGTCGGCATAGCAGTCAGGTCGGAGTATGTGAAGGTGGTGTAGCTCAGGCCATGCCCGAACGGGTACCGGGCGGGCACATCGACGGTCTCGTGGTAGCGGTATCCGACGAGGCCTTCGCCGTAGCGGACGTGGCCTGCCTCGCCGGGAAAGTTGACGAAGGGCGCGGTGTCGTTGAGCCTGAAGGGGATGCTTTCGGCGAGCCGGCCTGAGGGGTTGATCCGTCCGGTCAGGACATCGGCGAGGGCTCCGCCTCCCGCCTGGCCCAAGGCCCAGCCCTCAACAATGGCATCGACATCGTCATGCCACGGTTCAAGAGTCACCACACCGCCGTTGGAGAGAACGACGACGGTACGCGGGCTGGCTGCGGCGACCGCGCGGATGAGTGCGACGTGGTCAGCCGGAAGGTCAAGGTGGGTGCGGTCGAAGCCTTCGGATTCTTCTTTCTCTTCCAAACCGACGAATACGACACTGACATCGGCCCGTCGTGCCAGGTCCACTGCCTCTTCCCGCACCAGGGCGGCTGTAGAGTCCGCACCGGCCGCACCATAACCTGGCGCGTAGTGCACGCGCCCTTCGCCCAGGGCAAGGCGGAGTTCGTCGAGGGGGACGTCGACGCGGGTGGCGTTGACGTGGGAGCTGCCGCCGCCCTGGTAGCGAGGCTTTTGAGCGAATTCGCCCAGGACCGCGACGTTGATATCTGAGTCAAGGGGGAGGACGTTGTTTTCATTGCGGAGCAGGACGATGGATGCTCCGGCCGCCCGTCGTGCGAGGGCATGGTGCGTGTCGGCGTCGAACGCGGTCGAGGCGTCGTGGATGGCAGTGCGGCGATCCTCGCGGCGCTGGCATCAACATACTCGCCCGCCAGTGCGCCGCCTTCGACGGCGGCGATGATTTCGGCGACAGTGGCGCCGTCGGTTCCGGGCATTTCAAGGTCAAGTCCGGCCTTGAGGGCAGCGGTGCGGTTGGTGACGGCGCCCCAGTCTGAGACGACGGCGCCCCGGAAGCCCCATTCTGTGCGCAGGACGTCGGTGAGGAGCCACTGGTTTTCTGAGGCGTAGGTTCCGTTGATGCGGTTGTAGGAGCACATCACGGTGGCCGGGTCGCTGTCGCGGACTACCCGTTCGAAGGCCGGGAAGTAGATTTCGCGCAGCGTCCGCTCATCGACGTCGGAGCTGACCCGCATTCGGTCCGTTTCCTGGTTGTTGGCTGCGAAGTGTTTCACTGACGTGCCGATGCCTTGGCTCTGGACGCCCTTGACATAGGCGGCGCCCAGGACTCCGGTGACGAGGGGATCTTCGGAGAGGTACTCGAAGTTCCTCCCGCACAGGGGGGAACACTTGATGTTGATGGCCGGACCCAGGAGAACATTGACCGCGAGGGAGCGGCTTCTCTGCCCAGGGCTTTGCCGACTTCCTCTACGAGGTCGGGGTCCCAGCTTGAGCCCAAAGCTGTTCCGGGTGGGAAGCAGGTGGCGGGAAGGCTGTCGTTGAAGCCCAGGTTGTCAGCCGTTCCTTCCTGGCGTCGGACGCCGTGGGGTCCGTCCACCATGACGATGGAAGGGACTCCTGGAGCGGGTGCGGTGGACCAGAAGTCACGGCCGGAGAGGAGCAATGCCTTTTCCTCAAGGCTCAGGGTGTTGGTGGATGGCTCGGTTGTCGTGTTGGCGCTTTGGCGGGTCATGCGGTTACCTCGTTTGCGTCTTGCAGGACTTTTTCGATGGCTTCAGAGAAGCCGGCGGGGCTCATCGGGATCATGCCGAGCATGGCCCGGATGGTCAGGTTCTTCGCATCGGGGTTGTTGGCGTCCAGCGGTACCCCCGGGAAATAGGAAGCGAATGTTCCGTAGAAGCTCTCCCAGACGTCCGGGTCCTGGGCGAGGACTCCGAAGGTGGTGTCCAGGCTGTAGTCAGGGCGGTCGTTGTATCCCTGGGGAAGTTGGTAGCTCCAGCTGTGCGTACCGGGTTCGACTTCTACTGCCAGGTTTTCCGGATGCAGCGGAAGGATGACTTCCGCGGTGGTTCCGTCAGGAACTGTGACGTCGAGGGCGACGGCGCCGTCCGCGTCGAGCCGCCAGGATATGGCAGCCAGGCCGTAAGGGGTGAGGTGGCATGCGGAGGCGCTCGTGAGGTCGCCGCCAGGTTTCGGGGCGAAGCGGATCCGTTTGTATCCGGGCTCGGCGGGTGCGAGGCCGGCGACGGTGCGGTGCATCCAGTCGGCGACAGCTCCGAGGGCATAGTGGTTGAAGGAGGTCATGCCGCCGGGGTTGATGGTGCCGTCGGGGCGCATGGAATCCCAGCGTTCCCAGATGGTGGTGGCGTCCATGGTCACCGGGTACAGGAACGACGGGCACTCAGTGTTGAGCAGGAGCTTGTAGGCGTCGTCCAGGTGCCAGGTCTGGGTCAGCGCGTCGCAGAGCACTGGGGTGCCGACGAAGCCGGTGGAGATCGTGTGTTTTGCCTTGGCGACCAGGGTGGCGAGCATTTCCCCGGCCCGAACTTTCTGGGACGCGTCAAGGATGTCGAAGGTGATGGCCAGTGCATACGCGGTGGCGGAGCCGTTGACGAGGCGCCCCGAGGGGGCGACATACTCGTCCAGGAACGCCTTCTTGACCTTTTTGGCCAGCTGCGCGAAGCGGGTTTCGTCGTCCCGGTAGCCGAGGATTCCGGCGGTTTTTGCCATGACCTCGGTGACGCGGCAGAAGTAGGCTGCGGCAACAAGGTGCGGTTCGGTCTTGCCCTGGCCCGGGTTTTCCGGTGGTGCGTCCGGGTCGAGCCAGTCGCCGAACTGGAAGCCGGAGTCCCACAGCCCGTTCGGGTTCAACAGTCCTTGAACCTGGTCGGTGAACGCCGCCATCGATGAGTAGGCGTGGGCGAGGATCTGCTCATCGCCGTAGGCCTGGTAAAGGGTCCAAGGCACGAGGACGGCGGCGTCGGACCAGACGGCGGTGGTCATTGGGGCGGCGTGGGTCTGGAAGTCCGGGATGACCATGGGCACGTAGCCCTTGTGCTTCTGTTCCAGGGCCAGGTCCCGCAGCCAGGAGCCCAGGACGCCGCGGACGTCGTAGAGGTAGGCGGCGGTGGGGGGCGAAGACGTTGATGTCACCGGTCCAGCCGAGGCGCTCGTCCCGTTGGGGGCAGTCGGTGGGAAGGCTGACGAAGTTTCCTTTCATGGACCAGACAGTGTTGCTGTGCAGCTGGTTCAGCAGGGGGTTGGAGGATTCGAACCAGCCCGTGCGGGCCATGTCGGTGTGGATGACCACGGCCCTGAGCTTGTCAGGGGTCAGTTCCCCCGGGTAGCCGTCGATCTCGACGTACCGGTACCCGTGAAAGGTGAAGCGCGGTTCCCAGATCTCGGGGCCGCCGCCGCGGAGGGTGTACGTGTCAGTTGCCTTGGCGGTGCGCAGGGGTCGTACGCCCAGTTCCCCGTCCTCGAGGACCTCAGCGTGGCGGAGAGTGACGGTGGCGCCGGCGTCCCCTTGGACGTTGAGGCGGACCCAGCCGACCAGGTTCTCGCCGAAGTCGGCGATGGTCTTTCCCGCCGGCGTCGTGAGGAGTCGTTGGACGGAGAGTTCCTCGATGCGCCGGACGGGCTCTTTTGTCGAGGCCTCAAGCGTGTCCAGGTTCCAGTCGATGACTTCCACGCCGGCCCACCCGGATGCATCGAAGCCCGGGGCAGACCAGCCGGGGACTTCCTGGCGGGCGTCGTAGTGTTCGCCGTCGTAGATGCTGTCGAAGAGGACAGGCCCCGGCGCGGTCAGGAAATCATCATCGGTGGCGATGATTTCGCTGTGCGTGTCGTATTCAAGTTCGAGCTGCATGAACAGCCCCGGCCGCAGATGAATGGGGAGGGGACGGGAAGTCTGCGTTGCGGCTTTTTTGGCCTGGTCCCGCCCGAAAATCAAGGACTCCGTGAAGGGCGCTCGTCAAGAAGTACCAAACGGAGGTCGTCACTGAAATCGTCCTCGACGATGTCTCCAACGCCGAGCCCGCCATCATGCCGTGGTTCCACTTCGATGGTCTCCCTACCTAACCCCGCGTCTATTCCCGTCAGGAACCTGACGCCTCGGTCTGGTTCCACGGAGATCCTGACTCTGGCAGGCGCGAGGGATCAGGAGTAGCGTCGATCCGAGAGTAGGGGAGATGTGTGGCCCGATCTCGGGGTTTAGGAAGCTGGCGCTAGCGTGTAGAAGGGGCTGGCATGGCTGGATGGAATGCTGACACAGCGGCCGGTCCCTTGTGAGCCGGGACGATTACGTTGGTCGAGGGATCATCTTTCTGTATCTCCTCGCCGAACGGGGACATACATCCCGAACATCCCCACGGTCTTTTCGTCCTCGACACCCGCATCCTCTCTCGCTGGACTGTGGCCGTAAACGGCCAGCCACTTGAGCCCTTGGCGGCTGAGACTAAAGAACCGTACAGAACATTAATTATCTGCAGGGTTCCCCGGGCGGACGGATACGCGGACAGCCCGCTGGTCGTTGAGCGGCTGCGCGAAGTGGGGGCAGGCATCCAGGAGCAGATCACCATACGCAACTACCCGATGAAGCAGGCCGAATGTCTCATCTCAATGCAGGTTGACGCTGACTTCGCGGATCTTTTCGAAGTGAAGGAGGCACGTATTCAGCGCCAGTGGGAAGAAACCCGGCACGTGGAGGGTGATTCCTTGGCCATCCGGGCTGCCTGGCAAGACACACGGAAGGGCATTATTGTCCATGCTCCGGGAGCAGATGTCACCCTGAGCACCTTGACCTACTCGGTGGCCATCAATGCCCACAGCCAGTGGAGTACCATCCTCACGGTGGTGCCGAGTACCGACGCAACAAGTCCGCCCCCGCCGTCGTTCATTCACGCTGACGGGGACGGATTGTCCCCGAGCGACCGGCGCCGACGGGAGTGGGTGGCCAGAATTCCGGTGCTGCATATGGGAAACCGCTCCATCGAACGGACGTTGCGCCGTAGTTACGACGACCTAGGAGCCCTCCGAATCGAGGATCCGAACCATAGCGACCGTGTAATGGTTGCCGCCGGAGCGCCCTGGTTCATGACGCTGTTTGGCCGCGACTCGCTCTGGGCTTCACTGATGGCGCTCCCTGTTGATCCCTCTTTGGCTCTGGGTACGCTGCAGACGCTGGCTGACCGCCAGGGCAGCGTGGTGGACGTTATGAGTGAGGAAGAACCGGGCAAAATCCTGCACGAGGTTAGGCTCGATGTCTCCAGCGGGTTGTCACTGGGCGGAAAATCGGTCTACTACGGCAGCGTCGATGCGACGCCGCTGTTTGTAGTTGTGCTCGGTGCCGTAAGCCGTTGGGGATTCGCCCGGGAAACTATTACGGCCCTTTTGCCCCACGCCGACCGCGCACTGGCTTGGATCCGTGACTACGGGGACAAGGATGGCGACGGCTTCGTCGAGTACGAGCGCCTCAACCCCCAGGGGCTCCAGAACCAAGGCTGGAAGGACTCCTGGGACGGGATCAGCTTCGCCGACGGTACGTTGGCCGAGGGGCCCCTCGCGCTCTGCGAGGTGCAGGGCTATGTCTACGACGCCTATATGGCGCGCTCATGGATGGCGTATGACGCAGGTGATGCGACCCTGGCGGCAGAGCTCGCTCAACGGGCGGCGCAATTGAAGAAGCAATTCAACGAGCAGTTCTGGATGCCTGAGCGCGGGTACTACGCCATCGCCCTCGATGGTAAGAAGCGACAGGTCGACGCGTGTGCTTCCAACATGGGTCACTGTCTGTGGGTGGGCATCGTGGATGAGGACAAGGCGCCGCTGGTGGTTGAACGCCTGATGTCCCCGGAGATGTTCAGCGGCTGGGGAGTACGGACTCTGGCAAGTGATATGGGTGCCTATAACCCCGCCAGCTACCACAATGGCTCCGTTTGGCCGCATGACAATGCAATTATCCAGGCTGGTTTGATGCGCTGTGGATTTGTGACGGAGGCTCAGCGGATCTCCACGGCTCTGCTGGAAGCGGCGGAGTATTCAGACGGCAGGCTGCCTGAGCTGTTCTGCGGCTTCAGCCGCAACGTGATGTCCGAGCCCGTGCCGTATCCGACGGCGTGCTCACCCCAGGCATGGGCTGCAACGTCGCCGATACTGCTGGTGACCAGCCTGATGGGATATGACACGCATGTGTCCCGCGGTGGTCTGTGGATGGATCCTGCACTGCCGGATTCCTATGGCGATCTGCACATTACCAACGCGCCCTTGGCTGGCGGCAGGATCACCATTGATATTGCCAGGTCGGTCCCGTCCGTAAAGGGACTACCCGAGGGTATCGTGTTCCAGCGCGGCCACCGGCCGTGGATGACTGAACTAGTGGACCAAGCCATCAAACACAGGAAGCCCTAACCTTGCGCCAGCGGTGTCAGACCGGGCAAAGTTTCGGCGGCGAGGGAGCCCCGCCATGAAAATACTAGCTGGCACCATCCACTGAGCAGAATTCCGAAAGAGCCGAAAGGGCCACGCGCGGGAGTTCTCGCAGCCACTTCTACTCCCGCGCTTTGAACGCCGATAACCCACCTTTCGTCAATTGGAATCGTGATCCTACGAGGACCACTTTTCCGTAATCGCAGTGGTCGGCATCCGCCAATTGTCCAGTGAGCTTTGGATAATTCCTGCCCGAGCCAGACGAGCGTGAGTCACAGCGCGTTTTCCCGACACGCGGTTGCCGTGTCGCATGCTGTGGTGACTCGCAGAAGACTTGCTTAGACCATGTGCCCTGACAGCAGTAAGTTAGTGCGGCTACCCAGTTGCGTTGTGGTGGAACTGAAGGCGGGAAAAATCAAACCCGAGCAGCCGAATATGCGCAGCTGCTCATGATCTCGGGAAACTCAACTTCTACATTGCCCTCGTCGACGATGTACTCCGCCGCGAACACCACACCGAAACCATCGGCGGCATCCTCACGTCTGGCAACGAGTGATTGCGGTTGCCGCTGCCTTCTCGCCCAAGGTGGCCACTGGCCCGGCAGCCGTGACGTGAGGGACATAGCTCGAGGCGTCCTCATTCCGGCTATTTTCCGTTCTTTGTCACCTCGCTCCCGCCGCAGAGAATGACGAAAAGCGGACCATCGTAACCGGGTGACACGTACATGGTGCTCAGTGGCACCCAACCCAGGATGTTGTTATTGGGCACCGTGTCCACCTCGGCGTCGGGGTGTTGTAGGCGTTCAAACGCGTGAGTAGGGTCACAGGTGCAGGGCCAACAGCCCGCGCATCAGGACCATCGAAGATTCGGGTCCTCATAGGTCGAGACAAAAGGGTGCGTGAACTTTGCGTTTAGATGAGTTGAACCTTTCCGCAAGTCGACAGGATTCGGAGATGAGAGGGGACACTCAGCTCATTCAGCTGGTCAGCCCTGCAGGTGATCGGGTGGGACATCCGGACTTCGATCGGTGGGTACAGGACGTCTCCGACGTGCAGCTTGCTTCGCTGTACGAAGACATGATTGTCATCCGCCGGATCGATACGGAAGCCACCTATCTCCAGCGGCAGGGGGAACTCGCCCTCTGGCCGCCGCTTCTTGGCCAGGAGGCCGCACAGATTGGATCGGCTCGGGCGCTACGGAGCGACGATTTCGTCTTTTCCAGCTACCGGGAGAATGGCGTCGCCTATTGCAGGGGAGTAGATTACGGGGGCATCGTCCGAGTGTGGCGTGGCAATGCACACTCGGGATGGAATCCCTTTGAAGTGAATATGGCTACACCCCAAGTCATTATCGGCGCTCAGACACTGCACGCAACCGGCTACGCCATGGGCATCAAGAACGACGGCGCGGACTCTGTCGCCGTTGCCTACTTCGGCGACGGCGCGACAAGCCAAGGCGATGTAAACGAGGCAATGGTGTTCGCTGCCAGTTTCCAGGTGCCCGTGATTTTCTTCTGCCAGAACAACCATTGGGCGATCTCAGAACCTGTAGGGCTTCAGTCGCAGATTCCCATCGCATCCCGGGCAACCGGATTCGGCATCCCGTCCCTGCGAGTGGACGGCAACGACGTCCTGGCAGTTATGGCCGCCACGCGTGTCGCCCTGCACCGGGCTCGAACCGGAGGCGGCCCGACATTTATCGAGGCAGTCACGTATCGCATGGGCCCACACACCACCGCTGATGACCCAGGCCGCTACCGAGACGCAAACGAACTCGAGATCTGGGCGGCCAGAGACCCAATTGCCCGGGTGGCAGCCCTCCTGGAAAACGAAGGGATGTTCATGCCGGAACTTGAGGCTTCCGTCGCTGCCAAGGCGGACGCGGTTGCCAAGGAAATGCGTGAAGCCTGCATCAACATGCCGGACCCCTTACCTATGGATGTTTTTGCCCATGTGTACAGCACGCCAAATTCGTCACTGGATGTGCAGAAGGAACACTACGCCCGATACCTCGACTCCTTCCCGGTTGACAGCAGTGAAGGGATAGACCGATGAGCACCATGACCTTCAGCCGAGCCATCAACGCCGGCCTGCGCAGGGCCTTGGAGGACGACCCAAAGGTCGTACTCATGGGAGAAGACATCGGTAAACTGGGTGGCGTATTTCGAGTAACCGATGGACTGCAGAAAGACTTCGGCAGTCATCGGGTCATCGATACGCCCCTTGCGGAAGCCGGAATCATGGGCAGCGCCGTTGGCCTCGCCTATCGGGGCTACCGCCCCGTTGTCGAGATTCAATTTGACGGGTTCATTTACCCCGCGTTCGACCAGATCGTGTGCCAGGTAGCCAAGCTGCACTATCGGACGCAGGGCAAAGTCAGGATGCCCATCACCATCCGGGTGCCCTTCGGCGGGGGGATAGGCTCGCCGGAACATCATTCCGAGTCCCCGGAGGCGTACTTCACGCACACCTCCGGGCTGCGCGTCATCAGCGTCTCCAACCCGCAGGACGCCTACAGCATGATCCAGCAGGCCGTCGCCTCCGATGATCCAGTGCTTTACTTCGAGCCCAAGCGGCGCTACCACGACAAGGGCGTGGTGGACGAGTCCCTCGACCTGAGCACTGCGCCGTCCATGGAAAAGGCCCGCGTCGTCACCGAGGGCAAGGACGTCACCCTGGTGGCGTACGGTCCGTTGGTCAAGACCGCCCGCGACGCCGCCCTAGCGGCCGCGGACGAAGGCGTCTCGGTCGAGGTCATCGACCTCCGCTCGCTGGCCCCGCTGGACTTCGCCACCCTTGAGGCCTCGATCCGGAAGACCGGCCGGCTGGTCATCACGCACGAAGCCGCTCAGTCCGGCGGGCTCGGTGCCGAAGTTACCGCGAGCATCACCGAACGCTGCTTTTACTACCTCGAGGCCGCGCCGGTCCGGGTGACAGGTTTCGACGTCCCGTACCCGTACTCCAAGCTGGAAATGCACCACCTGCCGAGCTTGGACAGGATCCTCGACGGCGTCGACCAAGCCCTGGGCCGCCCCAACTCCCTCAGCGGGGTGGAAGGATGAGCGCCCCAATGATCAAGGAATTCAGGCTGCCGGACCTCGGCGAAGGACTGACCGAATCGGAAATCATCGTCTGGAAGGTCGCGGTAGGGGACACCGTCACGCTCAACCAGATCATCGCCGAGGTGGAGACGGCCAAAGCCGTCGTCGAACTGCCCTCGCCGTTCGCCGGCGTGGTCGCAGCCCTGCACGAAGAGCCCGGCACGGTAGTGGAGGTTGGGAAGCCGATCGTCTCCTTTGAGATTGAGGACGACGGGGCCGGGGGTTCCGCGCCTGACGCGGCGGACGCCAAGCGCGAGCCGAACCTGGTGGGCTACGGCGCTGTCCTCGAAGCCTCCGGCAGGCCCGCCCGCCGCGCCCGCACGCTCGCCGCCCTGCGTCCCGAACGAGTTGCCCCGGTGATGGTCGTAGCGCCACCCGTCGATCGTCCGCGGTCCACCCCGCCGGTGCGCAAGCTGGCCAAGGATCTCGGCGTCGACCTCGAGGTTGTGACCGGCACAGGGGAAGATGGGCTCATTACCCGTGACGATGTCCGGAACGTCGTCGGCGGCGGGGACCTGCCGGCGGCCGCCCAGGAACGCGTCGGAACGCAGGCGGAAGCTATCGGGCCCCATACCAAGGGCGAGCGGGAGACCCGCACCCCGATCAAGGGCGTGCGGAAGTTCACGGCCGCCGCCATGGTGGCCAGTGCCTTCACCGCACCGCACGTCACGGAGTTCCTGACCGTTGACGTCACCCCTACGATGGAGCTCCTGGCACGGCTTAAGGCCAGCCGTGTGTTCGCTGGGTACAAGCTGACGCCGCTGACGTTGGTCTCCAAGGCGGTGCTGATCGCGCTGCGGAACCACCCGACGCTCAATGCCCGGTGGGACGAGGCCAGCCAGGAGATCGTCCAGTTCAACTATGTGAATCTGGGCATCGCGGCCGCGACCCCGCGGGGGCTGACGGTCCCGAACATCAAGGACGCGGACCGGTTGTCCCTCCTGGGGCTCTCCACCGCGCTGACGGAACTGACGGACACGGCCCGTGCCGGCAAGACGGGTCCCGGGGCTCTCTCGGGCGGCACGATCTCCATCACGAACATCGGCGTCTTCGGCATTGACGCGGGCACGCCCATCCTGAACCCGGGCGAGGCCGCCATCCTGGCCCTCGGTGCGGTCCGGAAGATGCCGTGGGAGTACAAGGACGAGGTTGCCTTGCGCCTGGTCATGACGCTGAGTCTGTCCTTTGATCACCGCCTGGTCGATGGCGAGCAGGGTTCGCGGTTCCTCCAGGACCTCGGGACCATGCTGGCCGATCCGGGTATGGTCCTCGCGATGGTCTAAGGCACCCCAGACGTTCCGGTGCCCTCAGGGTATTGAAGCCACCGGACGCGTGGACAAGGCATTCACATCGACACTGTGCGAGGCCGGTTCAGGAAGAGTACCGCGGTAGAGAACGCAGCATTTAGTACCAATCAGTATTAGACGTCGTGCCCCACGACTCGGAATGGATACGTATCAATGAAGACAATTGTCAGCCAGGTAGACGCCGCCAGCGCCGCCTATGCCGCGAACCGCGAGGCCCAGCTCGTGCTGGCCTCCGAGCTCCGGTCCAGGCTGGCTGACGCCGCGTTGGGCGGGCCGGAGAAGTCGCGGGAGCGCCATGTGGGCCGTGGCAAGTTGCTGCCGCGTGAGCGCATCGACCAGTTGCTGGATGATGGCAGCCCGTTCCTGGAGATCGCGCCGCTGGCGGCAAACGGGATGTACAACAACGAGTCGCCCGGTGCCGGGGTCATTGTGGGCATCGGCCTGGTCCATGGCCGCCAGGTGCTGGTGATTTCCAACGACGCCACGGTCAAGGGTGGCACCTACTATCCGATGACGGTGAAGAAGCACCGTCGTGCCCAGGAGATCGCGCTGGAGAACAGGCTGCCGTGCGTCTACCTCGTGGACTCCGGGGGAGCGTTCCTGCCCAAGCAGGACGAGGTGTTCCCGGACAAGGAGCACTTTGGCCGGATCTTCTTCANCAGGAGATCGCGCTGGAGAACAGGCTGCCGTGCGTCTACCTCGTGGACTCCGGGGGAGCGTTCCTGCCCAAGCAGGACGAGGTGTTCCCGGACAAGGAGCACTTTGGCCGGATCTTCTTCAACCAGGCGAGGATGTCAGCGGCGAAGATCCCGCAGATCGCCTCAGTCATGGGGTCCTGCACGGCCGGTGGCGCTTACGTTCCCGCCATGAGCGACGAAACCGTCATTGTCCGCAACCAGGGCACCATTTTCCTGGGTGGTCCGCCGCTGGTGAAGGCGGCTATCGGTGAAATCGTGACCGCGGAGGAGCTCGGCGGCGGCGACGTGCACTCGCGGATTTCCGGTGTGACGGACCACCTCGCCGAAAACGACGAGCACGCACTGCAGATCGTCCGCGAC
>NZ_JAYKZI010000020.1:0-42317 GCF_036662515.1 Arthrobacter sp. S2(2024) | reverse complement strand
GGCCACATCAATAACATCCTGGCGGAACTCCGCCCCATAAGCCGTCGGCATGGTCAACATCCTTCCACGAGCACCAGCTCGCTAGGTCAAGGAGTCAACAAAACCGGGGGCAGTCCCAACTACACGAGACGTCGAACCACGCGATTTGAACATGCGTGGGAAATCCAGAAGGCTTACGGGTTTCGTTCGATCGAAGATCCCGTAGCAGGGCGGGAATTCGAAGAATTCCTGAGGGATCGTGCATGGGTCCATACAGAAGGGCCAGCAGCGTTGTTCGACCAGGCCGTCGGGTGGTTGCGACGCAATAGGATCCTGCTTCCGGGCATCACCGTCTTGGATCGTCTCGTTTCGAAGGCCAGGTCCGATGCTGCAGAGCGCGTGTACGCGCTTCTTGCCGCCGCTGCCCGGGATGTTGACCCAATGCTTCCGGAGCGTTTGCGGCAGTCGTTGCGAGTTCCTGCCGGGTCTCGTTTCTCGGAACTGGAGTCTTGGAAGCAGTCTCCGACACGGGTCTCTGGCCCGGCGATGGTTTCAGCTTTGGACAGGGCTCTGGAGTTGGAAGCGCTGAGGGTGCGAGACGCGGATTGTTCAGTGGTACCGCCGAGCCGGCTTGCTGCCCTGGGCCGGTATGGGATGGCGAGCAAGGCCGCGACACTTGTGTCGTTGGTTGAGCCACGGCGCACCGGGACCCTCCTGGCTCTGGCGAAGCATCTTGACGCCGTGGCGATCGATGACGTCCTTGATCTCTTCGCGCTGCTGATGTCCACCCGTTTGATCAACCAGGCGAGAGCGGCCTCAAATACTGACCGGCTGGCGACTTTACCGCGGTTGGAGAAGGCCTCGCGAATTTTGGCCTTGGTAAATAGGCAGTTGATCGCAACCCTTGATGCCGCAGCATCCGGGGGTAATGTTTTGACCGCGGCATCGCTGTGGGGATCGTTAGCGGAACTGGTCCCGAAAGATCAGATCGTGGCTGCTGTCGAGACCGTGACCGAATTGGTTCCTGACGACGATGGCAGCGCGGAGGCGGCGACACGCGTCGCGTTAGCCGAGCGATACCGAACGGTACGGCCCTTCTTGGCTTTGTTGGCCGAAACGCGTTCACTCGCGGCCTCCCCGGCAGGGGAAGCGGTGTTGATCGCCGTCAACGCGCTACCGGAACTTGCTAACCGTCGAGTCCGGATCAAACCGTTACTCTCGTCCGAAATAGAAGGATCACTGATCCCACAGGTCTGGCGCAGAGCCATTTTTTCCAATCCGGACCTGCCTCCCGGGACGGTTGATCGGGACGCTTACGTTGTTTGCGTGCTCGAGCAACTATACAAAGCGCTCCGAGTGCGCGACGTTTTCGCAACCTGCTCGCACCGATGGGGCGACCCACGTGCACGGCTGCTTGAAGGAGCGGCATGGGAAAATATCAGACCGAAAATCCTCAGCAGTCTGAGCTTGGACACCCCGGTGAACGATCACCTCCGCAGCCTCGTCGACGTCCTGGACGCCTCGTGGCATCAAACAGCAGACCGGCTGGCCGAGGCCGGCGAGGAATCCGCGATCAGCATTGTCCCCGGCGCCGAAGGACGAATGCGTCTTTCCGTCGAGCGGCTCGACGCCTTGGAAATACCGGCAAGCCTGGTAGAACTGTGTGCCACCACTGGGGCGATGCTGCCGATGATCGACCTTCCGGACTTGTTGTTGGAAGTTCATTCCTGGACTGGTTGTCTGGATGCTTACGTCCATGTCTCCGGCGCCGGGACAAGAATAAGCGACCTCCCCACCACGATCGCCGCTCTGCTGATCGCTGAAGCCTGCAATGTGGGACTTGTACCGGTAACAGACCCAGGCCGGGAAGCCTTCACCCGAGCCCGGCTATCGCACGTCGATCAGAACTATGTCCGCGCCGAGACTCACGCCGCGGCGAATGCGGCCCTGATCGACGCTCAGAGCAACGTGCCGATCGCGCAATCGTGGGGTGGCGGGCTACTCGCTTCGGTCGACGGGCTCCGCTTTGTAGTCCCGGTCCGGACGTTGAACGCCGGACCCTCGCCCAAGTACTTCGGCTACAAACGCGGTATCACCTGGCTCAACGCCGTGAACGATCAAGTCGCGGGGATTGGCGCGCAAACCATCACTGGAACCCCACGGGACAGTCTCCACATCCTCGATGTCTTGTTGAACCTCGATGGCGGACCTAAACCAGAAATCGTCGCTACAGATGAAGCCTCGTACTCCGATATGGTCTTCGGCCTGTTCAAAATGCTCGGCTACCGCTTCTCGCCCCGCATCGCGGACATTGGTGACACCCGATATTGGCGTGCACAGTGGCCAACTGACCCCGCCTCCGATTACGGCCCCTTGAATGCCATCGCCCGGAACAAAGTCAACCTGGCCAAGATCGAGACCCACTGGCCAGATATGCTCCGTGTTGCCGGATCACTCGTGACCCATCAAGTCCGGGCCTACGACGTGCTGAAAATGCTTGGCCGGGATGGGCGCCCCACACCTTTAGGGCAGGCGTTCGCGGAGTACGGCCGGATCGCGAAGACTCTTCACCTTCTAGCCATGATCGACCCCATCGATGACACGCACCGGCGCGGCATCAATGCTCAAACCACGGTGCAAGAATCCAGGCACCGCCTGGCCCGAAAGGTTTTCCACGGCAAACGCGGCCAGATCTACCAAAGATACCGTGAAGGCCAAGAAGACCAACTCGGCGCACTAGGCATCGTCGTCAACGCAATCACGCTCTGGAACACCCGATACCTCGACGCAGCCGTCACGGAGCTGCGCGCCCAAGGACAACTGGTGCGCGAGGAAGATGTTGCCCGGCTCTCGCCCCTCGGACACGCCCACATCAACGAGCTCGGCAGATACACCTTCTCCACCAACGCCACACCCGAGTCCCTCCGGCCCCTCAGAAACCTCGCGATGGAGCCCAACTGACGCGCAGACGGCTATGTCCCGGGGGTGGAATGACAAGCCCCTTCGCCGCCAACGACCGTGCCCCGAACCGGGCCGGTTGATTCAGCAACCTCCCACGGCCCTACCCGGCCTCGGGCAATCCCTGTGCCCCGGAGATTCCACCTCATGGCCTGGTCCTAAAATTCATAAATCGTCGTTACAAACTCGTTACGCGCCTAGCTTTGGATGCTGGAATTCCCCTGATAGCGTCCCTAGCGGGGGATATATTCAACACTGCCCCCGTGTCATATTCGCACCAATCAATTCGGGGGAATTTGTATGAATCTGAAGAAAACACTGGCTGGCATCGCGCTCACCGGGGCGCTGTGTTCCGTTGCCGGAGCCGCTATCGCTGACACTCAGTACCCCGCCGAAGGCGGCACGTGGAACTACGGCTACAACGGCGGCATCTATTCCGACTACTTGCATGGAAGCCAGTGTCATGGCTCATCAGTCCTGAACGACTGGGGCTACAACAGCAGTATCAACACTGCTGGAGGCTACTGGTCGAATGCTTGGCACACCGGAAACATCTGGACACACAACTCGTGGTACTACAGGGTCTGCTAGCCAGAAGACAACCCTGTCTAGATAAGGGCCGCCCGGCGGATGTTCAGCCTTCCGCCGGGCGGATTCCATACCATTTCTGAGGACCCGTCCTAAATGTTGAAATTTCTTGTAAGAATCACGTCGCTCGGTATTGCCGTGTTTTTGTCGGTATTGGCCGGAATTTACATCTCGACCGCCGAAGAAGCATTCCCGCACGGTGCGGAATTTACGGCCAGCCTTGATTTCTCCCAAGTCCAAATGCCCAAAACCCAAGTAGTTTCCGAACTGGATTCACTCGCGGATGCTTCAGGTCTTCACTTGGCCAAAGTCGTTGCCGATCCCGAGGATTTCTTCAATGCACGTTCACTGTACGTCTTCGGCAAGGAAGCACCACCCGCGGCCGAAGAGCTTGAGTGGTTCAAGCCCGGGATGCACGGTCAGCTACGGTCCGCGCATGAACTAGGCACCGCACCCCTCACCGGCCCCTACGTGTACTCGGGGCCCGCGGACGCTGCGAAGCAACTGACCAAATGGCTTGATGATCACGGTGTGAAGCGCAACATTTCCGCCAAGGATGCTGCCGGCGTGCTCCAGCAAGCACTCCTGGGCACAGGTGCGTGGCTGACGTTCCTGACCTGCCTCGTCCTGCTCATTACCTTGGTCATTTCGTGGTACGTCTTGCGTGCCCGGGCGCGCACCCTGAAGGTTCTCTGTGGCACTCCGGCCGGCAAGATAGTCCTCGAAGACCTCATTTCACTGTTTCGGGTGGTGGCCATCCCCGCTATCGTGGGAGTGCTTGCTGCCCTTATCGTCGTGGCTGCTCAAGGCAAGGCCTCCTATCTGCTGCCGTTCGCCCTAACAAGTGCCGCGTTCCTTGCCTGCGCCTTGGTCACGATGGTGCTTTGCGCCCTGCTGGTGAGCGCCATGACATGGCCATCCGTGGACGGTATAGCCTCACGCCAGCCTCCGGAGAAGCATTTCCAGCGCATCAGTGAGGTCCTCAAGGCAGCAACTCTCGTGCTCGTCACGGTGACCCTTCCCGTCGTTGGGGCTTCCATCGCCGAGGCGACGAATCTTTCAAACCAGGGTGCCCAGTGGGAGGTCTTGAAAGACCAGGTCTCGCTTCGCGTCTCTGTCCGATCGGATGCCGAGTTCAAGAGCCGGCAGGCGGAAATGTACGATCTGGCAGACGCGGCCTCCAAGGCCGGCAAGCTGACCCTTTCCTATGCGATCAACCCGGAATTTCTTGTTCGGCAGGACGAAGCCGCGTCGGCTGACCTTGGCGGCTACGACGGAGTAGTCATCGCAAACCGCAACTACCTCAAGGCGATCTCCCCGCTCATCGGTTCGGCTCCGTCGTCCGGCGATCCGCTCGGCGGACAAGCTGAGAAGGTCTCCTTCGACAAGCTGCCGACCACGCTCAAGGACTATCTGTCCAGGCAATTCCCTCTATGGAATCGAGCCGGCAACAACCTCAACGGGCTCGAAGAGAACCTCACAAACTACCGCTACAAGGGGCAGAAAGAGCTTCCCGCGTTGTCTCCCGTTCTGGGCGAGATGGCGCACTTCCGTAACCCGCTCATCATTCTCGTGGACGATCCCGCCAAGACCTTCAACAACAGCACTATCGGCGGTTTCCTGACGAGCGCGAATCTCACTTTCAATGACGCGGGCTGGGTCCGCGACTACCTTGCCAGCCACTCCCTGGGGAGCGCAGTCCTTTCGGTGGACCGTATCTCCGACGCCGCCCTGTACAACAGCCAGCTGCAAAACCAGTCCGCGGGCATGAAGACCCTGTCCTTCACGCTTGTCCTCCTCGCGCTCACCATGAGCACGGCCGTTTCAGCACTGGTGTATGCCCTCTCCAAGGCCCGGCGTCTCTTCGTGCAGCGCACCGCAGGGTGGACGTGGCTCAAATCCCTCACTCGCCGTCTAGCGTGGGAGGGAGCTCTGGCTTTGGTCTTGGCCATCGCAATGTTCTTCGCCCTTGGAGCCGGCGCGCGGCCGGACGTGTGGTGGGCCCTGATTGCAGTTCCGCTCTATGTGTCCATGAGTCTCATCCTGCATATCACCTCGGCAAAAGGAGTCTTCGCAAGACTGCTTGCCCGGGCGGCGTGACGGGCACGAAAGTTTTTCGAAAGGATCCCCATGGAAATCAAAGCTGAGAACGTCACTGTCACCATCGAAGGAAAAAGGGTCCTCGTGGGACAAAGCGTCCACGCTGTGCCCGGAAAAACGCTGGCGCTTGTCGGACCCAGCGGGTGCGGGAAAACCACCCTGCTAAACGTCCTTGGCCTCCTCCTCCGCGTCGATGGAGGCAGCGTATCTGTCGGAGGACAGGACGCCACACGATGGGACGACCGACGCCGCCGCCGGTTCTGGCAGCAGCACGCCGCATTCGTCTTCCAGGACTACGGCCTTATTGACGAAGAAACAGTCGAGTACAACGTCGCCCTCTCGCGTCTCTCTCTCCTCGGACTCCAGCGGCGGCAGAAAGCCGGCATTGAGGATGCGCTCGACCGGGTGGGACTTATCGGCCGGGCCGGGGAGAAAGTCTCAACCCTCAGCGGCGGCGAGAAGCAACGCGTCGGGCTGGCCCGTGCGATGTTCCGCTCCGCGGACGTGATCTTCGCCGACGAGCCCACGGCATCCCTCGACCTCGACAACAGAAACCTCGTAACGGGTTTCCTCCAGGAAGAGGCGGCCCGCGGCGCGGCCGTCGTCATCGCCACCCACGATGAGGCCCTCATGGCCGCCTGCGACTTGACACTCCGGCTCGGTCGAGTGACCGAACCGCTCCCTGCAGGCCACGTCGCACCCTGAGGACAACCACCACATCAGCATCCCCTGAACCGGGACCGGTTGCAGCGGCGCCCACATGGCGGAACTACTTGGCTATTGTCAGGTCTACCCGGTGCCAGCATATTTACGGCNGCACCCTGAGGACAACCACCACATCAGCATCCCCTGAACCGGGACCGGTTGCAGCGGCGCCCACATGGCGGAACTACTTGGCTATTGTCAGGTCTACCCGGTGCCAGCATATTTACGGCAGTTGCCAGCCTGAACGGGAGACTCCCTAGGAGTCAGCGCCGGTCTCGATGATCGCGCTGTTGAATTGAGTCGGTCCACGATCGCTGAGTGCCGGGTCTATCGCAAACGAACGTCTGCGATAGACCCGGCACCGTCCTCCTGCGTGAACCTCAAACCCGCCGCCACCAACCACAAAAGCCACAACACAATCAAACTAACTAAACGCTGTTCAGGCCATGGGTTTTGTTAGGCTCGGCCCATGGGACACAAAATCGGGTACGCCAGAGTCAGCACCGCCGACCAGGATCCGCAGCTACAGCTCGACGCATTGAACGCCGAGGGTTGCCTGAGAATCTACAAAGACACCGCAACCGGGACCAAGGCCGACCGCCCCCAATGGATTCTGTGTCTGGACAATCTGCGTCCGGGAGACACCCTGGTGGTCTGGAAGATCGACAGGCTGGGGCGGAACCTGCGGGACCTTATCGACATCGTGACCACCCTGGATGAACGCGGTGTCGGGGTCCAGTCTTTGACCAACGGGATCGTGGATACCACCACCGCGCACGGCAAGCTTGTCTTTGGCATGTTCGCGCTGATGGCTGAATACGAAGCCGCGTTGATCCGCGAACGCACCCAGGCCGGCCTTGCCGCCGCTCGCTCCCGGGGCCGCAAGGGCGGACGTAAACCAAAAATGACTCCCGAGCTCATCAACAAAGCCCAGCGCATGTACGACGCCCGGCAATTCACCATGGCCGAAATCGCCGCGTCCTGCGGCGTCACCCCCATGACCGTCTACCGCAAGATCAAAACCAACAAGGTCAAGCACCCTTAGCGTTACTGGCTTCACGGATACTACTCAACCGCCACATTGTTGCAGCAGCCTGGGTTGATCCTTCGCCGGAACACGAACGTTTCATCACTTCGTGGTGCAGATGCATTCGCTGAATTCAAGTCAACAAGCAGTTGCTGGCATCAGGGCTTCTGGACAGGAAGCTGGACATAGCCGGCTTTTGACCGCTTAGCGGGTCGGAGCTCGGGCGTTGTGGATCCGACCTGCGAGCCGAGCCCGCCCCATTTATCGGTGGCCGTCGAAGTACCGCACGATTCTGGGTCTTCCGTGGCGTGCTTCCCCACCGTTTGTTTTTCGCTGCCAGACAGGCGAACGTTTCCCCTCTTAAGCCGCAGTCGTCTCACCGACCCTACTTTCCGATCGTTAGCAGGATCCATCGGGGTGAAAGGTCGGGTTGTAGCCCTGATCCTCTTAACGGCATTCGTTGGTGCGCACGGCAGAGTCTTTTCAACTAGGTGTGGGCCTTACCGGAATGTTGCCGTTGCTGATGGCGGCGGTGAGCCTTGGCGCGATAACCGTTCGGAGAGGCAGTCCTGCCGCCCCTGCGGGCAGGGGCGAGTCGGTGGACCGACCGCTTTCGGCTCGTCTGCCAACTGGTTGCGAAGAATTAGGCAAACTTCGGAGGTCTCGGTGTTAGTTGGCTGCGGTGCCCTGCGCGGATTGGCGCTTAGAGCAGTCCGGGGCCGGGTTCGGGGTTTGCCGGCCCGGTGGGGTTGGCTGCGTCTGCGTGGGTTGTGTCGGGGTTTTGGCTGGTTTTGTGGATTGTTTCGGCGAAGTCCAGGAGGGTGGTGCTGAGGGCGGGGAGTTCGCTGGCTTGAAGGCCGTATTTGGTGAATTCGGTGGTGGGGAGCGTCCGGTGCCTGGCGATGGCGGCCGCGAACGTTGGCAGGTCCAAGGTCGGGTCCCGGCGCTGGCAGAGGGTAATCAGTTGTTGGTGGGTGAAGCGGTGGCTGGTGATGATGGAGTGGGCGTCGAGGTAGTCGCGGGCGTATCCGCGTGAGTAGACGGCGAGCAGTTTGGATGCGACGGAGTCTTTCAGGGACAGGATGGGGCCGATGTCGATGATGGCGGGGGAGTTCTCCCACCAGTCCAGTCCGAGGTCGATGACGACGGCTTCTTCGTTGTGCCCTACGGTGATGCTGGCGAATTCCTCGTATTGTCGGGTGATCTCGACGGTGTATCCGGCGGCTTCGAGGGCGGCTGTCATTTTCTGTACCGATGCGGTGAAGGTTGCCGGGGTGTGGCGGCGGTGGAGGGCGAAGAGGTCGATGTCGTCCGAGGGGCGTTCGGTGATGCCGTGTTCGATGAGGGCCTGGCCGCCGGCGAGGAGGAAGCCGTCGGCGGCCAGGGCTTCGAGGGCGATTCTGGCTGCTACGCGCTGAGAGTGGTCCATGATGGGTGTTCCTTCGCTTCGCGGGTGGCGGGGAGCTGGGGGAAGCTGGTTTCCCAGAGCTGCCTGCAGCGTGCGGGCAGGATCATGGTTGGCCACAGGGCCGTCAGGCGTCCTGGGGGGACGATGCGGTAGATTTCTTGGATGGCTCCGGAGTTCTGCAGGGTGAGTTGGTACAGCACCGCGCAGCTGCCGTCGTCGTCCACGTTGTAGCTTCTTTCCGGTCCCCAGTCCAGGTGCCGCGGAAGTTCCACAGTTCCGGTGGCGGGGCCGTGCAGATCGTTGAATGCATCCGGGACCAGGTACCCGAGGGAGTCTGCGATGGTGTGCCGGTGCTCGACCGGGGCCGCGACGTAGTCACGGAGCCGGGTACGGATGAGTTCGGACACGGAGGTGCCTTCCCGCACGGCTTTGCGGTGCGCTTCGTTCCACAGTTCGTCGCTGACCCGGATCGTGTGCCGTGGGGTCCCTGCCGACATGGCGCGCTCCTCTCCGCGGGTTTGACCTTCACGACCAAGTCTACGCGGTGTCATGACACCCCGAGAAGGGGTGTCATGACATGGTTAGACGGCTGCTCGGTGTTGTAAATCATACTATTGAGCGGCCGATGTGTAAGCTTGCCGATTCGGATCTGCGGGTGTTGACAGTGTCAACACTTTTTCCGTCGGACTGGGTCGTACATCGGCCGGACTGGCTCGGATTGCTTATGTTTTCTGGAGTTCCCTGTGTTTCCGGGGCCTGGAATGCGGTTCGAGTCCCACCTTGGGCACGTGTTTCCGCAGGTCAGGGGGCCTTTGGCCCTCTGGCTGTGCACAAGTCTTCTTTTATGGGCCCCTTCGGGGGCCCTTTTGGTCGTGGCCGGTTGTGGGCCCTGGCACTTCCTTTCCTTGGGATGGGCGAGGGTTCTGTGTTCTTGCTTGTTCATGGTGGGCTCGACAAGGGGCTACATGACTTTTGAGGGTTTGGTGGCATGGATTTTTGGTCAAGACGCGGGTTGGGCAGCTAAAGCCCGGGCTGTGAGCGGGTGACGAATGCAATTCCATGCGGCCCAGGCCCGTGTCCAAATGTCTTCAGACCCCGCGTCGGGCCGCCGCCAGCTCGGTGGTCCGGTGACCCCGAGAGTCGGACATGGCCTCCACCCTGCTGGCCGATGCTGGCAAAGGCAATGTCCGTTGGGACGTCACCGCTCATCCGCCTTGTTGTTCAAGGGGCCGTCTGCATGGACTGCCCCCTTATACACCGCGCGTGTCTGTCGTATTCGGGCGGCGTTCTGATAGCGGGAGCACGGCTGGGCCGAGGGGCCGGAGTGCAACTTGGGGAACCGGGACCGATCCAAAAGTTCGCGAGGAAAGAAGCGACGAAGAAGCGCCGAACGAAGTTTTGGATCGGTCCCGGCGCGTGGCGCCCTGGTTGCGCGGAGGACCCGCCCAGCGACCATGGAGCATCAGAACGACAAACAGCGAAGAACCTTCCGGTCATTCGTGCATTCTCGACAGGGATGAGGCATGACGTGATCTGTGCGGTCTGGTCCTCCAGAAAGCCGCGGCCCGCCAGGGTGGTCCGCGCGCCGCGGTGATCTTCCAAGGCCCGTTCTGTTCGTTCGACGACGTGGGACCGGGGCGTCGGTGCGCGGAGTTGTTGCGTTCGTCACATTTCATGCCTAGGCTGGCGTGGGCGGTCGCAGCGTCGCGGCCGCTCACGAAGGTAGGAGCATCATGACATACAAGCTCAACGTCCTTGTCCGGGTGGATCTTGATTGCGCCCACGCTCAGATAAGGGCACAGGGCCGCGTGACGGCTCAGAGCATCGATGCTCTTTATGTCATCGTCAAACGCGCCAACGCGCTGATGTCGGGGTTGGCTGTGGAAATCGATATGGTCCACGCCAGCGTCGAACCTGACGCTCTGGATCAGTTGCGCGCCTGTTCCCTGTCGCATCACCTGCCAGCGCACATTGATCCGTTCCAGTCGAACTGCAGACTCAGCATCCTCACGGCCGGGGATGCTTTCGCCGCGACGGGGACTGCGGCGCGGGCGGCTTGACCTCCCATGCCCGGCATAGCCGCGCACCGGAGTCTTGGCCTGTGCCGGTGAAGGCGGACCTTCCACCAGCATAGGAGGCTCCGACGACCTATGCCCGGGCAGGGGAGATGCCCACCCCACCCCGCCACTTCGCGCCCGCGGGGCAGGTGGTCTATTCGGTGTCCGCAGTGAGCAGGGGGCGACGCAGGTATCGAACGGTTCGTCCGGTTGAAAACAGGTAGCCAACCCTCAAGCGGCGGTATGCGTCGTGGCATAAGGTCTATTTGAGGGTCGTTTCTTTGAAAACTGCTCTCGGCGGTAGCTGCGCCAATGCCCGGAACAAGGGTGACACCGGGCATTGGCGCGTTTCTTGCCGGGCCTCGCGGGGGCTGTGCGAACATGCCGAAGGCGCGCTAACGCCGGCCACGCCAGTGACCTAGGGGCCGGGTCGGTCCTGTGGCAGGTTGTATGTGGGGCGTCCCAGGGGTTGCTGCTGGGGCTGTAGTCCGTTGCCGCTGGTCCGGTAATGTGCAGGCCCGGGAACGTCCTGCTCTTTCCGTTCTTTCCCGGGCGCAGCCGCGCGATGCGGAGTGCGGTGCCGAAGGCGTGAACTGGTGGGCATGGGCAGGAGAATCTCCGTCTCTAAGCGTAAGGGGCTGCTGGAGCCGGACAGGACCCTGTGGGCGACAGACCGCTTGTTGGCCGTGTGCCGGCCGGGTCGGCGGAGGGAGGACGCCAGCCATCCGGTCTCGATTCGTTCACGTTGGGAGCGTTGCAGCTGGTGTTCGATACCGTCTTCTTTTTCGCTCGCCTCGGCGTGGACTCAACCTCGCCAGAGGACCGTGATGGCCTCGCCGGTGGGCACTTCGTTGACGTGCAACGATACGTCCAGGCCATTGAGATCACGGCGCGGGTTCGTGCCGGTGTCGGTGTCGGCAATGATTTGCTGGATGAGCTGGTCCCGGGGCGACGGCCATCGCACGTCCCCGATCGGCCGGACGGGTACTGGTTGCCTCCACGGCCACCGACCGGGCGGGCCTCGTTGTTACGTCAGACTCTGTATGCATGCGTATCTCCCTCGGGAATCTGCACAGGAAGTGTGGGGCCACGGTGCGCAGACAGACCCCCGACAAGGGTGCCGTGGTCCGATGGATTCAACCGTCATGACGAACGGGCCACCGCGCTCCTCGTTGGCCCTTCGCAGAGGGGTTGGCCTCTCTTAGGGACAAAGAGCTGGGCTGTCGACGAAGATGCAGTTGCTCTCCGCGCCCTCGTGACCGAAGCGGACGGCTATCCCTTCTTTCAGGCGTACGGCAAAGTCGCTTGGATGTTTCCTCCAGCAAAACAGTCAGCCGCGACGATGCCCGGCTGGCCTGCTCCGGCCCACTGTGCCCGGAAATGACTTCAAACGATCTACGGTTCCTCCAGAACTGTGCGGGCAGTGTCCTCGAACCCATGGCGACCTTCTTCTCGGCCGTGCGGCACCGTGCAGCACCGTCGGCGGATCCTGGTTAGGTCTTGTTGTGGGTTCTTCGTATTTTGCGGGCGTTGGATCGCAGTTGGATGATCCTTGCCGCACCGGCCGCGGCCACGAGGATGCCTCCGGCCACGGCGGCGATGAACAGCGCCATGCCCAGGGAGACCGAGCCTGCCAGCCCGAGGAATAGAACCTGGACTGGTTGCTGGTTCTGCAGGATGAAGATGATCAGCAGTATCAGTGCGAGCAGGGCAACGATGACGGCGGCCCAAATGACGCCGGCGCGGGTTGTTCGGGGCTTTGGCGCGGCGGCAGCCCGGGGCGCCGCCTCGACTGGCTGCGAGGTGCCTGCCGTCCCAGGCGCGGTGTTGGTCGGCGCGGGACCTTGAGGCTGTTCTCCGGGCACTTCAGGTATCGCTGGGTTCGACGTCATGATGGTTTGTCCTCGATGTCGGTTTGTTTCGTTGATCCTGCTCAGCGGGGCCGGTTGTTCTGCACGACGGGGCATTCGAACGGGCCGCCGGCAAACAGGCCGACAGTGTTGAGATACCGGATGACCACCGCGTAGGAGGTGACGAGGCTGGTCTCGGTATAGGGGATTTCCTGTTCCTGGCAGCATGAGCGGACCAGCGCGGCCGCACGGTGCAGGTGTGGCCGCGGCATGTCCGGGAACAGGTGGTGCTCGATCTGGCGGTTCAGTCCGCCCATCAATGCATCCATGAACCTGCCGCCGGTGATGTTGCGTCCGGTGAGCACCTGCCGGTGAAGGAAATCGGCCCGGCTGGAGGCGGCCAGGATCGGCATGCCCTTGTGGTTTGGTGCGAATGAGGCGCCCATGTAGAACCCGAACACGCCCACTTGGACGCCCAGGAACGCGAACGCCATGCCCAACGGCAGCAGCGAGAACACCAAGGCAGGGACCGCGAGGAGACGCACCATCAGGATCGGGATTTCCACCCAGCGATGGTCCACGTTTCCGCGGTGGAACAGGTACTTCAGCGAATCAACGTGAAGGCTCAGGCCCAGGAAGAACAAAAAGGGCAACAGCAGCCATCCCTGTTTGCGGGTGACGGCGACCATGAGCCCGCGCCGGGACGCTGCTGCTTGCGGATGGAAGGCGATCGCCCCGGTGTGGATGTCGGGATCCTTGTCGATCACATTCGGGTGGTTGTGGTGGCGGGTATGCTTTTGTGCCCACATGGCGTAACTGACTCCCACCAGTCCGGTGCCGATCAGCCGGGCCGACCACTCATTGATCCGCTGGGAGGCGAAGATCTGGCGGTGCGCAGCCTCGTGGGCCAGGAAGCTGAACTGGGTCAGTACCACACCCATGCTGGCGGCGATGAGCAACTGGAACCAGGTGTCCTGAAGGAGGATGAACCCCGTCCACGTGCCTGCCCACGCCGCCATCAGGATGGTGAAGAGCACGATGTAAAAACGTCGCCGGCGGCGCAGGAGGCCTGCTTCCCGTACCTGTTTCAAGAGGATCACGTAGCTGTTGACCACCTGGTTCGGGGACCGGCGAAACCGCGGACCTTCAGCGGGAGACGGTGTTGTGTTCATAATGCCTCGAACCATTCACGGGCGAGTGCGGCACTCTACTTCGGCACTTCAAACCCTAGCCTTCAGCATACGCCCGCACGATTGCGACGGCTCATCCGTATGCCTGCCCGCCGGGACTTAACGACGACCCGCTGGAGGAGTTTCGACGTGACATCGCCGCGTTCAACAGGGCCTATTCCAGAGTCATCGCATACGACGACGATCCTGCGCTGGCACGCCGACTGGAAGAAATTGCTGCTGACGCCGAGGAACGGCTCGAGACGCTCCAAAATCGGATGAACTATTAGACGGGTGGGGATGGCCGGTGAGGGCTTGGCCATCCGTCGACAACCTGCCGGGCGTACGACACATGGCCGCGCGCAGGAGCCGACGTAAGAGCAGTCCCGTCCGCGCGCGGTGGCACAGGGTTAGGCCTGGGGGCATGGATGCGTTCTCGGCAGAGACGCTGATCTGCGCAGCCCCGTCAACGGTGTGGGGGCATGACCGACGCCGCGGGATACCGGGCTTAGGGGCGTGAGTGGTGAGATCGCGGATGGCGGGACAATCCACCTGCACCACCAAGCTCCGGGACCGGGCGGCAATTCCGCGTGTCCGCGGCCATGGCCTGTGATCACAATTGGGACCGCAGGGGCCACTTTGCGCGTGACGCCTTCCATTTACGCCAGGCCTCATCACGGTGGACCTGGGCCTGCCTGTGGCGCGGCCCTGACCTCTTTCTCGCCCCACCACGCCCCGGCGCCGCCTGCCGGCACTGCCGCTCGCGGCGCCGTCGTCAACCCTAACCACGCTCATCTGGGCAAGCCGTGAAACTGCGCCTCTGAACAATAAGCCGGAAGGAGCCCGAGCCTCCTCGAATACGCGCGGCACCACTATAATTTAGTTCTCACCCCGCAGCGGGAGATGGGCGATGATACGCGGATTTGGCAGGCGCAAAATGGGCAGACGCGGAATTGGTCTGTTTGGGATCATTTATCTGGCCGTCGGGGTGCTGGTCGCTGGCACCCACGGCTATCTCGTGGCATGGAACATTCCCGGCAACATTTTGGAAGGCCTGGTGGCGATTGTGCTCTGGCCGCTAGTGGCCCTCTTCGGGGTCGATTTCCATGCCTTGATCGCGTAGGTCCTGCGGTTATCGGGGTACCGTGATCGTTGTGCTGCTTTGGCAATAGGCTCTGTCCTGTTGGTCAAGTACCGCTGTCCCACCATTGACCCGAATTGGTGTGGAAAATACGTACTCACTACTCATGTCACCCCGCCCGCGTCCATATTTACTGGGCTTGGGACGCTGTGAAAGGAGTGATGTGGATACTGGATCTCCTTGCGGGGCCAGGGCCCGGGCGATGACAGGTGCAGAACAGGAACCGTCCTGACCGGCGGCAAACAAATGCCAAGTCAACAATCGCTGGCACGTCCCCGCCTGACCGGGCGAATCCTTTTCAAGGCCGGGATGCTTTATGGGGCGCCGGCCCAAATGCAGAATCTGAGGAATGGCCGCCCGGCCTGCCAGTGCCGACGGCCTCCATAGGGACCAGGTACATCGGCGGATTCAATGAGCCCAGACCAGTTCCAAAAGTCTGGCAGAGGCCGCCGAAGACACCGAGCCCGGTCGGCCACGGCAATCAGCGGAACACTACCGCCGGATGCGGCGGTGAACGGAACCGACAATCCGGCACGGTTCCTGACTCGACGATCGCGTGTCCGCCCCTGCACGCCCGGGCCGAACCGTCATGACCAGCCCTCAGGTGTCTTCTCCCGGACCCAGCGCAGGAAGGCCACGGCCCGACCAAACTGCCGGACGGGTCCTCCCATGCCGGCCGGCTGGCCCCAGTCCTGGTTCCGGCGTGGAACCGATCCGGAGGCATCGCGGTCGGTTTCCGGGGAAAACGACCGCTATGCCGGTGGATACTCGGTGTTTGTCTCGTCCAGCTCGGCGTCCGCCGACGGGACGGACGTCCCCGCCTCCTCGGAGGTTCCGGGCGCAGGAACCCCGGGTTCTGCATCCCCGGGCCCCGCCAGGGGTCGCGCTCTGGGTGGGCCGGCTTCTGCTTTCTTTGCGGCACGGTCCTTGTTCTCTTCACGGAATTGATCCGGTTCGCGTGCCGCCGCCGGGTCTGGCGGGATGGCGGCGTCGGGTTCGGGGTAGTCGCCTGCGGTGTAGTCACCTTCACGCTCCTCTTCGGGGGTGTCTGGGATCTCGCCCGCGGTCCCGTAGTCGCCCTCGGTGTACTGGCCTCGGTCTTCGTCCGCGGTCCGGTCCGTGCCCGCGGCCTCATCTGAAGCGTCGGTCTCCGGTGAAGTTGGTTCAGTCATGATGAATGGCTTCCTGTCGTTAGCTGCGTGAAGCGCCGATGATGCTTGTGTGCCGGTCGTTCCACCGGCGGGGTGTTCGTGCTACGGAGACGTCGTCCACGGGTATCCGCTGAATCACATTCGACATGGGTGTGGCCACCGCTGGAATGCTGGCCGATGGAGAGCTAGGGCGCCGCCGGCTGCATGCCTGGATGTTGCCATCGCCTTCGACCAGCCGATGCTTCGCGAGGGTATTTGCTCATGGCTGGCTCCTTGGAACCGACATCGGATTCATGCTGGCCGGACTGCATCTGAATTCCATGGACCGGTTCGTTCAGTCTAGTTTCGCCGCGCTACCGGAGGAAGGCCGTCGGCCTGCATGCACTGTCTCTGGCCGGCGCCTCTTTGGTTTTTGACGGGCGAGACAATCCGGCTGCTGCTGTCCGCGTGCCCCTGACGCCTGGTATCCGAGGTGGCAAGCGGTCCAGGTCTTGTAGTCACCGGGTTCTTCTCGCCGCGGCGTACTTAAGAGTCGCTTCCCGGCTGCCGGATGCGGAGATCCGGCGGCGGACTCTCGACTCGTCCTTGACCTTCGGCTTACTCGAGCACCTTCCAGGCCGTGGTGTTCCCCCAGGACCTCTGTGACCGTGGGCTGATTCGGCCGTTTCGATTGCCATGACCGGCGGTGGGAAATCCGCCCGGGGCGGACGTGGTCCTGACCGGCTTTCGGAGGGGACGAAGTCCCGGGCACGAATGATTCACTTGTCCGGCCACCGGAGGCCGGCCTTTCACGGCTCTAGGGCAGCGATCCCGGATGTTGACGCTTTCAGACAAAGCGGTACGTCAAGGCCGATAATGACGGTGTGCGCACAGTCGGGGTCGAAGAGGAGCTTCTCATCGTGGATGAGTCCACGGGCCGTCCCGAGCCGTTGGCAGGGAAGATTCTTGAGCAGGTCTCCGCGGCGCGAAGGTCCGCAGGCTCCGGGCCTTCCCTGACGGCCGAGTTCAAACAGGAGCAGATCGAGCTGCTCACCGAGCCCTGTACGGACCTGGGTGAGCTGCTGGATCGTATCCGTCGTGCCCGCAGCGAGGCGGACGCCGAGGCCAGAGCCTTCGGTGCCCGGGTTGCGGCTCTGGCAACATCCCCGGTTCCGGTGGAGACCCACACGACGGACTCGGCGCGTTTTTCGGCCATGATGGACGGATACGTCTTGACCGCCAGGGAGCAGCTCACCTGCGGTTTGCATGTTCACGTCGGCATAGAGTCCGTGGAGGAAGGCGTCGCCATCATGGATCGAATCCGCATCTGGCTTCCGGTTCTGACGGCCTTGAGTGCTAATTCACCGTTCTGGAACGGTGCAGATAGTGGATTCGCAAGCTACCGAACCCAGGCGTGGAGTCGTTGGCCGACCGCCGGACCGCAGGAGATCTTCGGATCGGCTGGTGGCTACCGGGCACTCATCGGAGAGCTTCTGGACTCCGGGGTCCCTCTGGATGAGGGGATGATGTATTTCGATGTCCGTCTGTCGCGGAAGCACCCCACGATCGAGGTGCGCGTGGCCGACGTCTGCCTGGAAGCCGGAGACAGCGTTGTAGTGGCTGGACTGGTGCGGGCCCTGGTCGAGACCTCGGCGACGGACTGGCAGTTGAAGAGGCTCCCGGTCCCGACGTCTGCTGCGGTGCTGCGGATGGCGGCCTGGCGGGCGGGCCGGTCGGGGATCAACGGAACTCTTCTGCACCCGCTGACTAACCATCCGGAACCGGCGGGGCGGGTGATCCTGGCCCTGTTGGATCATGTGCGGCCTGCCCTGGCCGCCGACGGCGACTTGCCCAGCATCCAGGCAGGCCTGGAACGCATCCGGGAGCGCGGGACCGGGGAACGCCGCCAACGCGCTGTTTTTGAGCGGACCGGCCACCTCGCGCGGGTCGCCGTCGACGCCGCCAGAATCACCACCTGGCCAAGATTCGGACCTGGGCCGTATTAGGACCGGATCCGGGACACGGGTACTTGAGGCCGCGCCGGCCCGCCAAATCGTCCGGGGGCGTGGGCTCCCATCCACCAGGCCAGATCGGGAGTCAGAAATGATCAAGTCGGGCAGATTTGCCCGAATCCGCAGAGACAAGTCCTCCAGGAGGGTCAAGCCGGTGAGACGGGACGGGACGATCTAGCCCGTACTGGAAGGTGGGTGTTGGTCGACGTCACCGCCGGAGACGGCACCCCGCCAGGTTCCGGTTTCCTGGCCGCGGTGTTGGATGAACGTCTTGAACCTCTCCAGGTCCACGGAGACCTGAAGGTCGTCGGCGCGCAGGACCGCGCCGATTTTCTCCTTCAATGTCTCCGGTTCCCGCTCGATTTTACGTTGACGCCCGTTCGGTTGTCGTCCAAGGGCTCGAACCTGACTTCGCCGGAGTTCCGGGGCCCGTCGGTGCTGGCCCAGCTGATGAGTGCATCGGGGACCTGGTCCAGGATTTGGGCGTTGAACTCGTTCTTGATTCCGCTGATATTCGTCGTGAAGTGCAGTGCCGTATCGTCGATCTGCTCGACCGCTTCGACTCCGTCCATGAATTCGGGGAACGACTCGAACTGCGTCCATTGGTTGTAGGCAACAGAGACCGGCACATCGACTTCAATGGATCGGTTGACGGTAGCCATTCGCGTACCCGCTAGGGATTCGGTGGAAAGCCAAATCCAGGTTTGATGTTCGGTTTCAGGCTCAACACGGGCCGTTAGCCTGAGGGTTTGGTCCGGGTTTCGCGCTGTCGCTGCTCAAGTTTGGCCTCAGCATCGGTGCGGCGCCGGCCAATGATGCGCAGTTGATGGGTGGATGGGTTTCCGTAGTCGTCCAGGTGCGTAAACTGCCCGTGTGTTGCCGTGTCATCGGGAGTCGGCGGGTCGGGACGGTGTTCGGCATTTTCGCTCATACAGTCATGGTCCCACCGTGTCTTGGCCGGGAAAAGACGCAATCCCGTTGCCGGGCGGATCAGGGCCGTGGCAGACGTTCCCTGTTTGCGCCGTGGCTGTTGCCCTGCGAGGACGAATGTACCCGTGGTGCTTGGCCTGCCAGGCCGAAGGTCTGGCTGTCTTTGCCAACGACTTCGATCCTGGAGCAGAGGACTTTGGCGGACTGGATGAACCGCCGGGTGCTCTGACCAGGTCGAGGCCCTGAAGCGTTCCGGTGAAGATCCCATCGCCTGGGAGCAAGTCATCACCCGCGGTGGCCCATCGGAGGGCCATCGGCCGGCGGAAAGTACATGTTGCGACGAGAAAGCAGAGGTGCGGCCCGCCCGGACCGCACCCCTGCCTTCTGGCTGCTTGTCTTAGTGTTTCTTGAAGGCGTCTTTGACTTTTTCGCCGGCCTGCTTCAGGTCCGCTTTGACTTGGTGCCGTTTGCCTTCGGCCTTCATCCGGTCGTTGCCGGTGGCATCGCCGACTGCCTCTTTGCCCTTGCCGTGGAGTTTCTCGGCGGCGTTGTGGATCTTGTCACCCAAACCCATGCTGATTCTCCTTACTTGGCCGCCCCCTCGTCGTGAATGCCGTGGAGGCCGACAGTTAATTGTAGGAACAGAACTGCCAAGAAGTTGGCCCGAAAACGACCCTTCGCACATTCCCGCGCCCGGGTTCTTCAGGTCATCCTGCCGGGCCCGACGAAGAAACCAACGGCAGGGAGGCCCTCAGATAAAGGAGCACGACGGATGTCGACCATCTCCACCCCGCACGCCCGGCACGGCTGGCCTCTGCGGTGCGGCAGTTGCCGCCGCGACGTGCACCAGATCATCGAAACGAAGGAACCGCCGGACCCTGCCGACACGGATGTCGTGGACGTTTCATATACCTGCATTGAATGCGATTCGTTCTATTCCGGCGCCGCCACCGTCCCCCCGTTGGCCTGGGTCCTGAACCGCAGTGCAGCCGTACCCGGTGTTCTGCAGTTCGGCGGAGAGTACCTCCACTGCGGCGAACGATGAAGGCCCGGGGCGCTGACCTCCGGAGCATCTACGCGCGGATGCACACCGACAGACCGTCAGCGGGCGTGCTGGAAGTCTATTTGAGGACGAAAGTTCTGCACTGCGGCTGCGGCTTCCAAATGGAGATCCCCCAGGAAGAAGGCGCAGGCGGCCGCCGGACCGGATAGTCGGCGATTCGACCGATTATGCGCCAAGGGCCGACAAAGGGGGACCACGTCATGAACGCAGAACCGCTTCCGCCGCCGGAGCCGGTGCGCGGGCCCCGTTCCCGTTCGGGCCGCTGCAAAGCGCCCAGCAGCGACCCGTGGAGGCATGATCCGGGTGGCCACGGTCGCTGCCCTGGTGCTGCTGCTGGTTCTGCTCATTGCCTTTATTGTGCAGAACCAGGACAACGTCAGGGTCAGGTTCTTTGGAGGGTGTCCGATCCGCCGTCGCGACCCATTTTCCTCGACGGGCTGCCCGTCCGGAGGTAAGCTGGTTCACTGCCGAAAAGTGGCAGACATCAATGGTAAAGGTAAGCCGATGACCGAGAATCCGCACAGCGGCCAGGACGCCGCATCGCAGTCCCGGCACCACTCGCCCGGTGCCGACGTCCCGGCCGACGATTCCCGCACCGGTGCGGATGTGGGCGAAGCGGTCGAGATCGCCGAGTCGGGTACCAGGGCGCAGGGAGACCACTCGCATCCGGAACAGACCGGGTCAGGCGAGGCGCTCGTCGAGCAGGTGTTCAACGACCCCGCCATGACCGAGGGGCAGCGGACCGTGACTGGCTCCGCGAAGACGGCCGGGGCCGTACCGCCTGGACCTTCACCTGCCGAAGCCGGATCCGGCGGAGCTCAGTCCGTTGTTGGGGCTCGAGAGTCGGACCGTCTCGCGGCTGGCGAACCGCCGACGACAGGCAAGCCTTTCGACACGGACACGAAGGACACCGAAACCGACGCCGACGGGTAGCACGTTTTACGCTCAGCTCCACAGGGCCAACGGGAATCGTCCTCGATTGCCAGGCACCTTAACCCGCCAGGTGCGATCATGGCGGCGGTCGCTTTCCCTGTGTTGAACCTGAGTTGCAGGAATCGCGCAGAGGCGGTGGCCCGGGGATGGTCCAGTGCGCCCGCCCACCGCGCCCCCGCCCATGAAACGTTCTGAGCTAGGGCTTGGAACCCGACGGTGATACTGGCGGGACGGGGCACTGATCAAGGTGCTGCTGGTGCATCGGTCCGTGGATACCGGCGATGTCTCCTCCTACCACGGGCAACGCTCGATCGAAGACATGCATACCGCGTCCCCGGCCCCGCCCTGACCGGCCTGCCCGTGCGCTTCCGGTGCTGAACCGGCTCCGGCCCCGGTCTTTCGCGGTGCCGGACCAGGCGTGTCTGGGCGTGGACTCCCGTGACAAAATAGGCGTATTGCACACCACGGCATCTGTATGTGCGATCGCAGTAAGGATCGGTGATGAAGAAAGAGCTGAAGGACGCCGCGAACGCGGTTGAGGAGGCGTCGAACTCCAGGGCTCTTGTGATTGCTGCACGGGCAGGCTTTGCCGTCAGCGGTTTCTTGCACGTTCTGACAGGGTCCGTCGCCATCCAGTTGGCCTTCGGCAAGCCCGGACAAGCGGACCAGGGCGGTGCGGTCGCCCAGCTCGCCGGCCAGCCCGAGGGATTGCTGCTGCTGTGGACCGGATTCGCCGCCTGTGTGGCTCTGGCGCTCTGGCAAACCGGTAACGCCGTCTTCGGCTACGGCCGGCTGGAAGCCAAGACGAAGGTGGGAAAGAAACTCTCGGCGGGCGGAAAGGCCGTTGTGTTCGCCCTCATGGCGCTGACGTTTGCTGCCTCCGCAAGCGGAACCGGCAAGAACAGCGGACAGTCCACCAGCGATTTCACCGTCTCAATCATCAAAGCACCCGGGGTGCTTTCCTGCTGATTATCATCGGGGGCGCGATCGCCGTCATCGGCATCGTCTTCGTGGTCCTCGGGCTTAAGGGATCGTTCAAGAAGGATCTGCTGCTGCCGCCCCCGGGCAACGCGCGGACCGTCGTGACCGGGCTTGGCGTGGTCGGTTACGCAGCCGAGGGCATCGCACTGTTCTTGGTGGGATTGCTGTTCATCATAGCCACCGCGAACGCCCGCCCTCAGGAGTCCACCGGCCTGGATGGCGGGCTGAAGGCTCTGCGCGAGCAGCCGTACGGGGTCTATCTGTTGGTCGCGGTCGGCGCCGGTCTGATCTGTTACGGACTTTACCTGGTGGCGAAGACCAAATTCGCGCGGATGTAAGGTGCCTGCCGGCGCGGGCGGCTCCTGCTCCTGTTGAGGCTCCTGCTCTGTTGACCTGAGGAGAACGGCTGGCCCGCCCGGGACGGCAGCCTGCAGGAGAGCCGACAAGCGAAGGGAAGGCCGGGGTCATCTGCGCGATGCGGACTAGAGCCGTGTAGATCATTCGGAACGCCTCTGTTCACAGGTGGGTCCAGGTCCGTGCGGCCGCAGACGATTCAAGAAACAACGCGGCGCGCAGCCCTGACGCGCCCCGGACACTGAAATCCGTCGAACGGTCAACCGGGAACTGACGCGGAGGGCAGACGCCGCGCCGTGTCGAGTTGGATTCGCCCGATATGCGGCCCCGTCCGGCGTTTGGCCGGTGGGAGTGAGGGGCGCGAGTCCGGAACTGCCGCCGGTTAGGGCTGACCAGTCGAATCGATTCTTCGCAGACTCTTGCGGTCCGGGTTTTTCAGGTCCTTCTGCTGCGCCCGACGAAGAAACCAATGGCAGCGAGGATCAACAGAATAACGCCAACCCAGATCAGGAAGTTCAAAGAAGGAACCAGCCCACCGCCGAAGAAGAACAAAATCGCAAGGACCACTGCGATGATGAGAAGAATGTTCATGACCGTTACCTGCCTTTTCTTTCAAACGTTCAACAATGACGCACGACCGGGTTGGCGCCGGTGACCACTCCGCCATCCGGCCCCACCGTGGGCTCTCCACAAGGACCCGGTTGCGGCTCGGGCTCCGGGCTCCGGGCCCGGGGTCACGGCGATGGCTGGGGAATGTCACAGGCGATTCTGGGATTCAGGCCCGTGTAGTTCAGCGGCCCGGCACCGATTGTCAGCGCGATAGTTCCGGCCGAGGCGCAGGATGCCGGCAGTCCGGAGAAATAACCGCGCTGCGCGGCTGCGGCGACTCCGATCGCAAGCCAGACAACGACCAATATTCCGATGACGATTCTGACCCGCATTTCGTCCTCCGATACCGGATCATGCTGGCGCTTCAACTCAATTGGTGACACGTTCGTGGGAATTGACCCATCGCGGAACAGAGCGGCCTCCCAAGCGGATCCTCTGGCCCGCCCTAGATGGGCCTGCGCTGGCCATCGCCGGGGATGTCTTACCCCGGCCCGGTTCCCTGGGCAGGCCGGTCGGGCTGGCCGGTGCCGCCGTCCGGGCCCGGCCGATTTTCACCGGCCTGGCTGTCCCGGCCTCCGCGGGCATCACTGGTCGGATCCAGTTCATCTGCTTCCCGAACCCGTTCCTGTGAACCCTCACGAACAGTCCGGGCGTCCTCCCGGCCATCGCGGGCCTCCCGACGGAGCCGTTCGGCATCCACTTCGGCCTGCTGTGCGTCCGCTTCCGCCCGGGCCGCTTTCGCTTCACCCTCCCGTGCGCCGAGTTCATCTGTCTCCGCCTGCTGGCGCATCTCGGCCGCCCTACGCCGATCGGCTTTCAGCTTCCGTTTGCGGCCGAAGAAAACCACCAGGCCAACAATGACGAGTGCCACGACGATGACGACGACGATCCATACCAGCTGGCCCGAATTCACGGTGATCTGCCTCTTTCCACTTCCGGCAATGGAGATACCACCAGTAAACAACAAAACCCGTCTACTAACCATGGAATGACCGGCAGTGTCAAGTGGCCGAAGCAACATCGCCATTCAATAGGTTGGTGAACACTCGCGCCTCGGCGTCGGGCACCTTGAGCGGCGTCGGGTCCTCCTGGCGCTCAGGCACCGATTCGGCGCACACGTTTGCTCAAGTGGTGCTGATTCGGCCCCCTCATGGTGGTCCTGAATGAGATTGACATGGACGGATGTCTGTAGCCAGTGGTGGCTGTCGACACGAAAGGTGACCGCCGTGAACACGGGGTCGCCATAGCGCTGTGGCGTATGGAATGCGATCTGAGGACCATGAGACGGTCGAAGCGGCAGCGTTCGCGCAAATCCACTGGCAGAACCTGGCCAACTTCGGCGTCCTCGCACTCGAATTCACCAATGACGCCGACCACGATCGTATCCAGCAAGGCGATGTGCTCCTGCTGACAGACATCCGCGAGGCGCTCGTGACCGGCAAGGCGATCCTCCTGCGCAGCGAGACCCGCGATGAGGTCTACCTTGTGCGTCACCGACTATCGACGCGTCAGGTCGACATGCTCCTTGCAGGTGGCCTCATTCCCTGGCTGCGCGAGCGAAGAGCGCGGGACGCCGGCGCAGTGCCGCGCGGGTCGGAGGATGATAGTAGACCTCGTCAGTAAGGATAGCCTCCGGCCGCGAACGTGGCCTTCTGCCGTCTTCCCGGCGGACGCTGATTCCTTCCAACAGGGGGAGTAGCTGCGGGTTGTGCCCGTTCTGGCCGGGGGTCGGAATCTCGGACGTGGGCGGTCCCCGGCCGTCGACGGCCAACGCGATCTTGCCGCTCGGCCCTCCCTCGGACCGCCCAATCCCTTCTCCGCATGGCGTAGAGGGAGTCGGATCTCGGCGCGTGAGGACGATGAATGTCCGCCTGCGGCGTTTTCTTTGGGCCCAATTCCAGTCGCCGGAGGCGAGAGTTTGGTTTCTTCCCTGCACTGGCGGTTGTTGATAAGTTGGGCGGACGTTCGGACAGCGATCAAGAGGAGTACTCGATGCCTATTTACCAGACCGCGCACTATCAGGTGAACGCGTCAGCTGTCGACAAGGTCCTGGCCGCTATTGAGAAATTTGTCGACTACGTCCGTCAGAATGAGCCCGGCACCCGCTTTTATTCTTCCTGGCAGCAGAAGGATGACCGGACCCGATTCGTGCATCTGTTCATCTTTGACGACGAGATGGCACACGCCTCTCATGGCCAGTCGGAGGCTGTGAGAAAGTTCGAATCCGTGTATTCGCCGGAACTGGTCGGCGGCCCAGTTGTCTTCACTGACTATGAACATGTAGCCACCAACCGGTAGCCGGGGGCTCTGTTGCTGCTGCTCCGGCCTAGACGGGCATCCCGTTCATGGTTTCCGGAGCTGACATCGACGCGACGATGACCGCTCGGATTCCGGGCAGAGGCAGGGCCTGCACTCCATGCGTTGGCTGTCTGGCGTCCAGGACCCATCCCAAATACAACTCTTGAGTTGTAGAGCCTGTGTGATTCTCGATGGATTTGATGTGGAATGTTGACGTGGGTGGTATCGCGCATTGTGACCGTGATCCCGTCACCGACAACGTCCAAGAAAAAGATGGCCCTTTCGCCCACCTTGAGTTTCCCGATGCCCAGCAGGGGAATCTCCTCGGTGTCCATCCTGAGAACCGATGCGCCTGCCGTTCGGTATGCGGCTTCTGGGCCTTGGTCCGCTGGCAGGCGCGTGAGGCCTGGGGAGTTGCCGAGAGCGATCCGGTAGAGGGAGCCTGTCGATGTGCGGATGGCAAACGTTCCGGTGTCTGTGTCCGTCAGTTCCTCGATCCGCACCATGGCCTGATTCTACGTTGGAAGGGCACGCGGGAGCCGCCGGGGGATTGGTGGAATCCGTTGAGCTGGATTTGGGATCTGGAGGGAAATGGCTGAGGGCCCCGCAGCTCCTGGCTGCGGGACCCTCAGTAATCCATAACAGGGAACCTGCCCCTGTCTTCCCTTACAGTTTACTACCATGGCTAAGTCTGAACCAAAGAGCATCGAGTCCGTGCTGCTGCGGCGGTTGAGCAAGGCCCGGCTTGCACCCTACCTTGAAGCTGCCGGAAGCCTGCAGGATGCGGTTCACCTGTACCGATGGAACATCCGGCTCTCGGGCGCGGCATACGAGGCACTCCACATTTTCGAGGTCGTGCTACGTAATGCCCTCGATGAAAAACTGTGTCTGTGGAACGCAACCCAGACCAACCCGAAAACCGGACAGGCCCACTCCGCGGACTGGCTCCTGGACCCGTCGGTGTTGGTAGAGCGAATTGTGGGCAGGGACATTCCCGATGCCAGGTCGCGGGCGGGCAGATCAACGCGTCTGCGGCCGAAGCACCTGCGCGAGCCGCTGCACGAAGATCTTCTTGCGGCCATGTCGCTTGGCACGTGGCGGTTCATGCTGCCGGGCCGTAAGGATGCCGGGAAGCAACTGTTGTGGGATCAGGCACTGAGTTCGGCCTTCCCGAACCTGAAACGACCGGTCCATGAACTGGAACGGGCGGTGGAGGGCGTGTATCGCCTGCGCAACCGTGTCGCGCATCTTGAACCTCTGATCAACAGTCGAATCGAAGCCCAGCTCGCCAACATGCGGACGGTCATCGGCGCGATTGATCAGGACATGCTGTCCTGGTTCGCCTCCGTCGAGAAGATCGGCCAGACCCTGAAAGAGCGCCCGACGGTCAACCGCGGCCACTGACATCCCTGTACGTCACTTGAAGGCAGTGCTCGCAGGCTGGCCAGTGACAGCCAAGGCCTTGCAAGCAACCATTTACACCAAGGCCAACGATCCCAAGGCGGGGAGTAGTGTCGCAGCGGTCTCTGAGCGAAAAATGGGGTGTGCACAATGTGCACACTCTTGCCGTCGGACTGGGCCGTACCGGGGCCGGACTGGCCCGTACTCGGCATGTTTCCGGAACTTCCCAGTGTTTCCGGGGCCCGGAATGCGGTTCGAGTCCCACCTCGGGCACAATGTTGTCGCAGGTCAGAGGCCTATTTGGCCCCTGACTGTTGACAAAGCTTGACTTTTTCCAAGTTTGGTTTTTGGGGCCGGCGGGGAGCAGCCCCGTCCTTAGACGACTCGGAACTGGCTCGGTTGGGCACCTTCAAAGATGACGCCTTCCCCGCCAGTAGTCTTGCTTCGTGGGGAAGTTTGAACATGCGGACGCCAAGATGTGGCGAACTCGAGACTTGAGGTCGAAACGACTTGTGGTCGACGGTAACATTGCCCGCCAGCTCAGTGGATGGGGTGGAAGGTGCCGTCGACAGTCCGGAGCCCTCAAGGGGCACGCGCAGAGACTGGGAATTGCGAGAACGCTGATCCTGCCTACGACTAGGATTCCTCTAGCGACTATGTATTGGGGGGCATCAGCATGGCTAGTTATGAGTCACGGCCGCGAGAATTTTTATATGTAGACACTCAACGGGTGAAATCCTTCCTTGCGCATATGGACGGAGGGCTTGTTGAGCAAACCAAGGCCGGCCACACGGACAACGTCAAGGCTGACGCCCAGGCAAAGCTCCTGGGGTTCGGCGGTGGTGGCGGCTACTCCCACGACTGGAAGCGCGAAGAGCAGAAGTCTCTCCAGGACGTTGTTTTCTCCCTGTTCGAGGACTCTGCAGACGAGAACGGGTTCATCACCGACGCCACAGATGATTACTACGATCCTGCAAAATGGGCCGATGGCAGCATTCAGGACGACCTGGAACCGGCGCAGCTGGTTCGGGTTACCTGCGAAGTGCAGATGCTGGACGGTGGGCTGTTCGAGTCACGACTTGAGCGGTTTCTTTCGATGGCAGACAACTTGGCACGCCTCGGATTGAAGACGGACGAACTCAAACCGATGAAGGGAAAGTCGGTGGAGAAGCAGAAGGAGGAACTTCTGCGAAAAGCTCGCAATGGAGTTCTTGGAGGTTCCACGGAGAACGACATCAAGGCCATGTCAGGGTTTGTTCAGTCCTTCTTGGGTGACGACATAGCAATGCGAGCGCTCCCCTGCGGCGAGGAATATCTCGAATACGGCTTCAGCGGCGCGCTGCTGAACAGAGCGGACTACATTCAGAACGAACGGGAGCACCTGTTCAGCCGGTATGGCACGTACATGAGCAACTGGACCTGCGTTCTCCAGGTCGCAACGGTCCCCGTGCAGGAGGAACACAAAACGAAGGTCAGTGACGACATGAACTTCATGCTCCCATCGGGGACGATCTCACGGGCAGCAACTGAGCGCGGAGCGAGCGACCTCCTGGGTGTCATGGAGGGCATCGGCTTGTTGGACGGTCCGCGCTGGCCCACCGTGAGCGTTACGCCGCTTGGCATTTACAGGGACGTTCCCAAGGCAAAAAAGAAGAACTAATGCCAGCAAGTACAGAAAAGCCAGGTCCTGACATGTCAGCCCAAGACTCACAGCGTGTAGAAGCAACAAAAAGGGGCATCTTTGACGGGTTTGAAGGCTATAGGACTGCCACCCGGGATGACCACATAGAAGTCCTGCGGCAAGGACTCGTCGTACTGGACACCAATGTTCTCCTAGACCTATACCGCTATGGGAAGCAGGGACGAGACGACCTGATTGCCGCGCTTCGGGCAATCGGGGACCGACTGTGGGTACCTAATCATGCAATGGTCGAATTCTGGCGAAACCGCGAGGGAATTCTCAAAGATCCCGGCGGAACTGCCGTCCTTGTTAAGACGCTTGGCTCCAGCACGGAAGCCATTGTCAAGGCTCTCGACCTTTGGGGTAAGCAGAGATCTCATCCCAGGGCGACCGTGGAAGAGCTGACTGAGGAACTGACCGAGTGTCTAGACGGGATCAAGGATAAAGTAACCCAGCTTTCGGAAGAAGAGACGGAAACCTGGGCACGCGACACGTCAAAGGACGATGTCTTGCTCCAGCTTGAAGATATTCTCCGAGGGAAGGTGGGCGACCCCCTAGACGAGAGTGCTTATGAGAAGGCGCTAGTCGAAGCAAAACGGCGCGGCGACAACCAGTTGCCACCCGGTTATTTGGACGCTAAGAAGCCCGAACCGGAATCTGCGGGTGATTACCTTGTATGGGGCCAACTTCTAGTCGAAGCATCCCGAAGGAACCTTGATGTCCTATTCATCACGCGTGATGCCAAAGAGGATTGGGTCCGAAAAGAGGCCGGCGAGATTCGTGGACCGCGAATTGAGCTGATAAACGAGCTACGTGCCAGAACCGGAAGAAATTTCTACCTTCGAACGCCTGCTCAGTTGCTGGCCTTGGCGAAGGACTCGCTGAACGTCTCCATACATAAAGACTCAGTTGAAAATGCCAACCGCCTGAGCAGAGAGCTCACTGCTCGGGAGAGTCTTGTCTCCCAGGGCTGGACACACTCCGCCGTCGACAAGATCCTGCAAGGAGAGGGTTGGGACTCGTTCCTTTCGAAGCTGTATGGGCTCGATCCGATAGCTGGAACAGCACTGAAGTTAGCGTCGCTGGCCGAGGGATGGATAGACGTACGCCTTATGGAAGAGATGGGCGTTTGGTACCAGCGGCGACCGGCTCCAGTCGATAGGTTCCACCATCCAGAACCTTTTAGCGCATGAAGTAGGGAACGGAAATCTGGCTGAGCGAGCACTTACGCTGCTCGAACCTCACTACTACGACATGGACCAGGAAATCGTGGCCTACCGAATCCGCCCCGAGTTTCTAGAGCCCATCCGCCTCTCCGCCATGTTTGCTGAGCGACGCGAGGGAAGCTCACTTCTTCCTGATGGAAGCCTCAGGTGGTGGTTCCTCAAGAGTGACGCGAACAAGTTAGATTTCCTGTGGAAGTCTGCCGTGGACAAACGCTGGTCCGAGGAGGATCCCCACAATGATAGCTAGCGAGCATGCTTAGGCGACTCCATCCTCTCGAGGCCCATTCTTTGGCTCGCACGACATCCTCTCGGAGGACCATGATCCGCCCCATTATGGGGGTCTTCAAGCCGCTCAACTTACCTAGCGCTTGCCACTTGTAGATAAGTTTGGACAGTCCTACCCAAAATCACCGCATCCTCCTTGACCTTGTAATGGTTGTTCGGGACTGCTGAAGGTTTGATTGAAAAAGTGTCAATCAAACCTTCAACAGTCCCGAAGGATGCGACCGTCAACGAGCAGAGGGCGGAAGTTACCGCGATAAACGCCAGAAGCATCGCTGGCTTGATTGATTCAATTAGGGACGAAGATGAGGCAGCAATTCGCCTCGACGAAATGCTTATTTTGCGCTATCTGGGGTCTGACGGCAGGAGGAGGACTATGGTCCACAAGCTCAGTGTCCCCGAAATGCAAATCTTGGAGAAGCATCGGGCCATGCTTGATAACCCTGCTTCAGCAATTCAAAACCTTGCGCTTCTTATGTATGGCGACGGTGAAGAAGCGATCGGACAGCTCCAATAGATCCTCAGCTTCTGCTGTTCTTGGATTCCTTAATGCCGATTTCGCGCCGCACAGTGTTGATGAGGTTGCGAGAGTGCTTCCTATGCGTAGGCATAGTTTCAGGCAGTGCGCCTGCCCGGTTCACGGCAGTGGTGATGACGTGTCCGTAGACAGCCGATGCACTGTTGACGACGTCCTCCGGAGCGATGATGGACAGGTTATCGAAATGCGCCCGCGCTTCTTTCAGATGACCTATGTGCTTTCGTGTCGCGTTCGTGAGCTTTTTTGCTCTAACTGCACCATCGAGAAGATCACGCATGCGAGGTTCGTGCTGACTGGCAGTATGCAGGGCCTCTAGTGCTTCAAAACATGCCCTTACCAGTTGAGCCGCCTCCAATCTGACTTGGTCATGCCAGCGTCGTTCATCGTCCCGCTTCGCCTTGCGCTTATCTATGGCGATTGCCACGAAGGCGGTCAGAGCCACGCCACCGAGCGTGAAGGCGGATACTCCCCACCACGGGGCTGACTGCGCAGCGGCTGTGGTGATAAGGATCAAATCGGTACGCACGGTTCCTCCACAAAGAAAAATTGGCCCAAGTCAGAATACGTGTGCCGGGCTGTCCTGTGGGACCCTCCAGCTAACGTGAGACGGTAAAGTACGCACAAAGGGGGAGCCGCATTGTCAGCTATTGAAGCCATCGCTCAAACGAAAGCCGGGCTGCGTCAGTTGCGACTGATGATAGCTCTCATAGAAGTCGGGCCGATGAATCAGGATCGTCAAGTCGATATTGGCCGGCTTTACGAAGAACCCGAGCGATGGGATTTGGAGCGCGGGGTTATCCACAGCGACCTTGAAGCACTGAAAGACCGAAGCTGGATCATGTTTTGGCCCACGATAGAAGGCATTGACTCAGTGCGGGTCGATCAGCCAGGTATTGATGCTGTCGTTGAATTCGGAGAACTCAAGCGCGACTCACGGCGCCGTACGCAGGAGATCCGCGACGCCATCCTCAACTGGCTTTACGATCTGTATCTCAGTGACCGTCATGCTCTAGCCATTAGCGAATTCCTCAACAGCTGGCGAGGAAACTTCCTTGGTTTGCCCTATACAGAGGGTGAGCTTGACCGTGCGGTTCAGTGGCTCCGGGATGAGGAGTATCTGGACGGGCACGGCACCTGGGGTGGGGAGCTGCTTAGACCCAACATCACAACCAGGGGCATACGAACGATCGAGACGGGACAGTCCGTCAACAAACTACTTACTTCTGCGGGGGTCACTGTGAACGAAGTTCATGTTCAAGGATCACAAGGCGTGAATATCGCCGTTGCCAGTTCCAACTTCACTCAGTCGAACACTCTTAGCCAGGAGCAGATTGAGCAAGTTGAGAAGATCCTCGGTTCCGTTCGCGCCATGCTGTCCCCTGGAGTACTTGGAGTTACGGACGAAGTCGCAGCTCAAGGCTCAGTCGTTGCGGTGGAGATTGAGCAAGAGCTCCAGTCGCCGACGCCTGGAGCTGGCAGGGTAAAGGCGCTGCTGTTCAAGCTGGCTGAGCTGGCTGCTACCGGCACCATCCAAGGAACAGTTGACGCCTTGAGCATGATGATTCATCAGGCTATGGGGTCCATGTAGGCAGTGTGGTCGTTAGAAAAGTTTGGCTGCTTCTCCCAAGCCAGTCCTCGGGAGTCACGTTCAACTACTTCCTCATCCTTGCCGGTTTCCAGTCCGAGAAGCCCGAGGCTTCGGGACCGTAGGTCCTTGCCAGCGCCAGCGTCTGCGGCGCCCTTGGCCCTTCGAAGTTTCATCACGTGCCGACATCTGAGTGGTTTCTGTCAGTGGTCACGTCGTCCCTGGCTCAACTGAGACATCAGATGATGCCCCGCTACGGAACACAGGCGCCAGACCGGGCAGCCGACAAAACATGAAGCCGGCCAGGTTCAAGCGTCGATCATCAGCTACCCACTGCTGCCAGGTCAGCCACACGCCATCGGTTTTCGAACGGAACCCTGGAGCGGGGTAGTTTCGTTTCCCGCAAACGAGGACGGCTCGTGGGACCATTGCCTGATGTGGATCACTCCCGATGTGAATATTCCAAATGGTCTGTTAGAGGCGCATCGTGAAAACCGGCTCGTGGTCTTCGCAGGCGCGGGAGTTTCTGTTGACCAGCCGTCAGGGCTTCCACTCTTCGAGCGCCTCGCTCATTGCATCGGCGAGCAGACCGGGCATGTCCCTAGTGAGATTCAACTCAAGAATCCGGATCGTTTTCTTGGCGATCTGTCCGAGCACACCGACGTCCACCGGCTGGCATCCAACATCATCGGGAAGGATTCCTCCAGCCCGAACGCCCTCCATCATGCCATCCTTCGACTGACAACCGCCGGGGACGGCAATCCACGGATCGTCACCACCAATTACGACCTGCATCTGTCGACGGCCGCGGACCTGGAAGAGATCCGGCTTCAGCGCTTTGACGGGCCGGCTCTGCCCATGGGCAATGATTTCTCGGGGATCGTCCATTTGCACGGTTCGCTGGACCAGGACCCCCGCCGTCTTGTCTTGACGGACAAAGACTTCGGGCGGGCTTACCTCACCGATGCATGGGCCGCGCAGTTCCTTCACCGCATGTTCCGGCAATACACCGTGCTGTTCGTTGGCTACAGCCACTCTGACATGGTCATGGAATACCTCGCTCGGGGTCTTCCAAGAGGGACGGAAAGATATGCCCTGACCCGTGATGATGAAGTTTCCAAGTGGCGCCGGCTGGAGATCCACCCAATCGCATACCCCGTCGCCGCAGGCGAGCAGCACACAGCCCTCAACGAGGTCGTAATTGAGTGGGCCGAACGGGCGGACAGCGGACTACTCAGTCAACGGCAGCGCATCTCCGACCTGGTCAACGGCCCACCACCCGAGGATCCAGTCCGCGCAGACTATCTCGAAGAAGCGCTTGCCACGGAACATACGGCCGCCTTCTTCACTGAATTTGCCCGAGGCGAAGCCTGGCTGGCGTGGGCCGAAACCCAGCACTCATTCAAGGCTCTCGCCACAGACACGCAGTCCGCTCTTTCGCTGGTTCTGGCCCGATGGTTTGTAACGAACTTCGTCATGCTCGAATCCGAGACGCACCGGGCACTTAGAACGGTTCAAATCTTGGGCGGACGGATCGGACGAGTCCTCTGGTCCGAGATCGCGCTTGGGTTATTCCGGAGCAAGGAGGTGCGACCTTCAACGTTCAAAGCCTGGGTAGCCCTACTACTGGAAGCTGACCACGACAATCAATCAGGCCTCCTTTTTTACCTCCTAAATTCATGCAAATGGCCAGGCGACAGAGCTACGGCTCTGCTCTTGCTCGGTATTTCACGACACCGCACATTACGATGGCTCCAGCCTTTCCAGCTTTTGGAAACCAGCAGAGCCAGTGGGAACACCAAGTCAGGCCTGTGGTGAACGTGTACGGTGACCACTACTGGCTTCCCGAGGCATGGGAGACAATCTTCAAGCCGCATCTTGCCGAGATGGCGATGGACATCAACGTCCTGGCAGACTGCAGCCTGCGACGGGCCCATTGCTTGATGGTCAGTTTCTCCGCCGCGAGCAACGATTGGGACCCGGATTCGTTTGCACGCTCCGCCATCGAACCCCACGAGCAAGATCGGCACCCGGACCCAAAAGGGCTGATCATAGATATGGCCAGGGATAGTGTTGAGTACCTGTTGGACCAGCACCTGGAAATCGGCTCTGGGGTCGTCGCGTCCTGGGCCAGGGCCGAGTCGCCCCTTCTCCGTCGGCTCGCCGTTCACGGCTGGAGCCACCGAAAGGACAAGTCCAGCGAAGAGAAGGTGACCTGGCTCCTCACTGATCGTCGATTGTTCGACGACGGGGCGAAACACGAGAACTTCAGGTTGATAAAGCTGAACTTCGCAGGCTGCTCCGAAGCATTGCGTAACCGGGTGGTCGAAACCGTCGTTCGAGACACGCCTCAAAGCGAATACCGCGACTATTCCATCTATAATTTCCTGATCTGGATCTCCGAAACTGGTCCAGAGTTGGAGAGCGTTGCGAAAGCTCTGAGGAGCATCTGCGAGGAGCATCCAGAATACGAGCCAAGTGAATACCCCGATTTTGATCACTGGGGAATGTCCGGCTCTGTGGTCTCAGCTTTCCCCCTCGCGGCCGACGAGCTCCACCAGCGCATTCAAGAGGATGCGGGATCCGCCTTGGGCGATGTCGTTGCTTTGTCGTCGTATGAGCAACCAGGCCGCTCTGGCTGGCAGGATGCCTTGGAGTGTGTTTCCACGGCTGTGGTTCGGTGGCCTGAGGACGGAAAACTCCTGCTAACTTACGCAGACGACCTCGAAACTGTCCCCGAGGAAGAGGGGCTCTGGCGCGCGGTGATCGACGGTTGGACTAGGGCGGCCCTTGACAACGATCAGTGGAGATCCGTCCTGGACACACTGGAAAGGCGTCCAAAAGGCGCGGATATCAACCACGCCACGGCCCGGCTGCTCGAAATCGGCGCCCGCCGTGGCGACAACGAGATACCACCAAACCTGAGGCATGAGGCCCGCCAGCTTGCCCGATCCATTTGGTCGGACATTACGGACACTGACCTCCCCGGCGTCTCGGGAGACGGCTGGTACGGCCCCGCACGCTACGGACGGGCTGGAATAATCGCCGAATTCTGGATTCACTCGATTTCCGGTGACTGGAGGAGCGCTGGAGACAACTGGTCCGGCTTAAGCACCGAGGTCAAGAATGAACTTGACTTGATGATTGCCGACGACGGGCCAAGAGGAGCAGCGGCCCGAACCATCTTTGGCAGTTATCTCCGGTTCTTATTTGGAGCCGATGAACAGTGGTGCGGGAACATCCTGCTTCCGCTGTTCAGCTGGAGAGCAACGGCTGAGGCTGCCGCTCAACAAGTATGGGACGGGTATCTGCAGGGACGAGGCGGGTGGAATGACCGGCTATTGGACCATGGACTCCTCGATCTCTTGGTGAACGAAACGCCCCGTGTCGAAACTCACCAGCCGGTACTCGTCGCTCATCTCTGTGCACAGCTAGCCGGAATTGCCCTCAACAGCAAGACGGACCCGGTCGGTACCGGCTGGCTGCGCAGATTCATCTCCCTTGCAAGCCCAGTAACAAGACACCTCTGGGCCGGCAAGGTACGGGAAAGCCTCTCAAGAAGCCCATCAGAGCTGGCCGAATCACGCTGGAAAACCTGGATAAGGACATACTGGGAACAAAGGCTGGAAAGCGTGCCAGTACCGCTGAGTCCAGCTGAAGCGGCGGAAATGGCAGGATGGACGCCGTACTTCACAGAATCATTTCCCGAAGCCGTCAGACTGGCCACCTCGTCCAGGGCAACCCTGGCACCGAGAGCCCACGTTGTTCACGGCCTCATCCATTCAGACGTCCTCAAAAGACACCCGCACGATTCGATCGCCCTGCTCACACATCTGCTCTCACATACGCGGCTCGGAGAAATCGAGCCCGACTACCAGCTCGAAGACTGCGTCACGGTCCTCCGAGAGAACACGGATTCCCTAAACCTTATTCCTCTTGTAGAAGCCGCAATCGGGGCGGGATATCAAAACGCCGCCTCGTGGCTTGCAGGCGGTTGAGATCGCAACCTCATTTTTATTGTGAATGGCGGATCAACCCCTGGGGGTTGAGCAGGTTTAACCATTCGACGACTACTCAACTTCAGGGTTTCTTCCACGATTGAGACCTCTGTCTCAATTGATCAGAGGTCGTTGGCGACACGGAAATTGCTCTTGACAGCTTTGCAGCCTAGGTCCAGATTTAATCTCAACGTCTTGAATTTGTCCGATTTGCGCGACAACTCGCGCGACTCGATTCTGGGAATTGGCGCAAGCCATTCACCTGCAGACATACAAGGAATTGGCCGGCCTACTTAGAGGCTGCGCCAAAAAGCGATCACTCGAGGGTTAGTAATGACACTTTACTCCGTCGCGCCCCAATACCGGGACCTTGGCAATGGACACTACATGGTAGGTACGTGCCAAGTTGACTCGGTCTCCCGCGTAGCAAAATTGCATGTCGATGAAACGTGTACCAACAAGCTCTTCGGTTTCACCGGTGGAGCAAAAATGATCTACTTCGATCCCCACGGAACAAAACTAGGCGAATCTCCAACCGGTGCATGGGGCATCAATCAAGCCCCGATCATCGGCGCGAACCATCGCCCCTGTGATCTTGTGGACACTGCACCTGAAGGGGTCGGCTTGGTAATTCTGAGCCAGTTCTGGGCACCTAAGGTTCGCTTCAATGAAATCCTGACCGGGGTCGAGCAAGCAGTGAAAGATATAACGACAGCAATCGTCTACATCGAGCAGTTCTGTCAAAACAACCCCACTCTTTGCTCGTGGGTCACCAACGCGGCTTCAGGACCTGTCCCCGGCGATGCCGGCGGAGGGGACGGCACAGCCACAGCAGTCAGCGAGAAAGAATCCTCAACCGTCAATTAGCTCGGAATCTCAGATCTCGGTATTGACTCCGGGGAAACCACGTCCGTGGTAAATGCCGAGACTGCCATCACCCGGTCATCCGGAAGCAACTGCGGTATCCGCAGGGCCAGGTGAGGCTTCCCAAGGGCAGTAACGTCGCTTGACTCTAGGAGGAACATCATGGCGGATGGGCATCCACTGGAACTTCGTTTGGCTCTTGTCTGCTACGGCGGGGTATCGCTGGCCGTGTACATGTACGGCGTAACCCGAGAAGTAGAGGAATTGCTCGTAGCCTCCCGGCTTCTAGAAGCAGGACGGTCTGATGATGTGAAAGGCACCGTGAGGCACTCCTACGTGAAGGCGCTGAAAGCAAGGGCCGCTTCCGGAGGCACGCCGACGCGTGTCATCGTCGATGTCATCTCCGGCACTTCGGCCGGCGGCATGGACGGGCTGTTTCTGGCTAAGGCCATCGGGGCAAACCTGTCCCAGGAGCCGCTCAAAGACCTGTGGCTCAACGAGGCCGATGTCGGCAATTTGGTGACTGGCCACGGCCCCCTCGTGTTCCGGCTGCTGGGGTTCGCCGAAAAGCTCGTGACCAAGCCCAGCGCCGCGCCGCTGGACGGACCCGGCATGATCAAGCTGATCTGCCGCAGCCTCCAGGCCATGGACGCGGAACCGATCGGATCAGAGGAGGTGAAGCTACCTCTCATGCCCGAGGGACAGTCGATGGATCTGTTCGTGCCGATCACCGACGGCCTCGGCTACAACCGGTTCCTGACACTCATTCCCGGAGGCATGACGGTCCACGATGTATCGCACCGGCACGTGATGCATTTCCAGGCCCGTTGGGGAGACAAGGCCAATAACCAATTCACTAAGGGGGGCAACGGGGCTTTGGCCTTCGCGGCACGCGCAACGTCCAGCGTTCCCGGCGCCTTTCCCCCCGTCACCATAGACGGCTTTGAGCACACGTTAGATGGAGTGAAAGGTATCGACTTCGACAAGGGCAAGTTCATTGAGGACTTCTTCGCCGACTACACGACCTGGGAGGATGACCCTTGTAGCTCGTGGTTCATTGACGGTGGGGTCCTGGACAATACCCCCTTCGACCATGCCATCAATGCCATAGAACACAAACGGGCCGGAGCGGAGGTCGAACGCCACCTCGTCTACATCGAGCCGCACCCGGTTCCCCCACTGCAGAAGGGAAACACGGCGGCCAGCCCGCCGAGCTGGCTTGAAACCATCATCGAGGCGGGACCGTCGATCCCGTTGCACCAACCCATCCTGGAGGGGCTGATGCGACTTCGCCATCGAAACGCACGAATCGAACAGATCTCCGGCCTTACAGTTGGCCTCTTGCCCAAAATCCTGGAAGCCGTCAAAAGTGACATCCCAGGGCTGTCCGCAGGAACAGACTATGACGACATGTGCACGGTTGAGGAGAAACTGGCCAAAACGGCCGCCACGGGGTTGGGAGACAGCCTGGAGGTCTACCAGCAGCTACGGTTGGAAGCGGTCGCCCGGAACCTGAGCGCCATCATCACCCGGGCCTTTGACTATTCCAATGAATCAAGTGCCGCCGCTTTTCTCCGCGGGGTCCTGCGGTACTGGACCCGAACGAAGGCCGGCGCCGGCGACGGCTTCGGGGATCTGAAGGAATTCTTCGATGACTACGATCTTCCTTACCGGGAACGCCAGCTGCTCTTCCTCATTCAAAGACTCAACAAACTGTACGGACCAATGCAGGGCATGCCCTCCCGGGATCAGATTGACCGCGCGAAAAACCAGGTCTACGACGCTCTGGAAACCCTCCGGAACCTGCCCGGCACGCCTAAAGCCACAATAGTCGGGGCGGCTGACGCGCTCTTCGACGACAAGACCCTCAAGAAGGCGCCGTCGCTCGATCCTGAAGCGTTCGTCACCACGAACAAGGACCTGCTGGGCGGCTTTCTGCAAACCTTGGCACCATCCCTTGGCGGCGGCATGCACGAAGTCGCCAGCAAGTTCTGGAGTGATTTCAGGGAGCTCATCGAAGACTGGCCCTCGGACGTCCAAGTTGATCTCCTGGGCAGTTACGCAGGATACGCGATGTGGGACGCTGTAGCGTTCCCTCTCCTTGCCCTGTCAGCCATTGAGCAATCCACCCTGATCCAGGTCGACCGGATCAGCCCGAAGGATGGGGCCCCCGCAACTGGGCGTCCGAAGCTCAAAGGCACCGGACTCGCAAATTTTGCGGCCTTCTTCCGGAAAGACTGGCGGGAAAACGACTACATCTGGGGACGGCTGGACGCGACGACCCGCTTGCTGCGGCTGGTCCATCCCGACATTAGTAACGAAGACATAGCCGATGCACTTGAGGCAGTCCTCGACGAGGAAAAGAGTCTGAGCGCATTGAAGGATCCAACCCTCAGGAAGGCCTTGGACGAATCCATTGCAAAACTAAAGGGACCCGTGGGTTGAACTGCTCCTCCGAAAGATGGACTGAGAAACTCAGTTCCGACTCCGGCGACACCACGCTCACGGGCCTGCGGTTCAGCCATTCGACGGCTGGCACCCCGGTCTACCCCCCCAAGTAACCCTCACCCCCGGAAAGACAGTGTGTTGCATCGTCCCGGACCACACCGTGACTTTTGCCGAAGCCCAGACCGGGTAGTGGCCACACCGTCACGGCAGCAGCCAAAGACACGGGCGGCAACGACATCGCCGACACCGTCACCGTGGCGGTCCTTCCCTTCTCGATCATGACTCGTACGAGCAGGTGATTGCCGTGTTGGAGCTTCTTATGGAGCGCGGTCCGCAGCCTGGCGGGCCGATTGTCGATCGGCGACGAACGGATCCAGATCGCCTGACCCGGCAACCGGTTCCTGCATGTTTGAACACCTTGGTTGTGTTCGGAAACGGGTTCAAAAGTGGGAAAAGAGGGGGTGTTGACAGTGTCAACACTTTCTCCGTCGGACTGGGTCGTACATCGACCGGATTGGCTCGGATTGCCTAGGTTTTCTGGACTTCCCTGTGTTTGAAAGGGCTGGAATGCGGTTCGAGTCCCACCTCGGGCACAGCATTCCCCCTCGTCAGAGGGGTTTTGCTTTAATGTGTGGACATTGACCCTCCGCGGGTCCCCCTGACGGTGGCCGCGGTCTGTGCCTGGCGCCGCGGTGGCCTGGGTGGCGGGGTCAGGGTCTTGGCTGCTGGCCCCTCCGCATGCTGGAATCTAGGGTTTTTGTGTCGTCCCCTCTTGCTGTTTCCGTGGCCAGTTGTCGGCCGTCAATGGTTCATGGGCACCGGTTGTGGTGACGACATGTCAAAAGCGGATTTTCTTCGAGGATCTTCCGAGGGTAGCTGCTTTCTGCGAGGCAGGCAGAGTGCGCTCATCGCGTGTTTGTCCGTCCAAAGGGGTGTGCACATTGTGCGCACCCTTTCCACGGGCGGTTCGTCGGCCTGCATATTGGTCCCTTCCTCATGGTTCTGCCTTCACTACTTCATGCAGTTCTCTGTTTCAGACGACATGACTTTGTGGCTTAGATCGTCGGTGTCGTTGGACGTTCCAGGTTCCGCGGGAACGTCTTTGGGTCTATCTGCGGCTGTGGCGTCCGGTCCGTCGACAGAGTCCGGGTGTGTGGGATCCGGACTCTTCTTCCTGGGGCGGTCCTGGTTTAGTTGAGTCATAAGACTTTTCCATAGTCGGACGCGCGGCTGTCGCTTTCCTCCCATGCATAGGGTCAGTGCCGTTCCCGCTAGGAAAGGCGCCCCGGGCAGACTTGCGGTAGCCGAGGCGGCTGCAGCGGCTCTCAGGTTCGGGCCGGTCACCGACGGTCATCCGCTGAAAACGGGAACACGCACGCTGGCGGCACTGGCGTCGTGGACGAGGTAGCCGGTCGCTGCTGCGGGCACGGGATGTGTCTGTCGGATTTGTGCGTCGTTCAGATAGCGGAGTCACCGCTGCGTTTGAGTGTCCGGAGTGCAACTTGGGGAACCGGGAGCGGTTCAAAGTTTCGCGAGGAAATAGGCGACTGAGGAGCGCCGAACGAAACTTTGGATCGTGAGCGGCGCATAGCGCCCTGGTTGCGCGGAGGACCCGCCCAGCGATGATGGGTAACAGAATGACTAACAGCGAAGTTGTTTCTGGTGGTCTTGCCCGCATCTGGTCCGGCATGCGCCGGGAATTTTCGGTCGGGGCCAGCGTTGGGTCTGAGTATGAAAGCAATCGTGTACCGTGCCACCGGCGATCCGTCTGTTCTCGAGCTCGTCGACCGTGAGATCCGCCAGCCGGGGCGCGGTGAGGCCCGCGTGCGGATCGCGGTCTCTGCGGTGAACCCCACCGACTGGAAGTCACGCCGCGGCGCCAAACCGGGGGAGCCCTTGCCCTTCGCGGAGGTCGTGCCGAACCAAGACGGCGCCGGAGTCGTGGACGCAGTCGGACCCGGCGTCGAGCATCTTCACGTCGGTGACAGGGTCTGGCTGGCCTTGGCCGCTTACCAGCGGGCCGACGGCGGGACAGCACAGGAATTCGCCGTCCTGCCGGCCGAGCGGGTCTTTCCATTGCCGGAGAACGCCGGGTTCGACCTCGGCGCAAGCCTGGGCGTTCCCGCGATCACCGCCCACCGGGCCTTGACTATCGCCGAGGACGGCCCGCGGCGGCTGCGCCCGGGAGCGTTGGACGGCAAGGTAGTTCTCGTCGCTGGAGGGGCTGGCGCCGTGGGCCATGCGGCGATCCAGCTCGCCAAGTGGGCCGGCGCCGTCGTGATCACGACCGTGAGCGGACCGGCGAAGGCTGCGCTGGTCACGGCCGCCGGCGCCGATCACGTCATCAATTACCGCGAAACCCACGCGGCCGTGGAGATCCGCCGGATCGCTCCCGAGGGCGTTGATCAGATCGTGGAGGTGGCGCCCGCGCAGAACGCGGAACTTGACCTGGCAGTGGTCCGCAACCGCGGCTCTATCGCGGTTTACGCCAACAACGGAGGCGATCAGATGGGCCTGGACGTGCGTAGGCATTTCAGCCTCAATGTCCGTTACCAGTTCGTGCTGCTCTACACCGTTGGCATGGCGGCGGTGTACGCGGCCGCCGAGGACATCAATGCGGCCATCGCCGACGGCGCCCTTCCGGTGGGAGAGGCGGCAGGCCTGCCGCTGCATCGCTTTGACCTGGCTGACACGGCTGCGGCCCACGCGGCGGTGGAAGAGAGCATCGTCGGCAAGGTGCTCATCGATGTGTCAGCGGGTTAGGCGATAACGCTCCGGGGGCCTCGCAGGGGTCATATTGAAAGGCATCCAGACAAGTACCTGTTGGCGTACGCTGTGCGAAGCGCCACATTTTGGAGAGACTACGGTGAGAAGTGAGTAATCGACGGGCTATCGGGTTCTTGATCCATGACAGCGTGACAATGATCGATGTTGCCGGGCCCGCTGATGTGTTTCATCATGCGAATGCCTTTGGGGCCCATTACGACACTGTCTTGGTTTCC
>NZ_JAYKZI010000019.1:0-43874 GCF_036662515.1 Arthrobacter sp. S2(2024) | reverse complement strand
AGAGATATGCAAGCACCCCAGCCACCCTAAGCTTCCAAAGCTTAGCTACCCCGAAATTCGCCCGCCAACACTGGGAAGCAGGCACAATCCATACACACGTTTTGTCCTATAACCCTGTTTGCGCCCGCCAAAGGCGCACTTCAGTTCTGGCAGCCGGGGCACCAATAGAGTTTGCGCGCACCGATCTCGGCCAGTCCCACTGTTTCGCCGCATCGCCGGCACGGCTGTCCGTGCCGCTTGTAGACAAAGTGCGCCTCGCCGTCGAGCGCTCCGGCGTTCCCGCCGCTCCACAAAGCCGATGGGGTCGTAACAATCCGCCCGTCACGGACGCCGTCGGACATCGCCGCCACGGTGTCATCCCACAGTCGTCCGGCGGTTTCGGCGCCCAGAGAGCTGCCCGGGGTCCACGGATCAACGCGCTGGCGGAACAGCACCTCCGCGCGATAGATATTGCCGATTCCGGCCACGATTGCCTGGTCCATGAGGAGGAGCCCGACGGCGGTCTTGCGGCGCAGCAAGCGGCGGACGAACTCGTCGCGATCGTCGGGCCGGTTGTGGAGAGGATCGGGACCCAGGCGCGCCAGGACGGCAGCGGCCTCCGCATCGGTGATCGCTGCGCACGTCGTAGCGCCCCTGAGATCCGCCCAGCCGTTCGCTGAAATGAGGCGAACGCGGACGGCACCCACGGGCTCAGGCGGACCCGCGTAGCTTCTGGCGCCCCCTTCGCCGGCACCTTGCTCTGCTTCCTGCGAGAAACTCTCCCGTTCGCCGATCCGCCGCGGAGCCCCGATGCTCGAGGCCCCGGTGAAGGATTCATCGCCACCGAAGCTCCACGCACCGTAGAGACCCAGATGGACATGCAGGAGCACCCCGTGGTCAAAACGGAGGAAGAGCTGCTTGCCGTGCGCCGTCGCTTCGAGCAGTTCGTGGCGGTCCAAAAGCGCCGCACCCGCGGTGAAACGGCCCTGGGGGCTGGAGACTTCCAGCACGTGGCCGGCGAAAACATCCTGGAACTGGCGCGCCAGGCGATGGATGGAATGCCCTTCAGGCATTAGGCAACGATTTCGCCGGTGTTCTCATAGGTAGCGATTTTTCCGATGCGGCGCACGTGGCGTTCGTCGTTGCTGAACGGTTCTTCCAGGAAGGCCTCGATCAGTTCGGTGGCTTCCTCGACGGTGTGCTGGCGGCCGCCGACGGCAACCACGTTGGCGTCGTTGTGCTCCCGGGCAAGCTTTGCGGTCGAAAGGTTCCAGGCGAGCGCGGCCCGGACACCCTTGACCTTGTTCGCGGCGATTTGTTCGCCGTTGCCGGATCCGCCCAGGACGATGCCCAATGCGTGAACGCCGCCCTCTTGGTCGGCGACCACCGCGGTGGCAGCGTTGATGCAGAACGAAGGGTAGTCATCGAGGGCGTCGTACACCTTGGGGCCGTGGTCAACGACGTCGTAGCCTTTGGCGGTCAAGTGGCTTACGAGGTGGGCGCTGAGCTCCATGCCGGCGTGGTCCGTGGCAATGTGGACGCGGGGTGTGGTCACAGGAAGTCCATTCAGTCTGGCGCGCGAACGCGGCAAAGCCGGGCGCGGCGTTGAGGGATGCGGTTCCTAGGTTACTAGGATCGTGCCCCGGCCCACCTCTTAAGACGAAGCCGGCAGACCGGACGACCTTCCGGCGCTCACGGGGCTGGAGGCTGCTCGCCGCGCTGGGCACGTGCCGCGACGCGGTTCAGGATCCCGGCGAGCCGGTCCGCAGTGGCCGAGGTCCCGGCGCTGAACGCCACCCTGCGGCCGCTGACCTGGCGGACGACGACGGCGGGACCGCTGCTCACGAGCATGGCCGTCGCGCCTCCGTGGTGCCGGAGTCCCCAGCCGCCAAAGTCCGCGGCCCTGACTTCCTGAGCGGCTGCGCCCGCGATGTCAACGGCCGGCACCGTGAGGACCCGCAGGACCCCCGCAACAAAGACCTGCACCCCTCTCCTGTCCGCCCTCACCCGGACAAACAGGAAACACGCTCCGATGACCGCGACCACTGCCAACAATGCGCCCAACCACGGGAGCGCAATAGCGATCAGCATGGCCGGGAACAAGGTGGCGACGCAGATCATGACGAACACCGAACTCCGCGCATGGACCCACAGCAACATGGAATCTTCCGCCAGGCCAGGGTCTTCCGTCCGGATCCGCTCGGCCTCGAGGGCGGCGTCGTCTTCCGGAGTCCAATGCGGGTCCGGTTTGAAAGCCATCATCATGACCACGCCCAAGGGCAAAGCCGCACCCGCGCCGAGGGCAAGGACCGTGCCATCAACGTGCGAGCTGCGGGCGTCGGCGAGGCCTGTTTGCCCCACAAGGCCAGCGGCCAGCACGGAGGTAATGAAGAGGGTCACCATGAGGCCCATGCCCATCATGACCCTGCGCATAATCACCGGCCGGGCAAGGGGAACAGCCTGGATGAACACCAGCCAACCCGCGACGACCAGAAACCCTCCTCCGCCGAGTACGTAGGCGAGGAACGGCGCAAAGCTGATTCCGCCGTCGGCATTCCAAGCGATGGCCACGGGATCCGGGAGGTTGTTGCGCAACATGAGGGCGCACACGGCAAATGCGGCGGCCAGCAGCAGCGGAAATGCCACTGCAAAGCGGAGTGCCCGGAGGTCCAGCGAGTCGCGCATCTTTCCCATATTCCAACGCTACCCCGCGCCGGCGACACTGTGATCGAGCTTCCTTGCCAAGGCGGAATCAAGTGAAAGAATGACTTCACAGCGCCGGCGCTGGCTGAAACCAACCGGCTTCTCGAAACCATTCTTGGAGGCAAACCTTGCCAGGCCTGAACCTGACGCGCGCCGAAGCCGGACAGCGCGCAGAATTGCTCACCGTGACCTCGTACGACGTCACCCTCGACTTGACCAAGGGCGCCACGGTCTTCGGCTCCACGACCGTGGTGAAGTTCTCCGCCGTCGAGGGTTCCTCGAGCTTCATCGACGCGATCACGGAAACCGTGCACAGCGTGACGCTGAACGGCACCGAACTCGATCCGGCGGTGGTGTCCGACGGCGTGCGCATCCAACTGCCCGGGCTCGCCGCCGAAAACGAGCTGAAGTTAGTCGCCGATGCCCCGTACATGAACACCGGTGAGGGCCTGCACCGATTCGTGGACCCGGTGGACAACGAGGCCTACCTGTACACGCAATTCGAGGTGCCGGATTCGCGCCGCATGTTCGCTGTGTTCGAGCAGCCGGACCTGAAGGCCGCATTCACCTTCACGGTCACCGCACCGTCGCATTGGGACCTCATCTCCAACTCGCCCACTCCCGTACCGCTGGAAACCACTCCCGGGGACGACGGCGGGGCGCGCTCGGTTTGGCATTTCGCCCCCACTCCCCGCATCTCTTCCTACGTCACCGCCTTGATCGCGGGACCGTACCAATCGGTCCGCAGCAAGGTCACGAGCTCCGATGGCCGGGTCATTCCGCTTGGGGTGTTCGCCCGCAAGTCCCTCATGCAGTACCTGGACGCCGACAACATCTTCGAACTGACCCGCCAGGGTTTTGAGTTCTTCGAGGCCCAGTTCGGATTCCCGTATCCCTTCGAGAAGTACGATCAGCTCTTCGTTCCCGAGTTCAATGCCGGTGCCATGGAAAACGCCGGCGCGGTGACCATCCTCGAGGGCTACGTCTTCCGCGGAAAGGTCACCGACGCCCAGATCGAACGCCGCGCCATCACCGTGCTGCACGAACTGGCCCACATGTGGTTCGGGGACCTCGTCACGATGCGCTGGTGGAACGACCTTTGGCTCAACGAGTCCTTTGCCGAGTACATGTCCCACCTGGCCGCGGTCGAAAACACCGAATTCGACCGGGCCTGGACCACCTTTGCCTCGGTGGAGAAATCCTGGGCGTACCGGCAGGACCAATTGCCCACGACGCACCCGATTTTTGCCGAGATCAACGATCTCCAGGACGTCGAGGTCAACTTCGACGGCATCACATACGCCAAGGGAGCTTCCGTGCTGCGGCAGTTGGTCGCCTGGGTTGGGCCGGAACAGTTCATGGCCGGCGTCCGCGAATACTTCCAGAAGCATGCCTGGCAGAACACCGAGCTTGTGGACCTCATGAAGGAACTCGAAGCTGCCAGCGGCCGCGACCTGGACCAGTGGGGCAAGCTCTGGCTCGAGACTGCCGGCGTCAATACTCTCTCCCCCGAGATCGAGGTCGACACCAACGGCACCATCACGTCCTTTGCGATCGTGCAGACCGCTATCGACGAGCAGCCCACGCTGCGCCCGCACCGCCTCGCCGTCGGCTTCTACGACCTCTCAGCCGAAGGCAAGCTTGAGAGGACCCACAGGGAGGAGCTCGACGTCGACGGCGCCCGGACCCACGTCCCTGCCCTTGCCGGACAGGCGCGTCCGGACCTGGTCCTGCTCAACGACGACGATCTCGCCTACGCGAAGGTGCGCCTCGACCCCGCATCCTTGGCCACTGCGAAAGCCCACCTGAAGGACTTCGCCGGCAGCCTGCCACGCACCCTCGTGTGGGGCTCGGCCTGGGATGCGGCGCGGGACGGCGAAACCCCGGCCCGCGGCTACGCCGAGTTGATCCTGGCGAACATCGCGTCCGAGACCGATTCCTCAGTGATCCAGACCCAGCTCCGACAGCTGGCCACCACCCTGACGTACTACGTCGCAGCCGAGCACAAGGATGCCGCTACGGTGGCCGCGGTGGACGCTCTCTGGGAGCTTTCGAGCACGGCGGCTGCGGGATCGGACGCGCAACTCCAATTCGTCAAGTCCTTCGCGCTGCTCGCCGCAAGCAGCTCCCAATTCGACGCAGTCCAGTCTGTCCTGGACGGCAGCATGGTCCTGGATGGCCTGACGGTCGACCAGGACTTGCGCTGGGAACTTCTCACCGCATTGGTGGTTGGCGGGCGCCAGGGCCAGGACCGGATCGACGCGGAACTCGAGCGCGACCACACGGCCAATGGCCAGAACGCCGCCGCCTTGGCGACGGCGGCCCTTCCCACACCCGAGGCCAAGGCCGCCGCGTGGAAGAAGATCGTGGTCACGGGCGAGCTCTCCAACGCCATTCAAAGCTCCGCCGTCACGGGCTTCACCCGGGTGCTGGACACCTCCCTGTTGGAGCCGTACGCGGAACAGTATTTCGAGGCGGTTCCGGAGATTGTTGCCAACCGCACCCATGCGCTGGCCCAGCAAATCGTCGTCGGGCTCTACCCTGCGCAACTGACAACGCAGGCCACGGTTGACCGCACGGACAAGTTCCTCGCCGAACTGCCGGCGGATAGCAGTGCCCTGCGCCGCATGATGCTAGAAAACCGCGACGGCGTAGCCCGTGCTTTGAAGGCCCGCGCGGCAGACATCTAAAACGGTCGGATAGCCCACCGAAAGGCCCCGGTTCCGCTTCACTGGAACCGGGGCCTTTCCGTGTGCCGCCCGCGAGTGCACCGCCGATAGACTTTCCGCATGAGCCTGGACGAACACCACTACTCGCTGACCGTGCGCTGGACCGGAAACCTGGGCACCGGGACATCCACCTACCGTGGCTACACCCGGGACCACGACGTCGAGATCCCCGGCCTGCCCGTCCTGAAGGGCTCCTCGGACCCCACCTTCCATGGCGACCGCAGCCGATACAACCCCGAACAACTGCTCCTCACCGCCCTCTCGCAGTGCCACATGCTGTCTTTCCTGCATGTCGCCGTCAAGCACGGGGTGGTAGTGACCGATTACGTGGATCACGCCGAGGGCATGATGAGGCTCAATCGCGATGGCAGCGGCCAGTTCGAGAACGTCACCTTGAAGCCGCACGTCACGGTTGCCGACCCGGCGCATCTTTCCCTGGTGGACAAACTGCACCATGAGGCCAACCAGGTGTGCTTTATTGCCCGGAGCGTCAATTTTCCCGTTCTGCATGAGCCGAGCACGACGGCGGCCGCCAGCTAATCAGGTGTCAAGAAGGCCGTCCGGCCAAGAACCACGATGCGGATCCGGCCACGCTACGGCGATAGGGTTGACCGTGGACAGAGTGTTCAGCGCCCGGCAATCAGGGGCCAGGCGAACAATTGGATCCCGTGAGGAGCATTCCCGCATATGAACGTCGCCTCGTCGACCGACAACATCGTGGCCGATGCAGCCAAGATCGATTACGCGTCCATCTTCGTGACGCTAGGCATCGGGTTGGTGGTCTGGGTTGTGGCCCGGTTCATCATTCTGCGCATAACCCGCCGGGTGGCAGAGGGCACCAGCTTCTTCAAGAAACCGCATTTCAGGTGGGTCCAGCCGGCTTTCCGGGCGCTCGACCATGAACGCCGCGCCCAGCGCGCCCACACCATCGGCTCACTGCTGACAAGCGTGCTCAGCGTGGTGGTGGTGGTCATTGTCATCATCTACGTCCTCAAATACCTGAATGTGGATATTGCCCCGCTGCTCACGAGCGTCGGTATTTTGGGTGTGGCCATTGGCTTCGGCGCCCAACAGCTCATTCGCGATTTCCTGTCCGGCATCTTCATTACCATCGAGGACCAGTTCGGGATCGGCGATGTGATCGTAACCACTGAAGTGATCGGCACCGTTGAATCGGTAGGACTCCGGATCACCCGGCTCAAGGCTGAAGACGGGGCCATCTGGTATCTGCGCAACGGAGAAATCCTGCGGGTGGGCAACCGCTCGCAAGGCGATTACGTGCCTGAAGACTCAACCGTCCCGGACGACGTTCCGCCTGCACCTCCAGGGACGGCGCCTGCCGAAACCGCCGCCTCCGGTGCGCCTCCGACTTCAAAGGAAGCCCTCAAGATTCGAGAGCAGAAAGCAGGTGAGTGACATGGGCAGCCAGCCGGAATCCGCAGCACCCCAGCCGGCAGAGCGGCGTCAGTTGATGCAAAACGATCCGTTCAGCCAGCCTGCGTACACCGACAGTTTCTATGAGGCCATCGGTGGCCACGAGACTTTCGTGAAACTGATCGATGTCTTTTACGACGGTGTAGCGGGAGACCCGTTGCTCCGGCCGATGTACCCGGAACAAGACCTCGACCCCGCAAAGCGGCGGTTCCTCATGTTTCTTGAGCAGTATTGGGGCGGTCCGGGCACGTACAGCGAGGAACGCGGGCACCCCCGCTTGAGGATGCGGCACATGCCGTTCCAAGTGACGCCCGAAGCCAAGGACCGTTGGCTCTTCCACATGCGCGCGGCAGTCGATTCGCTCAACTTGTCGCCGCTTCACGAAGGGACGTTGTGGGATTACATGGAGCGGGCTGCGCTCACGATGGTCAATAGCCCGTCGGTCCAGCAGCCCTGAGCTTGGAGGACGGTGCTGTGTGTCGGGCCGGGCCTAGGCTCGGGTTCAGCGGGCCTGGAAGCCCAGGCCTGATCCGGATCGAGCCAGGATGTGGCCCCGGCTCCCACTGAGCCGGAACCAACGGCCGTTGCGGAAGAGCCGGTGTTCGCCGTCGCCCAGGAAACCGAGCGCCAAGGCGGCGAACGCAGCGCCTGCGGGCACGCCGTCGAGTCCCGGGATCTCCCGTCCCCACACCGCGGCCCTCGCGTTGTTGACGATCAATGCGCCGGGCTGATCCGGAACGATCCCGGCCACCTCGGCAATGCCGGCATTCGCGACAGACTTGAGTTCGGCGTCGGGCACTGAACGCAGCGGCTCCCAGCCGCTGCGGGGCGCCCCGACTCCCGCCCACGATTCGGAAACGGTCGACGGCGGGATAGGAAGCTCGACGTCGTCGGCACCGGAACGCGCCAGGCGGTCGAGGACCGAGGAAAGAGCCACGGTGACGTCCGCATGCGCGTCTTCGGCAAGGGCGATAGTCCGTAGCCCGAGAATGGTGGGGGTCGCTTCGCCCAGGAGGCGCGGCCTCAAGACGCACACATATGCAGCCAGGACGCGGCCGGAGGCCTGCAGCCGGATGGCGCCATCATCGATGCTCTTGGCACGCGTGACATAGGTGCGGAGATCCGCCAGATCACGGGGATCGACGAAATGGAAGGACTGGGTCAATACATCGGACACATCATCGACTCTACCGGCATGTCCGCGGTTGAGAGGGGTCAGGGTGGCGTCTAGAGTCGAACCATGACTGACGCGCACGCCGGCCTGGAACATCAGGTTGCCCTTGAGGACCCCACATCCACCCTCATCGAACTGTTGTCCCTGGCCGACTTCGACGGCGCGAGGACAGCCGAGGACATCTTCCTTGGACCCTCCCAGAAACAGCCGCGCCACCGGGTATTTGGCGGGCAGGTGCTCGCCCAGTCGCTCGTGGCCGGAATGCGCACGGTGGACGAGGATCGGACGGTCCATTCCATGCACGGCTATTTTCTTCGTCCGGGCGACGCCAACCAGCCGATCACTTTCAGTGTGGAGCGGCTTCGCGACGGACGCTCGTTCTCGGCCCGGCGGGTGCACGCCTACCAGGAAGGCCAACCGATCCTGTCAATGATCGCGTCCTTCCAGACCGAGGCGGAGGGCGTGGAACACCAGTCCTTGATGCCGGGCGGAATCCCGGACCCCGAAACGCTGCCGAGTACCGCCGAACTCCTGCAGAAGTACGACCACCCGCTCGCCCGCCACATGTCCTTCGAACGGCCCTTCGATGTCCGCCACGTCGATCCCGCAATCTATGTCGAAGCGCCCCAAGACCGGATAGCCAGCAATGCCGTCTGGATGAAGACCTTTGGCCCGATGCCGGACGACCCCAACCTTCATTTGGCCGCCCTGGCCTACGCGAGCGACTACACCATCCTGGAATCGGTGCTTCGCAAGAACGGATTGAGCTGGATGACGCCAGGCATGAGCGTCGCTAGCCTTGACCACGCCATGTGGTGGCACCGGCCCGTCCGCGTCGACGAGTGGCTGCTTTACGTGCAGGAGTCCCCCAGCGCCCAAGGCGCCCGCGGACTTGCCACGGGCAAGATCTTCAGCCGCGATGGCCAGCATGTCGCCACGGTGGCGCAAGAGGGCATGCTCCGGATCCCGTAATCGCTGCTCAGGTAGCTGCCGCAACACGGCCGAGATTCCGTACAGCAAAGAAGGCCGGCGCCCCGGAAGATATATCCAGTGCGCCGGCCTTCTGCGGAGCGATCCGATTTAGTCGCGGGTCAGCTTGCGGTGCGTGACACGGTGTGGCTTGGCAGCGTCCGGGCCGAGTCGCTCCACCTTGTTCTCCTCGTAGGACTCGAAGTTGCCCTCGAACCAGTACCACTTCGAGGGGTTTTCCTCGTCGCCTTCGTAGGCCAGGATGTGGGTTGCAACGCGGTCGAGGAACCACCGGTCGTGCGAGACCACGACGGCGCAGCCGGGGAACTCGAGCAGCGCGTTCTCAAGGCTGCTGAGGGTTTCGACGTCGAGGTCGTTGGTGGGCTCGTCAAGAAGCAGGAGGTTTCCGCCCTGCTTAAGGGTCAGCGCCAGGTTCAGGCGGTTACGCTCACCACCGGAGAGCACACCAGCCTTCTTCTGCTGGTCCGGCCCCTTGAAGCCGAAGGCCGCGACGTAGGCGCGGGACGGCATTTCAACATGGCCGACCTGAATGAAGTCCAGGCCGTCTGAGACGACCTCCCACAGGGTCTTGTTGGGGTCGATACCGCCACGGCTCTGGTCGGCGTAGGAGATCTTGACCGAGTCACCGATCTTGAGGTCGCCACCGTCCAGCGGTTCCAGCCCGACGATGGTCTTGAACAAGGTGGTCTTGCCCACGCCGTTAGGACCGATGACGCCGACGATGCCGTTCCTGGGCAGTGTGAACGAAAGCCCGTCGATCAGGGTCCGGTCCTCGAAGCCCTTCTGCAGGTTCTTCGCTTCCAGGACCAGGCCACCCAGACGCGGTCCCGGCGGAATCTGGATTTCCTCGAAGTCGAGTTTCCTGGTGCGGTCAGCCTCGGCTGCCATTTCCTCGTACCGGGCCAGACGGGCCTTCGACTTGGTCTGGCGACCCTTGGCGTTGGAGCGGACCCACTCAAGTTCCTCGCTGAGGCGCTTGGCTTGCTTGGCGTCCTTCTTGCCCTGGATTTCGAGGCGGGCGCGCTTCTTCTCCAAGTACGTGGAGTAGTTGCCTTCGTAGGGGTAAAGACGGCCGCGGTCCACTTCACAGATCCACTCGGCGACGTGGTCGAGGAAGTAGCGGTCGTGGGTGATGGCGAGGACGGCACCGGGGTAGGAAGAGAGGTGCTGCTCGAGCCACAGAACACTTTCGGCGTCCAAGTGGTTGGTGGGCTCGTCAAGGAGCAGGAGGTCAGGCTTCTGCAGCAGGAGCTTGCAGAGCGCCACGCGGCGGCGCTCACCACCTGACAGGACCGTCACGTCGGAGTCGCCCGGCGGGCAGCGGAGTGCGTCCATGGCCTGCTCGAGCTGGGAATCGATGTCCCACGCATCCGCAGCGTCGATGGCTTCCTGAAGGTGGCCCATTTCCTCCAGCAGGGTGTCGTAGTCTGCATCCGGGTTGGCCATTTCCTCGGAGATCGCGTTAAAGCGCTGGATCTTCGAGTAGATCTCGCCCACGCCTTCCTGGACGTTGCCCAGGACGGTCTTTTCCTCGTTCAGGGGCGGCTCCTGCAGAAGGATGCCCACGGAGTAGCCGGGGCTGAGGCGGGCTTCGCCGTTCGACGGTGTGTCGATACCAGCCATGATCTTCAGGATCGTGGATTTACCGGCTCCGTTCGGGCCAACGACACCGATCTTCGCGCCAGGGAAGAACGACATGCTGACATCGTCCAGGATTAGTTTTTCGCCAACGGCCTTGCGAGCCTTGGTCATCGTGTAAATGAATTCCGCCATGCCGTTAAATCTAATGGGTGGCAAGGCATAACTCACATTCGGCCCTGCTAGCGGGAATCCCCGACGAAGCATTTGCCGCTGGCCAACACGGGCAGGACCGACACTGAAACCTGCCCGTCCCTGATCTCACCCATGACGCAGTCCTTGTCCAGCCTGGCCGCGGCCTCGATGGCGTCGACATCCAGTCCCGTCGGCGTCTTGCTCGCGGACACCTCTACGGCAGAGTCGGCGATGCCGGCCGAAACGAGCTGTGATCGCAGTGCGTCTTGTGCCGGTTTGGGGGTTGCCGCGGCAATGGTCTTGAGTACGGACTCCATGGTCTGCTTCAGCGCGGCAGTGCCCGCGCTGAGCGAAGTCGATGCCGAGGGGTTGCCAGCACTGGGTGTGACGGCGGGAGTGGAGCTGGCTGTAGTCGAGGGGGTAGGCGATGAAACCCCAGTGCTTCTTGACACCGTTGGTGCAGGCGCCGTGCAGCCGGACACCAGTCCGGCCAGAAGTAACGGCACCGCAAGCAGCAAACCCGGGCTTCCGGCAGCGTGGCGGCGTCCAGATGGTTTTTGCGGCTTTCCCCTGCTCATCACCCGGCTATTCTGCCATGCGGTACACCACGCGCCGCGCCGCATGGCATCCGCGGCGGCCCCTGTTTCAAGACCGGCTCCATTTCAAGGCCAGTTCCATTTCAAACCTTGGCGTCCACAAGTTCTCCCGTCTCAGTATCAACGAGAACCGACTCATCGCCTTCTCCTGCCGGAAGGATAACTTCCCGCTCGGCTGCGGCACTGCCATCCTCGTCGTCATGCGGGTCGCCTTCCGCATCTTCCTCCGCCGAAGGCCATGGGGTCTCTGGCTCCACCTCGGGGGCGGCGGGCATGGTCTGCGGGCTGTTGCTGCCGGTGGTCCGGATGAAGTTCGCCGAGCCCCACATGAGGTCGTGACCCACCGACTCGGCGACGATTTCGGCGACGTGGTAGATCTTGCCGTCGTGTTCCCATTGCCTCAGCTTCAGTTTCCCGACGACGATGACCCGCTGGCCCTTCTTGACGCTGCAGCCAATGTTTCCCGCTAGATGCCTGAACGCCTGGACGCTGAACCAATTTGTGTTGCCATCCACCCAGACATCATTGGCTCGGTCGAACCTGCGCTCCGTTGAACCGAGCCGGAACGATGCCGTCCGGGTTCCGCCCGGGGTCGTCGAACTTTTGGGTTCCGTGGCAACGAATCCCCGGACAGTGATGATGTCATTCATGGTCTTGTCCTAACGTGAGTTGAGCTGCCTGTCTGGCTCTCCCAGCTTCGCGTGCCGCGAACGCCCGCGGGAGTACCAAATCCACGTATGTGGATAGCCCTGTTCTTACGCGGATTGTGGAGGACAAGTTAGACGCAGAATGGGGCGCCGCCCACAAGGACCGGCGGGGTTTTTGAAAATACGGAACCGCCATCTAAATTGGGTACGATCGCCCAGTCTCGGGCCTGCTCTTTGGGGGACAGATCGTGAAAATTACTCTGGCTAGAAGTGCGTCCTATGTGGGCGCCCTTATTTTGCTGACGCTGGTGTCGTTCTGGCGGATCCCAGCAACGGCCCAAGGCGTCGTCTGGGCGGAAGACGGCGCGGTGTTTCTCACGGACGCTTTGAACCCGACCCGGACTTTCACGCCGATCCGGCCCTACGCAGGCTATCTCCACGTCGTCCCCCGCCTCGCAGCCGAGGTGGTTGTCCGGTTCTTCGCACTTGAGGACTACGCTATTGCGCTTACTGTATTGGCTTGCGCGGCTGTGGCCGGCGTCGCCCTCATGACGTACCACTGCGCCCAAGCCTTGACCAGCAACACCTGGATCCGCGTAGCTTGGGCCGCGGTTCCCATTTTCGTGAACGTCGGCGCTTTTGAGGCTCTTGGAAACTTCGCGAACCTGCACTGGTACCTGCTCTGGCTCACTCCCTGGCTATTGATGAAACCGGCAAAGTCCAAACTCGAGGGAGGCATGCTTTTTGTCGTCGCGGCCCTCGCCTCCTTGACCGAGATCATCTCGATTGTCTTTGTTCCGCTCTTCCTTTACCGGCTGAGGGACAAAAACATGTGGGCCGCCCGCGCGGGTCTCAGCCTGGGCCTTGCCTGCCAGGTTATTGCGACGGTGACGCATCCTCGAACAAGCGGCGGCGCGAGCTACCAGCTTGACCCCTGGTCCCCGTTTTACGGGTGGTTCATCAACACCGCAGGACCCATCGTCTACGGCACCGCGTCCGGTGTCATGCAACAAATCGTGAACTTCGGAGCTGCTCCGATGATCGTGGCCTCCCTCCTCGTCCTCGCCGTCCCGGTGGCTGTCCTGATCTTGGGCTCTGCGCGGGAGAAATGGCTGGCCGCGTTCTTCATCACGGCCTCGATGGTTATTTGGGTTGCCTGCGTCGCTTCGAACCCGGCACCGTACCTGGACTACGCAACCTTCTCGGCGGCGGATTGGCCCGCCAGGTTCGTGTTTGGGAGGTACTCGGTAGTGCCTACGATGTTCGTCCTCGCCACGGTTCCGTTGCTTGCTTCCGCGTTGGCAAGGTTTGGGCGTGCTGCACCCATTGCGGCACTCATGGCTTTCTCGCTTCTCTTGGCGTCGATGTACTTCCCGCCCTCGACGTCCAGAAACAATGGTCCTGTCTGGGCCGAGCACGTCCGCACCGCGCGCAATCTCTGTGCACCCGCGTCCGATACGGACTTCTACGATATTCCGACCTCTCCTGTATTTTTCAAAGGCATAGTACGAATCCCCTGCCCGGTCCTGAAGGCCCGGCAATCCTCCTGAATTGTTGGCTAGCCAAACCCAGCGATACACTTGGGTGCGGTTCCAGCCCCAGTAGCTCAGAGGATAGAGCAGCGGCCTTCTAATCCGACGGTCGGGGGTTCGATTCCCTCCTGGGGCACTTGTGTGATGAGTCGAGACATCCTTCATGGATGAGTCGGGCCATCGGTTACACCCCGGTCTTCGGACCGGGGTGTTTTTCATTCTCTGCGTCCAACTGAGGCGGGCAGGGCGTCCGGTATCTAGGCTGGTCGGATGAGAAACACTTCCGAAGCCATCATCACGGGCCCCGCAAGCTGGCCGGATGTCGAAAGGCTATTCGGCGTCCGCGGCGAGCCTTCGCGCTGTTGGTGCCGGTGGTTCGCTCTCGCCGGTCAGGATTGGAAGAACACTCCCCCCAAGGCACGGAAGGAACAGCTCAAAGCCAAATTCGACGACGGCCCCGAACCTGGCGTCCTCGCTTTCCGGGGCGGCGAAGCAGTGGGCTGGTGCGCGGTGGAGCCGCGCCAGTGCTATCCGCGCATCGAACGATCCCAAGTCCTCAAGGCCGCAGGAACGGGCGGCCTGGAAGGCGCGGAAGTTTGGTCGGTGAGCTGTTTCGTGGTTTCTCCCGGCCACCGCCGGAGCGGGGTGGCCGGCGCATTGCTGGAGGCCGCCGTCGGGCATGCCTTCGCGCATGGCGCCGACATCGTGGAAGGCTACCCCGTGGATCCGTCGCCTCGGCCCAAGGCCGGTCCGGCCGATCTCTACCAGGGAACTGTGAAGTTGTTTGGGGCGGCCGGCTTCTCCACGGTTTCCACGGCGGTGCCCGGAAGGGCGGTCATGCGCCTGCGGCGCTGACTTTCCGGTCCCGTATGCCGAAACTACCCAGCTAGGGCAAGGTCAAGACAAGCGGTCCATCCGCGGTGATCGCCACGGTATGTTCGCTATGCGCAGCACGGCGGCCGTTGGCCGAGCGCAAGGTCCACTGGTCGTCGTCGTGGTAGTAGTCGTCGCTGCCGCCCAGGATCAACATCGGCTCGATGGCGATCACCAAGCCGTCCATGAGCTTCACGCCGCGGCCGGGCCGCCCCATGTTCGGCACGCTCGGTTCGGCGTGCATGGTCCGGCCAACGCCGTGCCCGCCGTGATCGGCGAGGATCCCGTAGCCGCTGCGCTTGGCTTCTCCGCCAATGGCGTACGCAAGGTCGCCCATCTTGTTTCCAATCCGGGCAGCGTCGATACCGCGGGCGAGGGCGGCGTCCGTGGCATCGATCAATTCCTGGTCCACCGGATCCGAGGTGCCCACAATGAAACTGACTGCCGCGTCCCCGCACCAGCCCTCCACGAAGGCCCCGCAATCGACGCTCAACAGATCGCCATCCTGCAACACATACCCGTCCGGGATGCCGTGCACCACGGCGTCGTTGACGCTCGTGCAGATGACCCCTGAAAAGGGCGTGGACGCCCACCGCGGTCGATAGTTCAGGAACGCCGGCTTAGCTCCGGCGGCCTCCATGAAAGCGGCTGCAACCTCGTCCAGTTCCTTGAGCGACACGCCAACCCCGGCGTGCGAACGAACCGCCGAAAGCGTGTTGGCAACCACCCTTCCGGCTTCGCGCATGAGCGCAATCTCTGCTGGCGTCTTCACCATGGACATCAAAGGCCTCCAAGCATCAAGAAGAGGAGGCCGGACCGGCCACCGGACAAACCCTTCCACCCACTCTATGGGCACCATCAGCCCGGTCAACAGGGTTGCGCGTCCGCGCCGGCCCACGGGTGTCCTAAAGTCGCCGTATGGAACACCGAAGAATCGCCATCATCCGTGAACGCCTGCAGGCAGAGGCAGACCCGGACCGCGCGAAAGCAGCACAGGCCTACATGAAATCATCCATGCCTGTCCTCGGTGTCAGGGTCCCCGTAGTCCGTCGCATTGTCCTTGCGACCGCGAAGGAAATCCCTTTCGGGTCCCCTTCCGAACTTCGTGACAATGTCCGGCTGCTGTGGCGGGAAGCCACATGGCGGGAAGAACGCTACGCGGCCATCGATCTGACCTCGCTCAAGTCCGTGGCCAAGGATCTGGAGATGCTGCCGCTGTACGAAGAAATCATCCGGACCGGCGCATGGTGGGACTTCGTTGACGGTGTCTCCGACCGTATTTGCGCCCTTCTGCAACACCACCGAAGCACGCTGACCCCGCTCTTGCGGACATGGGCAAGCGACGAGGACTTCTGGATCCGTCGGGCGGCCATCACCTCCCAGCTCAAGGCAAAGTCGGCCACTGACCAAGAACTTCTGGCCGCGGCACTTGACGCCAACCTTGCCGACCAGGAGTTCTTCATCAGGAAGGCAATCGGCTGGACCCTGCGGGAGTACGCCAAGACCGATCCTCAATGGGTGCGGAGCTACGTTGAAAGCCGGAGGACCAGGCTCAGCCCGCTATCCCTGCGTGAAGCCATGAAACACCTCGGCTGAATCCGGTTCAGGACTTCGGCTTGAGCTTCAAAATCCCGCGACGCGGGCGGAACAGCACGTGGGTCTTCTTGTCAAAGAACACCAAGTAGGCGATGAAAGAAACCGCAATGGCAATGGCCACTCCGCGTACCACCTCGATGGGGATCCACTGGAAGACACTCAATTGGTCTGTCAGGGCGATAAGGGTGAAGAACGCCGTCAAATAGAAGACCGTCCGGAGCTGGGCGCCGTCCGCGACTCCCGTCACGGTGAAGAACACCAGCAGCCACACCATGTACCAAGGCTGAATCACAGGCGCCAGGACGACGACAGCGGCGAATGCCCAGGCCATCCGGCGAAGCACAGTCTTGTTGAACTCGGGTTCGTCGTCGAGCGGCGCGGGCATGCCGATTCCGCGGCCGGGGGTCCGAACGGCGAGCCAGACGATGGCAAGCGCCGAGACCGCCGTTCCGGCAGTCTGGATAACATCCGTCACCGGAACGCCTGGACCGCCGAAAAGTCCGACGACGAATCCCACCGTGTGTGCCAGCAAACCCACCGGCGCGTACCAGATCCAGACGGCGCCCGGAGTCTGCAGGGCGCCAAGCCAGCCAAAGCCCAGGCCATTCACCAGTCCTGCGGCGGCCAGCAAGCCTAAGGACAAACCCAAGGTGGCCGTCCAACAGAGCATTCTGCGGCCCCAACCGGCACGGGCACCGGCCCACAGCAGCCCCGCAAAAGGCAAGGCAATCAAGGTAATCGGCTTGATGGCGATCGAGGCCGTGATCAGCACGATTCCCAACACAGGCCGTTTTACCGAGGCGAAGTACAGTCCGGCAACAACCAGTCCCAGCATCAGGGAGTCATTGTGCGCGCTGGCGATGAAGTTGATCAGGAGGACCGGGTTGAGGACGCCAAGCCAGAGCGCACGGTCCGGGTTCACGCCGTGGAGCGCGGCCAGACGGGGAACGTAGACAGCGAGCAGGATGACACCGGCGAGGGCAGCCAGGCGGAAGGGAATCAAAGCAAGCTCGGGGACGCTGGCGCTCACCCACACGGCACCTTGTTCGATCCAGAGCCATAGCGGACCGTAAGGCGTAGGTGCTTCCGTCCATAATTTGTCGGGCCCGAGTGAAAAGTAGTTGCTCAGGGCCGAGATGCCGTTGGTGTATGGGTTCAGGCCCTGCTCCATGAGCCGGCCTTGGCCGATGTAGGCATAAGCGTCCCTGCTGAACAACGGCAAACTGAACATCATCGGGAGTGCCCACATCCACAGTGCTCGCCGCAGCACCGGACGCGAGGACGGGTTCCATCCGCCGATCCGCTGGGCAATGCGCAGCCAAGAGCGTAGGAGCAGGAGTGCACCGAGGCAGAGCATCACGGTGCAAAGGATCACGCCAACCGGAGATGTCCTGGCCATGATGAAAAGAGGAGTACGGATCAAGGCGCTGCTGCTGGCCAGCCAGCCGACGCCGATCGAGCCTGCCACCATGAGCAACGACCCGACGAACCCTTGGAGGATCGCCGTCCTCGCCGCTTTGGCTATCACGGTGCCGTGTACCGGGGCGTTGGAATCGCCAAGCGCCTCTGGATGAGCCAACGAACTCCCCACCTCACGCTCACGAAACTTCGACGTCACCATCAAACAAAATCCTGTCCGGTTCCCTGCCGCATCCGGGCCAAAGTGGCACTTCCGGATGCCATGGATTATTGCAACTGTAGCATCGCCACCCTTGGCTTCCCGGGGCCAACCGGACCATCGGTCGGCCTGCGAAAGTGGCCTGAGATAGAATGGATGGGGCTCTGGCGGCTCCGGGCCGCTGCGCCTTACGGCACCCTGTGACGATTACTACCTGACAAGGATCCTCCCATTTCCACGGACTCATTCTTCAGCGCGCTCACACGGTTCCGTCATCGGGTTCTTCCCCCTTCGCTGGAGGCAAGGCTCAATTCCCCCAAAGGCCTGCTTGTAGGCTTCTGCGTCGTGCACTTGGTCTTCCTGGTGTTCGCGCTGATCCTTTCCCTGCGCGGCGAGGCCTTTAGCGACACTTTCATCTACCGGGACTGGACCTCCGCCGGGTTCCGGGATGAGAACCTCAGCGGCGGCCCCAGCCCGTGGGTCTACCCCGTTCTCGCCTTGGTGCCTATGGCGATCGCGGGCTTGGCCGGACCCGGTCCGTTCTTCTTTCTCTGGGTGCTCATGATCACCGTGCTCAACGGCGTCGCTCTAGCCAAGCTCACCGGACGGGGCCGCCGTCACGAGGCCATCCCGGCGGGATGGTGGTGGCTGGTCTTCGTCTTCATCATGGGTTGGCTTGGATTCGCCCGGGTGGACGGATTGACTGCCCCGATCGTGCTGATCGCCTTGGCATACGGCGTATCACACCCTTTCATTGCCTCGACCCTCCTGAGCATTGCCACGTGGATGAAGGTTTGGCCGGCCGCCGTCATGCTTTCGTTGTTCACCGTGGTCAAGCAGCGAACCAAAGTGGTCGCTGCCGGAATTCTGACCAGCGTTTTGGTCATCGCCCTCACGGCGGCAGTGGGTCAACTGCCGCGGCTCCTCAACTTCCTGACCCAGCAAGGCGATCGTGGCATGCAATTGGAAGCCACCTTCACCACCCCTTGGTTGTGGCTCTCGGTCCTCCACGTGGGTGACTCGAGGATGTACATGAACACGGACATCAACTCGATGCAAGTGGATGGCCCCGGCACCGCCTTCATGTCCTTCCTCATGCAGCCGCTTCTCGCCCTGGCCGCGATCCTGGTGGCGGCCCTGACCTTCTGGGCACTCCACAACGGCAAGCGAACCGGCGGGGCGGACCGCACCGAACTGTTGTTGGCTGGATCCCTGACGATGGCCACGGCTTTCGTCGTGTTCAATAAGGTCGGGTCACCCCAGTTCATGGTGTGGCTCGCGCCTGCAGTCGCCGTCGGGCTTGCCCACAGCTGGAAAGAATGGCGGGTTCCCGCGGCGATGCTCATCGCCATCGGGGTGGCCACATACTTTATCTATCCCCTCTTCTACGACGCGCTCAGCCACAACAACCCCTTCATGGCGCTGGTTTTGACTGTGCGAAATGTCCTGCTGGTGGTCCTGTTCTGCTGGTCCGTTCGCCGCCTGTACCTTTTGGGCAAGAAGATCCCTGCCAACGAACCGGCCGCCGCTGCCAAGGAGTCCTGAGATTTCCGTTCGATTCTTTGACGGGCTGGCCCGCGTGCGCGACGCCGCCCTGCCGCCTGCCGCCGTCGCCTGGTTCGGCCGTCCATCCAGCGTTCGGTGGGGTTTCGCCGCGATCCATGTGTATTTCCTCGGCTGGATGGCAAGCTTCTTCCTGGCCGGAAACACGTTCAGCGATACTGAGCAGTACCGCCAATGGGCGATGGCCGGCTACAACCCCGCGGATCTCCACGGAGCGATCAGCCCTTGGGTTTACCCGGTGCTTGCCCAGATTCCGATCTTCCTGGCCAACATCGCGGGCCCGGGTCCTTACCTGCTGGTGTGGACGTTAATCATCACGGCGCTCAACGCCGCCGGCTTGTTCATCCTGACCCGCGGCCCGCGCAGGACAACGGGAATTGCCCCTGCTTGGTGGTGGCTGTTCTTCACCGCCTTCATGGGCTATCTCAGCTTCGCCCGGGTGGAGGGCATCACGGCACCCATCGTGTTGGTCGCCCTGCTGTATGCGGCCACGCGACCTGTGGCAGCCGGGATCCTCCTCAGCATCGCCACATGGATCAAAGTCTGGCCAGCCGCCGTTCTGGTACCCATCGTCATCGCAAGCCACCGCAGACTGCGGATCATCGCCTGCGGCGCCGCCGTCACTGCCGCCGTCGCACTGGGCACCTACCTTTCGGGCGGCCTGCCGCATATCCTCGACTTCTTGACCAACCAGGGCGAACGCGGCATGCAACTTGAAGCCACGTTCTCAACCCCCTGGGTCTGGTTGAGCGTGCTCAATATCGGCGGTTCCAAAATCGCCGACAACGTCGCCATCAATTCCACGGAGGTGTATGGGCCGGGAGCCAACGTGGCAGCGTTCCTGATGCAGCCGCTCTTGGTGCTTGCCGCCGTCGCGGGCTCTGCCCTTTTGCTTTGGGCGCTTCGGCGGGGTGCCGAGCCGGAAGAGTTGTTTCTCGAGGGCGCCCTCATGATGACCACCGCGTTCATCGTGTTCAACAAGGTGGGTTCGCCGCAATTCATCATCTGGCTTGCGCCGGTGGTTGTAGCCGGGCTGACCCACGATTGGAACCGTTGGAGGGTTCCTGCCGCCCTCCTGATGGGGATCGCCATGACAACTTTCGTCATCTACCCGCTGTTCTACACGCCGCTGATCCATGCCAACCCCGTGATGGCGACAGTGCTCACCACACGGAATGTGCTTTTGGTGGTCCTGCTCTGGTGGTCCGTGCAGCGGACCGTGGAGCTGGGCCGCAAGTCCGGCGCACGAAGCGCTATTCGGAGCGCCTGAGCCGCCGTTCAAGCCTGCGAAGCAGTTGCGTTGGGCTGGAGCGGATCAAGAGTCGGCGTGTGTGAACGTCCAACACCATCAGGTAGACGGTGAATCCCACGGCCACCAGGAAGGCCAGGGAGGACACTTTGACGTTCAATTCCACGAAAGACAACACCGAAATCTGGTCCTGCGCGCCAAAGGCAACGAAAAACGTGACTGCGACATAGAGGGACTTGATCTGCCAGTCGTCCCTGATGCCCGTGACCGCGAGCAGCGGGATGAACCACAGGATGTACCACGGCTGGATAATCGGCGAAAGCATGACGACGGCGGCAAACGCGAGGGCGGCGCGCCGCACCAGCCGTGAATAGTCGCCGCGGAACATCAGGACAACCACCAACCCGATTCCGGCCCACTTCATGAGGGTCCGGAGCCCGGTGGCCACGGTGGAACCCGGCAAGCCCAGGAGATTGGCGATCACCTCGACCTGCTGGCCGAGGAAGCCCGAAGGTGAATATCCCGTATAGCCCGGTGTGGGATCGAGGATGGCCCAGACCCATCCAAAGCCAAGGTTGTAAGGAATTCCGCTCACTGCCAGGACGGCGAAGCTGATACCCGCCGTCGCGCCCCAGAACAGGAACTTGCGGGCCCAACTCGCGGCAGGACCAGCCCACATGAGGCCTATGAAAGGCAAGAGGAGAACGGTGATCGGCTTGATGCCGATGGAAGCGGTCACCAGCAGAAGCCCGGTGATATGGCGACCGGTGGCTGCAAAGTACATTCCGGCCACCGCCAGGCCCACCATGAGGGCATCGTTGTGGGCACTGGCGACGAAGCTGATGAGAAAGAGCGGGTTGGCCACGGCGATCCACAGCGCACGGCCGGGGTTGATCCCGTGGAGTTCGGCGAGCCTGGGAACATACGCCACACAGAGCACCACCCCCACGGTCGCAAGCACCCGAAAGAGCAGAACGGAAAAGTCGGGCTGGGCGTCGGTGATGCCCACAACCCATCTGGCAAGCCACAGGAAGTAGGGTCCGTACGGCGTCTTGGCTTCAGCCCAGGCAGGATCGGCGCCCAGGGAAAACCAGTTGCTGAGCGTGGAAATGCCGGCCGTGTAAGGGTTCTGGCCTTCCAGCACCAGCCTGCCCTGGCCGGTGTAGGCGTATACGTCGCGCGAATAGATGGGCACGGCAAACATGAGGGGAGCCGCCCACGCCGCAACGGCGACAACCACGGACCTGAGCGAGCCCGGCCCCCAGTCCTTGAGCCTTTGCCCGAGCCTCAACCATGACCTGACCAAAAGCATGGCCCCCGCCGTCAGCAGGATCGTGGAGGTCGTCACGCCCCAACCTTCGGTGCGCAGGGCGATGACAAGGGGGTGCCTGAACATGGGCGAGCCGTTGGCGATCCAGCCGGCTCCGATTGAGCCGACGAAGATCATCAGGGATCCAAAAAAACCTTGCCAGACAGCCACGTAGGCCTTGATCTGTCCGGGGGTGCCGGCTCCGATGTGCGCGGCATCCGGGGAGTAGAGACCGGCGGCGGCCTTCTCTGACGGCACCGCGGGTTCCTTTGCCTCATCCCGGCTATTTGAGGTGCCCACGCCCGTTCCGCCTGCCGTCATGATATTCCAGTCCCTACGTACATTGGTCCAGCTCATCGATGCAGGCAACAACCGCTCGACAACGGCCCAGTTTACCAGCCGCGGTACGCCGCAGGGGCTGAATGGAGCGCCCCGCCACCCTTCCCATGCGCCTGAACGGTAGGCTGGTCGGGTGCCTATTACTAATGAACGCATCGTCTGGATCGACTGTGAGATGACCGGTCTCGATCTGGTGAACGACGCCCTGATCGAGGTTGCGGCCTTGGTCACCGATTCGGAGCTGAACATCCTGGGTGACGGCGTCGACGTCGTCATCAAACCCGAAGACGCCGCACTTGAACAGATGAACGACTTCGTCCGCGACATGCACACCCGCTCGAAACTCCTGGATGAACTCCCGCACGGCAAGACCATGGCCGAAGCCGAAGCGATCGTCCTGGAGTACATCGAGAAGTGGGTACCGGATCCGAAGAAGGCCCCGCTGGGTGGCAACTCAGTCGGAACCGACCGGATGTTCCTCGCACGGGACATGCCCAACATCGTTGAACACCTCCACTACCGGGTCATCGATGTGAGCACCATCAAGGAACTCTCGCGCCGATGGTTCCCCCGCGCCTATTTCCAGTCCCCCGCTAAACACGGCGGCCACCGCGCGCTTGGCGACATCAGGGACTCCATCGACGAACTGCGCTATTACCGGGAGGCGGTGTTCGTCCCGGCTCCGGGTCCCGATACGGCCACAGCGCAGAAGATTTCCAAGCAGATCGCAGCCGGCCCGGAGACTCCGGAGGACACGTGATCTGGGGCACCTTTTCGGGAAATTTCAGCCAAACGGTCAAAAGTGGCAAAACCACCCCTCAAGACGGGGTATAGTTTTTGTCGTTGCCTTCGCAGCTAACGGGTCATTCCGAAAGCGCAAAAGGCTCATGGTGGGCGTAGCTCAGTTGGCAGAGCGCCTGGTTGTGGTCCAGGAGGTCGCGGGTTCAACCCCCGTCGCTCACCCTCATGAGGTCGGTAGCAGTTTATCGATCGCAGCCAAAGGCCGTACTGGTTATCCAGTGCGGCCTTTGCTTTGTTCCGGCCGATTCCGGCCATTCCAGACCCGAGAACCAGAGGAACACCTGACATGACCGTCCTGCCAGTCACCATCTGGGGCGAACCCGTGCTTCACCGCCGGGCGAGCGAGGTGGAAGTGTTCGACGACGAGCTGCGCACCTTGATTGCCGACATGTTCGAAACGAACGAGGCGGCCAACGGCGTCGGTCTGGCGGCACCCCAGGTGGGGGTAGGCAAGCGGATCTTCATCTTCAAATACGCAAACGACGACGACGCTCCGGACGAAGGCGTCCTGGTGAACCCGGTCCTCACCCTCTCCAAGATCCCTGGCGCCCTTCCCGATCCCGAGGAAGACGTCGAAGGCTGTTTGTCCTTCCCAGGGGAGCACTACCCCCTGCAGAGGGCCGATTGGGCCCGCGTCCAGGGCTTCGACGGCCACGGCCAACCGGTGGATTTCGTCGCGACCGGTTGGTTCGCGAGGGTCATGCAGCACGAATTCGACCACCTCGACGGCAAGCTCTATGTGAACCGCCTGGTTGACCGATACGCCAAGAAGGCGATGAAGCAGGCCAAGAAGAACGGCTGGGGAGTGCCCGGGCTGAGCTGGATGCCAGGTGTCGACCCGGACCCCTTCGGTCACTGAGCGATGACGGGCGTCGCGCAGGACGAATTGTTCACGCTTCTCGACATCCAGGGCGAGGACGCTCTTGAGTGTGCCTCGCTGCTGGCGTCACCTCCTGGAGACGGCACCCGACGGGCCCTTGCCAGCCTTGACGCCCGTCTGGGCGTCTTTCCGAGCACGTCCGCCTCCGCCGATGGCTGCACGGAAACGGACTGGATCGAGGCGCTCCTGCGCTTTGCGCCTGTAGTCCACGGCCATCATCTTTCCCTTGGCATTCCGCCGGAATCGTCCGCCGCGATCCTGGCCGATGTGGGACTGAACCTTCGAATCAACCGAAGGGTCCATGGTCGCTTCGGCTTGGACACGTGGGCATGGCTGACCCTCCACATGGCCGGAAACATCTTCCGTATCGGCCGCCTGCAATTCCACCTTGTCCGCAGCGACGAGGAAGGCTCCGCCGCCGCAAGTGACTCCTGGGTGCTGGGTGTGCACATCCCCGAGGATGGCGGCCTGTCCCCTGCCCTCGTGGACACGAGCTTCAGCCAGGCCAGGGAGTTCTTCGACCGTTACTTCCCGGACAAAGCGGTCTCCGTGGCGAGCTGCGACTCCTGGATGCTGGACCCCTACCTGGCCCGGAAACTCCCGCACAGCAACATCGCCGCTTTTGCCCGCCGATTCACCCTGGACCGCTGCTCAGACGCTCCGGGCGACGCTGTCTATTTCACTTTCCGGCAGCGCGGCATGGAAAACCTCGATCGGCTCCCCCGCGAGACCTCGCTTCAGCGGGTGGTGCTGGAGAGGATCGACGACGGCGGGGTCTGGCAACTTGGACACGGCCACCTGGTGCTTCCCGCAGCACGGAGCACCCCGGCCTGAAGCGGCCGCCTCGCGGCCTCAGTTGCTACATCGCCCTGATGGTCCGCTGGCCGGGGCACGAGTCCAGGACGCGCTTCATGGCGTCCTTCTCCGCCTGGGTGACCCAGAGCCGGTAGGCGGCTTTGACGGAAACCTGCCGGGCTACGTAATGGCAGCGAAAGCCCTTGTTGGCAGGGAGCCAGCTTGCGGCGTCGCTCGCGCCTTTCTTGACGTTGGCGGGCCCGTCGACGGCAATCAGGTTGAGGGGGTCATTGGCGAGGCTTTGGCGCTGTTTGGCGGGGAGCTGCTGGGCCCCCTTCTGCCAGGCGTCCCCGAGAGCCACCACATGGTCGATCTGTACGGCTGAGCTGGTTTCGGAGCCCCTGCGGAAATGGATGTCTTCGCCGATGTACGGCTCACGCAGTTCCCCGGACGCGATCCTGCATTTCGAGCCTGCCGTGAACTCCGCTGCCGTAAGATCCCGCCTCAGGATGTCGTTCCTGGTATCGCAGCCGTTCCGGTCGACGTCGAGCCACGCCTGGCCGAATTCATTGCGGTCGTAGTTGTCCTTGGCGGCGCGCCCCTTCACGGGAAGTGCCTCCAGGGCATCAGCCGCCGAACCGAGGGGCACCGGCTGAACCGATTCCACCGGCTTCATCCACTCCGGGTCGAAGACTGGAGCTTCCGTTGGCCCGTTGACCGGGCCCTGTCCCACTGAGAACTGGCCGTCGGTGAAGAACCACCCGACGCCGGTAAGCCCACCCGTGATGATGAGAATCACCAGTACCCAGGCCTGCCGGGAGTGGCGGCGGGCACGTCGATAGGCGGCCCAAGTGGTGCTCAAGGGATTGCGTCCTTTCGGGGAGGAATACGTCCCTTGAGACTAGATCAGGGCGCTGACAACCGACGTCGATATCCACAGTGTGGAGGACAAGTCACAGTGTCGGAATAATCACCGCGCAAGCTGTTTCGGCGGCTTACTGCTCCCTGGTGACACGCTTCAGGTCTTCGGCGGCCAGCTCGAGAAGCGACCCCAATTGGATGACCCGCTCCTCGGAGATGTCACCCGCTGCATGTGCGGCCTTGGCTTCGTCGAGAAGCCGCTGGGCTTCCTTGAGATTGGCGCGCGCTACGTCCAGTGCGTGTTCAAGGGTTGTTTCGTGTTCCAGAATCTTTTCGCTTTCCATGCGTCCATTCTGGTCAGGTTTCCCGGCTGATACCAGCGCATCAGCCGGGAATACCCTGTGTCTTTCCTGGCCTCGGCCTAGGCCGCTAGACGCCGGCGGGCTCCAACGTTGCCTTGGGTTCAAGGTTCACCGCGACGCCGCGTGCCGGGAACGACGGCGGGTTCACGCCGGCCATTTCTTCCATGACGCGGACGACCTGGCAGGAGTAGCCGAATTCGTTGTCGTACCAGACATAGACCACGAGGTGCTTGTCGGTGGCGATCGTGGCGAGGCCGTCCACGATGCCTGCACGGCGGGAGCCCACGAAGTCCGTGGAGACGACCTCGGGTGAGTCGATGAAGTCGATCTGCTTGCGCAGCTCCGAGTGCAGGGACATTTCACGAAGGTAGTTGTTGACTTCGTCCTTCGTGGTTCCCTTTTCAAGGTTCAGGTTCAGGATGGCCATGGACACGTCCGGGGTGGGAACGCGGATCGCGTTGCCGGTCAGCTTGCCCTGCAGTTCCGGAAGGGCCTTCGCCACAGCCTTGGCCGCACCCGTTTCGGTGATGACCATGTTCAGGGCGGCCGAGCGGCCGCGGCGGTCACCCTTGTGGAAGTTGTCGATCAGGTTCTGGTCGTTCGTGAACGAGTGCACGGTTTCCACGTGGCCGTGGATGACGCCGAACTTGTCGTTGAGGGCCTTGAGCACCGGGGTGATGGCGTTCGTGGTGCAGGAAGCCGCGGTGACGATCGTGTCCGAGTCCTCGATGGAGGAGTGGTTGATGCCGTGGACGATGTTCTTCAGCTCGCCCTTGCCCGGAGCCGTGAGCAGCACGCGGGCCACACCCTTGCTCTGCAGGTGCTGGGAGAGGCCTTCGGCGTCGCGCCAGCGGCCCGTGTTGTCCACCACCAGGGCATCCTTGATGCCGTAGGCCGTGTAGTCGACGGTGGAGGGGTTGTCCGAGTAGATGACCTGGATCTGGACGCCGTTGGCCGTGATCGTGTTGGCGGCCTCGTCCACGCGGATGGTGCCCTCGAAGGAACCGTGCACCGAGTCGCGACGCAGCAGGCTGGCGCGCTTGACGAGGTCGTTCTCGGCGCCCTTGCGGACCACAATCGCACGCAGGCGCAGGCCGTGGCCGCCGCCGGCCTTTTCGATCAGGAGGCGGGCCAGCAGGCGGCCGATGCGGCCGAAACCGTAAAGCACGACGTCGGTGCTGGTCCGGTCGTCCGCGCCGCGGCGCCCGACAACCCCGGCAAGCTCGGCGCGGAGGAAGTCTTCCAGGGGCGTGCCCGCGGCCTCGGCCTTGTACTTCTCGTTCAGGCGGGCGATATCGATCGCAGCGGCCCCGAGGTCAAGTCCGGCCAGGATGTTCAGCAGCGGCGCGGTCTCTTCGAGACGGAGTTCGTCCTTGCTCATCCGGCGCGCGAAACGGTGGGCTTTCAGGATGTTCATCGACGACTTGTTGATCAAGCTGCGCCCGTGGATGCTCGTCACCACGTTGTTCTCACGGTACAGCCGGCCGATCACCGGAATCATGGCCTCGGCCAGCGCTTCGCGGCCCATCCACGTATCAAGACAAGAATCTGATGACTGGCTCACAGAACTACCTTCCTAGGGTCAGCTACATACGTCCTCGTACGTAGATGGCGGCCGCCCGGAGTAATCCTGCGGCACTGGCATCGGCGGGACTTCGGTCTGCCCGGACACCTTGAACGCTGCAAAGAAAAACCGCCGGCTGCGAACGCAGAACCGGCGGTGGAACTTCTACGTTCACTGTCCATTCTAAGGTCTGGCACGGGACGACTTGGCCGCCGGAACGCGTGAAATCACTCACATAGGCGAAGGGATGGGTTGACCGATACGCCGGGTTCTGTCCTCCCTGCCGTTGCCGGCGAAGGAGTGGCGACCATCCATCTACGAACGCCGTTGCCGACGCCCTCCAGCGGCCTACCCGGACACTCGGGCGAGCAGCCCTCGATCGTGCCCTGTCTGGCCTTGCTCCGGGTGGGGTTTACCTAGCCTCCCTGGTCACCCAGGGAGCTGGTGGTCTCTTACACCACCGTTTCACCCTTACCTGCTGCCTGCCTGTGCTGGCACAAGCAGACGCGGGCGGTCTGTTCTCTGTGGCACTAGCCTGCGGGTTACCCCGAGTGGGCGTTACCCACCACCCTGCCCTATGGAGCCCGGACGTTCCTCGAGCCACTCACGTGGCGCGCGGCCGCCTAGTCAACCCATCCGCCCTACAGTCTACCGGCGTCGGGCCCTGCGCATTTCCGGACGGCACTGCCGGAAGGTACCGCTAGGCAGCTGGCGCCTGTATTACTGGCAATACAGCTAATATCGACTGGTGCTGATTCTGCTGCCGCCCTCCGAAGGCAAGACCCCCGCTGAGAAGGGCTCCGCCGTCGAATGGGAGTCCCTGAGCTTTCCGGAACTCAACAGCTACCGGGCCAAAGTGCTCGATGCGCTGGGCCTGGTCAGCGCGCACGAGGACGCCCTCGCCTTGCTGGGGGTGGGCGCGTCCTTGAGGGACGACGTCGAACGCAATACCCGGCTCCACGCCGAACCCGCGGCCCCTGCCCACCAGGTGTATTCCGGTGTCCTCTACGACGCGCTTGGCTACAAGACCCTGACGCCGGCACAGCGCCGCAAGGCGGTGGAGTCGATCCTTGTGGTNACCCGCGGCCCCTGCCCACCAGGTGTATTCCGGTGTCCTCTACGACGCGCTTGGCTACAAGACCCTGACGCCGGCACAGCGCCGCAAGGCGGTGGAGTCGATCCTTGTGGTGTCCGCCCTGTGGGGCGCCATCGGTTTCGGCGACCACGTGCCCGCCTACCGCTTGTCCATGGGAACCGCACTGCCCGACGTCGGGCGCCTCGCGTCGTTCTGGAAGCCGCAGCTCACGCAGGCCCTCGCCTCGCGGGTGCAGGGCGAACTGCTGGTGGATTGCCGCTCCAGCACATATGCCGCGGCTTGGGCTCCGCCGGCGGCGCAAACTGTCTCCGTCAACGTCTTTTCCGAGTCCAATGGCAAACGCACCGTCGTCAGCCACTTCGCCAAGCACACACGCGGCGAACTGGCCCGGCACTTGCTGAGCCGCCGAGGAAAGGCGCCGGGGACGCCCGAACAACTCCTCAAGGCAGCCTCGGAAATTTGGACGGCGGAGTTGACGGAAGGCACCGCCCGCAAGCCGCACACCCTCAGCATCATCCTCCCCAACTAACTAGCACTAGATGTCGTTTTGACGCCTCATAACGACATTAACTGCGAGCTAGTTGGGTGGGGAACAGGCGGTTAGTTCCACTCGGCGGAGCGCACCAGGATGCAGCCGGAGTCGGGGCAGAACACGATCTCGTCCTCGGCCGCGGCCTTGACCTCGGCGAGGTCGCCGGGGCTGAGCGTCATTCCCGAGCCTTCGGACTTGCCGTGGAAAAGCCGGGCGGCCCCCACACCGCGCTTGGCAAGGGTCTTTTCGTAGATGGCCAGCATCCCGGCGTCGAGCCCTTCGGCGAAGCCGGTCCTCTGGGCGCGTACATCCGTCTCTTCGGAAACAATCTCGGCGATCGCGGCGTCCAGCTCGGCACGGATCCCGGAGAAGGACCCCTGGATATCATCGACGATCTGCTGTTGCGCCGCTTGGCGCTCCCTGAGTCCGTCCAGGCGTTCGAGGATTTCCAGCTCGACATCCTCAAGGTCCGAACGGCGCTTGTTCAGTGATGCGATGTCGCTTTGCAGCGCGACGAGGTCCTTGGAAAGTCCGGTGCCGCTGTTCAACCTGGCTTCATCCCGTGCAATGCGGCTAGCCACTTGCTCGACGTCGGCCTCTGACCTGCGCAGCTCTGTTTCGGCGTCGTGGACGGCAAGTTTCGCGGTTCCGAGCGCACCGTTGGCCACACTGAGGGCGTCCTGAAGATCAGTGATGCGGGGGTCTGTCTCCAACGTGCGACGGCGGTTCGCCAAGGATTTGAGCTTCGCATCCAACCCCTGCAGTTCGAGCAATTTCAACTGTTCCGCCGGTGCTGCCTTGGCCACGCTTACCTCCGCTTGATCGTGCCAGGGTTGGTATTCAGCCCCAGCCAGGCCTTGGGCCTGTTTGTCTCGACTCTATCGCCTAGGGCGCTCCCCTGCCTCGCCCGCCAGGCCTAGCCGGGAGTCAGAATGAAGTCCCACGGATCGCTGTTGGTGGTTGCCACACGGATCTCGACGTCGTGGCCCTGGTCCGCGAGCACGTTGCCGAGCGCTTCGGCCGCGGCGGGCAACCAGAGCCACTCGCTCGCGAAATGCGATACGTCAACAAGGTACGGCCTCCCGTCAACGGCAGCTTCGCGCGCCTCGGACGCCGGGTGGTGCCGCATATCCGCGGTGACGTAGATGTCCGCCTGGCTGGCCCGGACGGCGTCGAAGAGGCTGTCTCCGGCGCCGCCGCAAACGGCCACACGGCGCACCAGCCCGTCCTTGTCCCCGGCGACCCGCACGCCGCCGGCCACCGAAGGCAAGATCTCGAACACCCGCGCGGCAAAGTCTCCCAGGGTCATGAGTTCGGGCAAGTCGCCGACCCGGCCGATCCCCTCTTCCGGCAGGCCGTGGGCCGCAGGCGCCAGCGGGACAACATTGTCCAGCCCGAACGCGTCGGCGAGGACATCGGAAACGCCACCGACGGCGGAGTCCCCGTTGGTGTGCACGGTCAGCAGCCCGGTACCGGACTCAATGAGCCGATGGACGGCGAGGCCCTTGGCGCTCGTGGCAGCAACGGAGGTGACGCCCTTGAGCAGCAACGGATGGTGCGTAACGAGGAGCTCGGCGCCCCATTCAATGGCCTCTTCAATGGCGGCGAGGGTCGGATCCACGGCGAACATGACCTTCGTGACGGTAGCGGTTGGCCGTCCGACAACCAGTCCTACCTCGTCCCATTCCTCGGCAAGCGATTCCGGCCAGAGCTCCTCCACTGCCAAGAGGACCTGACCGAGCGTGGGGGTACCTGGCGTCCCGGCTGCACCGTTCTCCGATTCTTCCCCGGATCCCGTATCTGCAACCGCGGTGTTCACAGCTTCCATGCATTACATTCTTGCGCATCCGGCGGCCAAGTCGCGCTTGCGGCCATCGGACTGTTTGAGATTGTTGCCACCGGCGGGATCTGCTCCGTCACACTCCCGTAAGGTTGTGCGGGAATCATCCAGGACTCCCGGCCATTGAAGAGATCATGAAAACTTTTGTACTTGGCGGAGGCTGCTTCTGGTGCCTCGACGCTGTCTATCAGAAGACCAAGGGCGTCAGTTCCGTGGTTTCCGGCTACACGGGCGGGCACATCCGCAACCCTGACTATTACGACGTCTGTTCCGGAATGACGGGCCACGCAGAGGTCGTCGCAGTGACTTTCGACGAGGACATCATTCCGGCGGACATCATCCTCGACATGTTCTTCGCCTTGCACGATCCCACCACGCTCAACCGCCAGGGCTACGACGTCGGGACCCAGTACCGTTCCTCGATGTTCTACACCACCACTGAAGAAAAGATCCTCTTCGAGGAAGCCATCCTCCGGAACCAGGAACTGTGGTCCAAGCCGATTGTGACCGAGGTGAGCAGGCTGCCGGAATTCTACGAAGCCGAGTCCATCCACCAGGACTACTACGCCAAGTTCCCCGAGCAAGGTTATTGCCAGGTCATCATCAACCCGAAGCTCGCCAAGGCCCGGAAATATTACTCTTCGTGGCTCCGCGCGTAGCAGCGTGTAGCACCGCTCGTTAGGCTGACCTCAGCAGTAGCTATTTCAGCGAATTCAGAGAATAGGCATGATTACATGGCACGGATCTACGACGACGTCACCCAGCTGATCGGCGGAACCCCCCTGGTCCGCTTGAACAGGCTCACCGAAGGCTTGGACGCCACGGTTGCCGTGAAGCTGGAGTTCTACAACCCCGCCAACAGCGTCAAAGACCGTATCGGCGTGGCGATTGTCGACGCCGCCGAGAAGTCCGGTGCGCTGAAGCCGGGCGGCACCATCGTCGAAGGAACGTCGGGCAACACCGGCATCGCGCTGGCCCTGGTCGGTGCGGCACGCGGTTACAAGGTCATCCTGACGATGCCGGAAACCATGTCCACCGAGCGCCGCGTCATGCTGCGCGCCTACGGTGCGGAGATTGTGCTGACCCCCGGCTCTGAAGGCATGCGCGGCGCCGTCGAGAAGGCACAGGAGATCGTCGCTAACACGGAGAACTCCATCTGGGCCCAGCAGTTCGCCAACGAGGCAAACCCGGCAATCCACCGCGCCACCACGGCCGAGGAAATCTGGGCGGACACCGAAGGCGGAGTGGACATCTTCGTCGGCGGCGTCGGCACCGGCGGCACCATCACCGGCGTCGGACAGGTCCTGAAGGAGCGCAAGCCCGAAATCCAGATCGTGGCCGTTGAGCCCAAGGACTCCCCCATCCTGAACGGCGGCGCCCCGGGCCCGCACAAGATCCAGGGTCTCGGCGCGAACTTCATTCCGGAAATCCTTGACACCAACGTCTACGACGAGGTCCTCGACGCAACCCTTGAGGACTCCGTGGCCACCGCACGCGCCCTCGGCACCAAGGAAGGCATCCTGGGCGGCATCTCGGCCGGCGCGGCTGTCTGGGGTGCGCTGGAGCTCGCGAAGCGTCCGGAGAACAAGGACAAGCTCATCGTGGCAATCGTTCCCGACTTCGGCGAACGTTACATCTCCACGGTGCTTTTTGACGATATTCGCGGCTGATTGCGGACCCCGCGCAACCGCTTTCTTTCATTTCCTGTAGAAAGGTCTTTGTGAGCTTCTTCGCAAGACTTATGGAGGACCTCGAGGCCGCCCGGTCACATGACCCGGCGGCCCGAGGCTCCTTTGAGAACTTTTTTGCCTACTCCGGCCTGCATGCCATCTGGGCGCATCGCCTGACGCACAAATTGTGGCAAAACCCCGAGCTACGCTTCCCGGCGCGGCTCATTTCCCAGCTTGCCCGGTTCCTGACCGGGATCGAGATCCACCCCGGCGCTACCATCGGCCGCAGGTTCTTCATTGACCATGGCATGGGTGTGGTGATCGGTGAGACGGCCGAGATCGGCGAAGACGTCATGATCTACCACGGCGTGACGCTGGGTGGCCGTTCCTTGGCCAAGGTCAAGCGCCACCCCACCATCGGAGACCGCGTCACCATCGGAGCCGGGGCCAAGGTCCTTGGTCCCATCACCATCGGCGCGGACAGTGCCATCGGCGCCAACGCCGTCGTGGTCAAGGACGCACCGCCTGAGTCGATCATCACCGGTGTGCCCGCAACGTGGCGGCACCGTGATGCCAAGAGCGAAACGAAACCCGCCGTCGACCCCGCCGAGTACTACATCGAATACCGGATCTAGCCGGAAAAACGTTTGTAGGCGTTCCAGAAAACCGTGTCGAAGGCCCGGTCGGGAAGCACCCTCCGCAAGGCCAGAATGGTCCAGGCTCCCCTGCCCACCGGGTATCGGGTCCTGGGCCTTCCCGACGTTGCCGCGTGCACGATAGCGCGGGCCACGGTACGCGGGCGGGTCGAAAGCGCAGTCCCCGACGTCGACGCCAAAGCAGCCGCCACGATCCCGGCCTGCCCGCGATACGGTCCGTGTCCCGAGACAGTCAGCAGGCTCTCCCCCGCGATGGTTCCCCATTCCGTGTCCGTGCCCGCGGGCTCAATGATTGCCACGTCGATGCCATGGGGCTTTAGTTCAAGGCGCAGGGAGTCGCTGAGGCCCTCGACGGCGAATTTTGTTGCGTGGTACCAGGCGCCAAGGGGTTCATACATTTTGCCGCCGATCGAGGACACATTGATGATCCTGCCGGAAGCCGCAGCACGCATCACGGGAATCACCAGCTGGGACATCCGGGCGAGGCCGAAGACGTTGACCTCGAACTGGCGCCGGCCCTCATCCAGCGGCACCTCTTCCAAGGAACCATAGGACCCGTATCCGGCGTTGTTGACCAGTACGTCGATCCGTCCCTGCTCTGCCAGGACAAGATCCACGGCGGCCTTCATCGAGTCATCCTCGGTGACATCCAGGGACAACACCTTGATTCCGTGGGCTTTGAGCGGTTCCATCTTTTCGACCCGCCGAGCGCCCGCGTACACGACCATTCCCGCCTTGCTGAGCTCGACGACGGCTTCGAAACCGATTCCGGTTGACGCACCTGTGACAAATGCGACGCGTTGCGGCATGGACTGCTCCTCGTGTGACGGGGTTGAATGCGCACGACCCGCCTACGGCAAAGGCCGGCGCCTCCACAGTAACGCGGAAGTGCCGGCCTTTGTCATGAACCGAGTGGGGCAGCAAGCCCTAGTGGGTGTCGACTGCCGAGATCTCGGACTTGTCTTCGCCCCACAGGGTGTGGAAGGTACCCTCGGCGTCAACGCGGCCGTAGGTGTGCGCTCCGAAGAGGTCGCGCTGTCCCTGAATGACTGCTGCAGCGAGGCGCTTGCGGCGAAGTCCGTCGTAGTAGGCCAGCGAGGAGGAGAACACCGGAACCGGGATGCCCAGCTGGACAGCCGTTGCCACCACGCGGCGCCATGCCGGCAGCGCGCCGGCGATCGCCTTGGTGAAGGCCGGAGCGAACAGCAGGTTGGCCGGCTTCTCCACGGCAGCGTAGGCGTTGGTGATCTCCTTGAGCAGCTCGGCCCGGATGATGCAGCCGCCGCGCCACAGGGAGGCGATTTCATCGAGCTTGAGGTCCCAGCCGTATTCCTTTGCGGCGGAGGTCAGCATGTCCAGGCCCTGGGCGTAGGAAACCAGCTTGGAGGCGTACAGCGCCTGGCGCACGTCCTCGACGAAGTTCTCGGGGACCTCGACGGCGATTTCCTCGCCGGCGAGCAGCTCCTGGCCAAGCTTGCGCTGTTCTGCCTGGGAAGAGAGGGCACGCGCGAAGACGGACTCGGCGATGCCCGAAACCGGGGAGCCGAGCTCGAGGGCGGAGATGACCGTCCAGCGGCCGGTGCCCTTCTGGCCGGCAGCGTCCACGACGACGTCGACGAACGGCTTGCCCGTCTTGGCGTCGACGTGCCCGAGGACCTCTGCGGAGATCTCGATCAGGAAGGAAGCAAGTTCGCCCTTGTTCCATTCGGCGAAGATCTTGGACTGCTCGGCCGGCTCGATGCCGGCGCCGGAGCGCAGGAGATCGAAGGCTTCGCCGATAACCTGCATGTCGGCGTATTCGATGCCGTTGTGGACCATCTTGACGAAGTGGCCGGCGCCGTCGGTGCCGATCCAGGCGCAGCAGGGCTGGCCGTCAACCTTGGCGGAGATCTTTTCGAGCAGCGGGCCCAAAGCGTCGTAGGACTCCTTCGAACCACCGGGCATGATGGAGGGGCCGTTCAGGGCGCCCTCTTCGCCGCCGGAAACACCGACGCCCACGAAGTGCAGGTCCTTCTCGGCCAGCGCGGATTCGCGGCGGCGGGTGTCCTCGTAGTGCGAGTTGCCGGCGTCGATCACGATATCGCCGGGCTCGAGCAAGGGAACGAGCTGGTCGATGACGGCGTCAACCGGCTTGCCGGCCTTCACCATGATCAGGACGCGGCGGGGCTTCTCGAGGGAGTCCACGAGTTCCTGGAGGGTTTCCGTGCGGATGAAGTCGCCGTCCGTGCCATGCTTGGCCAGCAGGGCGTCGGTCTTTTCGACGGAGCGGTTGTGGAGGGCAACGGTGAAGCCGTTGCGGGCCAGGTTGCGGGCCAGATTGGCGCCCATCACCGCGAGGCCGGTGACACCGATGTGTGCTGACATCAAAACTCCAATTCATTCTTGTGCATCGAGTCCTGCTAGGAGCGAGGAAACGCTTTCTAGAGCAGTAGCTGGAATAAACCATACGTATTTGGACCACGTCTGGGAAAGTTGCGCCCACGTTTTGGAAACGTCCGCGTCACAAAAGAGTCTATGTTGCGAGCTCGTGCTGTGGGGAGTTCACCGTCGCTCGGGCTTCCAGTGGCGGAACCATCAACGCCACTATGCTTACGACTATGTCAACCAGTCTCCACTACCGCGCTGTCGAGCATCTGGGTACCCGGATCGTCGGCGGTAAGCTCCCTACCGGTCACGTCATGTTGGCTGAACACCTTGAGGACGAGCTCAAAGTGTCGCGGTCGGTGGTGCGTGAGGCTGTCAGGGTGCTGCAGTCTTTGGGACTGGTGGAAACCATCAAGCGTGTTGGCATCCGTGTCCTCCCCGCGCACCGCTGGAATCCCTTCGATCCGCTGGTCATCCGTTGGCGGCTGGCCGGAGAAGGCCGCGGCGCCCAGTTGCGCTCCCTCGCCGAACTCCGCTCCGCCGTCGAGCCCGTAGCGGCGGAACTGGCCGCGGAAAACGCTCCGGAGTCCCTGCGCAGCGAACTGGTGGACATTTCCCTGGCCATGCGGGAAGCAGGCCGTGCGGGCGACATGCCCACCTTCCTGGACCTCGACATCCGCTTTCACGCCCTGGTGCTCTCCGGTTCCGGCAATGAAATGTTCGCGAACCTGATCGGGCAGGTCACAGAGACACTCACCGGCCGGACCGTTCACGGCCTCATGCCGGAACATCCGAAGGAAGCGGCCCTGCAATGGCATCTGGATGTAGCCCAAGGCATCCGGGACCGAGACGGCGACAAGGCCCGCGAGGCCGCCTCCAACATCATGCGCGAGACCATCGCCGACCTGTCACCAGACTGGGAAGGCCAGCCACGGGTATTTGTTCCAGTCGAGCGGCGCTGACGGCTGAACGCCCGCGCCGCCCGACTCATCGGCTGAGAGCCTATGCCATAGGCTGGAAGTTCAGCAGGACCTTCCCCGATTCGGCCGAGTTCTTGGCCACCTCGAAGGCCTCCAATCCACGGTCCAGCGTGAATTCGTGCGTCACCACCGGGTCCACGTAGAGCGAACCGTCCGCGAGGGCGGCAATGACCTCGTCGATCTCGTTGTTGAAACGGAAGGAGCCCAGCAGTTCGAGCTCGCGGGTGATGGCCAGCGAAATGAAGACCGGCTGCGGCCCCGAGGGCAGCAGCCCGACCATAACCACTTTCCCGCCGCGTACTGCGCCCTTGATGGCCGATGCCAGTCCGAAGTGGCTGCCGGAAGACTCGATGACGACGTCGGCTTCCACCGCGGCGATCGCCTCGGCGTCGTCACCCTTGAGGACCTCGTCGGCGCCCACTGCGCGCGCGATCTCAAGAGGCTTGTCGTGCATGTCGACGGCCACGATTCGGGCTGCCCCCGCGCGCTTGAGGACGGCAACTGCCAGCGCGCCGATCGGACCGCTTCCGATCACCAGCGCCGTCTTCCCGGCAACGTCCCCTGCGCGGGCGACGGCGTGCCAGGCGACACTGGCCGGTTCCACCAGCGCCGCCGTGCGCAAGTCCAGCGTGGCCGGGAGGGCCCGGAGCATGCGGGACGGCAGCGTGGCGTAACGGCTGAAGGCGCCGTCCGTGTGCGGGTACCGCGCCGCGCTCCCAAGGTAGGTGCAGCCCGGGGAGAGGTTGGGCCGGTCTTCCGGATACTTGGCGGCACCCGGGGCCGGCGTCGCGGGGTGGACGGCGACGGGCGTTCCGGCTGCCGGGCCGCTGCCGTCCGCGGCCTGCTGGACAACGGTCCCGACGATTTCGTGACCGAGCACCATCGGAGCCTTGAGGATCGATTCCCCCGCCGCGCCATGGAGCCAGTAGTGCAGGTCCGAGCCACAGATGCCCCCATAGGCGATCTCGACAACGGCCTGGTCCGGGGCGGGAACAACGAGGGCTATGTCCTCGATGCGAAGGTCGCCGGCCGCGTGGGCCACGACCGCGGGTGAAGACTGCGGAAGCTGGAAAGCGCTCATTAGACGACCACCGTCATTCCGCCGTCAACGAAGATCGTCTGGCCGTTGACGAAGTTCGACGCCTCGGAGGCAAGCCAGACTGCCGGACCGGCGAGATCCGCCACGGTGCCCCACCGGTGGGCCGGCGTCCGGCCGAGGATCCAGGAGTTGAAGTCGGGATCGTCCACGAGGTTCTGGGTCATCTCGGTGTGGATGTAACCGGGGGCGATGCCGTTGATCTGAAGGCCGGAGGCCGCCCATTCCGCGGTCATGGCGCGCGTCAGATTGCGCAGCCCGCCCTTCGCGGCGACATAGGGGGCGATCGTGGGGCGTGCCAGGTCAGTCTGCACGGAGCAGATGTTGATGATCTTGCCGTGGCCCCTAGGGATCATGTGACGGGCGGCTTCGCGCCCTACGAGGAAGGCGCTCGTGAGGTCGGTGGTGATGACCCGCTCCCAGTCCTTCACATCCAGGTCCAGCATCGGAACCCGGTGCTGGATACCGGCGTTGTTGACGAGGATATCGAGGGGGCCGACGTTCTCCTCGACCCAGGCGATGCCCCGGGCCGCTTCAGTATCGCTGGTGACGTCGAACGCACAACTGTGGATCCGGCCGGGCCCGAAATCCGCCGCCATGGCGGCTTCCGCGTCCTTGAGCCGTTCCGTGTTGATGCCGTTGAGGACAACGGTGGCACCGGCGTCGGCCAATCCGCGGGCCAGCGCGTTGCCGATGCCGCGGCTGGATCCGGTCACGAGCGCAACGCGCCCGGTGAGATCAAAGAGTCCACTCATGGTTGTTTCCTTACGTAGTTCAAAGGGCTAACGGAAGAGTCACTAAGGTTCGCGATGGCCTGGCGGACGACGGCGAGGTCCTGGTCGCCAAGGCCCTGATCAATCAGTTCGCGGTAGAGTTCGACGCCGGCAGCCGCCATGGGGACAGCGGCACCGGCCGCTTCGGCGCTTTCGAGCACGAACTTGAGGTCCTTGTGCATGAACTTCGCGGGACCGGTGGGCGCGTAGTCCTTGGCCGCCAGCCGGGGTCCGAAAATCTCCAGGACCCGGCTTCCGGCGAGTCCTCCGGAAAGCACCTCGAACAGGGTTTCGACGTCCATGCCCGAGCGCTCGGCGAGTTCAGCGGCTTCCGCGAGGGCCGCCGTCGTAGTCCCGACAATCAGTTGGTTGCATGCCTTTGCCAGCGATCCGGCACCCAAGTTGCCCATGCGGCGGACCGTGGTGCCCATGGATTGGAGCACGGGAAGCGATCGCTGGAAGTCTTCTTCGCCGGCTCCCACCATGATGGCCAGCGTGCCGTCCTGCGCACCTTTGGTGCCCCCGCTGACCGGTGCATCGACGACGACGGCGTTCCCGCCGCTTGCGCTATGGACCGTCCGGCCGAATTCCTGCACGGCGGCCGGAGACACGCTGCTCATGATGATGATCGTGGTCCCCGGAAGCGGCGCGTCCGAGCGCCAGGACTCGAGCAACGGCGCGGCGGCATCCAGGATGTAGGAGAGATCCGGAAGCATGAAAATGATGACGGGCTGATCCCGGAGTCCGGCAACCGACTCCGAACGATTTCCGCCGAGCTTCTCCAACTCGGCGAGCGCTTCGGCGGAACGGTTCCACGCAGTCACTTCCCAGCCGTTGCCGAGCAGATTGGCTGCCATGGGGAAGCCCATCAGCCCGAGTCCCACAAAACCTGCGGTCTTGGCGGTCATCTTTCGCATACACCTCACTTCTTTGTGGTTCATCTTTCAAAAACTGTTCAATATCCTAGCCTCAATTCAGTATGATGAACACCATGACGACTGATGAACTCACCATCGCGATCGCAGTCCCGCTCGAAGCCGAGCATGTGGAGCGTATCCGCGCAGTAGATCCGAGCATCACGGTGCTCTACGAACCCGAGCTTCTTCCTCCGGAACGCTTCCCTGCCGACCACTCGGGCGATCCGGACTTCAAGCGGACTCCCGAACAAGAGGAACGCTACTGGTCCATGTTGAACAAGGCCCAGATCCTGTACGGCTTCCCCAACGAGAATCCGGCCGGCCTGGCCCGCATCGCACAGAGCAACCCGCACCTGCAGTGGATCCACGCCATGGCCGCAGGTGCCGGTGGCGCCGTGAAGGCCTCGGGGCTTGACAGCGAGACCCTGCAGAAGTTCAAGGTCACCACGTCGGCAGGCGTCCATGCCCTTCCGCTGGCCGAGTTCGCAGCCCTGGGCATCCTCAACGGCTTCAAGCGCAGCGGGGAACTTGCACAGGACCAGGCTGCCAAGGTCTGGCCCGAGTTGCGCACCCCCACCAAACTTGTGAACGGCTCCAAGCTGGTCATCACGGGTCTCGGCGAAATCGGCCTTGAGACCGCCCGCATCGCCCGCGCCCTTGGAATGAAGGTGAGCGGAACCAAGCGGAACGTCGAAGCGATCGACGGAATCGACGAGGTCGCGGACAACGATGGCCTGGCCGGACTCCTTGCCACGGCCGACGCCGTTGTCAACACCCTCCCGGGCACTCCCTACACTGAGAAACTCTTCAACCACGAGGTCTTCTCGGCGATGAAGCCTGGCGCGGTCTTCGTCAACGTTGGCCGCGGAACCGTGGTTGACGAAGACGCGCTCCTCGAAGCCTTGGACAACGGCCAAGTGTCCTACGCCTGCCTGGACGTTTTCGCGGTCGAGCCACTCCCCCAGGACAGCCCGCTGTGGAACCACCCGAAGGTCATGGTCTCGCCGCACACCTCGGCACTCAGTGCCGCGGAGAACCGCCTCATCGCCGAACGCTTCGCCAGCAACCTGCGTACGTTCCTCGACGGCGGGGAACTCCCCCACCTTGTGGACACGGTGCACTTCTACTAAACCGCCGGCTTCCCAGCGCCATCGTGGCGGCCCCTCCGGTTTCCGGAGGGGCCGCTTTGCTGTATGGGGCGGGTTTGCCGGGGGTTATCCGGGGGTAGGGCACGAAAAAGCGACGGTCCCCTCCGCACCTAGGAGGGGACCGTCGCTGCTTGCGTACCTCGTGGTACGGGACTTCTTACTTCGCATCCTCCAGGGAGAGAAGGTCACGGCCGGCTGTTTCCGGTGTGAAGAACGTGGTGATGTATGAAATCAGCGCGAGGACCAGCGAGTAAACCGCCAGGACCACCCAGGAGTTGCCCGTCGCAGCAAGGAGCGCGACGCCAACCAGGGGCACGAGTCCGCCGGCCAGGACAGCAGAGAGTTCGCGGCTCAATGCCACACCGGTGAAACGGTACTGCGAGCCGAACAATTCCGGCAGTAGCGGGCACTGCGGACCAAGCATTGACTGCACGCCAAGGGCGATGCCGACAACCATGACGGCCCACACGAGGGTCACGTTGCCGAGGGTCACCAAGTAGAACGCGGGAATAGCGAAGATCGCCTGGAACAGTGCCCCATAGCGGTAGACCTTGACTCGACCAATACGGTCAGACAAGGCGCCGAAGGTGACCACCATGACGGCGGCGAATCCAGCGGCGATCAGCAAGCCGACCGGGCCGATGAACTTGTCGCCAGGGAAGACACCTTCCTTGACGGACATGAAGGAGATGAGCAAGGCAGAGTAGATCGAGGAGTTGCCGTTCTCACCCATGCGGAGGCCGATGCCTACGAGCACATTCTTTTTGGAGTGCTTCCAGAGCTCACCAACGGGGTTCTTCACCACGTTCTTGTGCTTCTCAAGCTCCTGGAACACCGGGGTTTCCTTCAGCTTCAGACGGATGAAGATTGCCACGACGATCAGAATGATGCTCGCGAGGAAGGGCACGCGCCACAACCAACCTTCGAGTACGCCCTTATTGGCCATGCCAATGAGCGCAAAGGTGCCGGCGCCGAGGAGGGTTCCAAGTTGGATGCCCACGAACGGCAGCGAAGCGAAGTAGCCGCGGCGCTTAGGGGGTGCAACCTCGGAGATCAGCGTGGTTGCGCCAGCCTGTTCGGCTCCAGCTCCCAGGCCCTGGACAATACGGAGTGTCACCAGCAGGACAGCTCCGAGCATGCCCGCCTGGTCGAACGTCGGAAGCAAGCCGATCGCGAAGCTGGCAAGGCCCATCATGCCGATGGTCATCAGGAGGACCACCTTGCGGCCAAAGCGGTCTCCGATGAATCCGAAGAAAATGCCACCGAAGGGCCGCGCAGCGAATCCAACGCCATAGGTAGCGAAAGACGCGATCAATGCGCCGCTTTCACCCAAGGGCTTGAAGAACAGAGGTCCGAAGATCAGGGCCGAAGCCAGACCATAAATGTAGAAGTCGTAGTACTCCAGGGCGGATCCTACCGAGCTGGCAAGCGTTGCCCTTCGCAGCTGTTCCGGCTCAACTACTGCGCCGTCCATATCAGCAAGCTTTGTCTTAGTACGAGTTGTCACAAGCACTCCCTCAAGAACACTCCAGACCCCCGTTGGCCTGGCGAGATAGTGTCAGCCGCCATGGCGTGAATCACTATATTGAACAGAGTACAGCACGTTGTACAAGTTTCAAGTGGTGTAATCAGATTTATTTATGACCCCGTCGGGGCGGCCAGATCTATCCCATCGGGTTGCCCAGCGAGTGGGCGAGCTCCTTGAGTTCCTTCACCATGAGGGCAGCCTGTTCCTCGGAAAAAGTGGCCTTCAGGGCTGTCACCGAGAGACCGAGGCTGGGGCCATGCGCCCCGTGGGTGGGGACGGGCACGGCGAGGCAAACCACGCCTAGTGTGGATTCCTCATCCTCCAGGGCGTAGCCCTGCTTGCGGATCGCGACAACCTGGGCCTTGAGCTCGGCGGCACTCCGGAGGGACTTCGGGGTCATGACAGGCAGTTCCACGTCGTCCGGGAACATCGCCTCGATGTCATGGTCGTGAAGCTGGGCCAGGAGGACCTTTCCGACGGCGCTGAGGGAAAGCGGCATTTTGTCGCCGATGTTCGACGTGAGCCGGACGGCGGGGTGCCCTTCGTAGCGGGCCAGGTAGATGATGTGATCGCCGTCGATCATCGCGATCCGCACGGTTTCGCCGGAGAGCGTCGGCGCCTGTTCACAGAACTTGTAGAACTCCTGGACTTCGTCGAGCCGGCTAAGGTAGGCGGCGCCAAGTTCAACCAGTTTCCGGCCAAGTGAAAAATCGGCACCTTCGCGGGTAATCAGCCGGGCTTCCTCAAGAGCGAGCAGCAGGTTTGACGTGGAAGACTTCGGAATCCCGAGTTCCCTCGCAAGGTCACTGAGTGTCAGCCTGCCTGAAGGGGCCTCCGCCAAGGCATCAAGGACCGCAGCAGCGCGGGTCACGGCAGGCGCCGGCGAGGAGCTCCCCAAGCCTTCGGCGGAACGGGGGGTGCGGGAATCGGCCATGATTCTCCTTCGCGGTTCGTGCGTCTGGCGCAGAGTGGGCGCGTGCCAGGTAGAAACGCCACCCTGGGGCAGCGGAACTCCGGTCCGAGGCACAACGCTTGTTCAATCCACTGAACAACCACCATCATAGTGGCTTGGTGCTGGGATGAGACGCGCCGGACGGGGGATGGCTTCCTTTCCATATCCAGAAATTCTCTGTATATTCATCTATGAGCTCTCCACCGCGGCATCCCCCAATAGTCGCGGTGGAGAGCTTTCCAATTCCCGGCACCGAATCCGAGCCGACGCTAGCCTGGCTGCTGCCAAGGAGTGAGCCGTGGCAGCCAGCGGGGGACGTTGGCACGGTAGTCCTCATACTCGGCGCCGAACTTGCGGGCCAGGGTGGGCTCCTCATACAACCTGACGAAAGCCACCACGGGAACTGCGCCCAAGGCCGCGAGGCCGAACAGCTTTGGCTGTCCCAGCACGAGGCCCTGCCCGACGATCGCGGCGCCAATGCCCACGTAGATGGGATTCCGCACGAACCTGTAGAAACCACTGACCACAAGGTTCTTCGGTGGCGCAAAGGGCGCAGGCGTTCCCAATCCTTCAAGGGCGAACCGCGCGAAAGAATTGGTGATCACCGCCGCACCGGCGCCGATCAGCAGAACACCTGTGCACTGGGCCGCCAGTCCGCCCGGCACAGGCTGTTGCACCCTCCAGCGGGTCACAAACCATGGCAACAGACCGGCCGCGGTAGCCGGAGCGACGGCGAACACCGCCGTACCGATTTTCGCCAGCCTCTTGTCGCGCGCTGCATCTCCGGACGCTGTCATGCTGCCATTCTGAACCGGCAAACGACTGGCCACAACCATCGGGGGTTATAGGACAAAACGTGTGTATGGATTGTGCCTGCTTCCCAGTGTTGGCGGGCGAATTTCGGGGTAGCTAAGCTTTGGAAGCTTAGGGTGGCTGGGGTGCTTGCATATCTCTG
>NZ_JAYKZI010000018.1:32563-48808 GCF_036662515.1 Arthrobacter sp. S2(2024) | reverse complement strand
CTCCCTCGGGCACCAAACACCCGAGGAATTCGAGCAGGCATACTATGCTCGAGAAATCGGCTCGTTACCCGACGACGCCGCCAACAAACAGGCGGCATGATTCCCGGGACGGTTCATTCGGACATCGCCGCCTCCTACAAACTCGCCGCTGGATTCGCCCCGGACATCCTCAACCGGCGCCCTTCGCTCAGCGTCGTTAACTCTCGACCTTAATTCACTCCCGGTTTGTTCTACCGCTGTCACCTTCCACAATGAAATTTGCGAGGAAAGATATGACCTTCACGCCATCCGTTCCCACGCTGAAACCGGCCTTCGACGTCGTAGTGGAGCTCGGGGATCTCCAGGATCATGTGTCGACTCGTGGCGACCACCGTCGGGTCATCCCTATCCTTGGCGGCACAATCACCGGTGAAATAAACGCAGACGTTCTCGCGGGTGGGGCTGACTGGCAGCGTATGAGACCGGACGGCGCGATGACATCGACGGTCGAGACACTGCACGCACCGCTGAGAACCAATACCTCTACCTGCAGGTCAGCGGTGTCCGCTCTGGCCCTCCCGACGTCCTGGAATCCCTGCTGCGTGGGGAGCATATTCAGCCCGAGCGCTACTACCTCCGCACCGTGGTCAATATCGAAACATCTGCCCCGGAACTGGCGCAATGGGAGCGAACGCTGGTAGTTGCCTCCTGTAGACGTGACCGCGACCGCGTGCGATATACCGCGTACCGAGTCCTGTAAGTGCAGCTGAAGTCCCAGGCTTTGGACAGGAGGGCAACGACGAAGCATGAAGCAAATGAACAGGCTTCGCCACCGCTACGTCGTCAGCCGACAGAGAAGTAGTGAATTGCGATTCCGCCCTCGATGCTTTCTGCTCGGCCAATAAAGAGGTTTTCGGTGAGCCATGCGAGGTTTTCATCGGCCGAGTCAAATTCCGACGTGACCCGGAAGTATCTTCCAGGGCGCTCCAGTCCATCGGGGGTCTCGGCTCCCTCGAGCTCCTGCTCATCCAATCGGTAGCACCCGCTCGTTCTCACCTCGATGATTCCGTGAGTGTCGGAGTCGATGAGGTGGCGTGCGTCCAACCGCGCGGTCCCGCCAATCCGTCGTGACCAGTTCGCACCCGCCGGAAGAACGCGGCCCGTCAACTGGCCGCTGCACGATCCGCCAGTCACCGGGGTGACACGACCTGTCGTGCCGTCTGCGCCGGTGACGTCTGACACCTCACCCAAATCAATTCGCACCGTAAACCTATAGCTCATCGTGGGAGCATGTGTCTCCGGTACAAGGACGGGCTTCGTCACTATTTCGTGAGCTGACATCTGCGGGTTCCTCCTGTGCTGGCGCGGGGCGCGTGTTGTATTTGCTATACGAGAGCCTATTCGTCTTGGCTATCCGCACAACGGATGGTTCCGCACAGTGGTACGACGTCATTCCCTCACGGTTATTGGGTGTCTCAAATTAAATCTGCCCAAGAAATGATTTTCGAAATGACCCTATACACCTCGCAACCACCGAAACGAATAAGCCCCATCGCCACACTCCATCACGAACCGGATGGGCGGGGAGCGGCACAGACACAGCATCGCTGCGATCTCGCTTTGGGGAGCATCCTCCTGTGAGGGGCGTCTCCACAATTACAGTCCCGGGAGCCGTTGGCGGTTGGGCACGGTTGCGGTCGATGGCGGGGCTGTAGCCGTTATCCAGTTAGATCGCTCCCGCGATCCGCCTGGCAGTGTGCAGTGAGCCCTTTCCTCGCTGCAGCGGGGAAAGAATACTTACAGGACCTCGCTGCCGACCCCGGATGCGCGCAGGTATTCCTGCGCAGCGGACGGGCACTGAATAACACTGACAGGCTGGAGTAACCCGCGTTGGCCGAGTCGTTGTCTATCTTGGCGGGAAACGGGCGTGGAAGACTTTTATCGCGGTGGCCTTGCCAGTCGCTGGCTCACGGCGCTGCAGCACTTCGGCACTACCCTGACTGAATCCGACGTCACGTCCTACCAACGAGAGACGGTGGCGCCTCTGTGCGCCCGCGTTCTGGGCCTTGATATCGCCACGAGCCCGCCAAACTCGCAGGGTTTTGCTCCGAACGCTGACCCGCCTGCACGGCACCGGGCCGGACGACCTGAGCGCCCGCAGAATCGCGCCGGGGTGCAGGGGCTCGGCGCGCAGGAACAGGTTCGTGCCCGGCGGGTAGTCGGTGAGCGGGATGATGTCGGTGGCGTTAATGACGCAGGCATCGGTCCGGTCGTTGCCGACCTGGTCCTGGGCCGGCTGCCAGTTCTTCTTGTCGTTGATCCAGTCCACCATGTGGGCCTTGGCCGCCGGGACCGGGTAGGAGACAGAGTACTGGGCGTGTCGGCCGTGCAGGTGCCAGAGGAACTTCCTGGAGGCGCCGGCGCTGTCGGTGCGGACCAGAATCTTCTCCCGGCCAGCGCCCCGGTCTCGTCGAAGAACCCTTCGGACAGGCCGGACACGGCCGTCTCGAAGAGGCGGATGTGGTCATCGGCGCTGTTCGCGCCGGCGCTGCCGGGCCGCAGCAGGCAGGCAAGGATTTCGCCGGTGCCGTTACCGGCGCCGTAATCGCAGGAGGCGATGAACGGGGCGAAACCGTAACCGCCCTTGTAGGTGCCGGCGACGTTTTCCTTCTCCTAGTGTGAGGTCACGAGGGTGGCGTCCAGATCCAGGATGAGCGGATCCGCCGCCGTCGCGGATAGCGCCGGGTTCCGGTTCCCGGCCGCTTCACAGGCCCTGGAGCGCAGGTGCCGGGTAAGGGTTTCGATGCCAGAGCCGAGCAGCTCGGGGTTCGTCACGGTGCGCTCGAAAACCGGGAAACCGTCGCGTTCGAGGGCAGCCGGCCGAAGACCCCCGGTGAGACGCGCAGCATGTCCAGATCGGACACGTGTTCGCCTCCGGTGGCCAGCATCGCCGCCAGCGAACCAAGTATCCGGCCGGCCCGGTGCGTCGCGCCCGCTGGAACGAACTGGCCCAACCGGTCCTCGCACAATGCCCCGAAACCAAGGGCATCGATGAAACCGGTCAGGACTTTAACCCCGGCGTGGGAGACCAGGGACTGGCCGGTGAAAGTGACCGGAATCGACGGAAAAACACAGGTAGACTTTTGCATCGAAAGGGTGCTCTTTCGCTCGGCAAATAACGGTCTCGACAACCACTATTTTCCCAGCTCAGAGCGCCCTTCCCTGCTTAAACACACACGCGGAGTGACCCGCCATGAAACCCCCGGGTTAGCTGATACAACCGCTCTACTACGGATTCGGCTCGTGCGTCCTTGACCCGGACACAGGCATCCTGTTTCAGAACAGTGGGACGGCTTTCACAGACGGCTTTGACGTCGAGGTCGTGCCGCCGCGGTCCAACCTACCGGCAACTCGAACGTCATAGTGGTGGGGGGCGACGAGGTCATCGATGCCGCCAGTGACCCACGTTCAGACGGGTCTGCCGCCATCGTCACGAATTGATGATGATGTAGGTCTTCCTCACGGTCTCGTGCACGTGCCATACCCCTGTCCAGCCATCGGGCATCACGAGCGTGTCACCGGCGATTAGCTCGACGCTTTCACCCTCATTGGGCTCGACCGTCACTCGGCCTGAGAGCAGTTGGCAAACTTCGGAATAGCCGTCCCGACGCCCGGAGAACGACCCGGGCGTACATTCCCACACTCCGGCGTTGGCCCTGCCATCAGGGCTATCCCAAACCGTCAAGGAGGCCTCCTCCACGCCGTCCGTCAGGGCAGTTGGCTTTGGCCTGAAAGGTCCCAACTCGACCCCAGCGGCGTCGTGCAGCGTGACGCTGGTGGTGTTATTCATGTTCGTTCCTTCTTCTTATCTGCCGGCGACGATGTCAGCGAGCTTGGCAACTGGGGAGGTCCGCTGCCCGCCTTTCGCTTCTGCCCGGTCGGCGATGCGGTAGGAGGCGTAAATGCCCTGCACGCCCAACCACCGCAACGGCTCAACCTCCCACTTGCGGGCTTTCTGCCCCACCCAAGGCAAGCGGGTGATTGAGGTGTCGCGCTCGAGGATGAGGTCAGCGAGGGTCCGGCCGGCGAGATTGGTGGCCGCCACTCCCGTTCCCACGTAACCACCTGCCCAGCCCAGGCCGCTGCGACGGTCGAGACCCACTGTTGCTGCCCAGTCGCGGGGTACACCCAGGACACCAGCCCAAGCGTGTGCAACCGGGACTCTTCCAGCTGCGGGGAAAAACTCGTGGAGCAGCCGGCTCAGTTCGCGAATCGTATTTGCCTGCGTTGCCCCATCGGTGTCGACTTTTGAGCCGTATCGGTAGGGGACACCCCGCCCGCCGAAGGCTATTCTGTCGTCCGCTGTGCGTTGCGCGTACATGTAGACGTGGGCGAAATTGCCGAGTGTTTCGTACTCGTTCCAACCGATCTCCGCCCAGACGGATTGGGGCAGCGGCTCCGTCACGATCATTGAGGAGTTCATCGGCAGCCAGGTGCGGTGCTCGTGCTTCAGATCGGCGGTAAAACCCTCTGTGGCACGAATGACATGCGTCGCCCGCACAGTTCCCTTGTCGCTGTATGCGCAACCCGATGTAATCTCGGATACTCGGGTGCCCTCGTAAATCACGACTCCCGCGGCTTCAACGGCGTGGGCAAGACCTCGGGAGAGTTTGGCGGGGTGAACCTTGGCGCAGTGTGGATCCCAGATCGCACCGAGTACACCGTCAACTCCGATGCGCTCCTGCGCTTCCCGAGCGCCAAGGACGACCAGGTCTGTTCCGGGCCACTCGCTTTCTCGATCGGCTTCAGCTTTTAGCCGGGCCAGTTGCGATTCCGTGCGGGCTATCCGCAGCTCTCCGCCTTTCCTGGCGTCCGCCTCGATTCCTTCAGCCGAAAGTACTGTAAGCACCTCATCAACCGTGCTGTTGAGGGCGAGCTGCTGGTCAATGGCTGCGGAACGGCCGTGGGTCTTCGCATAGCGGGCCCGGCCTCCCGTTACCGAACCACTGACCCAGCCGCCGTTCCTGCCGGAGGCGCCGAAACCAGCAAATCTCTGCTCGAGGATGACGACCCGCAACGTTGGGTCCAGACGGGAGAGATAGTAGGCAGTCCACAACCCGGTGTAGCCAGCACCAACAATACAGACATCCGCCGTGATGTCCCCGGGAAGCGCCGCCCGTTGCATCGGCATGCCTATCTGCTGCCACCAGAAGGAGATGTCGCCATTGCGGACTTCACTCGGGTCCTGTGCGGTCATGTGGAATCGCCTTCCCTTATTGACTGTGTCGTCGTCATGGTGACGGAAAAGCCGCGCCGGCCGCCGACGAGAACCCGTTGGGTGTTGAGAGCCGTCTCAACGGCTGCCCATGGGTCCGCGCCGGTGCCGGGAAGGGGCACAAACTCAGGGAAGTCACTGCTGGCCAGCTCAACCTCAAGGTGATGGCCTGCCCGCACCAGGTACCCCGCGTAATCCATGGTGATTTCGACCGATGTCTCAGACGTGGAATCAACGATGTGGATGTCACCCCGGGCAATCCGGAAACGAGCGCCGGTTTCATCCACATCCATCAGCCGTACGAAAACATCCATGCTGGGTCCGGTGGAACGGAAGCACCCCCCAGCCTGTACCTTCCCCACTATTTCAACATCCTCAAGGAGCGGTTCGCTACGAAAGGAGAGCACCCCCGGGTGTCGGCTTGCGCGTTCAGTGTCACCGGGATCGAGGATGGATTTGAAGGGGTTCGGGGCTGGAGTAGGGACCAGGTCATCCGGATCATGAATCCACTGACGCGTGCTTTCCTGGCTAGTTGAAGGTACGGTCCCGGTTCTCTCGAGGACCAGTGCGGAATCCTGGGTCGCCACAAGACGCACCTCTTCTCCCACCGGGGGCCAGACATCCGACTCACGGAGGTCACCGCGACCTTGATCCCCGGCCCGCGCGACTGTGTACCGGACTCGGGGCAATCGAATGTCCTTGACACCTCGGAGGTACACATCGAAGAAGTCCGCGCTCGGCCCGAGGATGCGGGGAATCCGCGCCCGCCACTGATCGACGGTTGGATACTCCACAGCATTGGGGTCTCCGAGCTCGTGGGAGTAGTGGTCGATGGGCTCAATCACGATATGCAGTGCATCACGCCACGCTGCGCGTTCGCTCATAGCCTCGACGTCATGCCATGACCAGGGGGCGCAGTTATCCCACCACCCGATCGTGTACAAAGTCGGTATCGCCCGGGCGTCGAACGGATGCGCTACGCTCCGGTAAACCGGGAGTGGGTGCGCACGCGGATACCACTGGTCAAAGGAACGGGAACTGCCGCCGTTGGCCGCGATGAATGCTTCAATTGAAGCCAGGTAAGGGCGGGTCTGCCAGTCAACTGACCAGAAGAGGTTGTCGTTGTCGTGGAAGAAGGATAGGGGGTATAGGTATGTCTCGGCCCATTCGACGCGACGGGTCACATCCGTTGAGGATGCCAGCCTGGGTTGGCCGAGTTGGGTTCCCGTCAACCGAGGGGCGATTGCCTTGAGCGCCGGGTGCTGGGTGGTCATCGCCGCCAATTGTGTGAACCCATAGTAAGAGTTGCCCCACATCGCGACGTCACCGTTGCACCACTGCTGGCGCGAAATCCAGTCAATGGTGTCGTATCCATCATCCGCCTCATGCACGAGGATCTGCCGTTCCCCCTCCGAACGGAACTTTCCACGCACGTCCTGTGCCACCACGCGATAGCCGCGCGCTATGAAGTATTCAGCGAACAGTGCGATGGGTGTGAACGCACCGCTCTTGTCATAGGGGAGACGCGTCAGCAGCACGGGGCCGGGAGAGCAGTCGCCGTCAGGAAGGTAAACGTCGGTTGCGAGCCTGACTCCGTCGCGCATCCGCACCATGTGGAGATCCGCGGCGGGATCCTGCGGGCCCGGGCCGACCCNGGAGACGCGTCAGCAGCACGGGGCCGGGAGAGCAGTCGCCGTCAGGAAGGTAAACGTCGGTTGCGAGCCTGACTCCGTCGCGCATCCGCACCATGTGGAGATCCGCGGCGGGATCCTGCGGGCCCGGGCCGACCCGTGTGACTTCTGGCGGCATCGTCTTTGGACTACTCGCACTCATTGTTTAACCGCCATGGTGGTGTTCAGCGAGCGCCGGGGCTTCCAGCCCCGGCGCGGAATAGATGCGATCAGTCGGCGTGTGTACTCCGATTGAGGGTTGCCCAGCACGTCGGGGATTGGGCCGGACTCGACGATTTTTCCGTTACGCATCACCACAACCTCGTCACACACCCGCTGCACCACGGCGAGATCGTGGGAGATGAAGAGCAACGCTACCCCGGTCGTCCTGCGGATCTCCTCGAGTAACTCGAGGACCTGACCCTGCACGGAAACGTCCAAAGCGGAGACAGCCTCATCGAGCAGCAACAGTTTGGGGTTGGCTGCTAGTGCGCGTGCGATGGCGACGCGTTGCCTTTGCCCTCCGGAGAGAGCCCGTGGGTATGATGCGAGAAGAGACTCCGGAATGTGGACCTGGTGCGCAAGCTGCTTGATCCGTTCAGCACGAGCGGCTTTCCTGAGGTCCGTGTGCAACCGCAATGCTTCATCAAGGCACGCAGCTACTGATTGACGACGATTGAGCGACTGATAAGGGTCTTGAAAAACCATCTGCACAACGCTGCCCCGCTGGCGTCGTACCCGCGTCCCGACGTTGCCGTCGAGCTTCCAGGGCTCGCCGTTGACCCGGACCGTCCCGCTGGTTAGCGTTTCCAGGCCGACGATCACGCGGACCGTTGTTGATTTGCCGGAGCCGGACTCGCCCAGCACCCCGAGCGAGCCTCCGCGCCGCAATGCGAAGGAGATATCGTCTACGGCGGTGAACACCTCATGGCCAGGACGGTCGACTCTCTGGACCTGATAGCGCTTGACGAGGTTCTCCACTTCAAGGATGTATTCAGAGCTCATGGCCAGTCTTTCTTTATGTCTGTGGAAACGGCTGCGCCAAAGTCGAGTCGAGCCGCCATGAGTTCTTTCGTGTATGCAGCTTGCGCGTGCTCGTAGACATCGTCGGCAGCAATCTCCTCAATGATTTGACCGGCCTGCATCACGACGAGGCGGTCGCACGTGGCCGCAGCAAGGTCGAGATCATGCGTGATGAACATCATCGCGAGGCCGCGATTCTGTCGGAGGCCATCGATAATGGCCATGACTTCCTCTTGGGTAGTCACATCCAGCGCGGTGGTGGGTTCGTCCGCCAGCAACAGCTCAGGATCGGTCATCAGCGCCGCTGCAATCATTACGCGCTGCAGGAGGCCGCCGGAGAGTTCGTGAGGGAACTGGTTCATCCGCCGCTCCGGATCAGTAATGCCAACCTCCCGAAGAAGACCCGTTGCTCGTGCCGTGGCATCTTTGCGGTTAGTGCCACGAAGCTGAATAACGCTCTCGGTGAGGAAGTCTCCGATGGTGTGGATCGGGTTTGTGTGCGCCCGCGGGTCCTGGAAAATCATCGCAACTCTGCTGCCGCGGTAGGCACGCAGCCTTCCCGCATTCATCTGCAGGACGGATTCCCCATCGAAGACAATGTCTCCGTGCAGATTGGCTGTGCTGGGCAAAAGACGGATCACGCTTCGGGCAGTCATCGACTTGCCGGACCCTGATTCACCTACGACCCCCACAGCCTCGCCTGCGCCGATGGTCAGGTTGATTCCTTGGAGGATTTTCTTGTCACCGACGGCGAGGAGGAGATTTTCGATCTGAAGAAGTGGCTTGCTCATCGTTCCCCGATCTCAAATTTGTTGGAAAGGGCGTCGCCGATGACGTTCATCGCAAGCACCGTGATCAGTACCAGAATCGAGGCGATGACTGCCTGTTGGGGATGACCGGCGAGAATCCCGTTTTGACCCTGCGCGATGAGTAAGCCCCAGTCCGCGGCTGGTGGACGTTGTCCCAGTCCCAGGTAGGAGATTGCGCTGAGATCCAGCAGGGCGTAACTGAAGGCAACGGCGCCTTGGACGGCCAGTGCCGGGAACAGGTTCGGAAGAATGTGCCGAACTGCTATGACCATGCGGCTCTGTCCCTGCACCATGAGCGCTGAGACGTAAGGAAGATTCCGTTCCCTGATAGCGGTTGCGCGGAGAATGCGGCCGAATACCGGTGTGAACGCCAACGAGAGCGCGAGCACCGGCGCCCAGAAACCTCCTCCGAACATCGCTGCAGCGAGGATTGCGAGTACAAGCCCCGGGAACGCGAAGAGGATGTCGAAGCCACGCGATATGACGCCGTCAGTGAATTTGCCGAACCATGCCGCGATCAGCGCGAGCAACGTCCCTAGCGAGGCTGACACGAGGACAACGAAAAACGGTCCGGCGATCGTGGTTGGCACCGCAGCCAGGACACGTGAGAAGATATCGCGCCCGGTCTCGTCGGTCCCGAACGGATTCGCCATCGATGGATCCGAGTACCTGTTTGCTAGGTCAATGGCAGTCGGGCTATAGGGCGCCAGCAAGGGGCCGGCAAAAGCCAAGAGGACAAGCAGTGCCACCCAGCCTATGGACGCACAGACCGCCCAGTTGGCTCGACGGGTACGCACCCCTGCGAGATTTGGAGAAGTGGCTACGACAGCCATCAGATCGCTTCCTTTCTTGCGATGCGGGGATCGATAACCGCGTTGACGACATCGACGATGACATTGACTATGACGAATGCCGTCACGAGGAAGAGGCACAGAACCTGCACTACGGGAAGGTCCTGTCGACTTGCTGCGGTGACGAGGAGCGAACCGATTCCGTTGATGCCGAACGCCTGCTCAGCAATAGCGGTGCTGGCGAAGAGGCCAGCGATCGTGATACCTGAGACGGCAAAGATCTGGGACGATGCGTTCCGCAACACGTGATGCGGGATGTAATACGAAGGCGCGAGGCCCCGGCTGCGTGCGGTGTCGACGTGCTCCGAGTACATTTCCGCGCGAACCGCGCTGCGTGTAATGCGGGAAACGAAGGCGAGATAAGCGCAGCTCATGGCTATGGCCGGCAAAGTGAGGTGGCGAATCTGATCGGGAAAGTTCGTACCATTTCCGAATACGGGAAACCAGGTTAGGTACAGCGAGAAGACGGTGATCAGGATGATTGCGATGACGAACGTCGGAGCCCCCATAAGAGTGGAGGTAATCACCGTAACCGCCCGGTCGGTGCGCTTGTTGGCCAGTGCGGCAAGAATACCGCTGCCGATGCCGAGGATCAGGATGATGAGCGCGGCGTAAGCCACGAGAAGAAAAGTTGTCCCGATCCGGGGTGCGATGAGATCGGCGATGTCAGCACGGTAGGCGTACGACCGACCCATGTCTCCCGCGAGGAGATCCCCGAGCCAGCGCCCGTACTGCAGGAGGAACGGGTCGTCCAACCCGAGTTGACGCCGGATCGCGGCAATCGTGGCGGGGTCGGCGTCTTTCCCGCCGAGTAGCGAGGCAGGGTCGCCTGGAGCTAGGAACAGCGCAGAAAAGATCGCGAAGCTTGCAATGAGCAAGGTTATTGCCAATGCGGCGACCTTGCGAAGGAGGAACCAGATAGTTGTGGTCATTTTCTCCCACCGATTCTTGTCCGATCCGCTGACGGATCGTAATTTGGGTACATCATGTGCTCCTCCGGGGACTCACTGCTGAATTGCATCGCTCGTTAGGCAGGCAGCGCGCGTAGATGGCGCGCTGCCCGCCCGGGTAGTTACCGTTGTTACTTGCCGCCGAGGTCGATTGCCCAGGGCGCCGTGATGTGGCTGAAGGACGTGACGACACCGGACAAGTCATTGCTCAGGAATGTCCGCGTGTACTCGTTGGCAAACATAATCATCGGCCGGTCGGGAACGTAGAGGCTTTGGGCTTTAACAAACGCCTCTGCGGCAACCTTTGAATCAGTCGATGTCGCTGCCGTGTCCATGGCCTTGGCAACCTCAGGGTTGTCATACTCGGTCCAGTTGAAGAGCCCGTTCGGCGTGATGAAGAAGGCCGGGTACTGCAGGATGGAAGGAGTGTCGCTGTATCCGGTGGTCAGAACGAAGTCAAGCCCCTTGCGGCCTTCGGGTTTATAAAAGATCGCCGAAAATTCTGCGGCCTGAAGTTGTTTGATCTCCATTTTCAGGCCGATCTGCTCTGCGGTCGCCTGGACGATAGTGGCGAGGGTCAGGGCAGTCTGGTCTCCGGAGGTGATAGCCAGGACGAGTTTAGCGCCGGTGGCCCCGGCTTCCTTGACCAGTTTCGTTGCTTCTTCAATTCGTCCGCCGGAATTGTCAGGAAGCGCTTCGTAGCCCTTACGGTAAATGTCAGCGTGCTCGGAACCCTCCCACATGAACGGAGGCACGAACGTCTTGATCGGCTGACCGAGCCCGTTCAGCGCAGCGTCGATCGCCGCCTTCTTGTCCAGGGCAATGTCGATTGCGGTGCGAACCTTGGGGTCTGCGGCGAAACCCTCCGACGTGGAGGCTGCGAAGGCTACGAATGCGCTGCTGGGCCCTGTGTAGAAAGTTCCTCTGTTCGAACTCTTGAACTGGTCGAGGCTGGCGGCGGGAACCGAGAACGCCCCATCAATTTCACCGGAAAGCAGTGCCGAGGTCAGAGTTGCATCGCCATCGACAAAAACGAGTTCGAGCTCCTTGACCAGCGGGGTCTTCTTCCAATGGTGGGGGTTGGCGGTCATGGTGATCGACTGTCCGGCAACCCAGTTTTTGAACTTGTACGGGCCGGTGCACATCACACCTCCGGAGGGCGTTCCGATGTTCTTACCGGCCTTCTCCGTAAAAGCCTTCTGCACGATGTAGCCGGCCGGCCCCGCGAGGGCGTTGCGGAATTCCGACTCCGGCTCCGACAGCGTCACCGTCACCTGGTTCGGTCCGGTCGCCTCGACACTGGTCATGCGCTTGAAGGCGGAGGCATTTACCGAACCGGTCTTCGCGTCTGCGTTGCGCTGGAAGCTGAAGATGACGTCCTCCGTGGTGAGCGGGGTACCATCCCAGAACTTCACATCGTCACGGAGGTCAATAACGAGCGTGGTGTCGTTCGCCCATTCGGCGGAGGTAGCCAGGTTCTCCGCGATTCCGAACTCCGGAGTGGTGAGGAGAATGGTCTCGCACATGTTCGCGACAGCGTAGTAAGCGGAATCGTTCCCTGCTTTGCTGGGATCAACGGTCGACGGTTCACCCGTACTCATTCCCCAGGTCACCTTGTCCACCTCTTTGGTACCCGGCGCGGTGGTTGCGACAAGGGCGGCTTTATCGAATTCCGGTGCGGGCGTACGGTTACTGCTGCCGCCGCCGCCGGTACAGCCGGCGAGGGTCATAGCGGTGGCAATCGCTGCTGCGATTGCCAATTGCTTGACTTGCTTCATTGCGGTCTCATTCCTTTGGTGTGTTGGGATTGCGGACTAGGTTGTTGAAAGCTGACTCATCGCGGAGATGCACTATCAGACCGCCCAGGACGGTAGCGTGCACATCGAGCCCAAAGAGTTCGTCCGGGGCTAAAGCGTCCGGATCGCCGGTCAGGATGGCAAGATCACCGAGAGCGCCCGGGAACAAGGACCCCCTGTCATGATCCTGATGGGAACTTTCCGCTGCCCAGACTGTCCACATCGACACCGCCGATTCGAAGTCGATCGCCTCTCCTGCGAGGGCAGATCCCCCTTTCCCGAGCTCATTGCAGGCAGCAGCGATGCTGAAGAGCGGGCGAGGAAGCATAGTTTCCACTCCACACATGTCGGAGAAGAGGACCGGTTTCGTGCCGCGCTCGATGTATGAGCGATAGGGCGCGCCCATGCCGTTGGACACTCCGGAGCCGGCCGCAGGGTCGAGCGAAATGCTCTGCGGCGCAATCATCGTGAAGTACATGCCAGCGTCGCGCATCTATTTATCAACTTCCATTCCGGGGGATCCAAAATTGGGGTACGACCGAGACTAGCGACCCGCCGGGGGCGCCCGCCTAAATCGTTCCGTCCTGCAGCACGTTTATTCGGGTTCACATCGGTTGCGGCGAAGCCGGGGGCGGGGGGCTTCCAGACAAGGTGTCCGAGTTGTCACACAGAACCTACTTGCCGCAGTCCGCGTATTCACTTTTCTGAACTGCAGCTAAATATTTCTTTACCGTGCCCACAGAGTAGTGTGAAGGGCATCACACGTCAAAACTTAGTCACGTGTGTGAAGTCTGCTTGGATGCCAGGGACTGTCCTAGAGCCCGGCTACGAAACGCGGCCTGCACGTGACAGGCGGTGACTGAGTACTTGAAGGTCGGGCACTGTCGTGCTGCTCAGCGGAACCCTCCCTCGACTTGGCAACTTGAACATCAGAGGATTGCACCCGAACGGCTCTGCGAGCCAGGTTACAACGGCAGTTCGGGAGGAGACTAGGCATGAATGCGTATCGTGTGCTGTTCAGCAACCGGGGCGTCGCCCGCGTTCTCTCTTCGCAACTCTTCGCCCGGCTGCCCCTTGGCCTGTTTTCAATTGGCATCCTGATGCACGTCGAAGCACTCACGGATTCGTTCGCGACAGCAGGACTTGTGGTTGCATCCGTCAGCGTCGGACAGGCGACCATTATGCCGCTGGCGAGCCGCCTCGCCGGTGTGGTGGGTGCCCGCCGTCTGGTCAAACTCGCGGCCTCAGCACATGCAGCAAGTTCCGTAGGCCTGGCGTTATGCGGACCGGCTGAGGGGCCGCTGATCGCGCTGGGCCTTCTTGTAGGAGCGACAGTGCCGCCGCTTATGCCGGTAGTCCGAGCCCTCTACCCACGTATAGTCCCGCCCAGCTCGGTCCCGGCGCTTTTCGCCGTCGACACCATCATCGAAGAACTTATCTGGATCATCGGGCCTGTCGCGGCAACATTGCTGGTCGCGTCATTGGCACCACCAGCGCCGATGTTTGCATGCTCGGCGATCACCCTGGCCGGGACACTCTGGTTCATAGCCAGCCCTGCAATAGCCAGCCTTAGCCTCCCTCGCGCGGTATCTCACTTCGGGCGAGTGCTAGGCAGTCGCCCGTTACTGGTGGGCATGGTAACGAGCCTTCTCCTCGTCGGTTCGTTCATGGCACTTGAGGTCGCTATTGTCGTTAAATCCGATCTTGACCCCCTCGTGGCCGGTCTGGCAATAGCTATGTCGTGCCTCGGCTCACTCATAGGAGGGCTGGGCTTTGGTCACCGGCGACTGGGGGTTCCGGGCACGATGCTCGCCTTAGGAGTCGTTGCTGCCGGCACCGCCCTGACCGGACTCAGTGACAACCCTGTTGTGCTGGCTGCCGGATTACTACTGTCTGGACTCGGCTTCGCACCCGCGCTTTCGATGATTTACGTCATGGTGTCGCGGACTACGGCTGAGGACGCCACGGCTGAGGCTTTTGGATGGCTGACGACGTCGAATCTTGTTGGGGGCGCGGCGGGCACCGCGATGGGAGGACTGTTCGCCGATGTCTCCGGAACTGGGGGAGTGTTCCTCTTCAGCACAGCGTTGGCTTGGCTGGCTACAGCGGCTCCCGGCCTTGCGCGTCTGGGTGGCCCGCTTCCTGGGCTGTCGCGCTCAGCAGACCTTCGGGACATACCGACTAAGAAACGAGTGAAATGAACACTGCAGACACCGTCTTCATTGGCGGAGCAATTTTTACCAGGGGCCAGGTATCTTCGGGTCCCGCGGCCATCGCCATAGTGGACGGCATTATCGCCGCGATTGGTACTGATGAGGAGATTAGAGGGTGGGTTGCACCGCGCACTGAGGTAATCGACCTCCGCGGGCGCCTGCTTGTTCCTGGCTTTCAGGATGCCCATGTCCATCCGGTCGCGGCGGGCATTGAACTCCTGCAGTGCAATCTTACTCAGGCAACTGATGCCGATGACTGCCTCCGCAGGATACGCGAGTACGCAGATGCTAATCCTGATGAACCTTGGATTCTCGGGGGTGGCTGGTCCATGTCATTTTTCCAGGGCGGAACGCCGGCGGCGTCCCTGCTCGACGATGTGGTACCGGACCGTCCGGTCATGCTGGTCAATCGCGACCACCACGGGACATGGGTTAACAGTCTGGCGCTCGAGTTGGCTGGCATAGATGCAAACACTCCCGATCCCGTTGACGGCCGGATTGAAAGAGACACCGCCGGCAACCCCTCGGGAACACTGCACGAGGGGGCGAGTGAACTTTTGAGCGGCGTACGCCCCGTCGTGAATGACGCGTTGGCCTACCGTGGCCTTTTGCGTGGCCAGCAAGAACTGCACTCCTTTGGAATTACCGGTTGGCAGGATTCCCTGATCGGCACCGGCCTTGGCATGCCGGATGCCCTCGGAGTCTACCTCCGTGCGCTCGAGGAGGGCTCTCTACGATCGCGCGTCACGGGCGCCCTTTGGTGGGAACGGCACGAGGGGCTCGAGCAGGTAGGAAAGCTCATCGCTCGGCGTGATCTCGTCACCCAGGCAGCCCGCCCCGAAATGCTTTCCGCGGGCACGGTCAAGATGATGATCGACGGCGTCACGGAGAATTTCACTGCAGCCATGACTATGCCCTACCTGGACGTCCACGGGCACTGCACCGACAACGCCGGCCTCTCGTTCATCAGCCCGGAAGCCCTGAATACCTTCGTGAGTCGGCTGGATGAGGAAGGGTTTCAGGTGCACTTCCATGCCCTCGGTGATCGCGCCGTCCGGGAAACACTGGATGCCCTCGAGGCGGCGCGTGCAAGCAACGGGCCATCGACCAACCGCCACCACATTGCCCACCTGCAGGTTGTCGCTGCCGCGGATGTGCCTCGGTTTGCCGAGCTCGGTGTCGCAGCCAATATTCAGGCCCTCTGGGCATGCGAGGACGAGCAGTTGTACGACCTCACGTTTCCATTCCTGGCGCAGGAACTGATTGAGCAGCACTACCCCTTCGGCGCCCTTGCCAAGGCAGGTGCCCGACTGGTCGGCGGCAGTGACTGGCCGGTTTCTACTCCCGATCCGATCCAAGCGATCCATGTGTCGGTTAACCGCGTCACGCCCGGCGGGGATAATCTGCCCCTTGGCGGCGACCGGCAGCGGCTTGGATTGGCCGAGGCGATCACCGCGTACACGGAAGGATCCGCCTATATCAATGGGCGGGAGGAATCAACGGGAAGCCTTCGTGTGGGGTACCGCGCGGACCTGGCCGTGATCGACCGTGACCTGTTTGCGGTCCCCGCCGAACGCATACACGAAGCGAAAGTCGTTTCAACATGGATTGACGGGATTTGCGTGTACGAAGGACAGTGATTGTGCGGGCAGCGCGGCAGGTTGCCGCGCTGCCCGCCC
>NZ_JAYKZI010000018.1:0-32517 GCF_036662515.1 Arthrobacter sp. S2(2024) | reverse complement strand
TGGAGGAGGGAGGGGGTTTGTGGGGGGAGTCGGTTGTTTTCCCGCCCCCCCCGCCCGTTCCGTGCTGTATGTAGAACCTGATGCAGACCTGGCTGTCCTCGTCCCGCGCAAGGCCGACAAACTGGTGATCGGCGAGCCACCGGTGCGCTGGAGAATCAGTCTGGAACACGGGGCACACCTGAAGCAGTAGAGAGATTCGTCCACGTTTTCACCGGCCTCAAGACGGGCCGCAATTTCGGAGGACGCCCGGTAGTAACCGCGATTGAGGATGTCAAACACTCCACCGTCGTCAGCGCGTAACAGGTACCTGGCCTCAAGCTGGTGTCGTGTCACCGCGCTGCACTGACCAGTCGCCACCGCCCGGAAGGACGACGCCGTTGAGCAGGGGGCCCGCCACCGTGTGCCTCCGGTAGTGGGCGTGAAATGAAGCCGCTCATCAGCGCCGCGCCCCACATGCCAACCGGTCCTCGACACCGACCCGTGCTTCGAAGGCGAACTCAAGAAGAGGTTCCATAGGTGCCGTCATCAGGACCGGCACCGCCCACTAGCGGGAGCGCCGGCCCAGGCTCGGCCAGCGTGGAGAAGACCAGCGTCGCCGCATTCTCGCCACCGAGCTGGACGCTTTGGGTTGTCGGCTTGACGTCGACTGCTGTCCAAGGCGACTCGGCCGTCCCCGGCTGCGGGATGAATTCGGGGAAGTCACTGCTCTGAAGGTGCAGGCGCAGACGGTGCCCGGGCGCCAGTTGGTAACCGACATGGCCAAGATCAATGTCGACATCGACAGGGGTTTCGGCCTTCATGATGTGCACCTGCCCCCGCGCTATACGTAGCAGCGTCCCATCGGGAGCGAGATCATAAAGCCGCGCGAAAACATCGGCCCTCGGGCCCGTGCTCCAAACACGGCCACGGACCCGCACGGGGCCGACGAGATTGAGCGTCTCTTCGACGGCGGGTCCGGTGAAATCAGCGACGTCGGCACGCAAAGACAGCGCTCGTTCGTCTGGTTGATCAACAAGGAAGGCGAAGGCATTCTTGGCTGGCGACGGCACGAGGTTGTCGGGGTCGTGCTGCCAGGACAAAGCGGTGGTCTTCGGGTCTGCAGAGGAAGTCAACGTCAAGTCTCCGGTCAGTAACAACTCGGTCTCCTGCACCGCGGCAGGTGGCCACTCAGCCGAGCGCCGGTAACCGGTGGTGCCAGCGAGGTTCCACCGCACCCGGGGGATATCGGCGGGGTTACCAGTACCTCGCACGAAAACGTCAAAAAACTCGAGGGCCGGGTCGAGGTAAGCCGGAAGCATTCGCTCTACATCTTTGTCGTCGCGCTCTGCGGGTCCGCCAATGCCAAAGTAGTAGTTTTCATGATCAATTGATTCCAGAAGCAGATACTCGTTGTGAGCCCAACCAGGGTTGCTGGTAATAGCCTCATGATCCCGCCAGGACCACGGTGCGCAATTGTCCCACCAACCGATCGTGTTGAGCACCGGCACGGGTCGGGCCTCAAAGGGACTGCCGTTGGGGAATCTGCGCAGGAACACCGGATTTGGGTACCACAGGTCGAATGAGGCAGACCGCTGTCCGACATCGGTCTGGAAGCGCTCGAGGTCACGAATATAGGGGCGTTGGCTCCAGTCCGGCTCCCACTCATAGGTATCGTTCGAATGGAAATGTGTGAGCGGATACATCCGGATGATACCCATCTCGACATCGCGAGTGTCCGCGCCCGGCACGGCGACGGGCAGTTCGCCGAGCCCTGTACCCGTTACGCGGGGTGCTATCGCCTTCAGGGCAGGATGACCGCTCGAGACCGCGGCCCACTGTGTGTACCCGTAGTAGGAGTCCCCCCACATGGCGACGTCACCGTTTGACCAGTTCTGCCGTGTTACCCACTCAATGGTGTCGTAACCGTCGTTGACCTCGTTGACGAAAAGCAGTGACTCACCTTCCGACCGGAACTTGCCACGTACGTCCTGTGCGACTACGCGGTACCCGCGGCGAGTCATGTACTCGGCAATCTTAGGTATGAACGTGTACTCGCCGTTCTTGTCATAAGGCAGGCGTATCAAGATTGTCGGACCTGGAGCCTGGTCATTTTCCGGCAAGTAGACGTCGGTCGCAAGCCATACACCGTCGCGCATGCGAACGCGCTGCGGGGTTGCCGTATCCGGCACTGGTGCCGGGGTGATGCGAACGTATTCAATGGCCATGGCGTAGTGCCCCTTCGGGTCGTCGCTAAGTATGTAAGGGTCGGTGCCCGCAGGCTGCGTTGTCCTGAATGCGCCCACGTCAGGGCGTCCCGGATCAACTTGGTTTTGTTGACGGAGGACGGAGGACGAGTCGATAGAGGATTATCTCCTACTGCCGGGACTTCTCAAATCGATCGGGATACTGCTCTTTTCGCCGACCGGGGTTCTGATTCACAAGCCTGGTTGCATCACTATGATGCCCACCCCGGATTTTGTTTGTCAATATGGACAATAAAAAGGCTCGCGTGCGTTCTGACATGAAAATGAGGTTGGCTCCATAGTCCTCGACGATTGTGGCTGGGGAAAGGGCAACTGTTCGGGCCCGCACCTATCGGGTTGCCGTGAGTGGTTCGATGGTGACTTTGTAGCCCAGGGATTCGAGTTGTCCGATAGCGTGGGCCTTTGTTCTGGAGGGTGTGCGTCGGGTGAAGTAGTCGGCTCCCGGGTCTCGGTAGAGTTCGCCGGTGGTGAGCATGTACCACGCGGCCGTGAGCATGGCGTGTTCGACGGCGACGAGTGCTTTGACGGGTCCGCGCCGGGAAGCGATGCGCCGGTATTTGGCGGAGAAGTAAGTGCCGTTGGACCGCACCGCGGACAGGGCTGCGATGCCCAGGGCGCCTTTGAGATAGCGGTTGCCGGGCCGGGTCTTGGCGGACTTGACCCGGCCGGCGGACTCGCTGGCTCCCGGGGACGTGCCGGCCCAGGATGCCAGTTGTTGCGGTGCCGGGAAGACGCTCATGTCGGCCCCGGTTTCGGCGATGAAGACCTCGGCCACGGTGGTGCTGAATCCCGGAATGCTGATCAGGAGCTCCCGGGCGTCGCGAAAGGGTTCCATCGCCGCCTCGATCCTGGCGCTGAGGTCGTTGATGTCTGCGGTGTGCGCGTCGATCCGGTGCAGATACAGGGCGGCCATGTAGCGGTGATGGTCAAGGAACCGTCCGGTCAGCGCGTCGGTGAGGTCGGGGATCTTCGCCCGCATCCGCCCGTGCGCCAGCTCCGCCAGCTCGGCCGGGTCCTCGTGCCCGTCGATGAGGGCTTGGAGCATCAGCCGTCCCGAGACCCCGGTGATGTCCGAGGCCACCGAGGAGAGCTTGATGCACGCGTCCTCGAGGAGTTTCTCCAGCCGCTGCACTTCCCGGGTGCGTTCCCGGGTGATGACGGTGCTGGCCCGGGTCAGGTCCCGCAGCTCACGGATCGACGGCGGGGGCACGAAGGAGGCCCGCACCAGCCCGTGCGCGCCCAGGTCAGCCAGCCACGCAGCGTCGGAGACGTCGGTCTTACGGCCAGGGACGTTCCTGGCGTCGCGGGCGTTGACCAGGATTACCTCCAGCCCGTCGTCCTCGAGAAGATAGAAAAACGGGCGCCAGTAATCGCTGGTCGCTTCCATCACGACCAGAGTCACACGCTCGTTGAGCAGGTGCTCCTTCAGGTCCAGGATCTGTCCGGTCATCGAGGCCCAGGTCGTGACGGTGGACGTGGTGGGCCGCGTGCCCCGGCCCTGGACACGGACGCAGACCTTCGCATCCTTCTTCGACACATCGATACCCGCGCAGCGCGGGTGAATGACCTCCATGACGGATCACCTTCCAAAAACCGTTCCTGCAGGCAAGGTGTCTGTGTTCCGGGGAGGACGGATAAACAACAAATCTGACATTCGTGCTCAAAAAGGCAACAATCCACGATCCCGCGGACAAGAAACTGTGCCCCCCACCACCAAACTAACCCACAGGCTCACCGGCACCATAGACGTATCGGGGACGACCGAAACACACTCACCAAGTCTGCCCGCATACCGCCCCACAGCACCAGAAGGCTGACCGATCCAGGTTCCCGGCATGCATATTTTCCACCCCCACGACGGAACGAAGCTCCTCGGGAACTAACCCCAAAAACTAATCCGGCATGGGCGGTTATCCAAGGCGTGAGCAGTGCGGCCAGTTTTGTTGTTGTTGTTGCTGCCGCGGCTCGCCTCTGGGGCGGTCGTTCTTGAAAGCGTCCTTTGACTTTCTCGCCGGGCTTGCTTCAAACCGCCTTTGGCCTGGTCGGCGTGCCCTCCGGTCTGTCAATGGCCGATAGTTTGCGCCCACGGACGGCCAGCAAAAATGCCCGCCGCTGGGCATTTCCGTGGCCGCCTATTACGAAAATTAACCCGCTCGGGCCCCCGTTGATGAGGTGAGGGTGACCTCGTATCCGAGTTGTCGAAGTTGCTGCAGTGCGCGGGCCTTGGCCTTTTCAGGGTTTAAGCGGGCGTAGTAGCCGGTGCCGAGTTCCTCAAATAGCTCGCCTGTGCTGAGCATGTTCCACACGGCATTCAGTATGGCGTGCTCCACGGCGACGATGGCTTTCACCGGGCCGCGTCGGGCCGAGATTCGCCGGTATTTGACGGCCAGATAGCTGCTGCGGCTGTGGGAGGCAGCCAAGGCTGCGATGCCCAGCGCCGCCTTCAGATAGCTGTTGCCGGGCATCGTCTTCGACGACTTGATTCGGCCGGCGGACTCGTTGGCGCTGGGACATACTCCGGCCCAGGATGCCAGATGGCTGGCGTCAGGAAAGATAGTCATGTCAGCGCCCGTTTCTGCGATGATCGCGTCCGCCACCGTGCTGGAAACCCCGGGAATTGTTACCAGCACCTGGCGAGCGGATTCGAAAGGCTTGATCTCCGCCTCAATCCTTAGGGTTAGGGCGTCAACTGTCCGCGTGTGTGCGTCGATCTCATCAAGATAGAGCTGCGTCAGGAACGCATGATGGTCGGTGAACCGGCCGGTTAGGGCCTCCACCAGTTCAGGGATCTTGGATCTCATCCGCCTCTGCGCGTACTGCGCGAGCACACCAGGATCACGTTCCCCGCGAATCAATGCCTGCAGCATCGCTCGGGACGAAACGCCTGTGAGGCTGGCAACTGCGCTGGAGAGTTTGATTCCAGAGCTCTCGAGCATCTTCTCAAGCCGCAGAACCTCACGCGTGCGGTCGCCTGCCGCCTTACTCGTGCTCGAAGCAACAATCCACGGTTCCCGTGGAGGTCCTTCTCGCCACGCTATGGGGCGGGCTTTACTTGCACCAAGGCGGATCCGGCGTTAACCATGACGGACGCTTCCATTCTTCACTTCGGGCCCGGACGTTGCCGCCGGCCAACGTGAGATTCGCGCAAATTTTTTTTTGGCCGCTGACGACACCGGTCCGCAGGCTCATCTCCCGTGGCGGCCGTTCTGACATGCTAAAGCACGCTGAAACGGGTCTGGAGTAGCACCCTGGGCTCAAACAACATCGAGTTGTTTCTCGGACCGGGACTGTCCGATAAACGGTGTGTGGGTCCGGCCGGTTTTCATGAGTGAATGGTTCTTTCGAACCGGCCGGCGAAGGTAATCGCGAACGCGTTCAGCGCAGGCTTCGTGCGCCGTGAGGCGCTGTTGATTCGAGTGGAGGTGAGAGACCATCACCGCCAGACCGTCGCAGCGGTCTGGCAGGAGCTGAGGGCAGCCTGTTCCGGGAGACGCCGGTATGGGTGGGAGCAGCCCTGACAAAGCCGGGGTGCCGTAGTACTACCAGATGCGGTGGGTCCGGCGAGCAGGTCGGAGAGGAGTACGCGAGGAACCGATGTCATAACGCCCCTTAACTCTGTACCGGCTCGAATCTGGTGGATGTAGGCCGGGAGCGGCGCGCACTCGCCCTTTGTGGGCGGGGAACTTCCGGGAGCTGTGAAGCCGGTGACCGGGAGGCTGTGAGGAATGTCTGCGGCGTACTTACAGCGAGGCCGCTGGGGCAGAGTCGGGCTCCTACTCCGACGAGCGAATCACAGTGAACACGGGAACCGTCCTTGGCCCGCCTGTCCAGCCGTGCGTCCAGCACGGTGTGGCCGGGCTGGGTCCGTCGTCGACTGATCGGCTAGGGGCGGGGCGGAGCCGCCGTAGTACTCCGAGCCGGAGAGAGCCCGGCGCATGGGGAAGGGCGGCAGCAGTATCGAGGAGATGAGGATGATGCAAGACCGAAAGACGCACCGGTGAACGCCGGTGCCTTGTCCGGCGCGTCCGTGGGGCCGCGTGGGCGAGTATCGGAGATGCAGGCCAAGCTCCACCGTTGGGCGGTGGCCGATCCTGGCCGCCGGTTCGAGGACCTGTTTAACTTCGTGCACGACCCGGCAACGCTGATGTTGGCGTTCGAGCGGGTCGCGGGCAACCGCGGTGCGAACACTCCCGGCGTGGACGGCATGAGTGCCGCTTGGGTCGAGGAGAACATCGGGGTGTCCGGGTTCTTGGAGGATCTGCGCACTGCGCTGAAGGCGGGGACGTTCTGTCCGCTGCCGGTTCGCGAGCGTGCGATCCCGAAGCCTGGCGGCTCGGGGAAAGTCCGGAAGTTGGGCATTCCCACGATCGCCGACCGGGTGGTTCAAGCGGCGCTGAAGCGCGTGCTGGAACCGATCTTCGAGGCCGGGTTTTCTCCGGTCTCGTACGGATTCCGGCCGGGCCGTCGAGCGCATGACGCTATCGCCGAGATCCACATGTTCGCCTCACGCGGCTACCGGTGGGTGCTGGACGCGGACATCGAGGCGTGCTTCGACCGGATCGACCACACAGCCCTGCTGGAAAGGGTGCGGATCCGGGTGAAGGACAAGCGCGTTCTGGCGCTGGTGAAGGCCTTCCTCAAGGCTGGCGTGCTCACCGAGCAGACTGGGCTGAAGGAATCCGACACTGGCACCCCGCAGGGTGGGATCCTCTCGCCCCTGCTGGCCAACATCGCCTTGACCGTGCTTGATGAGCACGTGATGGACCCGTGGAAGCCGGAAGGGCAGATGGGGACCACCTATCGGCGTCACGCACGACGGAGGAAGGGTCTGCCGACATGGCGTGTCGTCCGCTACGCTGACGATTTCGTCGTGCTCGTGCACGGCCGTGAATCTGACGTCGAGAACCTGCGCGAAGAGATCGCTGGCGTGCTTGCCCGGCTTGGCCTGCGCCTATCGCCGACCAAGACCCGGGTAGTGCACATGAGCGAGGGGTTCGACTTCCTGGGGTTCCACATCCGGTGGCGCCGCAAGAGGGGAACCCAGCAGTGGTACGTCTACACCCTCATCGCAGATCGACCATTGAAGGCGGTGAAGGCGAAGATACGGTCGATGACCCACAGGGTTTCGCAAGCCGATCCTGGCAGCATCCTCGTCAGGATCAACCAGATCCTACGCGGATGGGCGAACTACTTCCGGCACGCGGTGTGCAGTCACACCCTCAACAACCTCAAGCACTTCGTCGAATGGCGGGTGATCAGGTGGCTGAGGAAACGGCACCGCCTGCGCTGGAAGGAACTGCGGCGGCGCTTCACCACCCCCTCGGGGCGGTGGCTGCCGCTGTCATGGAATGGGATCCGGCTATTCAACCCGGCATCGGTGACGGTCACCCGCTACCGGTACCGGGGAGCGATCCCCACCCCGTGGGTCACAGCAATCTTCGTCGGCACGTCCTACGGCGTTCTGGCCGGTGAAGTTGCAGAATTGTTCAGCCCCACCGTCCGTTACACCGGCATCGGCCTGAACTACCACCTGTCCGGAGCCCTGGGCGGAGGGCTCGCACCCGTGGCCGCCACCGCGGTTCTCGCAGCTTCCGGATCCACCGCCGGTGTCGTCGGCATCTGCCTGGCCGTGGCCGCAATCATGGTCGTTTGCTGCCTGCTGCTGCCCAAGAGCAATACGGCCAAGATCATCGAACCGGTCAGGACTGCAGCATGAGGCCCGCAACGACGACGATGCGCAATGGTCAGCTCGGGTTTTGGATGGCCGACACTATCGGAATCCAACGCTCCTACCCGCGCTTCGAAGGCGATGAAACCGTTGATTTGGCGATCATCGGTGGCGGCTATAGCGGCCTGTGGGCGGCATACTTCGCCAAAACCATGGAGCCGTCGATGTCGGTGGCAGTGTTCGAAGCTGAACGGCTCGGCTACGGCGCCTCCGGACGCAACGGCGGCTGGGTCTCGGCCCTGGTGCCCGGCAACCGGATGAAGTTCGCCAAGGCATCCGCTACCGGAAAGGCTGCGAGTGTGGCGCTGCAGCGCGAGTTCATCACTTCAGTGGATACTTTGCTGGAGATCCTCGCGACAGAAGGAATCGAAGCGGACCAATACAAGGGCGGAACCCTCTCCGCAGCGCACACAGAGGCCGGACTAAACCGGCTCATCGCCAAACGGGCCAGTGACCTCTCCTACGGTATGGCCGAGGACGAGGTCCAACTACTCGGACGGGAAGAATTCCAAACCCGCATAAAAATCGAGGACGTTCACGGCGGATTGTTCTATAAGGACGTCGCCCGCATGAACCCGGCCAAACTCCTCATGGGCCTCGCCGACACCGTCAGCAGAATGGGGGTAAAGATTTACGAAGACAGCCGCGTGCTCGCAGCCAGCGAAGGAACCCTGAAACTGGACGCCGGGCGGGCGAATTCGAAGCGTACATTCATCTGCACCGAAGGCTATTCCGGCCCCCCTACTCGGCAAACGCCGGCTCATCCCGATTAACTCCTCGATGATCGTCACCCAGCCCTTGAACGATTCACTCTGGGACCGGATCGGTTGGGAGGGCAGTGAATGCCTCAACGACTCCGCACACACCTTCATCTACGCCCAGCGCACCGCCGATAACAGAATCGCGATCGGCGGTCGCGGCGCCCCCTACCGCTTCGGCTCCGGAACCGGCGGCGACGGCGCAACCAAGGAAACGACCGTCCGACAGTTGCTCGGCAAGCTGGAAAGCTTCTTCCCGGGCGTGCCCTTCGCAGTCGAACACGCATGGTCAGGGGTCCTCGGGGTTACTCGTGACTGGAACGGCAGTGTCACCTGGGACCGCGACGCCGGCATCGGATCCTCGGTCGGCTATGCGGGACACGGCGTAACGAGTGCCTTCGTGGGCGGACGCACGCTGGCCGAACTCGCCCTCGAACGGCACACCGAGCGCACCGCCCTGCCATGGGTCGGCTACAGATCCCGTGACTGGGAACCGGAGCCGGTCCGCTGGCTCGGCGTACACGCCATGTACAAACTGTTCGGCTTAGCCGATGCGTGGGAAGAAGGACGCGGCTCCAAACAGACCTCATTGCTGGCCAAATTCGGCAGCAGGCTCGCAGGACTTCACGAATAACCCCGAAGGCCCGGTGCTGCGAAACCGTCAACGCCGACACGCCCTGCGGAAATGCGCCAGAACCTCCAGCAGGCACGCCAACAGGGACGAGCCGGCGTAGAAGAGAAACACAGCAGTGGCAACCGATTACGACGAAGTACGTTCCGACGTCAAGGAATCACAGGAGCGCTCCCTGGAGGCGCTGCAATCCGCCAACGCCCCGGACGCCAGAAGCGTCGTTCGCGATCTGGACGAGGCCGACGCGCTGGACGAGACGATGACCCCGGGCGGAGAGTTCGTCGCCGAGGAACTGATCGTTCAGGTGATTCCCCAGGCCGAGGATGAGTTCACTTGCTACTCCTGCTTCCTGGTCCGGCACCGTTCCCAGCTCGCACGCGAAAAGAACGGCCACTCGTACTGCATCGAATGTGAAGGCTAGCGCGCAGCGCTTCCCTCTACCCGAATTAGCAGCAGCCACATCAGCGTGAATTAGGCGGACTGCCAGTCATTGGAAGTGGGCATTTGGTCAGCGGGCGTAAGGGGAGACCTGGCCTTTTTCGTTGAAAGGTTCGAACCAGTACTCCAGTGCCATGGGTGCCAGGCGGAGCTGCCGGTTCAATCCTTCATCGTGCTGGAAGCCGTCGAGACTCCGGTCGTAGAGCATGTCGCTGTCGCTGTCTTCGAGGAGCCGGTCGGTAAGTGTGCCCCGCCAGTGCGGGTCAAGGTCCAGGTCGTAGGTGTCTGCGGTGATTTCGATCTGGTCCAGAAGGCACCGGACGACTCTTCGCTGCGATCCGCTGCCCGCGTCGCTGCGGGCTGACCCCAACACCCGCCGCGGTCTCACCCTGACGCCCGGTTTTCTGACCCCGCACCCTCAAACCCCTGACAGTGAGCGTTGATGAACCCGAACCCGCAAGAGACCGCCAATGAGAACTCCATCGTTGTCTGCCCCGACGGCAACACCGTCGCCCTGTGCCGCTGCGGCGCCTCCGCGATCAAGCCCTACAGCGACGGCACTCACAAACTGATCGGCTTCCGGACGGAAATCCCCGGCGGCCCCGGGAAATAAGGAAGTCCCCGGCCCACGCTGCCCGGCTAGAACCGCAAAATCCCCGCCAGATCCCTCCCGCGGCCCATTAGGCGAGCAATTCCGCTGCGCAAAGTATCCCGCGACACGGAGCACGGCTCCGCGCTGCGGGCATTCCGGTGCGCTCGGTTTTTGCGCGTCGCCAGCCCGGATCCGTGGCGGATTACTGCTGGAATGCCGCGTCAAAGGGGCGATGCCAGGTGAGAACTGCGGCTCGGCGCCCCGAGGCATCTGCGCCGGGCGCGGATTCCCTGTCCACAGTGCCGAATGCCGATAAATAGCCCCGTCGCCCGGTACGCAACGCCCGAACGCAGGAACCCCGCCGCTGAGCATGTCCAGCGGCGGGGTTCCTGCGTGTGCGGTGCGTGCGGTGCGTGGCATGCGGGTGGTGCGGGGTCAGGCTACGCGTGCCCCGGAGGCGAGCTGGACGGCGACGTCGACGATCATGTCTTCCTGGCCGCCGACGTAGCCGGCGCGGCCGATTTCCTCGAGGATCTGCCAGGCCGGGACGCCGTAGCGTTCGGCGGCGCGTTCGGCGTGGATGAGGAATGAGGAGTAGACCCCGGCGTAGCCCTGCATGATTGAGGCTCGGTCCATGATGGGCATCCGGGTGATGATGGGCTTGACGATGTCATCCGCCGCGGCCATGACGCCGTGGACGTCGACGCCGGTGTGGATGCCGAGGCGTTCGAACGCGGCGACGAGGACCTCGGTGGGTGAGTTCCCGGCCCCGGCGCCCAGCGCCAGCAGGGTCCCGTCGATCTGCTTGGCCCCGGCGCGGGCGGCGAAGACGGAATTCGCGACGCCGAAGGACAGATTCTGGTGGCCGTGGAACCCCACCTGCGCGTCGGTGCCGAGCCCGGCGACGAGGGCGGAGACGCGGTCGGAGACGTCTTCGAGGATGAGGGCCCCGGCGGAGTCCACGACGTAGACGCACTGGCAGCCGGCGTCGGCCATGATCCGGGCCTGTTCGGCGAGTTTTTCCGGGGTGGCGCGGTGGGAGAGCATCAGGAATCCGACGGTTTCCATGCCGAGTTTGCGGGCGTGCTGGAAGTGCTGGATGGAGACGTCGGCCTCGGTGCAGTGCGTGGCGATCCGGGCCACCGAGGCGCCGGCGTCGTGGGCCTGGTTCAGGTCGTGGATGGTGCCCAAGCCGGGGAGCATGAGCACGGCGATTTTGGCGTTCTTCGCTTCGTCGACGGCGGCGCGGACCAGGCCCAGTTCGGGGGTGAGGGAGAATCCGTAGTTGAAGGAGGAGCCGCCGAGCCCGTCGCCGTGGGTGACTTCGATGACCTCGATGTTGGCGTCGTCGAGGGCGCGGACCACGGAGCGGACGTGCTCTTCGGTGAACCGATGGCTCATGGCGTGGGAGCCGTCGCGCAGGGTGGTGTCCGTGAGGCGGACGCTGAGGTTCTGTGCCGTGATGTCGGAGGTGGCGGTCATGGTTAGGCTCCTACGGAAGTGGAAGAAAGGGCGGCGTCCATGCGCTCGGCGAGCAGGTCCGCTGTCCGGGTCGCGGCGGCGGTGATGATGTCCAGGTTGCCGGCGTATTCGGGGAGGTAGTCCGCGGCCCCCTTGACCTGGATCCAGATCCCGACGCGGCCGTTGCCCTCCCAGTCCTCCCGGGCGGCGTCGAACTGGGGCTCGACGCGCAGCGAGTAGCCGGGGACGTAGTCCTGGATCTTCACGACGGCCTCGTCGATCGCAGCGCGGATCCGGTCCTGGAGTTCCCCGGGTTCGGCGGCGGCGGCGGGGATGGCGCAGTAGACGGTGTTGCGCATGATCATAGGCGGTTCGACCGGGTTGATGATGATGACGGCCTTGCCGCGCCGGGCCCCGCCGACTTCCTCGAGGGCTTTGGCGGTGGTCTCGGTAAATTCGTCGACGTTGGCGCGGGTGCCGGGCCCGGCGGACTTGGAGGCGATCGAGGCGACGATCTCGGCGTAGTCGACCGGGACCACGGAGGAGACCGCGGCGACGATCGGGGTGGTGGCCTGGCCGGCGCAGGTGATCATGTTGACGTTCAGGACATCTTGCAGGGTGTCCAGGTTCACCACAGGGCAGAGATAGGGGCCGACGGCGGCCGGGGTCAGGTCGATCGCGTGGATCCCGGCGGCCTTGTACTTTGGCGCGTTGATCTGGTGGGCCTTGGCGGAGGTGCATTCGAAGATGAAGTCCGGGAGGTCGTCCTGGGCGAGGAGCCAGTCCACGCCCTCGGCGGAGGTGGTGATGCCGAGCCGGGCGGCGCGGGCGAGCCCGTCGGAGGCTGCGTCGACGCCGATCATGTACTTGACTTCGATGTTTCTGCTGCGGCGCATCAGTTTGAACATCAGGTCGGTGCCGATGTTGCCTGAGCCGACGATGGCTGCTGTTTTCTTTGCCATGGTGGGTGTCCTTAGTCTGTGAAGTGAATGGTCAGTGAGCCCAGTGCACCGAAGTCCGCGACGGCAGTGCTTCCGGCGGTGACGGGCTCGGCCTTAGTGAAGGAGCCGGGGAGGATGAGCTGGCCGGCATCGAGGGCCACGCCCTCTGCGCCGAGGATGTTGGCGAGCCAGGCCAACGGGGCCACGGGGTTGCCCATTACGTCGGCGCCCGTGCCGGAGCCGGTGACCTCCCCGTCGATGACTAGCGAGCAGTTGACGTCCAGAAGCTGGGCAGGGTCGAGGTCTAGGGGGACGGAGCCGACGGCGATCGCGCCGCACGAGGCGTTGTCCGCGACCGTGTCCACGAGCTTGATGTCCCAGTCGGTGATGCGGGAGTCGATGATCTCGATCGCCGGGTACACGGCACCGATCGCCGCAGCGGCCTGCTCCAACGTGACGCCCGGTCCCTGCAGGGCGTGCTTGAGCACAAAGCCGAACTCCGGTTCCATCTTGGGCTGGATGAATCCGGATGCCGGGATCACAGCGCCGTCGTAGTGAACCATGTCGTCAAAGAAGAATCCGAAATCCGGCGAGTCCACACCCAGCTGCCGCTGCATGGCCAGCGAGGTCAGGCCCACCTTGCGGCCCGCCAGCACCCGGCCCGCTGCCGCGTGATGCGCAAGCTGCACGGTCTGGACGTAGTAGGCATCCGCCAGGGTCACGCCGTCGAACCGGTCCCGCAACGGGGCAACCGGGACCAGGGACGTGGTGGCTTCCAGCAGCTCGGCAGCAAAATGGTCCAGGGCTTCGGTGCGCGGGGGCTGTGTCTGGGCAGTCATTACTTCAGCACCGCCGTCGTCACGCCGAAACCGGCGATGTATTCCTTGATCGGTTTGTAGAACTCGTAGGTGACCTTGTATTCGCCGCAGGCGCGCAGGGCCGAGTACGCCGCCACCCAGGTGCGGACCTCGTGCGAGGAGTGCCCGGCCACCCGGGTCATCGCCTCCGGATCGTAGGCGTCAAAGCCTGTGACATCCCCGGACCGGCAGACGTCCAGGAAGGCCTGGTCCCATTCGGGGTTGAGTTCCATGATGTCCGCCTCGCCCCGGGCGAATGCCTCAGCCGTGGCGATGGTGCGGGCCTGGCGTGCGGCGCGGGCCTCCGGTGTGGGGCGGCGGCCGTCTGTGAGGAACTGGCGCTGTTCCTCGGTGGCGGTGGCGATCTGCGGGACCGGCGGATCGTGGGAGAGCCCGCCGGAACCGATGAACAGCACCTTTTTGTCCGTGTTCCTGAAGTACTCGCCGATGGCCGTGCCAAACTGGCGGACGCGGCGGACCTTGGAGAAGGGCGGTGCCACGGAGTTGATGAAGACCGGGATGACCGGCTTGGCGGCAGCGTTGCCGTGGTAGAGAATCTCCATGGGTTGGACGGCGCCGTGGTCCACCTCCATCCTGCGGGAAATCGCGGTGTCGATGTCCTGGTCGATGACGTACTGGGCCAGGTCTTCGGCGATCGCGGTGGGAACGTCCAGCTTCCCGGCAAACGAGTCGTAGTCCCCGGTGCCGTGGGCTTTGTAGCCGATGCAGAACGGGGGCATCAGGTCGTAGAAGAACCCGTTGTAGTGGTCGGGGCCGAAGTTGACCACCAGGTCCGGATCGAAATCCTGCACGAAGGCGCGCACCTGGTCGAAGGCGGACTCGACCGCTGCCTTGACCTCGGCCGGAGGGTTGATGTGTTCGAGCAAAGGGCTGTGTGACATGCACACCAGTGCCTGGGTCATGGGGGGCTCCTTCTTGATGGGCGGGGCGGTGGGCCGGGGGGCGCTTGCTGACTTCCATTCCAATCCCAGGGCAGCGGGCCGGTCAGGCCGGTGTTCCGTACGGCGGGACAGAAAAAGTCGCGGTATTACTTGTTGCCCACCGCGCGCTCTTTGATGGCGTACGTGAACGTGGAATGCAGCAGCTGCTTGCCGTCGGCGTCGGACACCGACACTTCGGCCACGGCCACCGTGTTGCCGCCGCGCAGGATGCGGGCGGTCGCGATGGCGGGGGAGGCCTTCGAATTGGACATGAAGTTGATGTTCGACTGCACGGCCAGCGGGAACTGCCCGCTGCCGGTGTAGGTCTGCATGGCGAGGAAGGTGCCGGTGATGTCCGCGGCGCCGAAGAGCGCGGCCGCGGAGAACATGCCGGAGGCCTGGGCGTAGGCGTCCTGCAGCGGCATGGACATGCTCACGGTGGAGTCCGTCACGGCGTGCGGTTCAAGGCCAAGTGTTGCCGCGATGTCATCGAAGCCGCGCTTCGCGGTGAACTTTTCAACGAACGCGCTGAATTCCTCGAGGGAGGAGGGGTGAGCCATCTGATCGCTCCTGGGCTTTTTGTGCGGAAGGGTCAGAATCAGGCTAACGACGACGGCAGCCGCCCGGGTAGGGCGGGTGCCGGTGTGCGGAACGTCAGTGTCCTAGAGTCTGGCGCCCTGTTGCTGGGTTTCGCGGTCGGCGATTGCTGCGCAGTCGGCCGTGGCGGCCCGCTGCGTCCTGCCCCGGGTCTCCTTGGACAGGAACACCGAGACGGCGGCGACGGCGATGAGCGCGATGAAGTACCAGGCGATGTTGTTGGTCTTGCCGCCGTTGGACAGGCCCATGAGCATGGTGGTCATCAGCGGGGCGTTGCCGGCGCCGATGACCGATCCCAGCTGGAACGTCAGGGACACCTCGGTATAGCGGTCTTGCGTCTCGAATTTCTCCGCAAGGAACGCGCCGATGGGTCCGTACATCGAAGCCTGGATGATCGGGTTTCCCAAAATTAAGGCCAGGGGCACCAGCCAGAAGTTGCCGGAGTTCAGCATGGCGAACATCGGGAAGACAAGGACCACGGAGACCGCGGCGACGAGCACGACCGGCCGCCGGCCTTGTCGGAGAGCCAGGCAAAGAAGGGGATGGCGAAAATGTGCAGGACTGACGAGACGGTGAGCATCATCAGTGCGTCCTGGCGGGACACCACACCCTGCGCGGCGACGTACGGCACAGCCCAGATGGCGAGGAGGGCCTGCATGAAGAGCGGGCCGGCGACGGCCAGGGTGCCATAGAGCGCGGATATCGGGTACTTCTTCAGGACCCGGACGATCGGGACGCCGGTGTGCACTTCGCCAGCGGCGCGGGCACGTTCGAACTCGGGGACTCGGTGACCCGGTACCGCAGGTACAGGCCGATGACCACCAGGGCGGCGGAGAGCAGGAACGGGACGCGCCAGCCCCACGTGAGGAAGGCCGTGTCCGGCAGGCCCGCGAACAGCCCTAGGACCAGGGTGGCGAAAACAGAGCCGGTGGGGCCGCCGGTAACGGCGATCGACGCCGCGAAGCCGCCGTTCCTTTCCTTGACGTGCTCGGCCGCCATGAGGGTGGCGCCGGCCCACTCGCCGCCCACCGCGAGGCCCTGGATCACGCGGAGGAGGACCAGAATCAGCGGGGCCGCGATGCCGATGGTCTGGTAGGTGGGCATGAGCCCGATGACCACGGACACGATGCCCATCATCATCAGCGTGATGAAGAGCATGTTCTTGCGCCCGAACCGGTCACCGAAGTGGCCGAACAGGACGCCGGGCGGGAGATGTAGCCGGCCAGCAGGATGACAAAGGAAAGGGCCGTGCCAAGCACGGGATCCATGTCGGCCGGGAAGAACAGTTTAGGAAAGACCAGGCCGGCGGCGGCGCCGCACAGCAGGAAGTCGTAGTATTCAACGGTTGAGCCGAGGAAACTGGACACCAGCGCGCGGCGGGTGTCCTTCCTGGCGGATGATGCCGTGCCTGCGGCGGATGGGATTGCGTCATTGCACGCTCCAAAGAGGGGTGCGGGTGCGTCGGGAGAGGGACGAAGGTCTTCATGAGAATGTCCCCCGGTGCACGTGTGACCAATGACACGGTCCGTACCGCGGAACGGTTTTGCTCCCGGACCGGGCGCGGCGGCATGGAGCTGGTGCTGGCCGCCGATCTGGCGGTTGCGGCGCCACGCGCTCGGTTTGGCCTTCCCGAAGTGAAGATCGGTGTCTATGCCGGCAGCGGAGGGGCCTTCAGGCTCCGGGCCCAGATCCCGGCAAAAGTCGCCATGGAGATCCTGCTGACCGGGCGCATGGTGGAGGCCGGCGAGGCCGCCCGCTGGGGCCTGGTCAACGCGGTGGCTAAGGACCCCCTGGCCGCGGCCCTGGAACTGGCTTTGCGGGTGGCGGACTGCGCGCCCTTGAGCGTGGCCGCCACCAAGCGGATCGCCCGGGGCCTCGATTCCGCGCCGGACGGCGTGCTGCTGCGGCACGGCGAGGACCTGGAGTGGCAACGCAGCGACGCCGAGGGCTCGGGCGTCCTTGGGTCTGCCGACTGCGCCGAGGGAGTGGCCGCCTTCGGGGGCCGCCGGGCGCTCGTCTGGAGCGGAACCTAAGCCGGCTCCGGCGATTGACAGACCGACGTGTTCCGAGGTTCGGCACAGCGGGTGGCGGCGGGGCCCGGCCGGGGTGTCTGATGAGATTCAGGAACACCAGCACCCCGACTTGAATGGAGGGTCCCGCACATGATCACCACGGACTCCTGCCTCTCGCAGGCCAACGCCGCCATCGGCAGGATGCCCCGGCCCGAGGCAATGACCACCAATATCGACGTCTCCACACTCGTTGATTCAGACGGCGGCCTGATCGACCGGTCCATCTACGTCCATCCCGGCATCTACCAGCAGGAGCTGCGCAGGGTCTTCGCGCGCAGCTGGCTCTTCCTGGCCCACACCAGCCAGTTCAATAAGCCTGGCGACTTCTTCACGACATTCATGGGGGAGGACCCCGTCATCGTCACGATGGACAAGGGCAGGAACATCAAGGCCTACCTGAACTCGTGCCGCCACCGCGGGGTGCGGCTCTGCCGCGCCGACGCCGGCGCAACCAAGATGTTCACTTGCTCCTACCATGGCTGGTCCTTCGATCTCGCGGGAGCCCTGCAGTCCGTGCCCAACGAGCAGGCCTATCCCGAGGATTTCGAAAAGAAGGACTGGGGCCTGATCGAGGTTCCCAATGTGGCCTCCTACAAGGGGCTGCTCTTCGGCAACTGGGATGCCAACGCAGCGCGGCTGGAGGAAACCCTCGGCGATATGCGCTACTACATGGACGCCATGCTGGACCGCGACCCCGAGGGCACCGAAGTCATCGGCGGCGTCATGAAGTGGGAGCTAGAAGGTAACTGGAAGCTGGCGGCCGAGCAGTTCGCCACCGACTGGTACCACGTGAACATGTCCCACGCGTCGGCGCTGATGGTCATGTCCCCTACGGGCCGCGGGCCCAAGCCGGATATCGCCGCAACACCGGGACGCCAGTTCCTGTCCCCGAACGGCCACGGTGCGGGATTCCCCACCCACCCCAAATCACGGTTCGACGCCCCCGCCGTCCACGAGTACTACGACTACACCGCCCTTCGGGAGCGGCTGGGTGACGCGGCCGTTGAAGGCCCCATGACCACCGGACACGCTACCGTCTTCCCGAGCTTCTCCTACCTGCCGGTCAACGGCTCCATCCGGGTCTGGCACCCCAAGGGACCAAACAAGATCGAAGTCTGGGCCTGGATCCTGGTGGACAAGTCGATGCCGGATAAGGTGAAGGACGCGCAGCGGCTCTACAACCTGCGCACCTTTGGCCCCTCCGGGATTTTTGAAGCCGACGACGGCGAGAACTGGTCGGAGATCCAGGCCATCTCAGGCGGCTTCGTCACCAATCAGGTTCCGCTGAACTTCCAGATGGGGATCGGAAGCGAGAAGGACGACGGCACGTACCCGGGGCAGACGAGCGAGCTGTATTCCGACGCCGCCGGACGCAGCTTCTACCGCCACTGGGCCAGCCTAATGAACGAACCCGCGTGGCATGAGAACACCCCCAAGACCAACATCCCAGGAGATACCCCGTGAGCGAATCCGTCAACATCGGAACCGTCGAGGACATCGACGAGGGTGAAGCGAAAGTCATTTCCGCTGGGGACAACGGCACCGGCGAAGACATTGCGGTCTTCCACGCCGAGGACGGCAACTTCTACGCGCTGAACGACAACTGCACGCACGAGACCGCCTCCCTGGCCGACGGCTGGATTGAAGGCACCGAGGTTGAATGCCCCGTCCACTCCGCCAAGTTCTGCCTCAAGTCCGGGACAGCCCTGTGCATGCCAGCCACCATCGCGGCACGCACCCACAAAGTGGAAGTCCAGGACGGCCGCGTCCTGCTCTTCCCCAACGTCAGCGCAGCGGTGTAATGGCACCCTCCAACGACGCGAAGCCGCTTAGGTCCGTCACGATCGTGGGCGGCGGCATGTCCGGCTTCTCGGTGGCCAGGGAGCTCCGCAGCCGCGGCTTCCGGGGCGAACTGACCCTCATCGATCCGGCCGGCATCCCCTACGACCGCCCGCCGCTCAGCAAGGAGTACCTGCTCGGCTCACGGAGCGCGCAGGACATCCAGCTCGCGGCAGCCGACTGGTTTGCCGAACACCAGGTGGTCGTGGTCACCGGCCGCGCCGTGGCCCTGCGGCCTGACGAGGCCACCGTGGTCCTCGACGACGGCCGGGAGATCACCGGCGACAAGGTCATCCTCGCCACCGGCGGCGCAGCCCGCCGGCTCGCCATCCCCGGCGGGGACCTTGATTCGGTGCTTGAGCTGCGCACCCGCGAGGACGCCGACCGGCTGCGCTCCGTCCTGAAACCGGGGGCCCGGCTGGCGATTATCGGAGCCGGGCTGATCGGCGCGGAGGTCGCCTCGTCCGCCCTGCCATTCGGCGCCGACGTTGTCCTCATCGACCCCGTCGACCCGCCCCTCGTGCCGGCCGTCGGCCACGCTCTGGCCCGCCGGCTGCACGACATGCACCCGGACCGCGGGGTTGAGGTCGTCACCGGCGTCCCCACCTCCATCACCCGGGACCCCGGCGGCCGCCACCACGTGGCCATGGCTTCGGGCGAAACCATCGACGCCGACGCCGTGCTGGTCGGCATCGGTATCGTCCCCGAAACCGGGCTCGCGGACGCTGCCGGCCTGGCAACGGACAACGGCACCCTGGTGGATGAGTCCCAGCGCACGGCCCACCCGAACATCTATGCCGTGGGCGACAGCTCCCGCAGCCGTCTGGCCGACGGGACGCTGCTCCGCCGCGCTGAACACTGGGAGCACGCCGTGAATACCGGTGCGACTGCCGCTGCCGCCCTGCTGGGGCAGGACCTCCCGAAGCACGGAGTCAGCTGGTTCTGGTCGGACCGCCACGGCGTGCACGTCGAGGGGGTCGGCAGCATGACGGGGGATGGGACCACCATCGTCCGCGAAAAGGACGGGGAACCCTCGGTGGTCTTCCGGCTCGACCCGGACGGCTACCTGGCCGGCTGTGCAGCCGTCGACGGCGGGCTGTCCGTCCGGGCGGCACGCCGCCTCATCGACCGCCGGATCCTGGTGGACCCGCAGCAGCTCGCCGATCCGGCCATCGACCTGAAAAAGCTCACGAAGTAAAAGGACCTGTTCCAAGGAAGGAACCATGACAGACCATGTTGTTGCCGGGGCGGCTGCCACGGCCCTGGACGAAATCGAAGGCAGGCTCGCCGACGCTGAACTTGCCTACCGGGTCCAGCAGTTTTACTTCTTCGAGGCAGAACTGCTCGACGACGGGCGGTTTGCGGACTGGCTGGAAATCTTCGCGGAAGACCTGACGTACTGGGCCCCGCTGCGCACCAACCGGCTGCGGCGCCAGGCCGCACTGTCCATCGGCTCCCGCGGCGAAGCTGCATACTTTGACGAGACGAAGGAGTCCCTGGCGTGGCGCATCCGGCGCTACGATTCGGGCATGGCCTGGGCGGAGGACCCGCCCTCCAGGACACGTCACCTGGTCTCCAACGTCACCGTCCGCCACAGCGGCACGGACCTGCTCAAGGCTCGCTCGGCGTTCCTGGTGTACCGAAACCGGCTGCAGACCGAAACCGATATTTACGCCGGCGGCCGCACCGACCTCATACGCCTCCAGCCGGACGGCAGTTTCCGTGTCGCCCAGCGCGAACTGCTGTTCGACGCCAACGTCCTGCAAGCGAAAAATCTCAGTACATTCTTCTAGCCAAGACGCACCCTGATGCTGTTCCATGAGCTGCACGCGGCGCGACAGAGAGGTAAAAATGAGCGGAAATTCCTCCGCCGGGTGGCTCAATGGAGACGTCGCCCTGATAACCGGCGGTGGTTCCGGCATCGGCCGGGCCGTGGCTGAGCGCTTCCTTGCCGAAGGTGCCTCCGTAGTCCTGTTCGGCCGCGACCATGAAAAGCTCAAAGCCGTGGCCGAACAGACCGGCGCCAGAGACCGGGTCCTCACGGTGGCGGGCGACGTCCGCGAGCCGGAGTCGATCCAGGCGGCGGTCCAGGAAACGGTTGACCGCTTCGGCAAGCTGGATATCCTGGTGCCCAACGCCGGCATCTGGGACTACAACCGTTCGGTCACCCGGCTCACCGCGGCACAGCTGTCGGACGCGTTCGATGAGGTGTTCTCCATCAACGTCAAGGGCTACCTGCTGACCGTTGAGGCGGCCTGGCGTGAGCTCGTGAAGTCCCGCGGCTCGGTCGTTATGACCCTGTCCAACTCGTCCTTCCACCCGGCCGGCGGCGGAATCGTCTACACGGCGTCCAAATTCGCCTGCCGCGGCCTGGTCACCCAGCTCGCCTACGAACTCGCACCCAAGGTGCGCGTGAACGGCGTGGCCATCGGCGGCATGAACACGGACCTGAGGGGCCCGGCATCCATCGGGCTCCAGGACCGTTCCATCTCCGATTCCTTCGCCCGCTCCGAGATTACCGGCCACAACCCGTTGATCCCGCTGCACGATTCCTCCGTTGAACCGAAGGACTTCACCGGTTCCTACGTGCTGCTCGCTTCGAGAACGAACGCCAATAACATCACCGGGGCGATCATCCCCGCGGACGGCGGCATCGCCGTCCGTGGGTTCGGCACCAACGCTGCGGGAGGGGACAACCTGTGACGTGCTCCATCGACATCAATCCGGCCGCCGGCGTCCTGCGGCAGGCCCGGTACTTTCCCCGGAACACAGCCCTGATCTATGAGGGCGAGGAACTCGACTACGCGGCGCTTGCCGCGAGGATCGAGGAGTATGCCCGGGCCTTCGCGGCCAGCGGCGTCCGCCGCGGGGACCGGGTGGGCTACCTCGGGCTGAACAGCAGCACCTTCATCGTGACCATGATGGCGGCCTGGTGGGTCGGGGCCGTTTTCCTGCCGTTGAACTTCCGCCTGGCGCCCCGCGAGGTCGAAGGCCTCATTGCGACGTCCACGCCGCGGCTGCTGATCGTGGAGCCCGGGCACCAGGAGGTCATTGACCGCGCGGACGGCATCGACCGCCGCTCGGTCCAGTTGGTCCTCGTGGACAACGATCCGGCCGCACCCGTTCCGGCCCAGGCGCAGCCCGTGGACGGCTGGATACCTCTGAGCCGTTTCCTGGCCACCGGCAGCGGTGCGGAGCCTGCCGGGCCGGCGTCGGCGCACGACGACGACCTCGCCATCCTGCTGTTCACCTCCGGAACCACCGGGGAGCCCAAGGGCGTGCAGCTGACCTTCGGCAATGTGTGGTGGAATTCCGTCAACGTCGACTCGCTCGTCGACACCCGGCGCGGCGACGTCAACCTGGCGGTGGCGCCGCTGTTCCACATCGGCGCGCTGAATGCCCTGACCATCCGGCTGTTCGTCCGCGGCGGCACCACAATCGTCCGGCGTAACTTTGACCCCCGCCAAACCCTGCGGGACATCGAAGAGTACGGCGTATCCCAGGCATTCCTGGTTCCGGCCCAGCTCTCGGCGATGCAGCAGACTGAGGAATTCCAGCAGCACGACATCTCCTGCCTGCGTGCCCTGATCTGCGCCGGCGCCCCCGTCCCGCCGGTGCTGCTGAAGCAGTACGAGGCTAAGGGTGTTCCCGTCCAGCAGGCCTGGGGGCTGACCGAGACGTCGCCGTTCGCCACCTACCTCCCCGCCGAACTCACCTACCGCAAAGCGGGCTCCTGCGGCATTCCGATGCCGCACACCGAGGTCCGGATCGTTGACCCCTTCAGCCTCGAAGACATCCGGGAAGCCGGCGAAACCGGGGAATTCTGGGTCAAGGGCCCCAACGTCACCAGCGGATACTGGAACAACGCGGAGGCCACGGCGTCCGCCTTCCACCATGGCTGGTTCCGGACCGGTGACATCGGCTACCGCGACGAGGACGGGTTCTTCTTCATCGTCGACCGGCTCAAGGACATGATCATCACCGGCGGCGAAAACGTCTATCCCGCCGAGGTGGAGCGGGCACTGATGGAATTCCCGGGCGTCCTCGACGTGGGCGTCGTCGGCGTCGAGGATTCAAAGTGGGGTGAGTCCGTGGTGGCGGTGATGAGCTGCAAGGACGGCCACGTGCCCACCGTTGAGGAGGTCCGGGAGTTCACCAGCAAATACCTCGCCCGCTACAAACTGCCCAAGCGCCTGATCCTCACCGACGCCCTACCCCGCAACGGCTCGGGCAAGCTGGACAAACCCAGCATCCGGCAGCTCGTAAAGAACGAAGGGTAACCAGAATGTCATCCGACGAAGTGGACCTACTCAAGTGGCCAGAACCCCTGCCGCCGTCGTGGCAGTGCGCCCGTGCTGCCCCGGCCGAGGGCTGGGATACGGCCTTCACCGTGACCCAGGACGGTACTCCGGCCGGAACGGTCAGCGTCGCCTTTGCTGCCTCGACGCCCATCGCGGCGGCATACCCCGCCGGGGCGCGGGACCGGCTGATCGGGCCTGATGCGCAGGCCGGGTCCCCGGCCATCCAGCTGGTCTCGGAGCAGGTCATGGACGAGGATCGGGCCTGCCGCCGTCTGGTTCTGGCGGTTGATGAGGGCGACGTTGCCGGGATTGCCCGCGGGGAGGCGGCCGGTTACCGGTACGTCCTGGACGTCGACGTGCCGGGCAGGTCGTTGTCGCTGCTCACCGCCGAGCCGGACTGGGTACTCGAGGACTCGCGCCATCTGGATGACGTGCCCACCCAGTAGCGGTCAGGCGCCCTGGACCAGCCGCAGCTGGTGGGCGCTGGCGGCGGCCACGGCACGGCCGGCCGCGTAGCAGACCTTCCGCAGCGCGTTGGCCTGGGAGTCGGGAACGAACTTCCCGGCTGGGCCGGAGACCGACATGGCGGCGACCGGCCTGCCGTTGGCGCCCATGACCGGGGCCGCGATGCAGTTCAGTCCGACCAGGATTTCCTCCCGGTCGAAGGCCAGGTTAGTTTCCCGCACTTTGGCCAGTTCGGCCCGGAACGCGTCCGGCTCCGTGATGGTAGCGGGGGTCCAGGCCGACAGTTCCGACTGGAGGACCTGCTCGGTGGCGTCGGGGTCGTAGGACAGCAGCATTTTGCCCACCGCCGTGCAGTATGCGGGGGCCTGGCCACCGATGCGTGAGGGGCTGCGGACCTGCAGGTGGCCGTAAAGCTTGTTCAGGTAAACCACCTCCGTGCCCCCCAGGACGGCGAGGTGGACGGTCTGCCGGCTCATCTCATACAGGTCAGCCAAGTAGGGGGTGAGCGTATCGCGGATCCGGCCGTGGGCTGCGCTTTCCTGGGTTGCCCCGAGGTTGTGGATCAGCTTGCCGAGCCGGTAGGCATTTCCGGCCCGTTCCACGGCGCCGCTGCGCTGCAGCATGGCCAGCACCCGGAAGGCGGTGGACTTGGACATGTCCGCCCGGCGGGCAAGTTCACTCACGCCGGCACCGGAGAGGGCATCATTGCCAAAGGCACTCAGCAGGGCCATGGCCTTGTCGACGGCGGCGCGGTCATCGCGCCCTGCGGCAGCAACCCTGGATACCATATCAATCCTTCAATATGGGGTTCGCCCGTCCGCGGACCGAGCCCCGATTGGCTGGGGCCGGTCTTCGATGACCGGCCCTTTCAGTTTGCGTCCAGCGCTTAGGTATGTCAAACATGCCTCAGCGTCATTTATAAGTGACAATGGAGGCGTGTCTCTCAACGATGTCGTATCAAGGAACATCCGCCGCTTCCGGGCCGAGCGGAACCTCAGCCTGGCGGAGCTTGCCCGCCGGGCGTCGCTGTCCAAGCAGACGCTTTCCAAAATCGAACAAGGTGAAGGCAATCCCACTGTGGGCACCCTTGAGGCGATTGGCGAGGCACTGGGCCTGAGTTTCCGGCGGCTGGTAACCGAGTGGGGATCGAAAACAACTGTTTCCCGGGCGAGCGACGCCCTCTGGGTCCGCACCCCGGTGGGTGAGGAACGCAACCTTGACCGGATTTACGGCACGGGTTACGTCCGCACCCAGGTAGTCACCGTGGAGCAGACCCAGCGGGTAAAAATCGTTCCCGCGCAGAGCCCCGGAACCCTGCACCAGCTCTATGTCATCCAAGGCCGGCTGGAGGCCGGTCCGGAGGACGGGATGCTGGTCCTGAGCATGGGGGACTTCGCGCGGTTCCCCGGGGATGTGGACCATGGCTACCGGAGCCTCGGCGGACAGGCCGTGTTCCACCTGACAACCACCGCCCCCGAGGTGCCGCAGTTCACCTCAGCCGGGTGGCAAGCCGGGCGCATGATCGGGCCGGGCGGGTGATCGGCCGGGTAACCGGCCAGCCGTGGACCGTCGCGCCCGTCCATTCCGCCTGGCGGCACGCTTTGTGGCCGACCGAACATAGGGTTGCCACGATGGATGGATAACCAGCGGCAGCCTGCCGTATTGGCCGTCCGCCATATCCGAGGAGCCCGGAAAATCATATGCTTGCCGCTGTTGCCGTCCGCCAGAATGCCGACGACCCGCTGTCCGGACTTGAGCTGCGGGACGTCCCGGTGCCCCAGGCCCAGCCCGGGTGGACGCGGGTGAAGGTGAAGGCCTCATCCCTGAACATGCATGATGTCTGGACGCTCCGGGGCATCGGACACGATCCCAAAAACATTCCCATGATTCTTGGTTGTGATGTTGCCGGGGTCACCGAAGAGGGACGCGAGGTGGTGGTGCACCCGATCATTGCCGACGCGGACGCCGGCCGCGGTGACGAAACGCTGGACCCGAACCGGGCGCTGCTCTCGGAGCGGCACGACGGCGGGTTCGCCGAGTACATCGTGGTGCCGGACCGGTGCCTGGTGGACAAGCCGCCCCACCTGAGCTTCGAGGAGGCGGCCTGCCTGCCGGTGGCGTGGTCCACCGCGTACCGGATGCTTTTCACGCAGGCCCGCGTCACGGCAGGCGACCGGGTCCTGGTCCAGGGAGCCGGAGGCGGGGTGGCCTCGGCTGCCATTGCGATGGCTGCGGCGGCAGGGGCCACCGTGTACGCCACCAGCCGGACCGAAGCCAAGCGCCAACTGGCGCTGGAGCTCGGCGCACACGCGGCTTTCGAGTCCGGGGCACGCCTCCCGGAGCGCGTGGACGCCGTTATCGAAACTGTCGGCGAAGCCACCTGGGCCCACTCGCTGCGCTGCCTTCGCCCCGGCGGCGCGATCGTCATCGCAGGAGCCACCAGCGGCACGGCCCCCGACGCCGATCTGGGCCGGGTGTTCTACCAGCAGCTGCGGGTTTTGGGCTCCACCGGCTCGACCAGGCACGAAACAGCTGCAATGCTGCGGCTGCTGACCACAACGGGCCTCCGCCCCCGGATTGACCGCGTCCTACCCTTGGAACGCATCCATGACGCGTTCCAGGCGATGATCGGCGGCGAGCTCCACGGAAAGATTGTCATCAGCGTCTCCTAGGCCGCGCGCCAGGCGACAACAGCCCACCAACCTCCAGTAACACCAGCAAACCTGGCGACGGCGCCAGGAGATTCGGTCAACATGATTCCACCGACGAAAGTGAAGTCCTCATCGTCGGCGCCGGGCCGTCCGGGCTGGCGTTCGCCAACATCCTTGGCATGTACGGGCACTCGGGTCACCGTTCTGGAAGCTACCCCCGCGGCGTGGGCCTGGACGACGAGTCCTTCCGCACCACCCAGATCATGGGCCTCGCGGAACTCGTCAAGCCGCACACCACCCCGCAGCACATCATGCGGCTGGCCAACGGTGCCGGCCGGACCATCCTGGAAACAATCCGCAAACCCTGGAGTCCGGCTGGCACCGCAAACACAGCTTCATCCAGCCGGAAGTCGACCGGGTGCTGTTCGAGGGACTGTCACGGTTCAAGAGGGTGCGCGTGCTGTTCGGCCACACGGTTGAGACCGTTGAAGAAGATGCCGACGGCGTCACCGCCGTCGCGCTGTTCTCGGCCGCCGACGGGGGAGGGGAACGGCGTTTTCGGGCACAGTACCTGGTGGGAGGGCGTAAAATCCCCCACCCGGAATCGGCTGGGGGTCAGCTTCGAGGGTGAATCGCCCTCGAACCGGTGGCTTGTCGTCGACGTCAAGAATGATCCGCTCGGCACTCCGAACGTCTTCCTCGGTGCTGACCCGAAGCGGCCGTACGTGTCCATTGGCCTTCCGCATGCGGCCCGCCGTTTCGAGTTCATGCTGCACGAGGACGAAACCGAAGAGCAGGCCACGGACCCGGACTTTGTGAACCTGATGCACAAGGACCACGTTACGGACCCGTCCAGCCTGGAATTCATCCGCCGCCGCGTCTTCGCACACCACGGGCGGGTGGCGGGCTCCTTCCACAGCGGGCGGCAGCTCATTGCCGGCGACGCCGCCCACCTGATGCCGGTGTGGCTGGGACAGGGCTGGAACTCAGGAATGCGTGATGCCACCAACCTCGGCTGGAAATTGTCCAGCATTCTTCGCGGGGCTGCCTCGGATGCGTTGCTGGACACGTATACCTTGGAACGTCGGGACCACGGGAAGGCGATGGGGGACCTTTCCCTGACGTTCGGTGCCGCCATCAAGCTGACCAATCGCCGGTGGGGGGCCAGTTTCCGCAGCCGTGGGTGACCTCCAAGGACGGGAGTAACATCCTGGTCGACGACGAGATCGGGAACTGGTGGTCCGTCCTACTGTGGGGAAACAGCCCCACTGACTTCCTTCCGGCCGAATCCCTTGCCCAGCTCAAGCTGATGGGTGCCGGACTGGTGTGCCTGCTTCCCGAAACCCGGCGCACGTGGGCCGAAGAGAACATGGACAGCGATGTCCTGGTCCTGGGAGACCATACCGGGCAGATCAAGAAGTGGTTCGATGACCGGCCACCCCGTTGGTGGTCCTCCGCCCGGACCAATTCGTCGCCGGTGCCTGCCTCGTGCAGAATACACCGGCCACCCTGAACGCCAGACTGCAGGCGCTGGAGTTCACTGCCACTGGCTCGGCTGTCCCGGCGGCCGACGCCGCGGCACTTCCCGTGGCTGTGACTGCCTGAGTCCAGGCAAACAAAAAACTGGTGGCCGGCTTCCCTGCAGGGGAGCCGGCCACTAGTGTTTGGTGCGGTTGGTGCGGTCTAGCGGGTGACACCGCGGGCAGCCAGGTACTGCCTGATGATCGTGTTGAACTCCTCGGCGCGCTCCACCTGCGACCAGTGTCCGCACTGACTGAAGATGTGCGCATCGGCGGTGGGGATGATGTTCAGCAGCTCCCAGGTACGGGACACCGGGATCACCACATCCTGGACGCCGTGGATGAGCAGGACGGGAAGGTCCAGTTTGGACAGAACGTCAAAGTCGAGCGGCAGTTCAGTGCGGTCGCGGTCCCGCGCCGCAACCACATCAGCCAAACGGTCCGAGGCCGTGTCGTTCAACGCCGCCTGGTAACGCAGTGCGACGAGTTCGTCGGTGACCAGGGACTTGTCCACCACGAACAGCTCCAGCGTCCTGCGGATGCCGGCTTCGGATAGGTCAGGCTTGGAGTGTCCGGCCAGGGCGCCGGTCAGCTTGGCGCCGCCCGTGCCCATGGAAATGATGCCGAGCAGCCGCTCCGGGTAGTCGATGGCGAACTGGAAGGCCAACCATCCGCCCAGGGAGTTCCCCACAATCCACGTCTTCTCAATGCCCAGCGCGTCGAGGATGCGAACCGCGTGGCGGACCCATTCCTTGATGCCGTACTGGGTGCCTTCGGCCACAACCGACTGGCCATAGCCAATGGAGTCAATTGCGATGCAGCGCGCCTGTTCGCTGATCTCCGGCAGGTTCAGCCACCAGTTGGCCGCGGCGGTGACTCCGGTGCCGGAACCGTGAAGGAAAAGGATCGGAGTGCCTTCGCCGATGTCATGGTAGTGGGTGATCTCGCCCTCGGCGGTCTCAACCCACTTGTCTTCCAGACCGAAGAACGGGGCGGTGACGTAGGTGGGAACTTGGGTTTGTGTCGTCATATCTGTGGCTCCTGAACTGTCGGCGGCTAGCCGCGGTAATCGCAAGGCAGGCCTTGCACGGGGTTCCACCTCACGTTAGGCACATCCGGACCCGCCATGTGGCTGGTGTTCCGTCATACGGCACACTGGATCCGATATTCCGCCGGTCCCAGGGGTAAAAATGTCCCGCGACGCGGAAGACGGCTCAGCGCTACGGGCATTCCGGCGCGCTCGGTGTTTTGCGCGTCGGCGGCCCGGATCCGTAGCGCTCAGCCGGCGTAGGGGTCGGCGATGCCGATGTATTGCGTGGTGGTGTACCCGGCAATGCCTTCCGCGCCGCCTTCGCGGCCCAGTCCGGAGTGCTTGACGCCGCCGAACGGAGCGGCGGCGTTGGAGATGACGCCGGAGTTGAAGCCCACCATGCCGAATTCGATCTGTTCGGCCACGCGCAGCGGCCGGTTGAAGTCCTGGCTGTAAGCGTAGGAGGGCAGGCCGTATTCGGTGGCGTTGACCGAGGCGTCGGGGCCGAAGATTTCCTGGCGGAGGATGTCGGCGTCGTTGGGCACGTTGGCCAGAACCGTGGGCGGGTAGAAGCAGCCGGGGTCCGGAACCGGTGCGCCGCCGGTGACTGCGGTGGCACCGGCGTCGACGGCGGCGCTGCCCACGGCGTGCACGTCAGCACGGGCGCCGGCGTCGATCAGGGGTCCCACCTGGGTGCCGGGGTCGGTGCCCCGGCCAACGGTCAGGTCGCCCATGGCCGCAGCGAACTTCTGCGTGAATTCGGCAGCCAGGTCTGCTGACTTGAAATAACGTCGTCTGATTCCCGGCCTGACCGGCTTCACAAGGGATCCGCAGCTTGAGGCGCACGCAAAGGACCGAAGCTTCGCGCGAAGTGTCTATCTCGCCGCAGGATCAGCGTCGCGACCCGGCGGCAGCGCCATGGTTCAGAGGCTGACTGTCCGGTCTCACCATAGTTGTCAGTTCTGACGTGGGAACTGACAGGTTGGATGAGCGAAAAACAGCCTTGGCTGTCTCATCGAAGGTGTCAGTTCCGCATTGATGCCGCTGACCGCGAGTTCAGGTCCCTCAACGCACCCCCGGGTCGGGCGCTCAGCAGCTTCGCGCGATGCCATCAGCCCCCACGCCTTCTGGATTCCCATGTGACCCGCCCGCAAACTGACCGGCCTAGAGCCTCAAACAGCCACACCCCGGTAAATCAGCACTGACATCTGGCGTGAGACTCACGTCCCGAATCCGTAGGCTGACAGGTTCGATGAGAAAACTGACAACCATGTTGAGACCAGGCACTGATGGATATTAGGCTGAAACTACATAAGTTGAATCCTCAAGTATTTTTACTGGCAACGATGCATATTCGTATTGGTACTAATCTCCGCTGACAAGACTTACCGCAACGCCGCAGTGCGGTGATTCACGGGGCTTTGCGACATACTCGGGTCATGGCTGCTCAACAAAGTTCCGCTCAATCTGCTGCCAAGTGGCGCTCGGAGCATGACGTCTGGATCGACTATGCCTCGCTCAAGTTATCGGATGCCGAGTGGCTCTCCGGTGTCCGGCGCCTGACGCTCTGGGCGGTCAAGATCCCTGAGGGCTTTTTGCCGACTCTGTCGCAGCTGGAGTGGTTAGACATCCGAGGGGGCTCCGGAACGTCGATCGACGTGGTCAATGGTTGCCAGAACTTGACCTACCCCGCAGTCAACCAGATCCGCGGTCTGCATGATCTGTCTGCTCTAAGTGCTCAAACAAACCTCCGGCTGCTGAGCCTCTATGGATTGCCCCAAGTGCGGACTCTTCCCTCACTCGCTAACCTTCTGCATCTCAAACGACTGGAGATCGGATCGATGAAGGGGCTCACTGGCTTGGGTCCGCTTCTAGAGGCGCCCCATCTGGAGGAATTATTGCTTTCCAAAGCGGTGGCATTGACTAGTACCGATCCGCAGGCAATCGCTGCCCACCCTTCAATCCAGGCCTTTGATTGGTTTGCGGAAGATGTTCCGGTTAAGACGTGGGCTCCGATCGTTGATCGAATAGGGCGGCCAAAAGCAAGAGCTTTGAGTGCTTCGGATTGGTTCGATCAGAATCGCTGATCCCGCCCGATCCAGCTAGTTTCCTTCGGTAGAAGCCTGTTGATCAATATTCAGGAATGGCTGGCGTGTAGCGGGACCAGGGTTCTGCCGCGGCTGTAGCGTGCTTTTGCGTGACTTGGTGGCTGTAGCCGAGCATTTCTGCGACGAGCGGGGCGGGGACTTCCTTGACGAGGCCGCGTAGGGATGCGTTGCGTGCGCCTAGGAGGCTGATGCCGATTTCCCTCAACCGTTCCATGAGGGTGTTGGGGTGTATGTGTTGCCCGGCGCGGTAGCCGGGGAAGAGCCACGGACTGCCGGAGCTGCTGCCGGTGCGCATGTTGGGGCGTGAGGCGAGGTGTGTAGTGAGCAGTGAGGCGAACGGTTCGGGCACTGGCGTTGGGTGTTCTTCCCCGAGTGAGAGGCGCGGACCATCGGGTGTGAGGATCACGTCGGTGCTTTTCATCGCGGCGATCTTCACGACGGGTTGGGCGTAGAGCAGCAAGAGAGTGGCGGCGACCCGGTAGGACAGGGTGTCGATGTTGTCGGTGAGGCAGGCCTTGAGCATGGCGAGCCTCTGACCTTGGGTGAGCAGTGGCGCGGTCTTGGCCTGCCGGAAGCCGATGGTGATGTTAGTGCAGGTCCGGTTCTTCACCGCCCAGACGAAAAAGGTTCTGATGGCATGTCTGGTTGTGGGACCGTCGGCCAGCCAGGCGTCGACGTCGGCCTGGAGGCAGGAGGCGACCGTTCGTCCGTGGGTGAGCTTGAGCCAGGTGAGGAATTTGATGGTTTCGGTGATTTCCTGCTTCGCGCTGTGCACGGGACCGCGGGTGGGCTTCCCGTCTGTAGAGAGTGTCCTGAGGGACTGCCCCGGCTTTTGTTGACTCGGGGTCTTAGGCCGCTGTGAGCGCGGTCCGGTTGATTGTTTCATATTCGATTGGCGTGAGTTTTCCCAGCCGTCTTTGCCGTCGCCGGCGGTGGTAGTTCCTTTCGAGCCAGGGCGTGATGGCGAGGCGCAGTTCCTTCCTGGTGTTCCACCGCTGACGGTCCAGAACGTTCTTTTGCAGCAGCGAGAAGAACGATTCCATTGCGGCGTTGTCCGCGCGCCGACCCTGCCCATCGATCCGGTGAGCCCGTGGTGGCGGAGCGATTCAACGAAGCGGCGGGACCGTCCTGGGAGCCGCGGTCTGAGTGGACCACGGTGCCTTCCGGCCGGCGGGCCCGCACCGCGTTCTCCAGCGCCGCCACGGCCAACAAGGACTTCATCCGTGTATCCATCGAGTACCCGACGATCCTGCCGGAGTAGACGTCCTTCACCGCGCAGAGGTACAGCTTTCCCTCAGCGGTAGGGTGCTCGGTGATGTCGGTCAGCCACAGCTCGTTCGGTGC
>NZ_JAYKZI010000017.1:0-50203 GCF_036662515.1 Arthrobacter sp. S2(2024) | reverse complement strand
GATCAACGGCACCGAGCAGACATTCCCGCCCGCCATCCCCGCCGACAAACAGGCAGTCCTCAACGCGATCCGGAACCCGCGGGCCAGGCACTAAGCCGAATGACCGAAGTCAGGTGGCGGGGTCCTCGACGTCGAACGTCTTCCCGGAAGCGGCCGGACGCCACTCGCCGTCGATCAGCAGCCCAGTGGGAACGCGGGCGAGCAAAAGGAGTTCTGCATCGGTTGAGGAACTCATCAACTAATTCCTTCGGTAGGGATGTCTCCGCGGCTTCGTTTCGAAAGCTGGCCTTGACGTTGATTGCGGATTGGTCCGTTGGAGGTGATTGACCCGCGACGGAGTAAGGGTCTTGGGGTCTGCAGACCTAAAGTCTTAGCCCCTCGTTTCCGGGGGTTTGGCTAGCGGGCTAACCGTATTTGGAGGGGGTCCCCGCACCCAGTGGAGGCGCTAGGTTGCTAACCTGCTCAGCGCGGTCACTGCCCGGATTCCGGACACCACTGCACCGTTGAGTGTCTGCGCCATCCCTGTGTGTTCTCCTGCGATCGCGACGCGGCCGGCCGCTGTGTCAAAGGCGGCCGTGTCATCTGGGGTCCAGCCCAGCGAGGGAGCGGAATAGGAGCCGCGGGTCCATGCCTCACGGGTCCAGTCAGTGAGGAGCGGGTCGCCGTCAATAACCATTTCTGGTCGCATTGCCGTCACCGCTTTAATCCATCCGTCCGGTCCGTTTCCGGTGTCGAGTGCACTGAGGGCCGTGGGGCCGCCGGCAAACCCGGCAAGGGCAGGAATACGGGTTTCACCGTCCCGGGACATAGACCTCCAGGTCCACCATGTTTGCTGGGGATTCTGGAGGGCGGTGTCGCCATCAGTGTTGCTCACGGGTATGGCGATCTTCGCAGCGACGCCCATGAACCGGTGGTCAAGCGCCAGTACTTGCTCGGGTGTTAGTTCGAAGCCAAATTCCATCTCCCGAAGTATTGGCAGGGGCACCGAGACTACGGCGAAATCGCTGTCAACGGTGCTACCGTCGGCGAGACGGACTTGTACGCCACGCAGGGATTGGTCGATGGCGGCGACCGGGGATTCGAGCCGCACCGGACCCGCGAGCCTGCTGGCCAACTCAGTGGGCAGGGACTGGTTGCCATTAATGAAGCGTCCGCCGTCCTCGATGTAACTATGGACCCCGTCCAGACGGTGAAAGACGGCTTGGGCGCTAACTAGCTCTGGAGGGGCGGAAATGGAGGTCGCGTGTCGGAGGTAGAGCGGGTGCGTGCGGTAAGTCTTACCTAGTGCTTCAGCGTATAGAAAATCTATCGACACGTCGTGGAGGTGGTCGGAAGTCATTTCGTGAAGCCGTTGCTTTAGGAGATTCGTCAGTTCACCTAGCTCGGCAAACGACATATGTGAGTCGCCGACCGTTCGACGTGCAAAGCGAACGTTGTGGGTGAGCACTGGTATGCCCACTTCGCAGGCGAGTTTTCGTATTTCGAAATCGTCGGGGTAAATGTACTCCCCGCCGCGTTCCATGACCTGGCCGTTGTCAAGTTGCTGCGACCAAGCACGTCCTCCAACGCGGTCACGGCTTTCCAAAACCACCACTTCATGCCCGAGTTTTTCAAGTTCCCAGGCCGCAGTGAGACCCGACAACCCTGCTCCTATAATTATGGTTTTCATCAATTTGTTCCTTCTCTGGGAAGTCAGGCGGGATTATTGTTCTGGTCATGGACCGGCAGGAGCACCCCGGCGGTGATTCTCCAAGCCATGATCGCTCCTTGTCCTGGAGCGAATCGGTGCGTATCGTGTGCCGTGCGAACTACTCCGGTTATGCCACCGGGAAGGGAAACTTCGTAGCGCCATCCTGACCCCAGGTATGTGGCGGTGCTGACTGTCGCTGGGATGGCGTTGTGCCCGGATGGCGACTCGCGGCTGTCTGACGCCGGCAGCAGTTGGAGATTCTCAGGACGGATCAGGATCGTGGCTCGTTCAGAGCTTGTTTCTCCATGGGCTATCAACTTATGTCCAGCAAATTCGATCACGCTGTTGCCGTGGTGATCGGTTTGGACCGTTCCCTCGAGGATTGTTGACTCACCCAGGAATTGGCCGACAAAGAGCGTCGCAGGGCTTTCGTATAGCTCGACTGCTGTGCCTACCTGTTCGATTTTTCCATTGTTGAAGACGGCGATTCGATCACTCATTGAGAGTGCTTCCTCTTGGTCGTGCGTTACGAAGACAAATGTAGTACCCACTTCGCGGTGGATTCTCTTTATTTCACCTTGGAGCCACTCACGGAGCTTCTTATCAAGCGCACCCAACGGTTCATCCATAAGAAGAACATTGGGCCCAAAGACTAGAGCCCGCGCCAGCGCTATGCGCTGCTGCTGTCCGCCTGACAGTTCCGAGGGGAAGCGATCGGAAAAATCTTCCATGCGGACCATCTCCAGTGCTTTGCGCACCATGCTTTGGCGTCTCGGCTTGTCGATGCGGCGCCGCTTGAGAGGGTATTCGATATTGTCTCTTACGGTCATGTGCGGGAACAGTGCGTAATTTTGGAATACCACCCCAAGTTCCCGCTTGTGCGCGGGAACGTTAGTTATTGGCCTTCCATGAATTAAAAGCTCGCCTTCCGTGATCTCCGTAAAGCCGGCAATCATGTTGAGTGTGGTCGTCTTTCCTGAGCCGCTGGGGCCAAGAAGTGTCATAAATTCGCCCGGTTCGATGGTCAAATTTATGTTATCGACGACTGTCGTCGCGCCATAGCGTTTACTAACACCGCGAAGTCGGATGCCAGAGCCTTTCGGCGCATCCGTACCAAGGGGCGTCCGATCGTTTTCAATGCCTATTTTACTAGCGGTGCCTTGCGATACATGGATCATGAGCGGGCTTTCTTTCTCCTCGAAAAAAACTGTGTGGCAAGGATCAGGATGATGGAAATTGTCATCATGATGACAGCTACGGCGGCTACGGTGGGATCCGTGTCCTGCGTGACGCTTCTGTAAATCTTGACCGGCAGCGTTTGCAGGGCAGGGGTCTGGATAAAGAGCGACAGGATTACCTCATCAAATGACGTAACGAATGCGAAGAGGGCGCCGGCGGATACTCCCGGGGCAATAAGTGGAAGCGTCACCCTAAAAAAGGTCGTGATTGGAGGAGCGCCAAGGCTCGCAGATGCATGCTGAAGTTTTGGATCCATACCCTGCAGGCTTGCTGCGACGTTCATGATCACTAGCGGAAGGGCTAGGACGGTATGCGCGGCAACAAACCCAAAAAGCGTGCCCAGCATGCCAAACCGCAGGAAAATGGAGTACATGCCGATGGCAAGCACGATGCCCGGTACGATCAGTGGCGCCAGGAATAGGTTCTCAATAATCGACTTGCCCCGAAAATTCACTTTTGAGAGTCCCAAGGCAGCAGCAACACCAGAGATTGTGGCCACAAAAGTGGTCAGAAAGGCAACCTGGACAGTAACGCCCAGAGAGCGCAGCCACGCAGGATCAGTAAAGAAGTTTTCGTACCAGCGCAGGGAAAAATCCTTCGGCGGAAAGTCAAATGAGGGCGCTGAGTTGAATGAAATTGGAATAATGACAAGTGTAGGAAGCGTGAGCCAGAGGACGATAAAAACGGCCAAGACTCCAAGGATTGCTTTTAATTTCATCGCTGCACTCCTGGCACTATGCTGGCGCCCTTGGCAAGCCTGGTCGCCACAGTCAGTGTTGCCACCGTCACCACCAAAAGTGCGATCCCCATTGCCGCGCCGTGGCCCCACTGAAGGAAGCCGCCGATTTGCTGCTGAATGAGCGTTGCCATCATAGATTCCCTCGGAGACCCCAAGAGCGATGGAATGATGTAGAATCCCAGCCCAAGAATGAATACAGTGGTTGAGCCTGCGACGATTCCTGGTTTTGATAGCGGCAGATATACGGTGCGGAATACTGTCATGGGTGTTGCCCCAAGGCTCCTGGCTGCCGGCAGCAGTCGGGTGTCGATCTTGGCCATTGCAGAGTAAAGCGGCAATACCATGAATGGCATAAGGACCTGGGTCATGCCAAGAGCGACGCCCAGGGTTGTCCGAATCAATGGTATCCTTCCCACTCCGATATACTCCAGAAGGTCATTTATCGGTCCGGAATCCTGCAGAAGTACCATCCAGGCGAGGGTGCGGACGAGGATGCTAGTCCAGAGCGGCATCATGACGAAAATTGTCAGCAGCCGACGCGTCCGCTCCGAGCAGATGGTCATGAGGTAGGCGTAGGGATATGAAAGCAGAAGGCAGATCACGGTCACAAGGAACGCTGTCCCGAACGTTCGCCCGGCTACTGCGATATTTGTTTCGCTGAGCGCCAGCCACTGGAAGTTTTGAATACCCCACACTGGATCACTGAGGCTTCGAATGATGACGTCCCCCAGTGGGAGGCCAAAGAAACCGATGATGAGAACTATCCCGGGAACTAGCAGTAGAACCGACGTCCAATTGCGGAGCTTTCCAAAACGACTTCGAACAGTTCTCCGTTGAGCGTTCGATTCTTGCTGGGGGGTGTCCAGGTTTGTGTCGATTGACATCCTGACTCCTTCTACCTGGTGATGCAAAAGTTATTTGGCCGCGTAACAGCAGCGGAAAAGGGCGATTAATTTCCTGTGACCCAATCCCCCCATGCCTTCGTCAGTGCATCAAAATTTTCCCGCCAGAACTTCGCATTCCTGGGAGTACCAGAATCAAGTTTCGAAGTCACCAACCATTTAGCGGTCTGTTCGGGAACATTGGGTTTGGCATCGATGTTGACGGGCGCATATGAGGTTGCTTCGGTAGACTTTGCTTGCTGTTCTGAACCAAGAAAGTAATTGAGGCCAGCGAATGCCGCCTGAGGGTCCTTCACCCCGGTGGGAACGAGGAGCGAGTCTGTCATGATCTTCCATTGATTCCACATCGGAGCCACCGGAGCGCCGGCCTTCGCGGCGCCGAATCCGCGTCCGCTCCAGACGATGCTCATGGCCACTTCTCCGCTTTCGAGCTGCTGCTGCGCCTGGGCTCCGGAAGTCCAGCCCACGAGGTTGTTCCCGAGTGACTTGTATTTGTTTACAGCCTGGTTGATGTCCGCGGGAGCTAGCTTGGAGGGATCGACGCCGTCTGCCTGAAGGGCTATCTCCAAAATTTCGGGCTCAACATGGGTCGTCATATTCACTCCTCGCTTCCCGGGGTATTTCTTGGTGTCGAAGAAGTCGGCGAAGCTGGTGGGAGGATTGGCGCCGAAAAGAGCTGTGTTGTACACCAGAATGTCACCGTATAAGATGCTCGGCACCGAACAGTCGTCAGCTAACAGCCCCTTGGGTATTTTGGAAAAATCAATCTGGGTCTTGTCCAACTTCTGGTATGTCGTTCCACACTCCATGGTGCCCTGGATGCTTGCGGCGTCCACGATGTCCCAACTTACCTGGCCGGACTCCACCATGGCCTTAGTCTTAGCCGGGTCGAAAGCATCCTGTTGCATGGTCGCCCCGGATTCTTCTGCGAACGGATTCCAGACTGACTTCATTTGACCATCCTGAAAGATCCCCCCAGACGAGGCGAAAGTCAGTGTCGTTCCCTTCAGGCTTCCAGGCTTGATCTTGCCCGCCACAGGTGTGCCTAGGTCCCTCGAGGCCGCTGGGGTCGGCGCGCTTCCAGAACAGGCGCTAAGAGCCATCGTCGTGGCCAGACCGAACGCGGCGAGAGGGGTGAGACGGGACATATGTTTTGCCATTGGGTTTCCTTCTTGTCTGTTACAGCCAAAGCACGGACCGTTTGCTATTTCATAGGCGCAGAAGCATCAGGAAGATTTTCTGGGCCCCACGTGGAGTGGGCTTCGTTATCAGGACCTAGAGTGACCCGCCTCACTACCGCTGTACTCTTTGTACAGTGGAGGTTGATGACTTGTCAAGAGCCACTAAGCATGCATACAGTAGGTAGTAACGTAGATTCCCGCTTCCCAGGGAAGCTTGGAACATAACTGAAGGTCGGGGCCGTGGAAACAGTTCTTATTTGTAAGGGTGCCGGTGATCTCTCACTTGGAGTCAAGCTGGCCAAGCCGACGACGACAGCGGGCAGCCCCTGTGATGTCACACGGGAAGTATGGGAAAAAGCTGATTCTCGGGTACGCGCGGGGATCTGGGAGTGCACGCCCGGGGTCTTTAGGACCTCCCGAGAGGGCGCAGACGAAATCGTGTATATTCTTTCAGGATCCGGCGTCTTGGTTTCAGATGAGGGCCACACCTCGTCTCATTCAGCTGGCGATATGGTCGTCATACCGGATGGTTTTTCGGGCGAGTGGCACATTGAGGAAACCCTGCGAAAAGTGTATATAAGTGTTTCTGTTTGAGCCCCAGGTTTTCGTTTTGAATCGGGGCGTCCATCACGCGATGAATCCAAGCTATTTGACAGGAGATTTCTGTGACGGACGTTAGCAGCCAGTCGCACGCCGGCACCGGCACAAGGATCCGGGAGATACGCCGCCTCCGCGGTTTGAGCCTTCGCGAACTTGCGCGCCTATCAGGAACTACGGCCAGCTTTATCAGTCAGTTTGAGCGCGGTGAAAGTGGAGCGAGTCTGGCGACACTGGTGAAATTGACTAGGGCCCTTGGCATGAGTTTGCCCCAATTTTTCGAAGGCGATAGCCCCGAGGGACACGTAACACGCTCCCACGAGCATCCAGAACTTCATCTGGAACCGGGGCATTCAAAATTACTTCTTACGACGCCAATGCATCGAACCATGGAAGCCTACCGTTCCACCCTTGACCCAGGTCACAGCACCGGTGACGCCCCCTATACGCACGGGGACTCGGATGAAATCGTGTTCATTCTGAGTGGCCAGTTGCTAATGGATCTTGGCGAAGATACGTACGTACTGGGAACGGGGGACACAGTGGAATTCCGTTCATCGGTTCCCCACCGGCTCCGCAATGAATCCGAGGCGGTAGGGTCCGCCCTTATTTTCGTCTCACCACCATCAATGGACGCTGACCCCCAGGCGAAAAAATAGCTCGGCCGCAGGAAAGATAATGCTCAGCGGGATGGGCCGGGCGGTACTACTTGATCGCTGGATCACCCACATGCAGGAAGCTGACGGGGTCTGGTTTGCCACGTGCAACGAAGTCAGTACCTGGTGGCGCCAAAACAACATGGCAGTCAAGCAATGACCACAGAATCCGGACCCCGCTGGCCCACCGGTAAAACCTGCGCCTTTGTACTGACGGTGGCCTTCGAAGCTGAACTGTGACTATGACAGGTTTGGATGGCCCCGGTAGGACGGATATTTCTGGCCCCACTTCGTGACTCGCCGGGCAGCTTGTGACGGTTATATGTGGCCCCGCCTCAACGTTGGATTCATCAGTGGATGGATGCGGCGGAAGGCTGGACTGGATGGAGTCGAGAGTGGAGTTGTTCGCGCTAATCCGAAGGGATGCCCGGGTTGAGGGCCTCTCGGTCCGTGCACTGGCTGCCCGGCACGGGGTTCATCGAAGGACTGTGCGGCAGGCTCTGGAATCCGCCTCACCTCCTGAACGCAAGCCAAGGCAAGGGCTGGCCTGGCGGTTGGAGCCGTTCAAGGCTGCGATCGATGTGATGCTGACCGAGGATACGACGGCGCCGCGGAAGCAGCGACATACCGCGCGCAGGATTCTGGCCCGGCTCATCGAAGAGCACGGCGCGGAGGAGTTGTCGTATTCGACCGTGCGTGACTATGTGCGGGTCCGCGGGCCCAGATCGATGTGGAGGCCGGCCGCCGGGTGGAGGTGTTTATCCCACAAGAACACGCCCCGGGCGCGGAGGCGGAGGTGGATTTCGGTGAAGTCTGGGTGGTGCTGAACGGTGTGAAGACAAAGTGCCACATGTTTGTTTTCCGGCTCTCGCACTCGGGCAGGGCCATCCACCGGATCTATCCCACGCAGGCGCAGGAAGCTTTCCTGGAGGGACACATTGAAGCATTCCAGGTCCTGGGAGGCATCCCGACCAAGCACATCCGGTACGACAACCTCACCAGCGCGGTCACCGCGGTGGTGTTCGGGCAGGGCCACGGTGACTTCCTGTTTGGCGCGTAGGAAGGTGCCGCGGGTGACTTCGTCCATGTGGTTCATCCGTCGCTGGTGGTGCCAGCGGATGTAGCGGCGGATCACCTCACGGTTTTGAGGATCACTCACGCGTTCGAGGGCTTGTGCGGCCCAGCTGTTGTAGCGGATCCGGAGTTCGTCGCGTTGGGGGAGCACCCCGTGTTCTGTGAGGAGTCCGCGGACGTATTCGCGGGTGCGTGAGTCGGGCAGTTCGTCGAAGACTTCGTGGGTGATCTGTGGTGCGACCGCGAGGTTGCGGAGGAACGCCGTGACGTGGTTTTGGCGGATCCAGGTCATGCCGCTGTTGGCCCGTTTCATGGACTTCAGCGCGGCCGCCAGCGGGATCAGATCGTTGGCGATGGCTCCCGTGGCCGGGTCGGTGAGCAGGTCATCTACGACATTGCCGAGGACGCATGCCCAGCAGCGGCCGCCGCTGTGGAGTTCATCTTCGGCCCCGCAGCTCTCGCAGTCGATGTTGAGTCGGATGCCTGAGCAACGACGGCAGGCGGCTTGGTTATCGATGAAGCCGGGCAGGACGCCTTCGTGTCCGCAGGCGCAGATTCCTCGGGTGCGTTTGGCTTGCTGGTAGCAGTAGCCGCAGACGCCGCCGTCGGGCCAGCGTGCGACGGTTTGGTGGTGCTGGCCGCAGCGGTTGCAGGGGACCGGCCAGCGGATGGGGTCCTCTGCTTTGCGTGGCCTACTCACCGTCCTCGGGTGTGACAAGGCGGATGCGTTTGGCGATCGGGTTTCCTGGTTGGATTCCGAGGTCTTCGCTGCGCTGCGGGGCATTTGCCGTTGCTGCGGCCCGCATCTCTACGAATGGTTCGAACAGGTCGTTCGGGGTGCAGTCCAGGATGTCGCAGAGCGCCGCGAATGTTCTGGCCGGGATGCGTTCCGGCGTGGCTGTGACCAGCCGGTAGACCTGGCTCTCGGAGAGGTTGATTCCGCGGGATCTCAGAAGGGGCATCAGTTCGGTGGTCTTCCAGAGGTTGCGCTTGGCCATGAGGGCACGCAAATTCCAGCGGTAGCCGATCCGGCGCTGCTCAGGCATCTGGGTCCTCCAAGGTAGTGATGCGGCGTGCGATCATCTGCTGCACGGTTTTCTGCTTGAAGTCCGACGATACCGATGTGTAGAGGCCGGTGGTCGAGGCGTACGAGTGGCCAACCTGTGTCTGCACGAATGCCGGGTCGTAGCCGGCTTCGATCAAATGGGTCACATAGGAATGCCTGAGGCAGTGCAGCCCCAGTTCCTTGGGCAACCCAACGGCGTCCCGTGCCGCTGCGAAGGAATCCCCGAAAGAACCAAGGGACATCCGGGCGCCCCGCTCGCTCGGCCACATCGCCGATGACCGGTCCGCTGTTGCGAAATTCGCCCGCATCCCTCCGGATGTCCACGTCCGCAGCTGATCCACGACCCAGTCGAACTCCGGCACGGTCAGAACAGTGCGCCGCCTGGGCCCTGAACCTGCGGTGCCTTTGGCGAACCGCACCTGGATGGCACCGAACCGGCCATAGTCGGTGACGTGGGGATTGGGGCCGAAGTCCTCCAGATCCAGCATCGTCATCTCACGCCGGCGAAGCCCATAGGCATAACAGACTTTGAATGCTACCGAGTTCGCGGAACAGGGGCAGCCACCGCTTGGTTCCCGCAGCATATTCACGGTCGACGAGATCGTCGATATGGTCGAAAATCCGGTGCGGTTCCGCCTTGGTGAACGCCCGCCGCGCTGCCGGGACGGCGTCGTCGGTCGTGTGCCTGGGCGTGTTCCATTCAAAGCAGATCTGGGTTGGAATATCGCCGAAAGTGCGTTCGCAGAACTCACCCCAGCCGTAGCCAGGATGCGTCACGTAAGAGCAGAACATCGCCACGGCATTGCTATACGAGCGCAGCGTCTTCAGGCTGATCGGCTTTTCACCGGAGCGCAGTCCGGCCAGGAATTCGTCGACGTCTGCCGGCCGCCATTGCCACGGAAATTCACCCGTGAAGCGCTGAAAGCGTTCCAGCAGCTGGCAGCGCTGCTTGATCGTCTGTGTCGTGAGGCCGCGTGCCAGCATCTGCGCCCGCCAGCCATCCAGCATGGCCGTGAAGACCCGTTCATCAGCCCTGAACAGCCCAATGTCCGGATCCGCCAGCATCCGCGGGACGAAACCCGGAACGGCACCACTCACAACGACCCCTAAACCACGGAAACATGCATTAGATGCAGGAAACCTACAGCCATAGGCGATCCGAGGGCAAATTCAGCCGTTGGTGTGAGGAACGCGCGCCACCAGCAAAGCCCGGTTGACCTGCGGAAATGCCAGATTCGTCATGGGACGGGAGTTCTCGCAGCTACTTCTACTCCCGTATTTTAAGAGCCGATAGTGGAGATTATGTAAGGCTGAATGCTTGAAGCTTCAATCAATGGCCATTTCAGCCTATCATCCGTGGGCTTTTAATCTTGGCGCTCCAGCCTGTGGTGAGGCTTATCCAGTGGCAAGATTAACTGCTTGCGTGCAGCCAGACGTCTATACAAAACCCCGCCCTAGGCACCGACAAACGCGACGAGGAGGCGGATTTGTGGGCTATCCGGGTGCCGGCGCGGCTGGTGTTGCCCCAGGTTGTGGCGGCCAGATTGCATGGCGAGCACCAATGTTAGCTGCCATGAAAAACTGCCCGTAGGACATGGAACGTAATGGCCATTGACACACGAACGCGGCAACAGCACAAGCGTGCGGAAATTCCACGGCTTGGTCGTCGGAACACAGCCTGACCGACACGATCGACACTGCGACGTCACTGGCCCCGTTGGGGCGGGAGTATCTGGTCGAACCTACCCGGGGCCAGCCTGCAGGGCGCGAGGGACACAAAAGCAGGGTCCTAACCGCAAATGCGTCATGAGGGACTCCAAGGTCAGCTCCGCACCTAGGCTCCTCAGCCACGACGCACCGCTTCGTGAAGGCGCCCAAAAACTCGGCGTCTCTGTACCTACCCTTCCCGATGGATCCCGGCAGCGGACACCGCGAAGGTTACAACTCCGAAGCTGCCTGGTGGTGCACGCGACTGCTGACCACCCGATGTCACTAATCCTCGGCACTCGTCCCGACCTGTTCCTTGAACCGTGCAGGTCACTCCTAAATCGCCGTCTGCGGCGATATGCAACCCCCGGCCTTGGGTGACCAGGGCTATCTCGAGAAAGTCATGGTCGTGGGCTGCGACATCGGCATCCAGCCGGTGACGGTCAGCCCACACCGGCAAACCGTCCGGGTTGAACACGGCCGCCGTTTCGTAGCGCGGCCTGGTTTTGCCAGTCAATTATGACCTACTTTCGCTCAACGCAGGCCGCTGTAGTTTGTGGCCCACTTCAATAGCATTTCATTGTGATTGAAAAAAGATACCAACCCGCCACTGCCCGAATTCCGAACAGCAAGGGAGGCGATGAAGCATGAGCCAACGCGATGTGAATATTGCCGCATACTATTTTCCGAATTACCACGTTGACCCCCGAAACGAGAAGTGGCATGGCGAAGGCTGGACTGAATGGGAGCTGATGAAGCAAGCCGGTCCGCGCTTCGCGGGCCATCAGCAGCCACGGGTCCCACTCCGCGGTTTCGAGGACGAAGCCGACCCGGTCGTGATGGAGGACAAGATCACCTTGGCCACTAGCCATGGTGTCGATGCCTTCATTTTCGACTGGTACTGGTACAGCGATCACCCCTACTTGGAGCGTCCGCTGGAGGAGGCGTTCATGCCCGCGGCTGCAAACCACGGGATGAAGTTCGCTGTGATGTGGGCGAACCATGATTGGACCAACATCCACCCGTGGAAAAGCTCGACGCCAGCGACCAACCTGGAGTTGGGCACCGTCGACGCCGACCAATTCACAGCAGCCACGGATTACATCGTGGAGAGGTACTTCAGCCACCCGGCCTATCTTGAGGTCGATGGTCGACCCTACTTGTCCATTTATTCTCTGTCAACGCTTCTGGACGGCCTGGGCGGTATCGGCCCGACCAAAGCGGCCTTGGATGGGCTACGTGCCCGCGCCGCTCGCGCAGGCCACCCTGCGATTCACCTCAATGCCACAGTTCGGGATAAGCCTGTACTTCCCCAGGATGGTATCTCGCTGGACGAAGAGACGCTCATAAACCAGCTTGGTTTCGACAGCGTCACATCCTACGTTTGGGTACACCACCACCAGATGCCGAAGCTGCAAACCCCATACCCGGAGATGTTGGAGCAGGCGGAGAAGGGGTGGAAGGCCCTCGCCGGCCGCTTCGATGTCCCGTATTTCCCTAATGTCACAGTTGGATGGGATCCCTCCCCTCGAACGGTCCAGTCAGACCGGTACAACCCTGAACTCGGTTACCCCCACACCAACATCATTTCGGATGCCACTCCGGAGAACTTCGGATTGGCTCTGGAGAAGGCGCGTATTTTCGTCGAGAAGACCGGAGTGCGGCTGGTAACCATCAACGCTTGGAACGAATGGACCGAGGGTAGCTACCTTGAGCCAGATACCTTGCACGGCGCTGGCCATCTGGAACAGGTCCGCCGCGTATTCGGATCTGTTCCAGGACCAGAGTTGGCCGGCGCTTCCACTCAAAACCGGCTGAAGTGATTCATAGTGTGCCCGGCACCATACCCAGAGCCGTCCGAGCTTCAATCATTCACAGGAATTCGACCAGGACTGTGCTCGGTCACGTTCCGTTCGTCAGAACCGGCTGAGGTCATCCAGGCCGTAACCCAAGCCGGTCTCGAGGCCATCGAGTGGGGTGGGGACATGCATGTGCCAACCGGGAACGACGTCCGCGCCAAGGAGATAAAGGAACGCACAGCCGAGGCAGGACTGGTGATGGCGTCGTACGGTTCCTACCTGCGTCTCGGAGCATGCACCCAGCGGGAGCAGGAGGATGTACTCAGAACAGCTGTCGAGCTTGGAGCACCTCGCATACGGGTTTGGGCAGGTTCCCGGGGGTCTGCGGACGCCGACGCCCAATACTGGGCAGGGGTTGTGGATGACGCCAGAACGTTTGCTGACGCTGCAGCAGCCCAAGGAGTCCGGGTGGGACTTGAGTTCCACGGCGGCACGCTGACAGACCGTGCCGAGTCAACAGCAGCCCTTCTCTCGGAGATCGATCGAGACAACCGGGTGGGAACATACTGGCAGCCGCCCCAGGGAATGCCCGCCGAAGAAGGACTAGCAGGCTTGGACCTTCTGGCCGAACGCGTCATGGCAATACACGCTTTCTCTTGGTGGCCCCAGGACGATCGCCATCCGCTCGCGGCCCGATCGGCACTCTGGCGCGCAGTTCTGCACCGCCTGGCCGGGCGGGAAGGACAGACTGACATCCTGCTCGAATTCGTTCGCACCGATTCGCCGGTCCAGCTTGCTCACGACGCCGCGACGCTGCTGAACCTTATCGAGGAGGCCTCGCGCAGGGCTCAAGTCCCCGGTGACGAATTGGCCGTAACCAATGGCCACGGCAGTGCACTGCGGGCCACAAAACACGGGAGAGAACAATGATTCGTGCAGTACACGAGCCCGACCCCAGTCGACCTGTGCGCAGGCCCGAGGCGCTCTTGGTTATGGGCAACGAGACCATGGAGTGGCAGTTTGGGAAGGTTGAACTTTCCCGGCTCTGCGCCGCGGCCAGTATAGGCACTCCGCTGCAGACGGACGAGTTGGCATCGGTGCAGGTGCGCGACCGCCTTGCCGAGGTCGAGGTGCTGATCACTTCGTGGGGCTGCCCGCCGTTGGACGAGGATGTTCTGGCGGCCGCGCCGCGCCTTCGAGCTGTGTTGCACGCGGCCGGAAGCGTGAAAGGCCACGTGGGCGACGCCGTTTTCAACCGCGGTCTTCTGGTTACGACGGCCGCCGGCGTAAATGCCGAGCCGGTTGCACAGTACACAGTCGCCGCTGTGCTCTGGTCGTTTAAGAAGGTCCCGTTCCTCGCCCAGCATGCCCGCCGATTCCGTGAGGACTGGTCGTATCGGGACCGCCATGGGGAGTTAAGCGGTCACGGTCGCACAGTGGTCATTGTGGGATTTTCGCGCATTGGTCGGCGGGTCGTTGATCTGCTGGGCAGACTGGAGCTTGGTGGAACCATCCTTGTCGTGGACCCCTACGCGGACCCCGCCGAGGTCATCGCCGCCGGAGCCGAACCCGCGGTTCTGGCCGATGCCTTGGCGCGGGCAGACATCCTCTCCTTGCATGCGCCGGCCCTGCCGGAGACGCGACACCTGATCGGAGAGGCCGAGCTTGCATTGTTGCGGCCGGGTGCCACCCTGGTCAACACCGCACGCGGGGCTCTGGTGGACACTCCGGCCCTTGAGCGAGCGTGCGCCTCAGGGCTGCTCGATGCCATCCTGGATGTCACCGAGCCCGAGCCGCTCCCGGCAGGGTCGCCGCTCTATGACCTCCCGAACGTCATGCTGACCCCTCACGTTGCTGGGTCTATCGGGTCCGAAACGCGGAGAATGACCGACGCAGTACTCACAGAATTGGAAAGATACGCTGCCGGCCTGCTCCCGGTCAGCCCGATCACACGAGAGAATATGGCGGTACAAGCATGAGTACGGAACTTGACTTCATTCAGTCACCCTACACTGGCTGGACCCGGGGGCACTGGGAGGCGTTCGTAGAACGCATGGTGGGCGCAGCCGAGCAGTACCGTTCGTCGGCCGGGGCCCGCATCGACCTGCCTGGTCCGACCAGCCGCACCGGTGCCGCGTCCGGCGGACATGAAGGGTTCGCCAGGACCTTCCTGGCGGCGGCCTCCCTGGTGGCAGGCCGCAACGGTGAAGACTCCGGAAACCTCATGGAGCGCTACGCCCGCGGGCTGGACGCAGCAATGGACCCATCCTCACCGGAAGCATGGCCCCGACCCGAGGATGCCCTGCAGGTGAAGGTGGAGGCAGCCTCGCTGGTGATAGGCCTTCAAATGACTCGTCCCTGGCTGTGGGACCGGCTCGATGACCGGGTCCGGGAGAACACCGTGAACTGGCTTTCCGGCATCATGGGCACCTGGTACCCGCCCTCGAACTGGGTGTGGTTCCGTGTCATGGTCGAGTCGTTCCTCCGCGAGAACGGCGGTCCTTGGTCGGCTACTGATATCGAGGAGGATCTTGCCATTCACGCCTGGATGCGGAGGCAGAACGGCTGGCTTAGCGATGGGCCGGGCCGCCACTTCGACCACTACGTTGGCTGGGTGCTGCACACTTACCCATTGCTCTGGACGCACCTATTCGACGTTCCCGACTCGCTGTGCCCGCCGTCGCTGCGCGAGCAGTGGACCGTGGACCTGGGGCGCTATACGGACGATGCGTTGCACTTGACCGGCGCGGACGGGGCCCCGCTGGTGCAGGGCAGAAGTCTGGTGTACCGCTTCGCCACTGCTGCCCCGCTGTGGGTAGCTGCGCTGACCGGTGCCGGAAACCATCACCCCGGCCTGCTCCGGCGGGCAGCGAGCGGAATGGTGACGCATTTCGAGCAGCGCGGCGCATTCGATGAGAACCATGTTCTCAGTCTCGGATGGCACCGCGCGTGGCCGGCAATGCGTCAGACATACTCCTCGCCCGGCTCACCATACTGGGCGTCCAAGGCTGCTTTGGGCCTACTCCTGCCACCGGACCATCCGGTCTGGACCGAGGTCGAGCAGCCGCTGCCGATAGAGACGGGAAACGTGTCGCGCGTGATCGAGGCACCTGGCTGGCTGGTATCCGGGCGCCAGAAGGACGGATTTATCACAATCATCAATCACGGCAGCGATCATCAGGAAGCAGGATCTGAGGCCGCAGACGCGCCGGTGTACGCCCGGTTCGGGTACTCGACCGCTACCGTTCCTCCCTTGGCTGGGCCGGCAGCCCACAACCCGCTGGACAACGCGGTAGTGCTTCTGGACAAGGACGGCCGAGCAAGCCACCGAACAGGGTTCAAGTTGCTCTTTGCCCAGGACGGGAGCGATGGAGTGATCCTGGGCGCGTCACAGGGGCCGGTGCGCTGGATCGAACCTGATGGGGACGCCTCGGCCAACTTTGGGACCTACATCTCCGGAACTGTAACCCGCGGCCCCGTCGTCACGGTGGCCTCAGCCGTCCGCGATGGTGTCGAGGTTCGTCTTGCGAGAGTAGACGGGTCAACCGACGCCCTCGCGCTCCGCATCGGGGGCTGGCCTGTAGCGTCTTCGGAGCCGCCCCGGACCGGCACGGACGACGCGGAGCGACCGTTCGCGGAGGCAGCAAGCCAAGACCTTATTTCCACGATCCGAGGCCTTGCAGGGTTGGTCGACGCTGGCGTGGTGATCGAGAAGGACACAAGCCCGCTCGGAGAGTTCGTCGCGATTCCCTGGCTCGCCTCCCGCAGCGTCACCCCGGGTGAGGTGGTAGTGGCTGTGGTGTCCTTGGCTCGCGAGTCTGTTGATGAGCCAGCGCCAGAGGTGTCAACTGAGCCCCTCAGCGAAGGTGGTCATCAGGTCACCATCGTTTGGCACCACGGCGAGCAAACCACCTTCACGCTGCCAGCCTGACCCGCTTTCCACTAGCAAACCATCATCCACCACTCTGGAGTCTACTGATGCTTGACTGGCATGCCCGCTTCGTTTCTGCGAACGCTGATTTCAATGGAGCGCCGCTTCTCCGTGGAGAATTCGATCTCGACAAGGGGCATGGGGATGTGGCCTCCGCTAAGTTGCTCCTATCCGCGCTCGGGGTGGTGGAAGCGTGGGTTAACGGTGCGCGTGCCTCCGAAGATCTGCTCACGCCGGGCTGGTCAGCCTACGAATGGCGTGTCCGCTACACCGAGCTTGACGTGACCGCATTGGTAGGGCTGACCACGGTGCTGGGCCTCGCACTGGGCAACGGCTGGTATCGCGGCCGGCTCACCTGGAAAGGCGGCTCGGCGTTCTACGGTGACGAGTTGGCCGGTTTCGCCGAACTGCGCGTCAGGTTTGCGGACGGACATGAGCAGATTTTTGGCACCGACGCGTCTTGGACGGCCGGTCAGTCGGCGACGACGGCCAACGATTTGTATGACGGCCAGGACATCGATGCCCGGAAGCATGACGACGCGTGGCTGGCTCCGGGGTTCGCCTCACCGGACTGGGCCCCTGCGAAGGTACTGGACGACGATTTGGCCCGCCTTGAGCCCTACACCGGCCCTCCCGTGAGCAGGCAAGCGGAACTGAAGCCGGTTCGCGTGTGGGAGTCCCCTGCGGGCAAGCTGCTGGTGGACTTTGGGCAGAACCTTGTGGGCTGGGTCCGCGTCGAGGTCACCGGCTTACAGGGCTCCGTGGTGTCCCTGCGGCATGCGGAGGTCCTTGAGCACGGCGAACTTGGCATCCGCCCTCTTCGGTCCGCGGCGGCGACTGATCGGTTCACGCTCTCGGGTGAGGCGGACATGTTTGAACCGACATTTACCTTCCACGGTTTCCGCTACGTGGAGCTTGAGGGCTGGCCTGGGGGGCTGACGGCTCTTAGGGCTGGCGGCGGGCTCACCGCTGTCGTTATCTCGTCCGACCTCAAAAGGATCGGTACGTTCGAAACGTCGAACCCGATGGTGAACCGGCTTCACGAGAACGCGGTATGGGGGATGCGCGGAAACTTTGTGGACGTACCCACGGACTGCCCGCAGCGCGACGAACGGCTCGGCTGGACGGGGGACATCGCCGTTTTCGCTCCGAGTGCGTGCTTCCTTTTCGACGCCAAGGACTTCCTGCGGGATTGGCTGCGGGACCTGGCACTCGAGCAGGAGCACCATGAGGGCGTGGTGCCGTACGTCGTACCCGATGTCCTTAAGTACATCGAACTACCTGCCGACCTTCCCTCCGTCACCGATACGACAGCCGTCTGGAGCGATGCCGCGGTGTGGGTGCCATGGGCGGTGTGGACGGCCTACGGGGACCGGCGGGTGCTTGAGGAGACCTTCCCCTCAATGGCTGCACACGCCCGACGCTTGCGCAGCAAGCTCTCCTCAAATGGAGTGTGGGACACCGGATTCCAGTTTGGGGATTGGCTGGACCCAGATGCACCGCCGGAGAACCCTGTCCTTGCCAAAGCTGACGCACACGTCGTGGCCACCCTGTGTGCCTATCGCACATCCGACCTCGTCTCACAGGCCGCTCAGGTTATTGGCAGGGCGGAAGAGGCCACCGAATTCCGGCAGCTGGCCGATGCTCTCCGGACGGCGTTCGCCAAGCACTATGTCAGCGCTGAGGGAGTGATCAAGAGCGACTGCACCACGGTCTACGCCCTGGCGATCGTGTTCGGAGTCCTCGACGACTCCCGGCACTTGTTCGCGGGCCAGCGGCTGGCCAAGCTTGTGGAAGCGTCGGGATACCGCATCTCTACCGGCTTCGCGGGCACTCCGTTCGTCACGGATGCCCTGACCGCTACCGGTCATCTGGATGCGGCGTACCGGCTGCTGCTTCAGACCGAGTGTCCGTCCTGGCTGTACCCGGTGACGATGGGCGCGACCACGATCTGGGAGCGCTGGGACTCGATGCTCCCCAACGGGACCATCAACCCTGGTGAAATGACCAGCTTCAATCACTACGCCTTGGGCGCCGTCGTGGACTGGCTCCACCGCGTGGTTGGCGGCCTCGCACCCCTCGAACCGGGCTACCGGCGCTTCCTGGTTGCCCCGCAACCCGGCGGTGACCTCGATTGGGCCGAGACTACACTCGAGACCCCGCACGGGCCTGCGTCGGTCCGGTGGGAGCACCGCCCGGGGCGGGTGCGCGTCGCCGTTGTCGTCCCAGATGGAACCGAAGCGGTGCTCCGGCTGCCGGGCGAGGCCGACGAGACACTCACCGGAGGCACCCACAGCCGGGAGCTGCAACTGGGAAAGTCGAAGTCTGCTGTAGTTAGGGTCGGAGGTTGAGTGTGATTCGAATTAATAGAGCAGCAGCAGACATTACAGCGGAGACGACGCACGCCGCGGAGGCCGAGGCTCAGGACCAAGGGGATTACGTCGAATCGTGTGCGCTCCTGCATGCCAACGACAGGATTGAGGCTCGACGCGGGAACGTGGTGCAATTCTCAGGATGGGTAACGGATCTGATGCCGGAGCTGGACCTGTTCTGGGCGGTTTAGGATCTGGGGGAGAGACGCATCTTTGAACTCTCGGAATTCCGTGTCAAGAGAGTCCGCGACGACGCCGGACTGTAAGCGCCAGCTCCAGGTTTCGGGGTCGTCGTGAAAGTCGGGCAGGGCAGAAATCGCGATGACGGATGTTCCATGGTGAGGATCATCTTCAACGCGGTGGTAGTCACTGGAAGAGTTCGGGGCACACTAAAGTTCCGCATCCCCGCTTCTCGGGCGACCTGCTGAGGCCGGCGCATCCCAGTTCTTTAGCTTTATCGACACCAAGTCTTTAGCTTTATCGACACCAAGAAAACCTTCAAAGCGCAGGCACCGCTCCCGGGCCCGTCTTTCGAAGACCCTGACGCCGTCACGTTGCGGGGAGAACGCCATCGGTAAAGCCAGAGCACCAACTAGCCTGCGTGTCCTTGCCGAGGCTCGTTTCGGGCTGAAAATTGCGCCGTGGCCGCCTGCCGACGGCGTGGTTCCATGGTTCGTTGAGGCCCACGAATCGCACCGTAGGCGGCGTTTGGGGTCTTCTGGCTGCCTCGGTCCTGAGTGTCCTGGGCATTCGTCGTTTCCAGCAGAGGCGGCGCCGCAAGGTCGGGGAGCGAATCAGCATGCCTTCCCTGGAAATTACCTCCACTGAGCTTGAACTGCACGCCGTCGAGAACCCCAAGGGCGTTGACGACATCGACAAGGCCCTTAGCTACTTGGCCGCATGGGCACGTGAGAACGACGAGCGGCTGCCGAAGCTCTTCGCCCTGCGCCTGTCTCCCACCAACGTCGAGCTTTACCTGGATGAGCCGGCTGAACTCCCTGCGCCATTCACCATGACGGTTCCCGACAAAACCGCATGGGTTGTGGACCCGGACGAGATCCCCGCATTCGGTCCTCGGCCCACAGCTCCCCATCCGGGACTGGTCACCCTGGGACATGACGCCAGCGACACGGCCACATCCTGGTCGACGTCGAGCAGATCGGCTCGCTGAACATCTTCCGGCCCGAATAAGGAAATCATCGAAAGCCGGGGGCGTCTTGAGCGGGGCCCATAAAGGAAATGCGACTCCATCTACTTCGGAACGGAATCTATACGGTAGAGCACCACCTGCTCCGGTGCCAGCAGGGGCAATTCAATGCCAGCATGGCCGAGTGCACCGCCCGTCATGACGTGGCCACAAGACGACTTCGCAAGTTCCCACCAGCCAGGTAACCGCATGTTGCGAGGTGTCTTACCAATCAGAACTGGTGCGATCCGGTAGCGCCGATCCCGATCAAGGCCAGGCAGCAGAACACGGCCGTAGGGTGCCACATCAGACTGACCAAGCACGACGTGTGCGAATATGGCTTCGGATCGATCTGATGCCACGACGCCGTGAACCAAGAGGGTCGAGTCGGGTTGGTCGACCCGGACCAAATCCCCATTGAGCAGCAGGTTCCGATGCGACTTGTAAAAGGCTATCCATTCGGCGAGCTCGGCCCGCTCTGAAGTAGTCGTGCTGGTGATGTCCCACTCGATGCCCAAGTGCCCGAAGACGGCGGTACCAGCACGGAACGCAAGTTCGTGGCTGCGCCCAGTGGTGTGTGACTGGGCTGAAGCGATGTGGGTCCCCATCAGTTCGGGGGGGATCAGCTGCGTGGTCCAACGATTAATCTGCTGCCGGTCAAGCGGGTCATTGTTATCGGATACCCAGACACGATGGGTATGATCGAGGACCCCCAAATCCACTCGGCCGCCACCGGATGAGCAGGACTCGATCTCGAGTCCTGGATGGGCAGCCCTCAACTCCTCCATCAGCCGGTAAGTGGCCCTTGTTTGTGCGTGGACCCCGGCCTTCCCGGTCCTCCGGTCAGCTGCCTCAACTAGATCCCTATTATGGTCCCATTTGATGTAGCTAATCTCGTACTCATCCAAGATGGCCAGCATCGCGTCCCGGACGTGGGCGTAACATTCGGGAATTCCAAGGTTGATTACCTGCTGGCGCCGCACGTTGATGGGCAGCACGTCACCAGCGGCCATGATCCATTCGGGATGAGCCCGGGCGACCTCGGAATCGATATTGACCATCTCGGGTTCGAACCACAGACCGAACTGCATCCCTAAGTTCCGGACGCCGTCCACCAATGGATGCAGCCCGTTCGGCCAAACCGCGTCAGCGACCGTCCAATCGCCCAAGCCAGAGGTGTCATTGCGGCGGGTACTGAACCAGCCATCGTCAAGGACGAATCTCTCCACGCCGACGTCGGCTGCAAGCTCGGCCAGCCGGATCAATTTGGCAGGATCATGATCAAAATAGACCGCTTCCCAGACGTTCAAGGTAACTGGGCGGTCGGAACCAGGGTGCTCTGCACGAGATCGCAGGAACCTGTGGAAGCGACGCGCAATGTCATCCATGCCGATGCCGTACGAGCCGTAGAGCCATGGCGAGAGATACCGCTCGCCCGAATCCAGCAGGCCCTCGTCGGGCAGCAGGAGTTCACCACCGCCGATCACCTGCTCGCCCGTGAAAGTCCGTTCGGCGTAGTGCGTGTGGTTGCCGCTCCAAGCGGTGTGCACCGCCCAGATCTCGCCTTCGCCAAAGCCGAAGCCCGGCGTGCCAACGTGCAATACAGTAGCTGCCTCGAAGCCAGTACGTCCTTTGCGACCCTCGCGTAGGTGGGTTCCGACCACCAGGGGTCGGCGCTGCGGGGTTCGTTCCTTACTCCAACGGCCAGCCAAATCGAGAACCTCGCGGGCCCGCGGTGGGACTGGGTACGCCAGCACCAAATCGTCAACGCGATACGGATCGCTGCCTGTATTGATGAGTTCGGCCCGGCTCCGCAGCAGGCCGGAGGGTGTCAGTTCGATGGTCACAACGATTTCCAGCTGGTGAACGGGGTCTGTGGCCGTGACCTCAACAATGGCAGCGCCCCCGGAGATAAGCTCGGGGTCATCTCCGACGTTGACGGTAGGTGACACTTGTATGCCCCCTACCGTCAGCGCAGTCGTCCTGAACCGCGTCGCCCAGCCACGGCCTGCCCGGGAACCTGTGAGGCCGGGCCTTCCCATCCAGCCCATTGCATGCTCTGGTAGAACGGCCAACCGGTGAGCTTCCAGCGACGGAGGTACTGCGCTGGAAGCCAGCCCGGCCACATCCGCCGCGGACATCCAGCCGAGGTCGGCACCCCAGTGCAGGATCGCTGGCAGGTGACCCGCCGAAAGATCGAGTAGGAGCGAGACGCCGGATGCGTTGAGTAGTAGGCGGTGGTGGAGACTTGGCATTGCGGATGAATTTGTCACAGGTCTTCTCTCGCTCATGGCTATACTTCTGACCCGGTGGGCCTTTCGCGCACGGCTGGGTGGTTCCCACGCCGTAGCATTGGGAAACCGTGCCGGTTCTAATTGCCGGGCAGATCATTCTCCAGCGGAACGCGGACGCGTTTTGTTCCATTTTCCGATAATTGGTTATAGATGGCTTGGAAGCCATTGCTGTTGCCGTTGGCCAGTTCCTGTGCTGCGCTGACGGGGACCACGATCTGGTTGGTCTTGGGAAGTGGATCCGCTCCTAGTTGTTCTGAAGCGATCGACTGGAACAGTGCGCGTCGTGCCCGGAGGGATGTAATGTCCCAATTCGCGACGTTGACGATGGTTCCCCCGTGCTGGAAGCTCTCAGTGGCCTGCCGGTGATACGTTGCGTCGTCGGCCACTTTGGGTCCGTCGATTTCATTGCCCGTCCACACATTTGGACGCAACGAGCTGTTGAGCAAGTCCGTGGCAAAGGGGTGGTTGTACCTCGGGGCATCGTCCACGTGGACCACGTCCGCGTAGCGGGCGAGCTCGGGGAACAGGACGGTTCCGCGCCACGACGACACCGTGTCGAAGGTCGACCCGAACCGCAGGGAGTATCGGAGTTTGTCCGACACGCCGTGAACCGCCTCCGCAAAAGACTTCAATGCGTCCGCGAGCATGGTATGTCGGAAGAGATACCAGTCCACTCCCGCCGGGCCTTGGAAGGAGGTCGGGGCAGGAACCGCAGCGAACGAGGAATGCGCAGCCGTCCAGGCGAGGCTAAGGTTTCCGACCGTGCCGTAGCGGTTTTGCAGCCACGATTGGAAGCGGCTGACTGCAACCGCCGAGTAGTCGTAATGTCCAGCAGTGAAGGTGTTCAATTGCGGATCCCAGACTTGGTTCCAGTACTCGGTCTCCTCGAACGGCGTCATGGTGGTTTCGTAGAACAGGATGCCGTCACCGGCTCGACGGTGGTATCGGGAAGTGACGAGGCTGACAAAGTCTGTGGCCCGGGCCATAGCTGTCCGGCTGGCAAAGGAGAACTGTGACAGATTCTGGTTATTCGTGGCGATGTTCGGTCTGCCCTGCGGGTCTAGCATGACTTGATCGGCGGATAGGATCGCGTCCTGTCCATCAGAAAAGGTACGCAGTAAATCTATACCGATGGCGCACTTCAGGCCTTTGCTGAGAATGTAATCGACCTGTTGATCGAAAAGCGTAAAGTCGATGCTGCCGGAACGGGATACCACTTTGAACCATGGGACATGGACCTTCATAGCGGTGAACCCGCTGTTAGCAATTTCATCTACGTAGGCTTGATACTCATTCAATGGAGTAGGGCCGAAGTTCCACTTGTTGAACATCAGGTGGCGCTCTGCGAATTTCTTGGGCGACGCTGCGGCGGCCGGGGATATCTGGCCCAGGGCGCCAGCAGCCAGAACCGCACCTGCTGTTGCGGACAAGAATGCCCGCCTTTGAAACTTTCGATTGCCAAGGTCGTCCTGTGAGCTACGGTCGTTTGGGTCGAACAACATTGTTCCGACTTCTCCTCGTGATAGGCATACTCGCTCGTGATCCCATGGGTANATGCCCGCCTTTGAAACTTTCGATTGCCAAGGTCGTCCTGTGAGCTACGGTCGTTTGGGTCGAACAACATTGTTCCGACTTCTCCTCGTGATAGGCATACTCGCTCGTGATCCCATGGGTAGGGACGCCCGTTCGGCTTGTGTGTGATTGGTTGTGTGGCGATGGTCGGGTGTGTGGCACATGTCGGTGTCTGCGCTGGCTCTGCGGCCGGGGCCGCTGCGTGGGAGGCCGTCTGGATTCGCGGCCTCCCACGCTTATGTCGGGTCTATCTTGGTCTACTCGGGGTGCCGTGCGGCAGGATCAGCTCAGTTCTTCTGTAATTGATCTTCGAACTCGCCCCGGATCGCGTCGCCGCCTGTCTTGCGCCAGGTCGCGATCAGGTCGTCGACGGAATTGAAGGGCTTGCGGCCCTGGACGATGTCATAAAGCGCCGTTGTGAACGTCTTATCGATGGTGGCGTTTTTGGTTGCGAAAGCGTTGGAGTACAGACCCAACGTAGGGTCTGGGATTCCCTTGGGGATTTCGAGGGACTGGTAGGCGTGTTGGGCGTCGGCGTCCTTCGGGCGGCCAGGTTCGTACAGTACGGGGGCGGAATCGGCGAGGTAGCGGATTGGCACCACTGTCTGAGCCTGGCCCTGCTGAGTCAGGACCGGGTTGCCGTTCGCGTCGAGTGTGTGATCACGTCCTTCCTGCCCGTACAGACGGTAGAAGTGCTCTTCACTTCCAAACGGCGCGGCAAGGTAGTCGCAGATCCTTAGAAGCAGCTTGGTTCTTTCCGGGTTGTCCTGCTTCTTGAATGCATTGATCGAATACAGGCCATTGCCGGTCCACCAGCGGGCAAGCTGACCGGAGGTGCGTTCGTAGCTGGGCATCAGGGCCAGCTTGAAGTCGGGATTGCTACGGTTGTCCTGCGCGAACTGGGTCCAGGCCGTGTAGCCCCCGTAACTGACCGCAGTGGTTCCGGCGTTGAAGAGGGCCTTTTCGGGCTGCGTCGTCGAGAAGGTATCCGGGTGCATTACCCCGGATTTCCACAACTCGATGAGGTCGTTGAGCGTCTGTTTGAATTCTTCAGTCTCATAGGAACGGGTGAGCTTGCCGCCATCCTCCCGCCAGTTGTTGGGCGCTCCGTTCATTAGGAGGAGTGCAGTGTACGGGGCAACGAAGTTGGCGTAGCACCACCGTCGTTCCTTCGGGTCTGTCAACGCCTTCGTCATTTCCACGAATTCGTTGTAGTTCCTCGGTTCCGGGTTCGCACCATACTTTTCGAACAGGTCCTGCCGGATAAAGAATGCGCCGCCGATCAAGCCCCGGGGAATCGGGATGCCGTAGATGCCGCCATTGTAGACTGCGCCCTTCCATGACTGCGTGACTATATTGGCGAGGTTGGGGTATTCGAGGATCGCATCGCCGGACAGGTACTCGGTGAGATCAGTGAAGCGCGCCTTGAGAAGCTCAGCTAGGTTGGGGGCCCCTGCGTTGGGTACAAGCATCATGTCAGGTAAGTCGTTGCCGGCAATAGTAGTTGCGAACTTCGTCGAATAGTCGGCAGCGGGCACCATCGTCATGTCCAGGTTGGCGCCCAACCTGTCATTGAGACCCGCCAACCAGGGGTTTTGGTCGGCTCCCGGGGGGGTAGCGTAGAAGATATTCGCCATGCCCGAGACGGACTGCCCAGTACCTGGTTTACCCTTCACGCTTGCTGCACGGTTTTTGGGCATGTTGTAAAAAGCCGGGAGCACGCCTTCGGAGGTGCCCGGGAGGTCCGGAGTGACTCCGGTGTAGGCCCTATATGTGGGCAGTTTGACGCCAAGGTTCTTCTGGGCGGCATTGACCGGGCCTTGTCCGGAACTGCATCCCGCCAAGGGGGCCGCTGCGACGGCCAGCAGGCCTAGCCCTGTGGCGGTCAGCAGACGTCTGCGATCAAATTGTGTGGTAAACAAAATATTCTGGTCTCCTTTGATTTGGATAGTTGAGCAAAATGGGTCTTATTCAGCCTTTGACGGCGCCGATCATCATGCCCTTGGCAAAATGCCGCTGCAGGAAGGGATACACGATCAAGATTGGAACGAGTGAGATGACAAGGATGGCCATCTGCAGCTGAAGCTGGGGTGGCAGCGCTTCAGTGGCAGCACCCACTTGGTTGCCTCCGATTGCCGTTTGGTCCACAACAAAAGCGCGTAGCACGAGGGCCATGGGCCATTTTTCGGTGCTTTGGATGTAGAGCATTGCACTGAAGAAGGCGTTCCAGTAGGCGACGGCGTAGAATAACCCGATGACAGCCAGGACTGCTTTGGAGAGCGGCAGCACGATTCTTCTCAGGACCGTGAGGCTTGATGCACCGTCGATCTCAGCCGAGTCGAACAGTTCCTGAGGTAGCTCCTGGAAGAACGCTCGCATCACGATCACGTTGAAGGCGTTGACCAGTACCGGCAGGATCAGGGACCACCAGGAGTCCAGAAGGTTGAGCTCCTTCACCACGAGGTAGCCGGGAATGAGGCCAGGGCTGAATAGCAGGGCGCCCAGCAAAAGCAGGAGCATGGGGCGGGCACCGAAGGCATCCCGTCGGGATAGCCAGTATGCCAACCCGGCGGTCGCAGCCAAGGAGAGAAACGTGCCCATCACGGTAATTCCAATGGAGATAATCATCGCCCGGGTTACGGTACCGCCCGACAGGACGGCTCCGTAGGCCTCAAAAGACGGCTGACCGGGCCAAAGCACCATTCCGCCAGCGGACTTATCCAGTGTCTGCTTGTCTGCGAGCGATGTCGCAATGATTGACCAGAACGGGACGATAACAAGCAATACCGATACTCCAAGTGCGATGAATTTCAGCACTTGGGTCAGGGGGTTGGGTTTCTCCATCCATGCAGGACGCCTGCTGTTTTTCGTTGGCCGCTTGAGGGTCCGGGACGCAATGGAGGTTACCTCGTTGATTTTACTCATTTTTGGTAAATCCCTTGCTCTCCGAATTTGTGCGCGAGTTTGTTCGCGCCGATGACCAGGAGGACACCGACGAGGCCTTTCACGAGGCCGACAGCGGCGGACAGTCCCCAGTCACCGCCGACAATCCCGTTGTTGTACACCCAGGTGTCGAGCACCTCGCTGGCATCCAGTCCAACCGGCCCTTGCTGGAGAATGATTTGTTCAAAGCCGATCGACAGGCTGCTCCCCAGACGCAGGATCAGAAGCAGGATGAAAATACCCTTCAAGGATGGCAGCGTGATGTACCTGAGCCGCTGCCAGGCGTTCGCGCCATCGACTGCGGACGCCTCGTATTGCTCCTGGTCTATCTGAGAGATAGCAGCGAGGAAGATGATTGTGCCCCAGCCTGCGTCCTTCCAGATTGCTTGTGAGGTAAGCAGCGCCTTGAACAGCTCCGGTACTCCGATGATGTGGATGATGGGTAGATCGTTCTGAACCATGAATGTGTTGAGCATGCCAGCATTGCCGAGCATCTGCTGGAAAATCGCCACTACAATCACCCAGGACAGGAAGTGCGGCAGATACAAGACTGACTGCAGCAAACCCTTCAGCCGTTCCCCTGCCAAGCTGCTCAGCAAGAGCGCCAATGCCAGCGGAATCGGAAAGACAAACACCGTCTGGATGACTGTCAGGATCAGAGTGTTGGCCAGCGCGTTCAAGAAGGTCGAGTTACCTTCCCAAAGGAAGCTGAAGTTGTCCAGTCCGACGAACGGAGAACCATCAATCCCGGTGAACGGCTGGTAGTCCTGAAATGCGATGATATTGCCCAGCAGCGGCACGTATTGGAACAGAAACAGTGCTGCAGCTCCGGGTACTCCCAAAACGACGAGCAACTTGTCTCGTCTGAAACGCTGCCCGGACCGTCGCGCCCTTTGAGCCGCGACACGGCCAGCAATCGCTGGCCTGGATTCGACATCAATGGCCATCCACAGGCCTCCTTGCCTCTTCTTGCCCAGTCTCTGCTGGGCCGTAACAACTAGTGTGGTGCTTCTCCGCATGCTGGCCAGCCATCCGGGGACAACTACCAAATCCATATTCAGATCCGGCGCTGCAGTCCGTGCGTGCCGCTTCAGCCTCTTGATCGCGGGATGAAGAAATTGTGGTCCGCTCACTCCAAGTCCTGGAACCCCGCCCCAGTTGCATCCTGCAGTTCGATGGGCCCTGAGTCGAATCTTATTGAATGCAGACCGAGACAACCACGTGTGGGATTGACGAGAACTACGATAAAATTGACATGGGCGCTTGATCCATTCAGCTTCACGAGAGCGTGCCTGCGAGCGGACATTCATCGGTTAGTGGACTGCACAGGTTCTTTAGGCGTGCTGGAAGGAACCTCTTCCGCCGGGGAGACCTACCGTGGCCAGTGGAAACTTACGTGGCCGCCTACAGCCAGTGCATATGGCACAGTCATGCGCCCGGTCATGAATCGTTAAGCGAAATAGCCGGCGTCTTAGGCGGCAAGGATTATTTTTGCAGCGAGGCTTTCGCCGACCGGCAGCTACTTTTGTCCTACTTTCCCTCAATTAACGCCTGTGCTGGCTGGATTCAAATCCAATAGCATGACTCTAGTTCGACGGAGCATGACCCTTTCGGCTGCTGGCCGAACCCCGAATGGTTTACGCCCATATTCGCGTCGTCCCAGCGGGGGACCTGCACAACCTCGTAGGCGAGCTGATGCACTTCGATCCGGATGTCGGTCCCCCAGCACCGAAGCATACGGACCTACAACCAGCGGCGGTCGGGAAGTCCTTCGTCGGACCATGCGATCGCAGTCTTTGCTCCGAATCCGATCGGTTTGGCGTTGGCAGCGGTCCTAGGTCCAAAGAGAACTGCGGTGACCTCAAGGCACACCGAATTCGAAGGATGAGGAACTGGACCGCGCGCCTTCACGATTGGCCACCGCAGCGAATTGCTATACGTTCACGTTCCACGGCTCCAAGTATTCGAAGTCACCCGGTTGTTTCAGTGCCCTGCGGGCTCAACTGGGCTCGCCGTCGTCATGGTCTCCTCACACCGCGGGGCGGGTCCGTTCGCGACTGTCGCCACCTCGAGACAGCACGAGAACACCGCGGGCGGATGTGCCCGGAACTCTGTTGATGCGCCCCCGAACTACCCACACCGCGACGAGCCGCACCCCTTCCTATCGCGATACTGCTTCAAGCCGGAGATAAGGAGATGAATCGGGCAACCCTAACCCAGCCGAGAGGCATTTTGATCTAAGAATGAATAACAAACAATCAGGAGAAACATAGTGAACAGACGCCTTCTACCCATGGTATTTCTTGTCATGTTGGGGGTCATTGCTTCTGTGATTACATTTCCTGGCGCAGGAAGTGCAGACGCCGCACCGAACGCCCTTGAAGCCGCCCAGCCCACACTCAATGTAGAGAAGTGGAGAACGCAGGATATATCCTTCACAAGCTCCCTTACCACGCAGCTCCTTGCGGGAAACCAAAGCACGTTTGAAAGCGCGTCAGTGCCGCCAGGCTGGGGCACCTTCGGAGGAGGAACGGTTTCCGCTTCTACGACGGTCGCCCATGGTGGATCGTCTTCCTTGAAGCTCGCAAACCGCTCGCAGTCCTATTCTTCACCGCAGTTAAATGTCTACAGCACCTTGAAAGCGGGCGGACCAGGAAAATATAACTTCAGCTTCTGGGTCTATGTTGATTCCCTCAACATATCTCCCAGCAGTGGCCGACTGCTAATTCGCGGCAACACTCCTGGTCAGTACTCTTTCCTTACCGCAGGACAGAGCTACGGCACGGTTAGCGGCACGATTAGCACCCCGGCCAGTAGTTGGACAAAATACAGCGGCAGTGTCAATGTCAATGCAAGTGACCTTGCCAACGAAACCGGCAGCATGCAACTAATGATTGACACGATGCCCGGAATGGCGGGTCAAAATCTGTATCTGGATGACGTTCAGATCACCAAAAATTACTATCTTTCACCATTTGATGATGTGAGCATGGACGTCACCTTCACAGGACCCGACAACTCAACAATTGTTATGCCCGCATTTTGGGACGGTGGTGACACCTGGAAGGTTCGTTTTGCCCCAAACCAAATCGGCATCTGGAACTACTCAACAACCTCATCCAATACGGCCGATCTTGGTTTGCATCACCAAACCGGCACTATCAACTGCGTACCGTACACGGGTAGCCTTGCGATTTATCAAAAGGGGTTCGTAAAAACCGAACCAAACACGCGCTACTTTGTTTATGATGACGGAACGCCATTTTTCTATCTTGGCGACACCCATTGGAGCATGCCCCAAGAGCCTTACACGGACATGTTCAAGCCTCTGGTGGACGATCGAGTGTCCAAAGGTTTTACTGTCTACCAATCTGAGCCGCTCGGAGCAGGGTACAACCTAGCCGACGGTGTGAGTGAATCCGATGTCGAGAGATTTAGAAACATCGACGCTCGCTTTGCCTACATTGCTGATGCTGGCTTGGTCCACACCAATTCAGAACTATTCTTTGCCAACGAATTTAAGAATGCGGCTGCTTATTCAACCGAATACAAGCAGAAGCTGACGAGATACTGGATGGCGCGGTATTCCGCCTATCCCGTACTATGGACAACGGCTCAGGAAAGCGATAAGAACCTCTACGGCACCTACGACACGACGACCAACCCTTGGAAGGTGGTATTCAATGCGATTCATCAATATGATCCCTATCAGCACCCACTGACCGTTCATCAGGAGAACACCAGCACTACCAAGGCCTCTGATTCTGCCTTCAAGGATTTGGCGGGATACAGCTGGTTCGGCGTGCAATGGGCTCCTAGAAAGAATGGCCAGTTGGACTTCAACGTCCCCAAAGACTATTGGAACAATGGTGGAGGCCGTCCCTCGCCTAACTATGAAGGGCATTACGAAAATCTTTGGACAAATGATTTCGGCGCCCGCATGCAAGGCTGGTCAGCTTATTTGAACGGAATGTACGGTCATGGCTACGGTACACAAGACATTTGGTTGTACAACAGCACCTATGACGAGGCACTGGATTCCAACATTTTTGGTATCACAATCACGACTGCTATGAAGAACCTCACGTGGCAGACTAGCAAAGATCTCGCGACGTCCACTCAACTGGGCACTTATATGAAGACGTTCTTTTCGAGTATCAACTGGTGGCAGCTGATCCCTAGGTTTGATAACAGCGACTGGTTTGCGAATAACGGTTCCTATTACTCCGTAGCCAGTGCGGATAATGACACGTATGTCGCATATTTCTATAATGCAACCGCCAACACCGGTACTCTGAAAAATATGGACAACGTCCCGTATAGTGCCAAATGGTTTAGTCCACTGACGGGCGCTTACACCGACATTGGCACCGTTACCCCTTCCGGTGGGGAATGGACGATTCCTGCCAAGCCTGACACGAATGACTGGACTTTGCTCGTGATGAAAGCGCCTGTGACCACTGTGACTACAACTCCCGGCGCGCCTGAAGGTAGCCACGGCTGGTATGTCAGTCCGACTACTGTCGCGTTGAGTGCATCCGGGAATCAAACGGGCATCGCAAAGACGGAGTACAGCCTTGATGGGGGCGCTACGTGGCAAAGTTACTCGAATCCTCTGACGTTTAACCAAGACGGCAGCATTACCCTGAGCTACCGTTCAACTGACAAATCAGGGAATGTAGAGGCTGCGAAATCAATCGACCTCAACGTGGATAGGACGGCACCCACGATCACGGTATCCGGTCTGGCGCATCAAACTTACGATGATTCCACTGACATTACGGCAGCCGTCGCGATTAGCGATAACTTGTCCGGAGTTGACGACAGCAAGACGGCGGTCGCCATTCACAGCGATGGTGTACAGCGAACCGTGCAGCCAGGGGCAACAATCCCGCTGTACACGTTGCCGCTTGGTGCACACACATTGACTGCCACAGCAAGTGATACTGCCGGGAATCCCCGCACCCAAACAGTCGTTTTCGAGACGATGGCCAGTAATCAATCATTGTTGGCACTCGTCGGTCGCTTTGCTGGTGCAGGATGGATTGACAATGATGGTGTCGCCAATAGTTTGCGAAGCGAGTTGAACGCCAATAATTTGCGGGCATTTGTCAACCATGTGAATGCTCAAAGAGGCGGGCATATCTCCATCGAAGCTGCTGGCTACCTACTTCGGGATGCCCAGTTTATATTAAATCGGGGCTGATCCTTCTTCATCAGATTGGCGCCTAGGCACGCCCCCGTATGCGATATCCGTGCGGGGGCGTCGTCCTAGCCAGCCCGGCGATCCATAATGAAGCAGCGCCTCCGCGCTCAGATCGACGAAGGCGATGCATTGTGGTCGTCAACGCGGCGGCAACATGGAACCGGGCGCACCGTTTGAATGCCCTGAGCTTCGTGCCGTCGACTGACGCCAGAAACCACTCCAGATCCGGATCGTTCTGCACAACCTCGAAATGTTCGTGACAGCGCACGAAGCTGGTGACCCCGAACGCTGTCGGATAGGACTGGTTGGTACGGGTGGTCCAGGTAGTTGGTACTGCTGTTCCGGGGACTCAGTACCGGCAGGGCGGCGGTATGGCCATCCCGCCCGGTACGTGTTGTCGCCGGGGTGCGTTCTGGGTTATTCCCAGTAGTCGCTGGTGGCTTTGGCTTCCTGGTTGCGCAGCCGCCGCATGTCGAAGTCGCCGAGGTTCAGTCCTGGCCGTCTCGGCGTCGTTGGTGATCCTCTATCTCATCCAGTTCGACGCAGGACAGTTGTCGCAGTCCGGCATGCTGCCACACGAAATCATGCACGACGGTCGGCACCTCTTGGGCGTCCCATGTCACTGACGGCTACGAGAATGAAATTAACTTTTCGGCTTCGAAGCATAGTGCTCCGGGGGCTGCTGGCCGGCGTCATCGCCGGAGCCGCTGCTGGCGGCGTTGCCCTTGTGACCGGCGAGAGCCTCATTGACCAAGCCATCGCCATTGAAGAAACGGGAACGACAACACACAGCCACGAGGCCGGGCTTTCCGCCGCCCCTGCCGATACGGAAGACCACAACCATAATAGCAATGACAGTGCCGCGTTGGTCTCCCGTGACGGGCAGCGCAGCGGGCTTTTCCTGGCCACTTCGCTTACGGGGGGCGCAACAGGTGTTGTGTTCGCAATCTTAAGGTTCGCGATCACCCGGAAGGTTGAAACGGCTTCGCAGGTCCAAACCGTTTTGCCCTTGGCCGCCGCAGGCTGGGCGGCAGTCGCGGCTGTGCCTTGGCTTCTAGTACCGCCGAATCCGCCCGCAGTTGGATCATCAGGGTCAATTGACTATCGAACCAATCTCTGGGTTATTGCTGTGCTTCTTGGAATAACTGCCGCGCTTACATGGTACGTGGTTCGACGACGAGCCGGTTCGAAGGTCCTGACCTCAGGCATCCATAAGTCGCTCCCGGCGCTCGCCGCAGCCGCTGTCATTGTCGTCGGATGGCGGCTGATTCCCGGTACCGGAACCGATTACACTGGGTTCCCCGCCGACCTGCTGTGGAACTTCCGGCTCGCTTCCGCTGCAACGCAGCTGACCCTTTGGGCAGTGCTCGGGATTGTGTTCCACGGCTTCATTGAACGGATGGCCCAGAGGCGGTGAATGTAAAGTTCATCCGTCATGGACTCTGCCTGCAGACGCGAGAGGCACGGTTTGGATCCGACGGGCCGCTCGATAAGTCATCGAAAGCACACTGCCGAGTGCTTTCACCCGTGCCAGCCATGTTTTCACCGACTCAAATAGGCCGGGACTCCGCAGCCGCCTTGGGCCTACAGGCCGTGGAAGAACCGAGGCTTCAGCCGGCAGACGACGGCAAATGGAACGGCCTCACGTTGGACTCCGTACCTATGGACGAGCTCGAGGAATGGCGCCGGAATCCTGTCTTCATCGGCCATGGAGGGGAAAGTGTGCTGCAACTCATCCGCCGCACTGGAACTTGGCTTGAGTCCTCGCCTGTGGGAGTGGATCTGGTCGTGGTGACTCACGCGGAAATTATTCGGGCTGCCGTCGCCGCGATCAGCGGCAACCTTGACGACTATTGGTCAGGGCCCCATTGTCGATTACGTACCTTTGAACCGCACACCGTCTTTCACTCATCCGATTGACCATCACTGAAAGAACACGATCGCGAAAGCCGCCAGCGCGGATGGCCACCGACATACGTGCGAGCGGCTCAGGACTTAGTCAGCGTGGTGGAGCTGGCCCGCCAGGACTGCAATGTGAGTACCCTGCGGATGGCCTTGTTACTGGTGCTCGGACGGATTGACGGAGTCGAACACCGAAATCCTGGGACGAACCTCAGAAGCGCTGGCTGTCTCCGGTACCGAGTGAGTACGGGTTTCACCCCCAGATGACTTGCCATAGCACTGGTAGATGGTCTCCCTGCTGATCCCGTAATGACGGGCGAGGACGACGTATGGGGCGCTGCTGTCGGCGCGCTGGACCTTTTGGGCCGTCCGTTCCGGTCGTCCTGTGGCTAAGAGGCGGTCAAGTTTCGTTGAGATAGCGCTTGAGGACATCACCAGGAGCTGGGCGTTTTCGGATTACCACTGCCAGAAACCTTCGAAGTATCGCGGTGTTCGACGAGGCAGGATCTTAATCGACAGCAGACCGACAACCTAGGGAGGGCGCCATGGTCACCGTAAAAAGTTCGCCGTGGATGCTCCGGGGCTTGACGCACTCCAGACTATGCCGTCGTCATGAGCGCGCCTTCGCGCGGACGCGGCGGGGACCGGGCGGACTCAGAGGGCAATCCTTTGGGAATTTAGGGCATCTGGAACGAACCGTGTGTTGAGGAGGAAATTCCTCAAACGACATTTCCCTGCCGGCACCTGCCCGAAGCCTGAGTGCTTACGGCCAAGCATCCTGCTGACGCCACCTCCGGCGCCCTGACATGAAGTTGGCCATGGGGGAGTTCTCGCCGGTGAAGACCAGGCTTTCCTTGACGAACTCCACCCGCACGCCTTTGCGTGTTAGGACCCTGGACCAGAGCACGTAGGTCATGGAGGTCCCGCATCCCGCAGGGCTACCGCGAGTCCACAGCTCACTGAACTGATAAGTTCGCCCGCGACGGGGACACCGTGGTCGTACACAGCATGGACCGGCTCGCCCGCGACACGTCTGCTGAACGGCCGAACGTACGTCTGGGTTGAACGACAGACGCAGGCGCTTGGAGGGCCGAGTTGGTACGGACGTGGTCCGTGCACAGCGTTTTATTTGATTTCCGCAATCCGCCACGTTAGTACGTAGTTAGTACGTGTAAATAGCCGGCGTCCCGCCCCATCTGCAAGGTGAAGCCAGAAGAATGAACCGTCCTCAGTCACGGTGTCGACTCGGCCGGAGAATTCAGTCTCGTCATTATCTACGAGGATAACTTGTTCTCCTGCGGCCAGCGTTGCCCAGTCGCGAATGTAGTCAGTATTAGAGGGGGGCAAAAACGTCCCACCGCTATTCTTCGTTTTGCGGTTTGCCCGCAGCAGTGGCCGCCCTCGCGCCATGGTTCCTCCATGTGATCTCTAAGCACGCCAGGAACTAAGGAGCATGCGTCCGGCTTTGGGTTGGGCGGGAATTTCTGCGTCTAGATCGTGTAGGGGTCGGCGATGCCGATGTATTGGGTGGTGGTGTATTCGGCGATGCCTTCGGTGCCGCCTTCGCGGCCGAGGCCGGATTGCTTGACGCCGCCAAAGGGTGCGGCGGCGTTGGAGATGACACCAGAGTTGAAACCGACCATACCGAATTCGATCTGTTCCGCCACGCGCAGGAGCCGCTTGAAGTCGCGGCTGTAGAGGTAGGAGGCGAGGCCGTATTCGCTGGCATTCGCCAAACGGATGGCATCTTCTTCCGAGCTGAAGGTGGTGACGGGGGCGACGGGGCCAAAGATTTCCTGGCGGAGGATGGCGGCGTCGTTGGGCACGCCGCCGAGGACGGTGGGCGGGTAGAAGTAGCCGGGGCCGTCCACGGGTGTGCCGCCGGTGATGGCGGTGGCGCCGGCGTCGACGGCGGCGGCCACGATGGCGTGGACGTCGTCGCGGGCTCCGGCGTCGATGAGTGGACCAACCTGGGTGGTGGGGTCGGTGCCCCGGCCGGTGGTGAGGGCGCCCATGGCGGCGGCGAATTTGCGGGTGAATTCCTGGGCCACGGATTCGTGGACGAGGAAGCGGTTCGCGGCGGTGCAGGCCTCGCCCATGTTCCGCATTTTGGCGGCCATGGCCCCTTCGACGGCGGCATCGAGGTCCGCGTCTTCGAACACGATGAAGGGTGCGTTCCCGCCGAGTTCCATGGAGGTCCGGAGGACGTTTTGGGCGGCGTCGGCCATGAGGCGCTTGCCCACCGGGGTGGAGCCGGTGAAGGAGACCTTCCGCAGCCGGGCATCTTTCCGGAGCGGGCCGGAGATCCCGGACGCGGACGAGGAGGAGACCACGTTCAGGACGCCGGCGGGGGGGCCTGCGTCGAGCATGGTCTGCGCGAAGTACTGGGCGGTGAGCGGGGTGAGTTTTGCGGGTTTGAGGACCATGGTGCAGCCGGCGGCGATGGCGGGGGCGACCTTGCGGGTGGCCATGGCCAGGGGGAAGTTCCAGGGGGTGATGAGCAGGCAGGGTCCGACGGGTTTGTGCTGGACCAGGATCTTGTTTTTGCCCTCGGGGGTGGTGAGGTAGCGGCCGTAGTCGCGGACGGTCTCCTCGGAGAACCAGCGCAGGAACTCGGCCCCGTAGGTGACCTCGCCGCGGGCTTCGGCCAGGGGCTTGCCCATTTCCAGGGTCACCAGCAGCGCGAAGTCCTCGGCGCGTTCGGTGATCAGGTCAAAGGCCCGGCGCAGGATCTCGGCCCGCACCCGCGGCGCGGCCCGCACCCGCGGCGCGGCCCGCACCCGCGGCGCGGTCCGCGCCCAGGACGCCTGGACGGCATCGGCGGCATCCAAAGCGGCGACGGCGTCCTCGCTCGTGGCGGAGGCGAGGGTGGCGAGCACCTCCCCGGTGGCGGGGTCATGGACATCGAACGTGCCGCCGTCGGACGCGTCCCGCCATTGCCCGCCGATCAGCAGGCCGGTCGGGACCGAGGCGAGGAGCGCCTGCTCGCGCTCCCGGGAGATGGCGGTGGAAAGCTTTCTCACAGAGGATAGCGGCATCAAACCCGGGACGGTTCATGCCCCGGTGCAGCAAGTCGCGGCCCAAGCGAGAATCCAAAAAACTGACGTTTTGGTCACTCTCAGCGGCCCCAAAACTTTTACCGCGGCACCGAAGCATCTATAGCAGGCAGGTCGGGGGTTCCCTTCTCGAAAGCCGACTTCATTAGACCTGCGCCTAGCAGGCGGACCGGATTTATCTGAGCGGACCATCACTAATCTGCCTATTTCAAACCACCAAGGAGATGTCATGCCTCTTGTTCGAATCGACGTCAATGAAGGACGGACGAAGGAGCAGTTGCAGAACCTGAGCCAAGGGATCCACGATGCCATCTTGAGCGAATACGGCATACCCGAGCGCGACTACTTCCATATCCTCACAGAACATCCGGCGGGCCAAATCTTCGCCCAAGACGCGGGGCTGGGATTTGAACGGACCAGCGACGTCGTCATGATCCAGATTTTTACGCAGACTGGCCGCAGTCAGGAAGCCAAACAGTCCCTGTTCGCCGCAGTCGCGAACAGGCTGGGGGAATTAGGCGGGGAGGCGAAAACGTCTTCATCGGCTACGTCGAGAACACACCCGGTGACTGGTCATTCGGTTTTGGCCGCGCCCAATACGTAACGGGTGAATTGGATGTACCGAAGAAGTAGCTGGGCTCTTCCTCAGTGCTGATAGAGGTGCAATCTTTGCAGCTAACCAATTGCCGCCTCCGTCCCTTTGCAAAGAGTCGGGTTACGAAATCAGGCGCAGGGGTGACCCCTTTCTCTGACTAGTCGGCAGATGTGCTTTGGCGTGCGCTGCTGCAAATAGTGATGAGCCGAGGGGCCGGTGTGTAACTGGCCGAAGACCCCCTCCCTCAGCCGCGCCGTCACGGAATCGAACCGCAGAACGGCATCAAGCTCCTAAGAGCGCGGCCCCGCGGTGGAGGATCGGACGATAACCTCGGGTTTCGGGTGTCTGATCATTTCGTCTGACAGAGCTCCGCCGTCCAAGTGATCGAGCAGCATTTGTGCCGCGACGGCCCCGGCTTGCCGCAGGGGCATCCGCACCACTGTCAGTGAGGGTACAAATACTTGCGCCGTCCAGGAGTCTTGAATGCAGATCATGGAAAGCTGTTCAGGGACTGATATGCCATTGCGTGCGGCTGCAGAAGCGGCGCCCAGGCCGGCGTTGACGCTGGCGACCACCACCGCGGTCGGGAGTGGTCCCTTGTCGAGGAGCTTTTGCATGCCAGACGCACCCGCTTCAGCTTCCCATCCTGCAATGATGATCCTCTCGGGGACTGCGGGCAGTCCGGCGTCTGCCATCGCCTCCAAGTAGCCGGCGCGGCGTCGGCCTGAGGCGTCATGAAGGGATGTCCCTCCGATTAGTGCTATATCGCGATGACCTAGCCCAATCAGGTGAATGGGACGGATCTTTCTGGGTCCAGTTTCTGATATCAGGAGCTCAGGCTTCGCGCTTCAGTCCTCAGAAGCCAAATCAAAACGTGCACCGCTCGTGGGCAGGTTGGGCTCAGGGGAGTGATAGCGGTTTTCACCTGTGACTGCGCGCTTCCTGTACGCAGAAGGGCTAAGACCATACGCACTCTTGAATCGCTGAGCGAAGTAGCTGGCATCATCCCATCCAAGCCGTGCCCCCAACTGTGCGATCGGCTCGTCGGTTTGAACTAGCAGCCGCGCTGCAGCCTGCGCCCGCAACCGGTTCAAGTACGCGATTGGCGGTACCCCGAGGTCGCGTTGGAACAATCGCACGAGATGCGTGCGTTCCGTGCAACTCGCGTTGGCCAATTCCGCCAGCGTCCAGCTGTGACCAGGTTCGTCCTCCATCATCTTTACAGCTCCAGAGACGGCAGGATGGAGGGGGATACGACGGCCTGTCCCGCGGTCTGCAGACCAGGCACGGTTGAGGATATCCAGGTAAATCAAAAGGTGCCCAATAACCTGAATACGTGAGCGCCGTCCGGAACTGACATCGCTCATGCTGTACAACTGAGCAATTACCAGGCTGAGGTCGTGGGGATCCAACTGGATGCGTTGCGGCAGTGTCAGGCTCGATGTGCTGATCGAGTGCATCAGCGGCAGCTCGGCGTCGAGGAACGACAAGGTGCTGTCGATAAGGTCCGGTGCGACAAAACAGTCGAAGACCACCAGGTCCTCGCATTCGCCGTAGGCATGCCACTGGTTGGGCGGCACGATCACAGCGCTCCCTGGCTGAATCGGATAGTCACCGTCCGCTGCAATGTGAAGGCCACTGCCTTGGGTGACCAGTGCTATCTCGAAAAAGTCGTGATCGTGCGCAGCAACGCCGCCGTCGAGTCTGTGGCGGTCCGCCCAGACGGGCAGACCATCCGGATTGAACACGAGCGCCGCCTCATAACGCGGCTTTCGTCGAATGGATGTCAATTTTGTCCTACTTTCCCTCAACCCGCACCCGTGCGGACTGGATTTAAATTCAATAGCATCACAATACTGACCTAAAGACGAGGGTTTATTCGTCCATCATCAACGCGGCAATGGAGGCCATTCATGAACGGGAATGATGCGACTATTGCCGCATATTACTTTCCCAACTACCACATCGACCCGCGAAATGAGAAGTGGCATGGCAGAGGTTGGACGGAGTGGGAGTTGCTGAAACGGGCGACTCCACGCTTCGCTGGACACCAGCAGCCTCGCGTTCCCCTCCACGGCTATGAGGATGAGGCCGACCCTGCAGTAATGGAGGGCAAGATCGCCCTGGCAACGGCGCACGGCGTGGATGCATTCATTTTCGACTGGTATTGGTATGCCGATCGTCCGTTCCTCGAACGCCCACTGGAGGAAGCGTTCATGCCAAATGCCGGCGCCCACGATATGAAGTTTGCGATCATGTGGGCGAATCACGACTTGGTTAACATTCATCCGTGGAAGACGGCAACACCGGCCACCAGACTGGAGTCAGGCCGTGTCGACGCGGATCAGTTCGAAGCTTCGACAGACTATCTCTTGGAGCGGTACTTGAGCCATCCAGCATATTTGCGGCTCGACGGCCGGCCGTACCTTTCGATCTACTCGTTGACCACACTTCTGGAAGGTCTCGGCGGTGTTGGTCCCACGAAGGACGCGCTGCAGGGTCTTCGACACCGGGCAGCCAGGGCCGGACATCCTGAGATCCATCTCAACGCGATTGCAGGGGAAGGCCCCACTTTCGGGCAGGACCTGGCCGCTTGGAGTGAGGCGCGGCTGATCAACGGCCTTGGTTTCGATAGCGTGACGTCCTATGTCTGGGTGCACCACTACCCTATGCAAAAGCTGCAAACCCCCTACATTGAGATGCTCGAACAAGCTGAGAAGGGCTGGGAGACGAACTCAGCACGGTACGACGTACCGTACTTCCCCAATGTCACAGTTGGCTGGGACCCGTCGCCTCGAACTGTCCAGTCCGACGTATATGACCCGAGCCTGGGCTACCCGCACACCAATATCCTCTCGGATGCCAATCCGGAGCAATTCCGACGCGCATTGGAGAAAGTCCGCCACTTCGTGGAAAACAACAAGGTTCCATTAGTGACCATCAACGCGTGGAACGAATGGACTGAGGGTAGCTACCTTGAACCGGATACGCTTCACGGCACCGGGTATCTGGAGCAGATCCGAAGCGTCTTCGGGAACGCGCTTGGCTCAGCGCTGAATACCGCTTCGGCACAATTTCCTTCCCATCTGGAGTGAGCGTCCTGGGCATCCCGGCGAGCCCCGGGGCGGTGGCTCTCACTTTCGTGCGACCCCAATCTTGATTAATGCCGGAGGCTGGACCCGCGGCCACCCTTTCACTGGAGGTACATATGAATTTTCCTGAATTACACGAACGCGACTTGAGCACCCGACAGCATAGGCCTGAGACCTTGCTGGTTATGGGCAACGATGTGGTGGGGTGGCAGTTTGGTGCGGCGGAGCTGGCTCGGCTTCATAAAACTGCCCGTGTTGGGACGCCTGTGGTGACCGATGAGCTGGGGTCGGCTGGTGTCCGTGCCCGTCTTGCCGAGGTTGAGGTGCTGATTACGTCCTGGGGATGCCCGCCGCTTGATAAAGCGGTTCTGGATGCTGCCCCGCGTCTTCGGGCGGTCCTGCATGCGGCCGGAAGCGTGCGGGGGCACGTGGGTGAGGCGGTGTTTGAGCGTGGTCTCCTGGTCACGACCGCCGCGGGTGTCAACGCCGAGCCGGTAGCGCAGTACACGGTGGCAGCTGTGCTGTGGGCGTTGAAGAAGGTCCCGTTCCTCGCGCAGGACGCCCGCCGGTTCCGCCAGGACGTGTCGTATCGTGACCGGCACGGCGAGCTGAGCGGCTACGGACGCACGGTGGTAGTAGTGGGCTTCTCCCGGATTGGCCGGCGGGTTGTTGATCTGCTGGGCAGGCTTGAGACCGGTAACACGATTTTGGTGGTGGACCCGTACGCGGACCCTGCCGAAGTCATGGCGGCGGGCGCCGAACCGGCAGTTCTGGCCGATGCCCTCGCGCGCGCGGATGTCCTCTCGTTGCATGCCCCTTCCCTGCCGGAGACACGGCACATGATCGGGGCGGCGGAGCTTGCGCTGCTTCGGCCGGGAGCGACGCTGATCAACACTGCCCGCGGGTCGCTGGTAGACACCGCGGCCCTGGAACGCGCGTGTGCCACGGGCCGGCTGGACGCCATTCTGGACGTCACCGACCCCGAACCCCTGCCTGCGGACTCGCCGTTCTATGACCTTCCGAACGTCGTCCTGACCCCGCATGTGGCGGGCTCGATGGGCTCAGAGACTCGGAGGATGACACATGCAGTACTCACCGAACTTGAACGGTACGCCACTGGGCTGCCCCCACTCAGCCCGATTACCAGGGAAACACTGGCCCTACAGGCCTGAGTGCCCCCAGACTTCCCAACCATCCGGACAGTACTGCCTATAGACGGCAGTCAACATATTCAAAGTACCCTTCCAACGCAATGGAGCACGATGATGACTTCCTGGCATGCCCGGTTTGTTTCCCCCGACAATGAGTTTGGTGGTGCCCCGCTGTTGCGCGGGGAGTTCCTCCTTGAGGAGGGACATGGGGAGGTTCTCTCGGCGACGCTGTTCGTGTCCGCGCTTGGTGTGGTTGAGGCGTGGGTAAACGGGAAGAAGGCTTCGGAGGACTTGCTGACGCCGGGGTGGTCGGCTTACGAGTGGCGGGTCCGGTATTCCGAAGTGGACGTGACCGCGTTGGTGGGGCCGACGACGGTGCTGGGCCTTGCGCTGGGTAATGGCTGGTACCGGGGGAGGTTGACGTGGACTGGCGCGTCGGCGTTGTACGGGGATGAGTTGGCCGGCTTCGCGGAGTTGCGGGTGCGGTTCGCGGATGGGCATGTGCAGGTGTTCGGGACGGATTCCTCCTGGAGCGCGGGGGCGTCGGCTACGACCTCGAATGACCTGTATGACGGGCAGGATATTGATGCCCGGAAGTACGACGACGGTTGGCTGGCTCCCGGGTTCGCCTCACCTGAGTGGGTGGGCGTGCTTGTGCTCGACGACGACCTGTCCCGCCTTGAGCCGTATGTTGGTCCGCCGGTGCGGAAGCAGATGGAGCTGGAGCCGGTGAGGGTTTGGGAGTCCCCGTCGGGCCGTGTGCTTGTGGACTTTGGTCAGAACGTAGTCGGGTGGGTGCGGACCGAAGTTGTCGGGCCGGAAGGTGCTGTGGTGACGTTGCGGCACGCTGAGGTTCTGGAGCATGGGGAACTGGGCACGCGGCCGCTGCGTACGGCGGAGGCGACGGACCGGTTCACGCTTTCGGGCCGGGCGGATGTGTTCGAGCCGTCGTTTACGTTCCACGGCTTCCAGTATGTCGAGGTCGCGGGTTGGCCGGGCGGTGCCGGGGCGTTGCAGTCCCATGGTGGGCTGACCGCCGTCGTAGTTTCATCCGAACTGCGCAGGACGGGTAGGTTTGAAACGTCGAACCGGCTCGTGAACAAGCTGCATGAGAATACGGTGTGGGGGATGCGGGGGAACTTTGTTGATGTGCCCACGGACTGTCCGCAGCGCGATGAGCGGTTGGGGTGGACCGGGGACATCGCGGCGTTCGCCCCCAGCGCGTGCTTTCTCTTCGACTCCCAGGGCTTCTTACGCGACTGGCTGCGTGATCTGACTCTAGAGCAGCAGCACCAGGACGGCATTGTGCCCTTTGTGGTCCCGGATGTACTCAAGTACGTTAACCATTCGGCGGAGCTGCCAGATCCGGTAACCACAGCCTTGTGGAGCGACGCGGCCGTGTGGGTGCCTTGGGCGCTCTGGCAGGCCTACGGTGACAGGAGGGTGCTCGAGGAGGCGTTTCCCTCGATGCTTTCCCACGCCAGGCGTTTAGGTCAGTTGCTCTCGCCGAACGGGCTCTGGGACACGGGGTTTCAGTTCGGTGACTGGCTGGATCCGGACGCGGCCCCTGAGCAGCCCGCGGAGGCGAAAGCGGACCGGCACGTGGTCGCCACGCTCTGTGCGTACCGGACCGTGGACCTTCTCGCGCGCATTGCCCAGGTCCTTGGCGACGCGTCCGCGGCCGCCGAGTTCGGTGCCATGGCCGACGGACTGCGCGCAGCGTTCAACGAGCACTATGTCCAAGGCGGGGTGGTTAAGAGCGACTGCACAACGGTGTACGCCCTTGCAATCGTTTTCGGGGTCCTGAACCAGGCCGACGTCGAGTTTGCCGGTGACCGGCTGGCCGGACTCGTCGAGGCCGCCGGGCACCGGATCTCGACCGGGTTCGCCGGCACCCCGTTCGTCACTGACGCCCTCACTGCCACAGGGCATTTGGACACCGCGTACCTGCTGCTGCTGCAGACAGAATGCCCGTCGTGGCTGTACTCGGTAACCAACGGCGCCACGACTATCTGGGAGCGGTGGGACTCGATGCTCCCGGACGGGACCATCAACCCCGGCGACATGACGAGCTTCAACCATTACGCCCTCGGCGCGGTCGTGGACTGGCTGCACCGTTGTGTCGGTGGTCTGGCGCCGCTGGAGCCGGGCTACCGCCGCATCCTGGTCGCCCCCCAGCCAGGCGGCGGGCTCACCTGGGCCAAGACAACTCTTGAGACTCTGCACGGACTCGTGTGTGTCCGGTGGGAGGTCATCCGTGAGGATGAGTTGCATCTCGTTCTCGTGATCCCCGCGGGTACCGAGGCTGTTCTGCGTGTCCCTGGCGCAGCGGATGAGGTCCTTGCTGCAGGAGCCCATGAACGGCGCTTTCCGTGGAAGTCCAAGGCTTCAGTCCTTGCAGTGGGGGTATGACGTCCATGATCCCAACCGGGTCCGGCACTGTTGAACTGGCCGACGCGGCAGCCACCGGCTCACACCCGGCCATCGAATCCTGTGATGGGATAAGGTCTGGCGACCGGATCGAGGCCCGTCGGGGGGGCGTGCTCTACTTCTCAGCGCGCGTCACTGAGCTGATGCCTCAATTTGACCTATTCTGGGCAACCGACGACCACGGTGAGCGGCGCATCGTGGAATTTCAGGAATACAGCGTCAGTTTGGTCCACTCCAGCGAACTCGGTGAGTAATTGTGGGAGCGGCCATGAGTATCCTGCGCTCTCCAGTGTTTTCCTCGATGAGCCATGTGGGCCTGCTCTGCGGCGTGAGAACGGCCAGATGTGTTCGGCGAGCGGAGGGTGGAGGGGAAAACCGCGGTGGCAGCGACACTCATCGACGTGGCCCGGCAGGCATGCGTATCTGTTGCCACGGCATCACGGGTCCTTAACGGGTCGGGGAATAGACGGTCGAAGCCGGATATTGTGGAACGCGTTCGATCTGTTGCTGAGACGCTCGACTACCGGCCCAACGCAACTGCACAGGCCGTGATCCGGTCAACATCCAGACTCCTTGGGCTCGTCGTCCCCGACATCGGCGACCCCTATTTTTCCTCAATCCCTAAAGGGGCACAGGAGGCAAGTGCGCGGAACGGAACGTTGTTGCTGTTGGCCGGCATCGACGGAAGCACCGGCGACGAGCTGCGTGCGTTTAAGGCACTCGTTTCCCAGCGTGTCGAGGGGATCATTCTCGCAGGCAGCAGGTGCGATGGTCCCGGTTTCCATGAAACGACCTTGCTCCTGGCGGAGGCAATAGAAATGTACACGCGTTCCAGGGGACGCGTGGTGACAATAGGTGAAGGAATCCTCGCCAACACGCCCGGCGCTGAATTTGTCCTCCGTATCCAGGAGGCGGAACGCGCCGCCGAACTGGCCTCTGCCTTGGCAGTTCGGGGCTGCAGCAGATTCACGATTGTCGCGGGGCCTGATCTTGTGCGCCAGTCCGATCGTAGGGTTAGTGGGTTCATCCGTGGGCTGAGGGAGTCGGGTGCTCCGATGGCCAATGTGATCCGCGGCGAGATGAACCGTGCGGGCGGCCTCAAGGCCGGACAGGAAGTCCTTCGCACCATCAGGGACCAGCAGTACGGGATGAGGCACGGCGTCCTTTCCGTCAACGACAGGGTTGCCATGGGGTGTATTTCAGCCCTCAGCGCTGCCGGCTGCGAAAGCCCCCGCGACTATGCCATCGGGGGCTTTGATGACATTCCTCAACTCCAAGACTTTTGGCAACTCCTGTCGACAGTGAGACTCCCGCTCCAGGAAATCGGCGCCCGAGCAGCCGAGATGGCGATCGGGGAGGACGTTGATTGTGTCCTGGAAGGGGAAGTGATGCTCCGAGCCAGCACAACTCACGCCTGAAGTCCCCTTCGGAAGCACCGTTTAGCTTGACCTGCGCGTGGCCGGAAACGAAACGCAAGCCACACACACGTTGCCGTAGGCCGACGCCGCACCCGAAGCGCTGGGCAGAAAACGCCTCTGGACGGCCATGAGTGAAAGTCCGATGCCGGGGGAAGGGCCGGGCGCACCCCCTCCTTTCGGATGGTCTCGTGGCAGCCCCTGAGACGCGCTCGTACCGGGACAGCCCGTCTCCCAGGGGCCAAGCGGCGTCCGGCATGCATGCCCGGCGCCCCGCCATTCGGAGGGGGTTGGCCTGCGCAGCCATCGGGTTCGTGTTCTCCTTATCTTGACGAAGTGGCATTTCGCGGGTTGTTTATCTTGGGTTCCTTTTCCCGTGGTGCACTTGATCTCGATGGGGTTTCAGATCTGCTGTGAGGGAGTCGCTCGTGTTCACCCCGATGTACGGATCCGGGTGGGAGAAGGACCGGCAGTGAATGCTTCCCCGACGGATGAACCGGGCAAATCAGCCACCGGACCGGATCCCAGCACCACGACGGCGTCCACTGGGCGGACCATCCCGCGCCGCCGCCGGGTAAGACTGATCACGGGCTGGCTGGCCCTGCTCGCCGGGGTGCTGGCTGCCGGGCTCCTGTTGGAAGCGGCGCTTATCCGGCATGACCAGGAGGTTTTGCCGGTTCCCGGCCGGCTTGTCCATACCAGTGAACGGACTTGGCGGCTGGACTGCACCGGGGAGGGTGAGCTGACGGTCATTCTCGAAGCCGGTCTGGGCGAATCCGGGCTGACGTGGTCCGGCATCCAGCCGGCACTGAGTCGAACCACGCGCGTCTGTTCTTACGACCGGGCAGGATACGGCTGGAGCGATCCCGGGGTGGGCAGCCGTGACGCCGTCACAGAGGCTGCGGACCTCAATGGCCTGCTCCAGACGGCGGGCGTCCGCGGACCGTACATCATGGTGGGCCACTCGCTGGGCAGCTTCATCGCCCGGCTGTACGCGGCACGGTACCCGGATGAGGTGGCAGGGCTGGTACTGGTGGACCCTACGAATGAGAACTCGGCCCTGCAAGCCGGGGAGCCGAGGATCCCGGCCCTGCTGACCCGCGGCCAGGCACTCATATCGCGGTTCGGTCTGTTGCGCCCGTTCATCTCCGGATTGGTCGCTGACCAGGTGGGCGAAAATCCTCCTGAGGCCATCACCCGGGACGCGCCCTTCCTCTACCGTGCCAGCGCGCTCGATACCAACAACTCGGAGCTCTCCGCGTCGCTGGACGGTGCGAATCAAGTCACCGGGCAACCGCTCACGGACCGGAGTCTTCCGGCGGTGGTTCTATTGACCACGGACAGTGTGGGCGACACGGGTCACTTCCAAACGCTCACCAAAGATACCCGGGTCATAGACGCCGGCCAGAGCAGCCACTATGTCCACTACAGCCACCCGGACCTCGTCCTTACTATAATCAGCGAGGTCCTCACAGGCGTGAGGAATTGACGACGAGCCCAAGCCCCCGGCAACGTCAGGGACATCGCCGAGGCTGCAACGCCGTCGTGATCCTCGCTGTTCCGGGCAGCGAAGTCACCGTGGACATTGATAACGCCGGTGTGGGCTTGGACCCCGCCGGGTTGGCCGCGCAGATGGCCGGCGACGGATCATCCGGGCATCTGGGCCAGTGGCCGCAGGGCTGCTGGGTCAGAGCAGGTCTAACTCACGGGTGGTTCCGAAGGCGACATCGGGGCTGAGGGTGATTTCGAAGGTGTTGTAATCGACCCTGGTGACGAGAATGCCGCAGTTGGTAGCTTTCCCGCGGAGCAGGGCACAGGTGTGCTCAATTTCCCTGTCTCTTGAGGCGGGGTCCTCAACTTTGATTGTGATGCTTAGTTGTGTGGGCATTGTGGCAGTCCTTTTCTGGAAATTTCGGGCTGTCAAGTGGCGTGGACTGGTTAGGCCTGTTCTGCTTCAAGCCAGACGCCCACGTCGTCGTCCATATGCAGGGCCACTCGTCCCCGTCCTTCGTCGAGCCAGATCCAGAAGATGGATGCATCCGGGGCAACGATGTCTATGAACCCGGCCAGGGCCGCCTCATTTTCGCGCTGGATTCTTACCCTGTCGTTTGGGCTAAGCCAAACCCAGTCGTCAGGCGTGAGCGTGCTGCCACTGCTGGGTCGGGCGGCCGTGTCGATGGTGGTCACCGCGGGCCAGGCCGCATCCTGCTCGGCGGGTGCTGCCTCTTTGTTGGGTCTTTCGGTTTCCATTGCCGGCGCTACCACAGCAGTGAATCGTTCATGGGTTGTCTTTCTGATCATTTGGTTCTTGGCGGTTCGGCGTGACGGGTCTCCGGGCGGCCCTCGGACGGCACATGAATCCTGCGGAGAGCCCTGCGGCGCCGATACTCAGCAGGAAAAGTCCTGCGAGAGTTCCGTTGGCAAGGGAAATGCAGCTGATTCCCACGACTGTCAGCACAAGCATCAACGTGACGTAGATTCTGACCATTACCGTGCCTTGGCCCAAGCGCCGTTGCGCGAGTTGGACCGCGGAAACGAGGTGCTTTCATGATTCGTCCATGGAAGGCGGGATCCGTGCCGGACTGCCCCTCTTTGATTCCGGCCAGCTGTTCGGTCGGTCGGGGGCCAGAGCCGAATCACCTGGTCCAGGTGCCAAGCAGATGGTTGATTTTGCTTCTAGCAAGAAACAGGGTGGCGCCAAGTACTATTGCGCCGGCAGCAACCAACGTGAAGTAGGTTGCATTGTCCACCTTTGTGAATACTTGGCCAAGGAGGCCAGACAGGGATGACCCAAGTGCGAGGGTTAGGAAGTTGAGCCCGACCATCTGTGTTTTGAACTTTTCGGGGCCAATCTTCGTGGCCAGCGATAGGCCGATGGGACCTATGAGAACTTCGGACGATCCCGCCATCATCATGAAAAGCAGGATCAGAGCAAGTGGAATGTAGGCATCGCCGGTGGCTTCAGAGATGAGGAGCAGGAACAGGTAGGCGCAGCCAATCTGAGTCAGTCCAAGTGCGAACTTGGTTGCTGGCCCTGGCTGACGGCTTCCGAGGCGGTTCCAAAGGCGGGCGATCAGTGGTGTGACAAGCACCGCAGCCAACGGACTCATGGTGGTGATCCATGCGACGGGGAAGCTCCACGAGCCCATCGAAAGGTCGATTCTTTGTGTGATCAGGATTGAGATGGCGGTGAATTTTTGGAACAGGAAGCCAAAGTAGATGCCGCCGGCGATGAACATTGGAATAAAGCCAGCAACCCTGCGTTTCTCGTCTCCCGTGACGATCTTTGAGCGGAGCATGGTGACGAAGTAGGCGACGGCAGCGACCAGTGAAGCCGTGGTGACTGTGGCTACGAGGTTGTTTTCATTAAGGAACCTGAACTGGATGGCCAGGACGAGAAGCACGACGGCCGTGGCCGCAAGGAGGAGGTGCCGGATCCGGTGTTCTTTCGGCAGGGGATTGCCGAGGGTCCGGGCGCGGTCGGGGAGGTTCTTTTTGGAAACGTTGTACTGGAGAAGGGCTGCGAACATGCCTATAGCGGCGAGACCGAATCCGTAGTGGAAGCCGAACTGATTCTGGGCAAATCCGGTGCTGAGCGGGCCCAAGACGGCACCGGCATTAATCGCCATGTAGAAGTAGGAGAATCCGGCGTCTCGCTTGGTTCCTTCGTTTTCGAGCACGAACCCGACAATTGAAGTGATGTTCGTCTTCAAGGCTCCTGTTCCCAGGACAATCAGAATAAGGCCGATCGCCAGCCCGGTGATACCTGGGGCGAAGGCCAGTACAAGGTGGCCGATAGTGATTACCACTGCACCGCTGGAAACCATGCTCTGCGGGGTAATCAGGCGGTCGCCCAGCCAGGCTCCAAGGATCTGCGCCAGATAGACGCATCCGCCATACGCTCCGACTATTCCAGCTGCAATGGCTGGATCCAGCGCCAGACCGCCTCTGTCCAGGGAATATAGAAGGTAAAAGGAGAGGATGCCTTGGAGCCCGTAGAACGAGAAGCGTTCCCACAACTCGGTGAAAGCCATGCTGGAAACGCCCCTGGTCAGGCTGTGCGTAAGCCTCGACTTCGTGGTCGTTGAATTCATCGTTGTACTCATTTGACTACCCGCCAATCTTATAAATGGTGCTTCAGGAGGATGCTGCCGCCGCGTTTAGCCGGCGTTGGGGTCGGCGATGCCTATGTATTGGGTGTAGAGGTATTCCTCGATGCCTTCGTGGCCGCCTTCGCGTCCCAGTCCGGATTGTTTGATGCCGCCGAAGGGTGCGGCGGCGTTGGAGATGACGCCGGCGTTCAGGCCGAGCATGCCGGTCTCGAGCTTTTCGCCCATCCGGATGCCGCGGTTCAGGTCGCGGGTGAAGACGTACGCCACCAGCCCGTACTCGGTGTTGTTGGCCAGGC
>NZ_JAYKZI010000016.1:0-63358 GCF_036662515.1 Arthrobacter sp. S2(2024) | reverse complement strand
CAGAGATATGCAAGCACCCCAGCCACCCTAAGCTTCCAAAGCTTAGCTACCCCGAAATTCGCCCGCCAACACTGGGAAGCAGGCACAATCCATACACACGTTTTGTCCTATAACCCCAACTCCCAACTGCGTGGGCCCCAGCCTGAGCTTGCGAAGGTTGGGAGCCGGCGGGGACTTGCGAGGCGAGGGTGGCGGTGGGGATCAGTTGGGCTACGCCCGGAGCGCCCCAAGCCCGGTGATCAGCGCATCCAGGCCCATGCTGAACGCGAGGTCGGACGGGTAGTTGTTCCGCTCGGGTCCCAGGCTGCGGACAGCTGAGGTGAAGTGCGGCGTGGAGTCGGCCAAGCGGCCGGAATCGAAAATGTCCGCCGGCGCGTTAGCGTCGAAAGCGGCGCCGAAGATATAGGCCTCGAGGGCCACGATGCTCGGGATGATCTGCTTCTCCGGGAAACCCGCGCGGAGGAATCCCTCCGTCACAGCTTCGTACATGGCGAGCGTCTGCGGGGCGTCCGTCACGGGCAGGACCGCGATCACCGAGATCAGCGGGGTGTGCCTCGCGAAGATACCGCGGTAGGAATATGCCCATTGCCGGACGGCTTCCTCCCAGGGAAGCGTGCTGAAACCGCCGAAGTCGACCTTGGACATCAGGTCCTCTTCCACGAGCTTGAGGACTTCGTCCTTGGAGGACACGTGGTTGTAAAGGGCCGACGGCGCGACACCCAGGGAGCGGGCGAGGGCCGCCATGGTGAGGCCGTCGTAACCCTTCTTGCTGATCAGTTCCAGCGCCGCCGCAGTGATGCCGTCCTGGTCCAGGACCGCCGCCATCGGCCGGCCTGCCCTGCGGCGCGCTTTGGTCTCGCCGGGAGCGGGGGTGGGTTCAGGCATCGCTGACCTTTCTGGAGGCTGTGTCCTCAGCATTATTCCATTTGGGTCTTCACAGCCGGGGCCAAGGCAGCTACAGTTGAGATAAATGAACGTCATTCATTTATTGGTCAGCCAACGGGGACGGCCACAGAAAGGACATCATGTTGAATCTTGATCGCGACGTCGTAATTGTCGGTGCCGGTCCGTCGGGGTTGACGGCCGCCCGCGAATTGAAGAAGGCCGGACTCAGCGTTGCCGTGCTCGAAGCGCGCGACCGCGTCGGTGGCCGTACGTGGACCGACACCATTGACGGGGCCATGCTGGAAATCGGCGGACAATGGGTGTCCCCTGACCAGACCGCCCTGATGGGGCTCCTGGACGAACTGGGCTTGAAGATGTACGCGCGCTACCGCGACGGCGAGTCTGTCTACCTGGCGCCGGACGGCAGCCGCACCCGTTACACCGGGGCTTCCTTCCCGGTGAGCGAAACCACCGCAGCCGAGATGGACAAGCTCACCGCCATCCTGGATGGCCTCGCCGCCGAGATCGGCCCTGAGGAACCCTGGGCCCACCCCAAAGCCCGCGAACTGGACACCATTTCCTTCCACCACTGGCTGCGCCAGAACTCCACGGACGAGGAAGCCTGCAATAATATCGGCCTCTTCATCGCCGGAGGCATGCTCACCAAGCCGGCCCATGCCTTCTCCGCGCTGCAAGCGGTCCTGATGGCGGCTTCCGCAGGTTCGTTCTCCAACCTGACGGACGAAGACTTCATCCTGGACAAGCGGGTTATCGGCGGCATGCAGCAGGTCTCCCTGCTGATCGCCGCGGAACTGGGCGACGACGTCGTACTTAACAGCCCGGTCCGCACCATCAATTGGGAGCCGGCGGGTGAAGGCCACCGCGTCACTGTTGAGTCCGAGCGCGCAACCGTCAATGCGCGATTCGTGATCATGGCAGTCCCGCCGAACCTGTACTCCCGCGTTTCCTACAACCCGCCGCTGCCGCGCCGCCAACACCAGATGCACCAGCACCAGTCCCTGGGCCTGGTCATCAAGGTCCACGCTGTCTACAGCACGCCGTTCTGGCGCGAAGACGGCCTGTCCGGCACGGGCTTCGGCGCCGACGCCCTGGTCCAGGAGGTCTACGACAACACCAACCACGGAGACACCCGCGGAACCCTGGTGGGCTTCATCTCGGACGAAAAAGCAGACGCCGTCTTCGAGCTCAGCGCCGGGGACCGCAAGAAGAAGGTCCTTGAGTCCATCGCGAGCTTCCTGGGCGACAAGGCCCTGGATGCCGAGGTCTACTACGAATCCGACTGGGGTTCCGAGGAGTGGACCCGCGGAGCCTACGCGGCCAGCTACGACCTGGGTGGTTTGCACCGCTACGGCAAGGACCAGCACGCCAACGTTGGACCCATCTTCTGGTCCTCCTCCGATCTGGCCGCGGAAGGCTACCAGCACGTGGACGGAGCGGTCCGGATGGGCCAGGCAACGGCTGCCAGGATCGTCGCCGCCAACAGCCGCGTCGCTGCGGTACCGGTGGCCTAGGAACAGGCACTAATCCAAAAGTGAGGTCTCGTCCCTTTCGCTCGCTGAAAGGGTCGAGACCTCACGTGTGGAACCCGGGCAGTTGGCCCCGCAACCAAGATTGTTGAACAATCTTGGCATTTCAGGCATGATGGTGAGGTATTCAACCTGAGACGGGGATCACAATGCCTTTTATTGACCTCAACAGCGACGTCGGAGAATCGTTCGGCAACTGGACCATGGGGGACGACGCCGCAGTCTTCCGCTACGTGTCGAGTGCCAACGTGGCCTGCGGATTCCACGCCGGAGATCCCAGCACCATCGCCCGCACCTGCCGGGACGCCGCAGCCGCCGGAGTGACCATTGGCGCCCACGTGGGCTATCGGGACCTCGCGGGTTTCGGCCGCCGGTTCCTCGACTGCTCCGCATCGGAACTCGCCGACGACGTTCTCTACCAACTCGGCGCACTCCAAGCCCTGGCCCGTGCTGCCGGTTCCGAGATCAAGTACGTCAAGCCGCACGGTGCCCTCTACAACACGATCGTCCACCACGAGGTCCACGCCCAGGCAGTGGCCGACGCCGTCCATGCCTTCAGTCCCGGACTCCCGCTCCTTCTCCTGCCGGGCTCCGTCGCTCTCGCCAAGGCGGAAGCGAGGGGGCTCCGGGGAGTAGCCGAGGCGTTCGCCGACCGCGCCTATAACGCGGACGGCACCCTCGTATCGCGCCGCGAAGAAGGTGCCGTGCTCCACGATCACGCCGCCATCACGGAAAACATGGTCCGCCTGGCAACGGAGGGCAAAATCGTGGCCCGCGACGGTTCCATCCTGGACGTCCATGCAGAAAGCATCTGCGTCCACGGAGACACTCCCGGCGCCGTGGCCATGGCAGCCGCCGTCCGCGCGGGGCTCGAAGCCGCCGGCGTGACCGTGCGGAGCTTCGCGTGAGCCTCACGGGAATACGCTGGTCCGGCTCGCGTGCCCTCCTGGTGGAGCTTTCCGATCTCCCTTCCGTGCTGGCGTTTCATTCCCGGCTGCTTGCCGAGCCCCTGCCCGGCCAGCTCGATGCGGTCGCCGCGGCAGCCACCGTACTGATTAAGTTCGGCACGCATGCCGAGGCACTCGCGGCGCGCGCCGCCGTCGGGCATGTTGATCGAGGCGGAGTGCCGCGCGACGGTTCCCGCGACGTCACTATCGAAGTGGTGTACGACGGCGAGGACCTCACCGAGGTGGGCATGCTCACCGGTCTGGGCCGGGACGGTGTGGTGGCCGCGCACACGGGCCAGCTCTGGACCGCGGCTTTCGGCGGCTTCGCCCCGGGCTTCACGTACTTGCTCGGCGAGAACCGCAGCCTCGACGTTCCCCGCCGCAGCTCGCCCCGTACCTCCGTTCCCGCCGGTTCCGTGGCGCTCGGCGGAACGTTCTCCGCCGTCTACCCGCGGCAATCCCCGGGCGGCTGGCAGCTGATCGGACGTACGACGGCGGTCCTCTGGGATCTCGAGCGGGAGTCGCCGGCGCTTGTCCGCCCAGGAGATAGGGTCCGGTATGTCGCTGTCCGCGAGGCCATCGCGTTGACTCCGGCACCACATGCCGCCCGCGAATTCACCGGACCCGCCCTCGTGGTGGACTCACCCGGACTGCAATCGCTGGTCCAGGACCTCGGCCGCCCTGGACTGGGGGACTTGGGAGTCTCAGCGGCGGGCGCCGTGGACCAGCAATCGATGCGTCAGGCCAATCGCCTGGTGGGCAACGAACCCGGTACCGCGGTTGTGGAAACGGTGCTAGGCGGACTCACGGTCCGGGCCGCCGGCGACCAGGTACTCGCGGTTGCCGGGGCGGTGGTCCCCATGGAAATCTTCGATGCCTCCGGGGCGCCGGGCCGCCGCGCCGCGATGTGCGCGCCCTTCGCTCTCCTGGACGGCGAATCCCTCAGCCTGGGCGATCCGACCCTCGGGGCCCGCAGCTACCTTGCCGTCCGCGGCGGGATTGATGTTGATCCGGTGCTCGGCAGCCGCTCAAGCGACTCGATGTCCGGAATCGGTCCCGCGCCACTGTCGGCCGGGACCAGCCTCCCCGTGGGAAGAGCGCCGCTTTTCCAGATGGTCGGCGCCTCCGAGGAATCCACGCTCCGGCTAGGAGCGGTCTCTTCGGAGCTGCGGATCACCTTGGGCCCGCGGGACGACTGGCTTGATTCCCGGGCCCTGGAGGCGCTCACGCAGGAGGACTGGCACACCACCGAACAGTCCAACAGGATCGGTGTCCGGCTCAGGCCGGGAAGCAACCGTCCGCTCGAACGGAACCCCGACCGCGGCGCCGGCGAGCTCCCGAGTGAAGGTACGGTTGCCGGCGCCCTCCAAGTTCCCGCCAGCGGACACCCGGTCCTCTTCCTGGCCGACCACCCGGTGACCGGCGGGTATCCGGTGATTGCCGTCGTCGTACCCGAAGACCTGCCGACGGCGGCGCAATTGCCGCCCGGCCATACCGTGCGGTTCACGATCGTGGACCCCGCAACCCTTGAACCACTTGAACCTGCCGTTGCCGGCGCTGTCTCCGAAGGAACCCAGCCATGAAAAAGGTCCTGATCGCCAACCGCGGCGAGATCGCCGTGCGGATTGCCCGCGCCTGCTCAGACGAGGGCTTGCAGTCTGTTGCCGTGTACTCGGACCCCGACGCCGATGCCCTCCACGTGCGGTTCGCCGACGAGGCCTACGCGCTGCGCGGTTCCACCGGCGCCGAGACGTACTTGGACATCGCCAAGCTGATCGACGTCGCCCGCCGTGCCGGTGCCGACGCCGTGCATCCCGGATATGGATTCTTGTCCGAGAACGCCGACTTCGCGCAGGCCGTCATTGACGCCGGCCTCACGTGGATCGGCCCCGCGCCGCAGTCGATCCGGGAGTTGGGCAATAAAGTGACGGCCCGCGAGATCGCCGTCCGCGCAGGGGCTCCGCTTGTGCCGGGCAGCGACGGTCCTGTGGCCAACGCCGCTGAAGTACTTGCCTTCGCCTTGGAACACGGCATGCCGGTGGCGATCAAAGCTGCTTTTGGCGGGGGAGGCCGCGGACTCAAGATTGCGCGGCGCCTGGAGGACATCGAGGACTCCTTCGAATCCGCCGTGCGTGAATCCAAGGCGGCCTTCGGACGTGACGAATGCTTCGTGGAACGCTTCCTGGACCAACCGCGGCACGTTGAGGCGCAGATCCTGGCCGATATGCACGGCAACGTGGTGGTCCTCGGAACCCGTGATTGCTCCCTGCAGCGTCGCAACCAGAAGCTCGTGGAAGAGGCGCCCGCACCCTTCCTGAGCCCTGAACAGCGCACGCTCATCCACGAATCGGCCAAAGCCATTTGCCGTGAGGCGGGATACTACGGCGCCGGAACCGTGGAATACCTCGTGGCCGTGGATGGCACCATCTCCTTCCTCGAGGTCAACACGCGCCTGCAGGTAGAGCATCCCGTCACCGAAGAAACCTCCGGGGTGGACCTGGTCCGCGAACAGTTTCGGATCGCCGCAGGCGGCATCCTCTCCCTGACCGAGGACCCTGAGCCCACAGGACACGCCTTCGAGTTCCGCCTCAACGCCGAAGATCCGGCACGCGGCTTCCTTCCCGGCCCCGGTACCGTGGAAGTCTTCGAAGCGCCCACCGGTCCGGGCATCCGCGTGGACTCGGGAGTTCGCTCCGGATCAGTGGTTCCCGGGGAATATGACTCCCTCCTGGCCAAGCTGATTGTCCGAGGCGAGGACCGGCAGCAGGCCCTGCGCCGCGCCCGGGTTGCCCTGGATGAGATGCAGATCAAGGGTTTGCCCACCGTGCTTCCCTTCCATCGGGCCGTGGTCCGCCACGAGGCCTTCACCTCGGAGGACAAGCTCGGCGTGTACACCACGTGGATCGAGACCGAGTTCGCCGAGGAGCTGGCCGCCTCTCCCGAGATCGCCCGCGTGGTCCCCGGCTCCGAACGCAGCACGTTCACGGTGGAGCTGGACGGCAAAGCGGTGCAGCTTGGGCTCCCCCTCCGCTTGTTCGAAGCGCTGATGAGCGGCGGTGGCGGGTCCGTCGCTGCTGCCCCTGGGCCTGTTGCGGCCGACGACGCCGGGCTCGCCTCGCCGATGTCCGGCTCGCTGGTGAAGTGGCTGGTTGAGGACGGTGCGGCAGTGGAAGTCGGACAGCCCGTGGCAGTGTTGGAAGCCATGAAGATGGAAACCACCGTCCCGGCCCACCGTCCCGGCACCGTGGCGCGCGGTCCGCACGAGCCGGGCACCGCCGTCGGGCGCGGAGAAGTGCTCGCGAGCATCGGCTGAGGTTGGCACGGTCGCCGTTCGGTAGATTTGGGGCATGCCCATGAACGCTGCGCTTCAAGGAATCGCCGACGCCGGCCACGCCACCCACGCCCATACCGGGGCTTGGGTTGCCGCCCAGCTTCGCCAGCGCATCTCCGACGGCCTGTTGCCGCCCGGCACGAAGCTCTCCGAGCAAGCCCTGTCCGAGGCGCTCGGCGTTTCCCGGAACACCCTGCGGGAGGCCTTTACGGTGCTGGCCGGTGAATCCGTGGTCCAGCGCATCCCCAACCGCGGCGTGTTCGTAGCCGCCCCGGGAGCCGACGACGTCCGCGAAATCTACCGGGTGCGCCGCCTGATTGAGCCGGCGGCCGTGTTGTGGGGCGATGTCCCGGCCGGAGCCCTCGACGCTATGGACGTGATCGTGGACAAGGGCCGGGCCGCCCTTGCCGAGGGATCGGTGGCCGGCATGGCGGACGCCAACCAGGAGTTGCACAAGGCCTTGGTGTCGCTGTCCGGAAGCGCCTCCCTGGACGCATTGATGGAGAAAGTGCTGGCCGAGATGCGATTGGTCTTCCACGCAATGGCCACCACTCCCGACTTCCACGGGCATTATGTGGAACGGAACGCCGCCTTGGTTGCCCAGATCCGCAACGGACAGCGGGAAGAGGCCGCAGCCGAGTTGCGCCGCTACCTCGACGGTGCCGAGCACGAACTCCTGGTGCACATCGGGGCAATTCCGTAGGCAGCGGGCACTCGACGCCAGCCAGTTACGGCGCAGAAACGCCCGCCGCCGCTTCGGCTTCGGCCATCGCCACATCCAACCGCTCGACGGCGCGGGCATAGTCCGTCCCCGCGGTGAGGCGGCAGCGTTGGGCTTCCTGCAGCGCACGGACCAACGCGGCGGTTTGCGGAACGTTGACGTCGCTCATGCCGGGGAAGTCGATGCCCTTGGCGGGATCCAGCTCATACCGTTGCCAGCGGGCCAAGAGGGCGTCGTGACGGGCTGCCGCTTCCGTGAAACCGCTCCGATTTTGACGCTTCTGCTCCAGTTTCCGGCCGACAGCAAAGGAGGTGGCAGCGGCACCCATGGCGAGGAAGAGCATCAAGAGCCCGACGGCGGGGGAGCCCAACGCGGGGATGACGACTGCGGGGACAATCACCACGAGTCCGGCGAAGATGTTCCAGAAGGTGGCGTCCGGCTCTTTGACGAGTTCCCGATCGCGTTGGCCGAGGGGCGCCTGCAAGGCGAGGCGGCCGCCGTCGGGGGCTGCGTGGATGACGGCTTTCCGGACGGTGTTGACGGTGAAGGCCACCGCGCACGTGAGCAAGACCGCCCACAGCCCGATCTCCCAGACCGTCAGCTGGATTCCAGTTGTGGCGGGCAATCGGACCACCTCCACGCGAATGCGCACCCCTTTGAAATCAGTATGCGCCGAGGAAGGCCCGGAGGCGAGAGCCCGAATCGGGCTTAAGAGCAGCAAGGCAGGGCACCCTGGCCCGGGTGCCCTGCCTTGCTGCGGAAGTCCGGCTGGAGCTTAAGCGTGGTCCCGCTTGGATGCCTTGGGCGCGTCCCGCTTGGCAGCGGCGTTCGTCTTGGCGTCCTTCGTGGCTTCTTTTTTGGCAGCTTCTTCCTTGATGCGCTTTGCCTCGGAGCGCACGGCTGCGTGCGTGGCGCGCTCGACGACGAGCCACTGCGGGGGAGCTGCCAGCAGTTCGGTGATTTCCGCCGTCGTCAGGGGCTCGGTGATTCCGCCGCGGGCGAGGCCGCTGATGGAGACATTCAGCTTCTGTGCCACCACGGGACGCGGGTGCGGACCCGTCCGGCGGAGCTCGGCGAGCCACTCCGGGGCGTTGGCCTGGAGCTCGGCGAAATCGGCGCGGGTGATTTCCGAATCCTGGAACTCCTGGGGTGTTGCAGGCAGGTAGATGCCAAGTTTCTTGGCAACGGTGGCCGGCTTCATGGACTGGGAGTTTGCAGAGGTCATGGTTCAAGGGTATCCGCCCCCGCAGCGAAGTGGCACAGCCGCTGTTCTAGGATGAATCCATGCCGCACATACGAGTCGCCGGGGGCGCCCGGAAAGTCCTGGTGACGCAAGCCCTGGCGTACCGTAGGCGCAGATGAACTTCAGCGGGATTCCACGGTGGGTGTATGGCCTTGCGGTAGTGGGCGGCTTGTTCGTCCTGTTGCCGCTGGCCGCCATGGTCGCAAAGGTCAATTGGGCGCAGTTCATCCCGCTGGTGACCTCCGATTCCTCGCTCACGGCGTTGGGCCTCAGCCTCCGCACTTCAGCAGCGAGCACCGCGCTCTGCGTCGTTTTCGGAATCCCCTTGGCACTTGTCCTTGCCCGCCGGCCCTTCCGCGGGCAGCGGCTCCTCCGTGCCTTCGTCCTCCTGCCCCTGGTGTTGCCGCCGGTAGTGGGCGGTATTGCGCTGCTCTACACGTTCGGGCGGCAGGGTCTCTTGGGCAAGAGCCTTGAGCTCGCGGGCATCCAGATCGCCTTTTCGACGACGGCGGTGGTCCTGGCCCAGACGTTCGTCGCCTTGCCGTTCCTGGTGGTGAGCCTCGAGGGTGCCTTGCGGACGGCCGGCAACCGATACGAAGCCGTTGCCGCGACGCTCGGCGCGCGCCCCACCACCATCCTGCGCCGCGTGACCGTACCCATGGTCCTTCCCGGTCTTGCGTCGGGGGCGGTATTGTCCTTTGCCCGCAGCTTGGGCGAGTTCGGGGCCACGCTGACTTTCGCGGGGAGCCTGCAAGGTGTCACTCGGACATTGCCTCTCGAAATCTACCTGCAGCGCGAGACCGACGCGGACGCCGCCGTCGCCCTTTCACTCGTGCTTGTCGCCGTGGCGGTGATCGTCGTCGGACTGTCTTACCGGCGTCCCCACCGCGCAGACATTCCCGCGGAGGCCGCCGCGTGAGTTTCCACATCGACGCCACCGTTCGGGCCCGAAACCTCGACGTGTCATTGAGCGTCGGGCAAGCGGAAACCGTGGCGATCCTCGGCCCCAACGGGGCCGGAAAGTCGACGCTTCTGTCCGTCGCGGCGGGACTCGTGCGGCCGGATGCCGGCTCTGCCCGCCTAGGGGACCAGGTTCTTTTCGACCTCGACGGCGGCAGCCGGGTATGGACCCCTCCACACCTTCGCGGTACGGCGCTGTTGGCCCAGGAACCGTTGCTTTTCCCGCACCTGAGCGTCCTCGACAACGTGGCTTTCGGCCCGCGCAGTGCAGGCGCTTCCCGGGCGGAATCACGCGAAACCGCGCGGTACTGGCTTGCCGAAGTCGACGTCATGGAGTTCGCCGGGAGGAAGCCCGGGCAGCTGTCCGGGGGACAAGCCCAGCGTGTTGCGGTGGCCCGCGCGTTGGCGGCCAGTCCCGAATTGCTGCTCCTTGACGAACCCATGTCCGCCCTGGACATCCACGCCGCTCCGCACTTGCGCCGGCTCCTGAAACGCGTCCTGTCCGGGCGTCGGGCCCTGATCATTACCCACGACGTCCTGGATGCGCTCATGCTCGCGGACCGCGTAATCGTCATGGACAAGGGCAGGATTGTGGAAGAAGGCGCCACCCGCGAGGTCTTCCGGCGTCCACGAAGCCAGTTCGCCGCTGGTCTGGCCGGAGTGAACCTCATGTCCGGCACCGTCACGGAGGACGGACTCAGGACGCTCGCCACCGCGGAGCTTCCCGATCTTCATGTCGCGGGACACCTCGATGACGAAGCGGAACCGGGCGAGCCCGGCGTCGCCGCTTTCCCGCCGTCGGCCGTTTCCATCTTCCTGGACGCCGCCCACGGCAGCCCGCGCAACTCGTTCCCGGTTGCAATCACTGATCTTGAACCGCATGGGGACCATATCAGGGTCCGGGCCGGCGATCTGGCAGCGGACATCACGCCCTCTGCGTNTTCCATCTTCCTGGACGCCGCCCACGGCAGCCCGCGCAACTCGTTCCCGGTTGCAATCACTGATCTTGAACCGCATGGGGACCATATCAGGGTCCGGGCCGGCGATCTGGCAGCGGACATCACGCCCTCTGCGTCCGCCGAGCTGGGACTGGAGCCTGGCTCGCGCGTCTTCTTCGTGGTGAAGGCCACGGCGGTCCAGGTGTACGCGGCGTAGCTTGCGCGGGCGCTGCGTTGGCTACCGCCCGCGCGGTACTGTGAACTGGTGCCATCCGATCAAGAATCCCTGCCCGCCGTCGGCGTCCCCGACGCCTCCGACGCTGAAACAAGCGGCCCCCAGGGGCTGACTTTCGCCTACGTCGCCGGCGTGACGCCCGGGAAATGGATCCGGCGCTGGGAAGAGCGCATGCCCGACGTTCCGCTGCACTCGTTCATGTCCGACGACGGCGCGCAGCTGGAGGTCCTGCGCGACGGTTCCGCGGAGCTCAGCTTTGTCCGCCTGCCGGTGGATCGCAATGGACTCCACGTCATCCCGCTCTACGAAGAGCAGCCTGTGGTGGTGGCCCCGAAGGGCCACGAAATCTCGGTGTTCGAAGAGGTGGCGTTGGAGGACCTCGCGGAGGAGAACTTCCTTGATGTCGCCGCGATGGGCGGGCCGCAGATGGCCATGCAGGTGGTGGCCTCGGGCGCCGGTCTTGTGATCCTACCGATGTCCGTGGCCCGGCATTTCAACGTCAAGGACACGGTAGCGCGGCGCCTGACCGGGGCCGAAGGGACGCAGATCGCCCTGGCCTGGCCGAGCGACTCCTCAAGCGAGGTCATCGAGGAATTCATTGGCATCGTCCGGGGGCGAACCGCCCAGAGCTCGAGGCAGCCTTCGGCGCAGCAGGAGAAGCCCAAGAAGGCACCCAAGCCGGACCGCCGCGGCACCGGCGCCAAAAAGCCGGCAGTCGCTCAGCGCTATGCCCCGAACCCGGACAAGGGCCGGGGCAAGGGCTCCCGCAAGAAAGGAAAGCGCTAGGCCATGGGACTTGGAGCGAAGCCGACCATCCGGGACGTCGCCAAGAGCGCCGGCGTTTCCCTCACCACCGTGTCCTACGTCTTGTCCGGGCGCCTCGGTGGCACCACCCGCATCAGCGAAGCAACACAAGAGCGTGTCCAGGCCGCCGCCAAGGAACTGGGTTACGTACCGAACCAGGCGGCCCGCGGAATGCGCCGCGGCAAGACCGACCTCGTGGCGATCGCCATCGGAGACCTGGAATGGCCATGGGATCGGGCTTTGGCAACGGCCGCCGCACGCATTTTGCCTCAGCACGGCTACTTGCCCGTGATCCTCATCGGCGAAGGGTGGCGGCGGTTCATGCTCTCCGGCGGTGCCGACGGCGCCATCATCGGGGCTCTCCCGCCCGGCACCCTTCTTGACCTCACGGTGGGGGAGTTGGCCAGGCGCGGAGTAGCCCAGGTCATCATTTCGGACACGATGCAGCCTGCCGGGTTCGATGTCCTGGCCCCCGGATCCGCGGGCGGGACTCCGGAACCGGAAGCGCTCGAAGGAGCCATCACACTGCTCCTTGACCGGCTCGCAGGACGCACCATCGGCGCGGGAACCACCAAGGCGGCGCCTTGGGAGTTTAAGACGCCGTAGCTGTCAGCCCTCCTTGAGCGGCTTCCGGGCCAGCCAGGCCGCGACGATGGCACCGGAAACGTTGTGCCACAGAGAGAATACGGCCGACGGCAACGCTGCCAGGGGCGTGAAGTGCGCGGTCGCAAGAGTGGCGGCAAGACCGGAATTCTGCATGCCCACCTCGAATGCGAGGGCCCGCCGCGCCTTGTCATCGAGGCGCCCCAGCTTGCCCGCCAGGTAGCCCAGGCCGAGGCCGAAGCCATTGTGGAGAACCACCGCGAGGAAGACGATGCCGCCCGCGGCAACGATCTTGCCGGCACTACCCGCCACCACCACGGCGACGATCAGTGAGATCACGACGGCGGATGCCCAGGGAAGTGCCGGCAGCACCTTGCGCACGAGCTTCTTGAGGAAGAGTCGGGCCGCCAGCCCTCCGATGACCGGGAGGAGGACCGTCTTGACGATGTCCAGGACCATGGAGCCGGCATCGATGTTCAGGAAGGAACCCGCGAGGAAAAACACCAACAAAGGGGTCACGATCGGGGCAATGAGGGTGGAAACGGAGGCGACGGCCACCGACAGCGCAACGTCACCCTTCGCCAGGAAAGCCATCACGTTGGAGGCCGTGCCCGACGGCGCGCAGCCCACCAGGATCAGGCCCACTGCCAGCTGGGGTTCCAGGTTGAGCGCGACCGCGATCAGCCAACCAGCACCCGGCATGATGACGTAGTGGGCCACGATGCCCAGAACCACGGCCCACGGGCGTTTGGCCACCGATGCGAAGTCCGGAGGGGTAAGGGTCAGGCCCATGCAGAACATGATGATGCCCAGCAAGAACGGAACGCTTGGTGCCAGTGGTTTGAAGGCGTCGGGAAGCAGGAAACCGGCCACTCCGGCGAGGACCACGAGGACGGGAAAGACCGTGACCGCGATCCTGGCGATTTTGGCTTCCGCGGCCAGTGCCGGATTCAGGACGGGGGCTCTGCGGGGTTGGTTGTTGCCTCAAGCATCGTTCTATCGTGGCACTGTGGTTGAACGTGCGCCCAATCCGTGACCCGGATCGGGCCAATATGTCAGATGACCGTCGTTTCCCAGCCCAACTAGCTCGCATTTGTTGTCGTTTTGAGGGCTCATAACGACAACAAATGCGTGGGCCCACGCCGCCAGGGTTCCCTGGCCGAGCTTGCGAGGCTAGGGTGGCGGTGGGGATCAGTTGGGGGCATGTACGTTGGGTGGGCCGGGGGACGTTAGCCTGCGTTGAGCTTGCCTGCAAGCCGTTCGCGCATCCGGACGCTCGCCGCGTTGAGGCCAACCAGCTCCACCTCGCGGCCGTGCCTGCGGTATTTCTCGGTCACGGAATCCAATACGGCAACGGTGGAAGCGTCCCAGATGTGCGAGGCGTGAAGATCGATGACCACGTGGTCGATTCCCTCCGAGGAATCCTTTGCATAGTCGAACTGCGTGTAGAGATCGTTGGAGGAAGCGAAGAACAACTCGCCATCCACCGTGTAGCTCGCTACGGTCCGGCCGTTGAGCTCGAGTTCACTCCGCTCCACCGTGGCGAAATGGGCCACTCGGCGGGCAAACAGCACCATGGCCGTGAGGACACCGGCTCCCACCCCGATAGCCAGGTTGTGCGTCGCCACCACCACGGCCACCGTCACGAGCATGACTCCGGTCTCGGACTTCGGGAGTCGCGTGAGGGTTGCCGGCCGGATGGAATGCCAGTCAAAGGTGATGAGGGAAACGAAGATCATCACAGCCACCAAAGCGGCCATGGGAATCATGCCCACCACGTCCCCGAGCACCACCACGAGGACCAGCAGGAACCCTCCGGCCAGGAAGGTCGAGAGCCGGCTGCGGGCGCCCGAACCCTTCACGTTGATCATGGTCTGCCCAATCACGGCGCAGCCGCCCAAGCCACCCAGGAATCCGGTGACGATGTTGGCGATGCCTTGGCCCCAGGACACCCGGGCCTTGTTGGAGCGGGTATCCGTGATGTCATCCACGAGCTTGGCCGTCAAGAGGGACTCCAGGAGGCCAACCAGCGCCATGGACAAAGCGAACGGGGCAATGGTCTGGAAGGTTTCCCAGGTCAAAGGCACGTTGGGCAGAAAGAAACCGGGAAGGCTATTGGGAAGTTCGCCCTTGTCGTGCACCGTGGGGACGCGGACGCCGGCCAGCGTCGTGACGATCGTGAGGGCGACGACGGCCACCAAAGGCGCGGGCACCGCTGTCGTTATTTTGGGCAGGCCGAACACTATCAGCAGCCCGACGGCCACAATCGGGTACACCATCCAGGGGACGCCGATGAGTTCAGGCAGCTGCGCCATGAACACCAGAATGGCCAAGGCATTCACGAATCCGATCATCACCGAGCGCGGAATGAAGCGCATGAGCCGCGTGACCCCCAGGACCGCCAGGACGATTTGGAAGACCCCGGCCAGGATGACCGTGGCAATCAGGTAGTTCAGCCCGTGATCCTTCATGACGGGGGCGATCACGAGGGCGACGGCGCCGGTGGCTGCCGAGATCATAGCCGGCCGGCCACCCACGATCGCCGTGGTGACCCCCATCGTGAAGGACGCGAAGAGGCCGATGCGCGGATCCACGCCGGCGATCACGGAGAACGCAATGGCCTCCGGAATGAGCGCAAGCGCCACCACCAACCCGGCCAATGCTTCCGTCTTGAGCCTGCGGGGAGAGCGCAGTGTGAAACGGAGGGACTGGAGCTGCTCGGGTGTCATGGGTCCTTAGCTGTTGGTCAGGCGGTACCGCTCGATCTGCTTGAGACGCCGCTGGAGGCTGTCCCGCCGGGGGTGGGGGACGACGTCGGGCGCCTCGGCGGTGAGGTCGATGTGTTCAGTGCCGTACTGCCAGAGCAGGAGGTCATCCAGGAGGCGGTCCGGTCCAGGGGAGTAACGGTGATCCAGGGCTTTGCGGACCTCGGTGATCCGGTTGGCGCTGAGGAGACCGGCGAGTTCCACGGTCTTGTTCAGTCCGTGGGCCGCGAGAAGCTCCGCAGCCCAACCCCAGTCGTCATCAACTTTGCGGTCAACGTGGGGAAGCAGCGTCCGCCAGACGTCACGCACCCGGTTGGGCGTGAGGGGCATGGAGCCTTCGCCGTCGAGATCCCAGTAGCCGCGGACTTCCTCGTAGCGTTCGTGGAGGTCGGCGAAGGCGCTTTCCACGGTTTCCAGCATTGCGGCTGTGGCAGTGAACTGGCGGTCGAAATGCGGTGTCCAAGCGCGCGGATCCTCGGCCTTGAAGCGGATGTCGTGTTCGATCTCGCTCCAGGCATGCGCAAAAACCGTACGTATCTGGCATTCGAAGAAGTAGCTGCCATTGGGCGGAATGTCCGGATTGAAGACCTGTTGGTAGGCCTTCACGGACTCGTTTTGGATGGTGCGGAGGATGAGGTGGCGGCTGGAATATCCGTAGGTGCCGGACTCGATGGAGCCGATGTCCTTCTCAAGGTCTCCGCGGCAATCGAAAAGCTGGCGCTGGCGCTTGATCAAGTTCGCAACTGCGGCGTTCTCGGCCGGGAGCTTGGTGATGACGCGCAGCCCCACCATGTCGTTCAAGGTCCGGAAGGGATCCGGGAACTTCAGCACCCGCGGACCCCCCTCCAGGGGCACCTCGGTGCGGGAAATCTTCTCCCGGAAAGATTCGACCGTCTTGGTGCGTCCCGTGACGAAGAGGGGCACGGACTCGCTGTTCTTGAGCATGTCCCGCAAGGTCAACAGGACATCGCGGGTGACAAGTTTCAGGGCAGGCCGGACGCGTTCGTAAAGCTCCACGTTCGCCTGTACTGATTCGCGCAGCTGAGGATCCAAGCTGTCCCAATTGCTAGCCATGCCTCCAGCTTACGGGGGAGGGCCGACAGTGGAGCTGAGCCGGGCCCTCTGGCGCTACCGGTGCGCCACCTGGAAGCATGCAACATCGTATTGGGAGGTGGGGGAGTAGTTCTGTCCACCCACTCCGCCGTTGATGCTGTTGATGCCCGGCTCGTTGAATGGCGATCCTGGGCTGTTGGCGGCATTGCCGGGTGTGTTCGGTTCGAGGGATTGGCAGGACTGGTTAGGCTTTCCAGCTCCAGGCGGGTTTGCCGCCGAAGCCGGCGCAGCCACAGCCAGCACGCTCAACGTCAAAGCCACAAGAACCGACGCGGAGATACGACGGATCATTGAAATCACGTCCGGGTAAAGAAGCATTTCCCGCAAAAACGCGGGAGTGAAGCGAGGGTAGCGCTTCACCCCTGAGGGTACGCTCGGGCAGTGGCTACAGGAAGGCTCCGCGTGGATCCTCAGGCCATCGTTCCCGCTCCGCGGCGCTCCTCCGCGATAGGCTCGGCACAAAGGAGGACACGATGAAGCGGCACAAGTACTACTACGGCCAGCACTCCAGCCAATGGGGCGAGCTGTTCGTACCCGATTCGCTACAACCACACCGCAACAAACCCGATGGAGTGGTGGTGGTGATCCACGGAGGCTATTGGCGCTCCCAATACGGCGCCGAGCTCGGTGAGCCGATTGCCCGGGATCTCGCTGCACATGGAATTGCCGCCTGGAACCTTGAATACCGGAGGGCCGGAAACGGTGGCGGCTGGCCGCATACGTTCGAAGATGTCCTCGATGGGATCGACCACTTGGGCGAGATTGCCGGCAAACATGAACTTAATCTGAACAAAGTGGTGGCACTGGGACACTCCGCAGGCGGCCATCTCGCGGTTTGGGCGGCCGGGCGGGAAAAACTCTCCAAAATCGGCGCCCCGGACGCCGACCGCCAGCTCCATCGCCATGACAACGGTGCGGCAGTGCGGCTCACCGGCGTTGTGAGCCAGTCTGGCCTGCTGAACCTTGCCGACGCCGAGCGGCTCAACCTGAGCAACGGCGCCGTCGACAACCTCATGGGTGGCGACTCGGTAAGATACCCCAAACGGCATATCTATGCGGACCCCATGAGGTCGCTGCCCATCCCCGTACCGGTCTTCGCGGTCCATGCTGCATCGGACGAGGATGTCCCGTGCAGCCAGTCCGAGGCTTATGTTGCCGCAGCCACCGCTTCCGGGGGAGCGGCCCAGTTCCTCAAGGTGCCCGGCGACCATTTCGACCTGATCGATCCAAGGGCGGTTGCGTACAAGAAGTGCCGGGAGTTGGTGCAGCGGCTGCTCGCGTGACGGTTTGCCGGCAAAGTCACCGGCTGTCATCGAGAGACGCACACCACATCCGCGTGGCAGAGTTGTCCCATGCTGACAGTCATAGGTGAAGCGCTGGTTGATGTCGTCCAGCGTTCCTCGGGAATCGATGCCCACGTGGGCGGAAGTCCGCTCAACGTTGCCGTGGGCCTGGCCAGGCTGGACCACGCTGTCCAGTTCATCGGCCGCTTCGGCAAGGATGCTTACGGCGACTCGATCGCAGCCCACTTGCGCTCCAGTTCCGTCATGGTTCCGCTGCCGCCGGACGAGAGCCCTACCAGCGTGGCCACGGCCTTGATCGACGACGACGGCGCTGCAAGCTACACATTCGACCTCGCCTGGGAGCTTCCCGGCCTCGCCGCGCGCTTGCCGTTCATGCTTCAGGGGACCTCGCTCCTGCATACCGGCTCGATTGCCACGATGTTGGAGCCGGGCGCAGCGGATGTCCTTGCCGCTGTCGAGCATGCCCATCCGAATGCGACTGTTAGCTTCGATCCGAACTGCCGGCCCAGCATCATCAAGGATCGAGAATTTGCGCGGGCCCAGGTGGAGCGTTTCGTGGCGCTTGCCGACGTGGTCAAGGCATCCGACGAGGACCTTGAGTGGCTCTATCCGGGCGTCGATGTCTTGGAATCGGCCCGGCGCTGGCTGGGCCTGGGCGGCAGCGGGGGGCCCGCCGTCGTGGTGGTCACGCGAGGCGCGGACGGACCCTGGGGTGTCACAGCCGCGGGCGAGGCCCAGGTGGACGCCCCAAAGGTAGAGGTGGCGGATACCGTGGGTGCGGGCGATTCCTTCATGGCCGCACTGCTCTCCGGGATCGTTGACCACGGGCTGGCAGGGGCCCAAAACCGCGACGAACTGCACGCCATGCCCGCCGAAGTGCTCGAAGGACTCCTCAGCCATGCCGCGCGCGCAGCGGCAATCACGGTCTCCCGGCCGGGCGCGAATCCGCCGACGCGTGCCGAACTCAACGCCTTGGGCGTCCCGGAAGCCGGTGCAAGCGTCGAGAGGCAGCCATGAGCTACGCCGACCTTCCACAAGTCCCATCGTTCGATGTCACCAGCGGCTCGCTGAAGGACGGCGACGCTCTCAGCCCGGCCCAGACCAGCAAGCGCTTCGGCGTGACCGGCGGCAAGGACGAATCCCCGCAACTGGGCTGGAGCGGAGCCCCTGAGGGCACCAAGGGTTACGTCGTCACCGTCTTCGACCCCGATGCTCCGAGGGCGGGCGGCTACTGGCACTGGGCAGTCGTCAACATCCCCGCCACTACGAACTCGTTGCCTGCCGGTGCCGGCATTCCGGGTGGTGCGCACTTGCCGGCCGGAGCGGTTCAACTCAAGAACGACGCCGGGTTCCCCGGTTACCTGGGTGCCGCGCCGCCGCCTGGGCACGGTCCGCACCGGTACATCGTGGCCGTGCACGCGGTCGACGTCGATGAACTGGGGCTCGACGCCGGTGCCTCCACGGAAGCCCTCGTCCGCACACTGGCTTCTCACACGCTGGCCCGGGCCGTCATCACGGGCCATTTCGAGCGGCGCTAGCCCCAGGGGCTAAGTCGACGGCGGCCGCCCCCACGTAGACTGACATAATGCGGCTCGTAGCAAGTGACATTGACGGCACCATCCTTGGGCATGACGGCAAGATCAGTAGCCGCACCATCCGCGCATTCCATGCCTGCCGCGACGCGGGCATCGAGGTGGTGTTCGTGACGGGTCGGCCACCGCGCTGGCTCTACCCCCTCCGCGAACAGATCGGCCATAGCGGCATCGTTATTTGCTCCAACGGTGCAGTGGTGTGGGACCTTGAAGCTGACAAGCTGATTTCGGCCAATGCCTTGAGCATCGCCTCTGTACTGGAGGCCCGCCGGATCATCAAGCAGCTCCGGCCCGACGCCTTGTTCGCTGCCGAAACACTCACGGGATTCCACCTGGAGCCCGGGTTCATCGAGAACGAGACCAGCGAGCTCCTGGCCGAGTTCACGCCCGCGTGGCTGGACGAAACGCTGACCGCGGACGACGCCGTCGTGAAGTTCCTTGCCGTAACGCGCAGCGGCACTCCGGATGATTTCCTCGCAAGGGTGCAGCCCGCCGTCGCGCATCTCGTGGAGACCACCCACTCGGCGCCGCGGACCGCACTCCTGGAAATGTCGGCGCCCGGTATCAACAAAGCCGTCACACTCGCCGTATATGCGGCATCCCGAGGCATCGAGGCCGCCGAGGTGGTGGCATTCGGTGACATGCCCAACGACGTCGAGATGCTGCGCTGGGCCGGCGACGGTTACGCGATGGCCAGCGGCCATCCGGAGGCGATCAGCGCAGCAGGACAGCAGGCGCCCCATTTCGACGACGACGGCGTGGCCCAGATCCTCGAGGCAAAGCTCGCTTCCCTGCGGGTTTAGTCGGCCCCGCACCGGGCCGCTGTGCACCGCTAGTTCGGCGCCCGCAGTCCGTGGCTGTGCGCCAAGGCAATCGCCTCTGTTCGTGAACCCACGCCGAGTTTCCTGAAAATATTCCTGACATGGAATTTAACGGTGTTTTCGCTGATGTGCAGCTTGGCGGAGATGGCCCGGTTGCGCTGCCCGGCCGCCAACAGTTGAAGAACTTCCATTTCTCGCTCGGCCAGGCCCCATCCACCGATGTCGCCCGCCGGGGCTGATGGAGGGTCCAGTGGCAGGACCACCTGCACGTCGGCTCCCCAGCCGGCCATGACCTCGATGTTCATTCGGCCGTCCAGCGCTGCCACCCTGTTGTTGAGCCGGGCAATGTTGGGCGAATCCGACGTCAGTTCGCCTAGGCCGTCGTCGCGCACGTTGATGAGGAGGTTCACGCCGTCACAGTCCCACTGCACCCGCACGCGCCTGACTGCGGGCTGCTCCACGATGGCGAGCACCAGTCCCCGCACGATCGCCCTGGAGGCGTGGGCAACTTCGCCGGGCAAGGCACGGCCGTTGACCGGTGGCTCGATGAACTGGATGTCGAGCCCGCTGAAGTGCATGAGCGGCCGCAGGTCTTCCCGCAGCCGTTCGAACGCCTTGGCCACCGGCTCTTCGACGAGGTCTGTGGTGCGGTCGCTGAGCGTCCGGAGACTGACCAGCGAGGTAGCGGCCAGGTCGGTGACGGTTTTTCTGGCAGTGGCATCGTCCAGGGCGCTCGATCGCAACGCCGCCAAAAGTGTCTCCAGGGTGGTCGAATGCCTGTCCACGAGTTCGGCCGTGACGCGGAGCCGCTCGGCTGACGCCGCGCGGGATTCCAAAAGGTACGACGGCGGCGCGTCCGCCACCTTCTCCTGGATGCGCCGCGCTGTGAGCTGCCATAGGTAGTCAAGCATCCGCAGGGTCGACGCGCGCTCCAACGGTTCTTCGGGCAGGGCCGGCTCAGTGAGGGTCAGCAGCGCATTGCTCTCGGACGTCAATGCAAGAACAGGCCGTTGCTCGCCGGCGATGGCCGCTTCCCCGTGCCACACCTCGCCTTCCGTGACCCGGGTCCGCAGTTGATCCAACTCGGGAATGGAGACGCGGCTGATGATGCCCTCTGCCCCGGCTTTCTTCTGGGGCCGGCCGGTGCAATCTTCGGTGAAGATCACCAGCGCGCTGCTGCCTACGTACGGAAGCGTCGCTTCACGGAGCCTCTCGGCGATGTTCGTGAGCGGTGCGTTGGCCAGTTCAGCGACTGCCTCGAGAAGGGTCCATCGGCTTGAGGTCATCCCGCCACTTTAGCGCTTCGCGCCGTCCGCCTACTACCCAAACGGGTAGCTAATACCGCCCTTGTTCAGCGTTACGCCTACCCGTTCAGTCCTGAAGGATTGATTCAAACGGAGCATTCACCTGAGCAGGAGGCAACGCATGACCACCACCGCAGAGGCCGTCCAGGCCGTATCGGACGTCGACCCAAGCCCGGATGTCGAGCTAAGCCTGGCCCTCGTGGGCAGCGAGATCGCGGAAACGGCAGCTGAAGTGGACCTTCGGCAATTGTCCAGCCTGGCCACGGAAGTCCAGACTGCCGGGAACTCGGCCACCGGCCGGATCTTCGTTGCAGGAGCCGGCCGCAGCGGCCTCGTCCTGCGGATGGCTGCGATGCGGCTGATGCACCTCGGCTTCGACGTGCACATCGCGGGGGACACCACCACACCGGCCATCCGCTCGGGCGACCTCCTCTTGCTCGCCTCGGGCTCCGGGACGACCTCCGGCGTCGTGCGCGCCGCCGAGACTGCCTCCAAAGCCGGCGCCAGGATCGCCGTGTACACCACGAATGCCGCGTCCCCGCTCGCGGAACTGGCCGACGTCGTCGTCATCATTCCGGCGGCGCAGAAGACAGACCACGGTTCCACGCTGTCGCGTCAATACTCCGGCAGCCTGTTCGAGCAGGTGCTCTTCCTCGCTGCCGAAGCCGTCTTCCAGGCCCTGTGGGACAACGATGCAACCCCGGCCGAGGAACTCTGGCTCCGCCACGCCAACCTCGAATAGCCCCTGATTTTCACCGCACCAACACCACAACAAACGACAGAAAGAGATCCCTCCATGAAGCTGCAAGTCGCTATCGACGTCCTCACCACCGAAGCCGCCCTCGAGATCGCCGGCAAGGTCGCCGAATACGTGGACATCATCGAGCTCGGCACCCCCCTCGTGAAAAGCGAAGGCCTGTCCGCGGTGACGGCCATCAAGGATGCCCACCCGGACAAGGTCGTGTTTGCCGACCTCAAGACCATGGATGCCGGTGAACTTGAAGCCGACATCGCCTTCAAGGCGGGCGCAGACTTGGTCTCCGTGCTTGGCGGCGCAGACGACTCCACCATCGCGGGTGCTGTCAAGGCCGCCAAGGCCCACAACAAGGGCATCGTGGTTGACCTGATCGGCGTTGCGGACAAAGTAACCCGTGCCAAGGAAGCCCGGGCCCTCGGTGCCAAGTTCATCGAGTTCCACGCCGGCCTCGACGAGCAGGCAAAGCCGGGCTACAACCTGGATGTGCTCCTGAGCGCCGGTGAGGAAGCCCGCGTGCCGTTCTCGGTGGCCGGTGGCGTGAACCTGTCCACGATCGGAGCCGTCCAGCGCGCCGGAGCGGATGTCGCCGTCGTCGGCGGTTCCATCTACGGTGCCGACGACCCCGCACTGGCCGCGAAGCAACTGCGCGCCGCCATCATCTAGGCCCACCTCCCAGCCGGCGGTCCCAACCGACTCGCAGTTAATGTCGTTTTCAGGCCTCTAAACGACAACAATTGCTAGTTGGTTGGGACCGCTCACCCATTACACAGCTTCAGTCCAACTGCCGTTCAACTACTCCTCGTAGTCTCTTGTCGTATTCGATGCCGATCACAGGGGACATGATGGCCAAGAGAAAGACGACGGGGTGGCCCGAGGCCCCCGTTCGCCGCGCAGTGCCGGCTGAACATTGGAAGCAATTGCGCCGCGGAGACCGCGTGAGCGTCAAGCTTGCGCCGGGGTTTGAGAACCCCGGCCAGGTGGACGCCGTGTCGAGTGACCACAGCGTGGTCTGGGTAAACCTCGACGGCGGCCGCGGCCGCACGCTGGTGCACTGCGGCGACGGCGTGGAGATCGTCCGGCAGGAATCCTGACGGGCTCGCGGGAGGCGCAGCCGGGTTACGCTACCCGTGTGAGCCCGAATTTGCCTTTCTTCAGCCGCCCGGACGGACAATCCGCTCCGCTTGCGTTCGCGCACCGCGGATTTTCGCCGGATGGCCTTGAGAACTCGGCCGCGGCATTCAGGGCGGCGCTTGAGCTCGGCTTCACGCATCTTGAAACCGATGCCCGCGCCACTGCCGACGGCGTGGTGCTCCTTTTCCACGACGACACCCTTGACCGTGTCACGGATGCCCATGGCTCCATCTCCAGTCTCAGTGCCGCCGAGATCGCCAAGGCCTGGATCGGTGGCCGCGAAGCAATTCCCCACTTGGCCGATGTCCTGAAGGAATTTCCCGAGGCGCGGCTGAACATTGATGTCAAGGATTGGCATACCGTCAAACCCCTCGCTGGAGTCATTGAACAACTCGACGCCCATGACCGGGTGCTGATCGCGAGCTTCTCAGATCGCCGGCGTCGGGCCGTCCTGCGCCTGCTCCGCCGTCGCACGGCGTCCTCGGCAGGCATCGCCTGCAACGCCGCCTTCACCCTCTTGGGACCGTTTCTTCCCGAGCGCTGGCTGCGGAAGATCCTGCACGACGTCGATGCCCTCCAAGTGCCGGTCCGCTACGGACCCCTGGCCGTTGTGACCCCCGGTTTCCTGCGGCGGGCGCATCGGCTTGGGCTGCAGGTTCACGTCTGGACGGTCAATGATCCGGCCGAGATGGCCAGGTTGCTTGATATGGGCGTGGACGGGATCGTCACCGACCGAGCGGATGGTCTGAAGTCGGTGCTGCAGGTCCGGGGCCAGTGGTGGTGAGCGCCCGGATGCGTGACGCCAGGAAGTCTCGCTCGGCGTCGTTGTCCGTGCGCTCCTGCGCTTCCCGGTAGGCGGCGGCAGCTTCATTGTTGCGTCCCAGGCGCCGGAGCAGATCCGCCCGCACTGCGTGGAAAAGATAGTAGTTGCCCAGTTCAAGGACGTCGACGGCGGCAAGACCCGAGGCGGGTCCCTCCACCTCCGCGAGGGCAACGGCCCTGTTCAAGGCGACCACCGGCGTCGGCTCCATGGCCAGGAGCTGTCCGTACAATGCCAGGATCTGCCGCCAGTCCGTGCTTGCGGGCTGTGCGGCGTCGCTGTGGACCGCGTTGATGGCGGCTTGCAATTGGTACGGTCCGGGCTGGTTCCGCTTCAGGCATTGCCGCACCAATAATTGCCCTTCCGCAATTTGGTCCTTGTCCCAGACGCTGCGGTCCTGGTCCGCGAGGAGCACCAGGCCGCCGTCGGGAGTCGTCCGGGCGTCACGGCGGGCATTGAGCAGAAGCATGAGGGCCAACAGGCCTTTGGCTTCGGGCTCATCAGGCATGAGTTCCATGATGAGCCGGCCGAGGCGAACAGCCTCGTGGCAGAGGTGTTCGCGCACCAGCCCAGCCCCTGAACTCGCAGCGTAGCCCTCGTTGAAGACCAAGTAGACCACGGCCAGCACCGACTTCAAGCGCTCAGGAAGCTCGGCGCCGCTCGGTACCCGGTAGGGGATGCGGGCGTCGCGGATCTTCCCTTTCGCCCGCACCAGGCGCTGGGCCATGGTTGCCTCGGGGACCAGGAAAGCGTGGGCGATCTCCGCCGTGGTGAGCCCGCCCAGGAGCTTGAGTGTCAGGGCCACCTGCGCGGCCCGGTTGATGGCGGGGTGGCAACAGGTGAAGATCAGCCGGAGCTGGTTGTCCTCCACGGTATCCACCTCTTCGGGTTCATCGCTGTGTTCATCACCGTGCAGGATCGCGGCCTGGACGAGTTTCTCCCTACCGGAGGCCTCGCGGCGGAACCGGTCGATAGCCCGGTTGCGGGCGGTGGTGATGATCCAGCCCGCTGGGCTCGGCGGCAGGCCGTCGTCGGGCCAGCGCGCCACGGCCTCGGTGAAGGCGTCCTGGACCGCGTCCTCGGCGGCGTCGATGCTGCCCAGAACGCGGACCAGGACCGCCACGGATCGTCCATACTCTTCACGGAATATTCGTGCGATCTCCGAAATATGGACCACGGGGAAACTATTCCCGGTAGCCCGCGAACGGCCGGACCTCGATAGGCAGCGTGGTGGCTTGGGCGGCTTTGCGTCCCCAGCCAAGTGCCACGTCCAGGTCCGGGGCTTCGATCACCCACAGGCCGCCCACGTGTTCCTTGGCCTCAGCGAAGGGGCCGTCCGTGGTGAGAACCTCGCCGTCGTTCACACGCACCACTGTGGAGGTACTGGCGGGGTGCAGGCCACCCGTGAAAACCCAGGCGCCGGCGTCGCGCATTTCCTGGTTCAGGACGTCAAGATCGGCCATGATTTTGTTGAGGACTTCGGGCTCCGGGGCTGGGCCGTCGGGCTGGTAGATGCTGAGCAGATAACGTGGCATGACTGTTCCTCCTTGGGATGTGGCGCCGGCACCGTGCCCGCGTCTCACCCTCTATACGAACGGCGCCGGCTGTTTTCGACATCTCCGCGCACGAATCTGCGAAAAGCTTAGCCCCGCTGGCAGGATGGGAACATGCGCATCCTGATTGCCCCGGACAAGTTCAAAGGCTCCCTCACCGCCGCCGAAGCAGCCTCAGCGATGGCCGAGGGGGCATTGCGCGTCTATCCGGACGCCGTGGTGACGCAGTTTCCGATCGCCGACGGTGGCGAAGGAACACTGGAAGCAGCCGTGGCGGCGGGCTACGAAGAGCGGATCAATGCGGTCGTCGGTCCCATCCTCAAGCCGGTAGGCGCTGCGTGGGCCATCCGGCAAAATGCCTTTGGCGGAGCCACTGCGGTGATCGAAACGGCGCAAGCCTCCGGACTGGCACACATGGAGCCGACTCCGGAAAACGCCCTGCGCGCCCACAGCTACGGTTGCGGCCAGCTCATCGCCGCCGCCCTTGACGCCGGAGCCACCGAGATCGTGCTCGGCGTGGGTGGTTCCGCGATGTCCGACGGCGGCAGCGGCGCCTTGCGTGCGCTCGGGCTGAAGCCCCTGGACGCGGCCGGGAACGTGGTTCCACTCGGCGGAGGCTCGCTCGCCGACGTCGTATCCCTCGACGTCTCCGGGCTGGATCCGCGGCTGACCGCGGTGAGGTTCCGGATCGCCGTCGACGTCCGGAACCCGCTCTATGGCAGCGACGGCGCCGCGCATGTTTTCGGCCCGCAGAAGGGGGCGGACGAGGACGCGGTGGAGCTGCTCGACGCCGGCCTGCGCAACTGGGCGTCGCTGCTTCGGGAAGCGGGCGGTCACGACGTCAACGTTCCCGGGGCCGGAGCGGCTGGAGGATTCCCGGCGTCGTTCCTGGCCTTCGCCCAAGCGACGCTGGAAGGCGGGTTCGCCCTGGTGGCGGGCCTGACTGGGCTTCCCGAACAGCTCGCCGGCTCTGACCTGGTGATCACCGGCGAAGGATCCATGGACTCGCAGTCGCTGACCGGCAAGGCACCCATCGCTCTCGCGGATTCCGCCCAAGGGCATGGAATTCCGGTGATTGTGGTGGCGGGCCGGATCCTGGTGACACCGGAGGAACTGGCCGGCCACGGCGTGGTGGCCGCGGCGCAGTTGCTCGACGTCGCACAGCGTCGGGACGGCGTGCCGGATGTTGCCGACGCTGTGGCGAACGCAGCCAAGTACCTCGCGTGGGCCACGAGCCAGGTGCTGGAAGGGGTCTAGGCTCCCGTCCACCCAGGGACATGCCCAGCGGGGTTACTCGGCGTCGTCCGGGCAGATAATTAACCTACAAAGCATGGCTCTGACTTCTGCCATGCATCCACGATGCGACGACCCCGCCCGGGACGCCGTCACCGCCTGCCGGGCTGGCAGCCGGCCAGCACGGCACCATCGAATCGAGGAGCACACCATGTCCACCTTGAAAGAGCGGCTGCACGCAGACGTCGTCAGCCATATGAAGGATGGCAACCGCGTAGCCCTGAACGCTACGCGCAACGTCCTGAGCGAGATCGATACCCGTGAGAAAGCCGGACAGGCGCCGATCCACCTGGACGACGCCCAGATCACCGCCATGTTGCAGAAAGAGGCCGCGCAATATCACGAGGTCGCCCGCCTCTACGAGGAGGCCGGAGAGTCCGAGCGGGCCGCCACGGAGATTGCGGATGCCGAGGTCATCGAGGCCTACCTGCCGGAACCACTGACCGCCGCCGAGGTCGAGTCCATCGTTGACGAGGTCATCGCCTCACTCAAGGCCGAAGGCGTGGAGCTGTCCCTGATGCACATGGGCTATGTCATGAAACCGGTCACCGAAAAGGTCGCCGGCCGCTTCGACGGCAAGGCGGTCAGCGATATTGTGCGTAGGCGCCTCTCATAGCTACCGGTGTTCGGCTAGCGAGCTGTGTTCGGCGGAGAGGGTTGCCCTCCCCGCCGAATGCATGAATTGCGCTGGGCGGCCCCTTACCGCTTCTTCCCACTCCTCTTTGCCGCGGCGTTCATCGCTGCTTTGGCCGCCGGCGGCAGTCCCGCCGTCTCCATCTCCGGCTCGGCAACCGTCCCGCGCCAACGGGCCAGGCCCTTCATGCCGTGGTTGACCGCCAGGGCAGCGGCTGAACCCAGCGCGATGCCCGTGAACTTCAGTTCGCCGATGGTCCACGTATAGTCCGCGATCCCGATAATCAGTGCGACGGCGGCTGTGGTCAGGTTGATCGGGTTGGAGAAGTTGACCTTGTTCTGCACCCAGATCTTCACGCCCAGGACGCCGATCATCCCGTAGAGCATGGTCGCGGCACCGCCCAGCACGCCGGGGGGGACGGTGGCAATGAGTTCGCCGAACTTGGGCGAGAAGCTCAAGAGGATGGCGAAGGCACCGGCAACCCAGTAGGCCGCCGTCGAATAGACCTTCGTCGCCGCCATGACGCCGATGTTCTCCGCGTAGGTGGTGGTGCCGGAGCCGCCGCCGAGGCCGGCGAGGACCGTCGCGACGCCGTCGGCCATCAACGCTCGCCCGGAGACGTCGTCGAGGTTGCGTCCCGTCATCGCGGCCACGGACTTCACGTGCCCTACGTTCTCGGCCACGAGCACCAGGACGACCGGCACGAACAAGCCCACGACGCCGAGGTGGAACTCCGGAGTCTGGAAGTGCGGCAGGCCGATCCACGACGCCGCGTCCATCTTGGAATAGTCCACTTCGCTGCGCGTCATGGCGGTGAGGTAGCCCACCACCACGCCCACCAGGATGCTCAGGCGGCCCAGAATGCCGCGGAAGAGGACGCTCACGAGGATGATCGTCACCAGCGTCACGAGGGCGGTGACGGGGGCCTTATCGAAGTTGGCTTTTGCGGCTGGCGCCAAGTTGAGGCCGATCAGGGCGACGATCGCGCCCGTGACAATAGGTGGCATGGTCCGGTTGATCCACTCAGCGCCGAACTTCTGCACCACCGCGCCGACGAGCGCCAGTACGACGCCGGCAAGCACCACTCCGCCGAGCGCGCCGGGAACGCCGAACTGCTGCTGGGACGCCAGGATGGGGGCGATGAAGGCAAAGCTCGAACCGAGGTAGCTCGGTACGCGCCCCTTGGTAATGACCAGGAACAACAGGGTGCCGATGCCGGAAAAGAGCAGTGTGGTGGCCGGTGGCATGCCCGTGATGATGGGCACAAGGAAGGTGGCTCCGAACATCGCGACGACGTGCTGCATGCCGACGCCGATGGTCAGCGGCCATGCCAGCCGCTCCTCGGGTGCCACCACGTGTCCCGGCCGGATCGTCTTGCCGTTGCCGTGCAGCTTCCATTTGGTTCCGAGCATGCTCATCTGCGGGAGCCTTCCCTGAAAGTTGTGATTGTCCGGGTGCAACCTTACCGCCCGTACGGCCTGCCGATTCCGCTGTGTGGAACGTCACGTGGCTTCACGGGAAGAGGCGGAGGGAAGTTGAAGTTGCAACCATGGAAAGCATAAGCGCCCGGCCGTCGATGGCTGCGGGCACAGCGAAAGGTACGCGAATGACGATCGCCCACGAAGAAGCAGTGATTGACGCCGCAGCAGTCGACGCCATCTTTGCCGAAGCCCGCACTGCCAACTCCTTTGCCGGTGAGGTCTCGGAGGAGCAAGCACAGGCCATCTACGAACTGACCAAGTTCGGCCCGACAGCGTTCAACTCCCAGCCGCTGCGCGTCACCTACGTCCGTTCGGACGAGGCCCGCGCCAAGCTCGTCGAGACCCTCTCTCCGGGCAACAAGGCCAAGACCGCCTCTGCTCCGCTGGTCGCCGTGCTCTCCTACGACACCGCCTGGCACGAGCAGTGGGACAAGTTCCTCCCGGTCTACTCTGCCCCGAAGGCCATGTATGACGCCAACCCCGAGTTCACCGCAACTACGGGCAACAACAACGCCCACCTGCAGGCCGGCTACTTCATCCTTGCCGTCCGCTCCCTCGGCTTCGCTGCCGGCCCCATGACCGGTGCCGACTTCGCCGCGATCGACGCCGAATTCTTCCCCGCCGGTGACCAGAAGAGCTTCCTCGTGGTCAACATCGGCCAGCCGGGGCCGGACGCCTTCGGTGAAGCCAAGCCGAAGTTCGCGTACGACGACGTCGTCCGCACCGTCTAACCCTCGCTCACCTTTAGGGCCTTTTCCGCCGACGCTCGCTCACTCTTGTGAGCGAGCGTTCGCGCTTAAGGCGGTATATCTGAGCGGGCGTTGGTGGTTGGGGCGGTATATCTGAGCGGGCGTTTGTCCTCGAGCGACGCTCGCTCACCTTTAGCGCCTTTTCGAGCGACCCTCGCTCACCTTTGGGATTGATCGTCGCCGGGGGAGGGCGTCGCGGTGGCAAAATTTCCTTATGCGGAACCTCATTCTCGTGGCGTTCGTCGAAGCCGTGGCTGACGGGCTCGTCTTCCCACGCAGTGACTGGCCGCTGCACATCACCCTGTTGAGGTTCGACGTCGAGCCCTCCGATGGTGTCGACGTCGCCGCGCGCCTCAGCGAGCTTGTGACGGCCCCCGCGATGGGCGCCCTCGGGGCTGAACTGACGGTGGGGCCCGACGCCGGATTCGGTCACCAAGGGTCCATCCCGGTCAGCCTGGTGGAACACCATCCCCTTTTGCAGGGTCTGCATGAGGAACTGTTCGAAGCCATGGAGAGTGTCGGCGGGCGCGCGGCAACCCCGCGATACGTCATGGAGAACTACCGTCCGCACATTTCGCATCACGACGGCAAGCGCCCCAAGCCGGGTGACGCCGTCGTGCTCGATCAGATCGCACTGGTGGACATGGCGCCGGAAGGCAACCACACGATCCGGCGGATCCTGAAAGTGTGGCGCCCCCCGGCGGAGCCAAACTAGCGAGGTCTAGGAGATCACGCCGTCCACGAGCGCCTTGGCCTCTTCTTGGACCTGCTTGAGGTGCTCGGCTCCCTTGAAGGACTCGGCGTAGATCTTGTAGACGTCCTCGGTTCCCGACGGACGGGCCGCGAACCAGGCGTTCTCTGTGACAACCTTGAGCCCGCCGATCGAGGCGCCGTTGCCGGGAGCCTCGGTCAACTTGGCGGTGATGTCCTCGCCCGCCAGCGTGGTGGCTGTGACATCCGCGGCGGAGAGCTTGCCGAGCTTGGCCTTCTGCTCCCGCGTCGCAGCGGCGTCGATCCGGGCATAGACGGGCGCGCCGAACTGGTCCGTGAGGCCCTTGTAGAGCTGCGACGGCGACTTGCCGGTGACGGCCGTGATCTCCGATGCCAGGAGGGCCAACAGGATGCCGTCCTTGTCGGTGGTCCAGACGCTTCCGTCGCGCTTGTTGAAGGAGGCGCCCGCGGATTCTTCGCCGCCGAAGGCACCCTCGCCCGAGAGCAGGCCGGGGACGAACCACTTGAAGCCCACGGGAACTTCCACGAGCTTGCGGCCCAGCCCCGCGGCAACGCGATCGATGATGGAGGAGGAGACAAGGGTCTTGCCGACGACGGACTCCGGGTTCCAGCCTGTGCGGTTGCGGTATAGGTAGTCGATCGCGACGGCGAGGTAGTGGTTCGGGTTCATCAAGCCGCCGTCGGGCGTCACGATGCCGTGGCGGTCGGCGTCGGCGTCGTTTCCGGTGGCAACGTCGAAGGCGCCCGTTCCGGCCGAAGCACTATCCGACATGCGCTTGATGAGTGAGGCCATGGCCGACGGCGAGGAGCAGTCCATGCGGATCTTCTCATCCCAGTCGAGGGTCATGAAAGCCCACTGCGGGTCCACGGTGGGGTTGACCACGGTCAGGTCGAGCTGGTGGCGTTCGCCGATTTCACCCCAGTAGTCCACGGATGCGCCGCCCATGGGGTCCGCGCCGATGCGTACGCCGGCGGTGCGGATCGCATCGAGGTCCAGGACGGAAGGGAGATCGTCCACGTAGCTGCTCAGGAAATCGAACTTGCCCGTGCCATCCGCTTTGAGGGCGTCGTTCAACGGAATCCGCTTGACGCCGCGCAGCCCGTTTTCCAGGAGCTCGTTGGCGCGGTTGGCGATCCAGCCGGTGGCGTCGGTGTCTGCAGGGCCGCCGTGCGGGGGGTTGTACTTGAAACCGCCGTCGGCCGGAGGGTTGTGGCTCGGGGTGACCACGATGCCGTCTGCCTGGGGCTGCCCGGGGCCGGCTTCGTTGTTGTATTTCAGGATCGCATGGCTCAGGGCGGGGGTGGGCGTGTAGCCGTGGCGCGCGTCGATCAGTACGTTGACACCGTTGGCGGCGAGGACCTCAAGGGCGGAATTCTGCGCCGGTTCGCTGAGCCCGTGGGTGTCCTTGGCCAGGAAGAGTGGGCCGGTGATGCCTTGCCCGGCGCGGTATTCCACGATCGCCTGGGTGATGGCGAGGATATGCCCTTCATTGAATGAGGCCTTGAGGCTCGACCCCCGATGCCCGGAGGTGCCGAAGGCAACGCGTTGTGCGGGATCACTAAGATCCGGCGTCACGTCGTAGTACGCGTCAAGAAGAGCGGTGATGTCTACAAGGTCCTGGGGAAGGGCAACAGTGCCCGCACGGCTAGCCATTGACCCAGCATGCCAGACCGCCCGGTGCGCTAGAAGAGAAAACCGACTATTGCGGGGCCTGTGACTTCGTATTTCCGCATGATCGACGAAGATTCACTGCCCGTTTACCGGAGTGCGGCATGGCGTTGCGGAGCCGGGGCTCTGCGAGCTTATGTGCGCCTTCGCTCGGCGGTAGGCTGGGCACAAAGACTCGCAAGGGGGATATTCCATGACCGACCAGCCAGCTAAACCCGAGAACGCTCCCGAGGGTGACGAACCGCCCAAGGGCTACGAGCCACCGTCGTACATTCCGCCCGCACCCCAGGCCGGTGAGAACCCGTACGGCGAGCAGCCGTTTGCCTCGCCGGCGGCTTCCGGCCCCTACGGCCAGCCACAGCCGCAACAGCCCCAGGGTGGTCCGGCTCAGTACGTCCAGCCGCCCTATGGCCAGCAGCCGGCCAGCCCTTACGGCCAGCCCGCTTCGCCGTATGGTCAACAACCTCCCCAAGGGCCGCCTGGCTACGGGCAGCCGGCCAGTCCCTATGGCCAGCCCGCCTACTACGGCATGCCGGTCGAGCCGAAGGGCCTGAGCATTGCGAGCATGTGCTGCGGGATCGCGGTCTTCGTGGGCCTTGGCTTCTTCGTCCTGCCCCAGATTGCCGCGGTGATCCTCGGCCACATGGCCCTCAGGAAGGAACCGGCCGGCAAGGGCATGGCCATCGCGGGCCTTGTACTGGGATACCTGGGCATTGTTGCCGTGACGATCTTCTGGGTCTTTGTCGCGATTTTTGCCGCCACGGCTTCGCGTTACAACTACAACTACTAGCGACAACGACGGCGGCCGGTGCGCCTGGCGGGAAACCCGCCGAACGCACCGGCCGCCGTCGCGCTCCAGCTCGGTTACGTGACTAGCGCACGCCGCCCATCAATTTCTTGATGGCGGGCGAGCCGGCCGCCAAGGCAGCAGCGATCACAACCGCCGTGCCGCCGACGCCCAGGAAGTACGGCAATTCGTTGTCAGGGTTGTACAGGCCGGCCAGGATGCCCGCCAACGCGGTGCCGAGAGACACCGAGAGGAAGAACAGGGCCACCATCTGGGTGTGGAAGGCCTTGGGGGCCAGCTTGGTGCTCACGGACAGGCCGATGGGGGACAGGAACAGTTCCGCCAAGGTGAAGAGGAACAGGATTCCCACGAGCGCAAGCAGCGGGGTTTTTCCTGCGCCGGACAAGGGGATGAAGGCCAGGAATGCCAGTCCCATGACGAAGAGTCCGGCAGCGAACTTGATGGGGGATCCCGGCTGCTTCGGACCAAGTTTTGTCCAGAGGGCAGCCATGACGCCTGCGAAGACGATGATGAATACAGGGTTGATGGACTGTACCCAGGCCGCCGGCATTTCCCATCCGAAGAGGTTGCGGTCCAGTTTTTCCTCCGAGTACACGGCAATGAACGTGAACTGCTGCTGGAAGAGTGCCCAGAACGCTGCAGACGCGATGTACAGCGGAATGAATGCGACAACACGCTTGCGCTCAAACGGCGTGACCTTCTTGCTTCTGAAGATCAGCGTGAAATAGATGACCGAGGCGACAATGGCGGCGTATGCCATGCTCTTGGCCAGGTTGCCGGGATTCACCACGCCGGTTATCAGCAGCACGGCGATCACGACGGCGATGCCGAGGAAGATGAGCCCATAACGGCTCCGCTGTGCTGACGGAAGGACGTTTGGAACGCGGTGTGCTTCTTCCGGGAGCTTGTTGCGGCCCAGTGCGTAGATGACCAGGCCGATCGCCATGCCGATTGCGGCTGCGCCGAAGCCCCAGTGGAAGCCGTTGCTTTCCTGCAGCCAGCCGGTCACGAGCGGTCCGATGAGGGCGCCGAGGTTGATGCCCATGTAGAAGATGGAGAAGCCGGCGTCACGGCATTCGTCCTTCTCCCCATAGAGGGTGCCGACCAGCGCTGTTGCGTTCGCCTTGAGGCCGCCGGATCCGATACCCACCAGCACGAGGCCCGCCACCAGGCCCGGGATCCCGGGCAGGAGCGCAAGTGCGATGTGGCCGGTCATGATCATGATGGCGGAACCGAAAAGTACCCGTTCGGAGCCGAAAAGCCGGTCCGCCAACCAGGCGCCCAGGATCGTGGAGAGGTACACGCCTCCGCCGTACGCGCCAACCAGTCCGGCGGCGAGCGATTTGTCGATCGAGAGTCCGCCATGGTCCGCGGTGAAGTACATGTAGTAAAGCAGGATGCCCTGCATGCCGTAGAAGGAGAATCGTTCCCACATTTCTACGGAGAAGAGGCTGGCCAGCATCTTTGGGTGGCCGAAAAATGACGTATCGCCCGCGTTTTTGGCGGGCGTCCGCGTGTCTAGAGTTGTGCTCATCTGATCCATGGTGACATTGACTGAGCGCATTTGTCACATCATTTAGATGCCTCGAGCAACTATTTGCCGGGGTGGGGCGCCACTTTTTGCTGCCTCTCAAGCTGCCTCGCGAGCCGCAGGAGCAGCAGCTCGGATCCCGGTTTTCCGATGAGTTGGATGCCCATCGGAAGCCCCGTTCCGGGCGTCGGGCCGGTCCAATGAACCCGCACGGTGATCGCCGGCAGGCCGCACACGTTCACCATTGAGGACCAGGGCGCAAACTCGCATTGCTTGCGGTAGTCGTCGTCCGCGTCGCCTGGCCAGTCGGGGGCCGGCCATTGCTCGCCTCCGGGCATTGTGCCGGTGAACCAGCCCACGGGCCGTGGCGTCTGTGCCAGCGACGGCGTCAGGACGAGGTCCCACTGCGCGTACTGGGTGACGGTATCGTGCGTGAACTGCCGCAGGAAACCGAGCGCTTCGTTGACCTTGGCTGCGCTCCGCTGTTGCGCCCGACGCCGGAAGGTCCGGGTCAGCGGGGTCAGCAGGGCTTCGCGCTGCGGCAGGATCCGGGCGCTCCCAACGCCGGCAGTCCAGGCGGTGGTGAACGCTTCCGGATAGCGATTGTCATAACGGACCTCGGCATCCAGCACTGAATGGCCCGCGTCCGTCAGCAGTGCGATGCCTTTGGCGAAGGCATCAAGGGCTTCCCGCTCCGGGGTGAACGGGAAAGTGGTGGACCACGGGCTGTCCAGGCTCGCGCCGATGCGCAATGCGCCGGGAGCCTCCTCGAGGCCCGCAAGGTAGCCCCCTTCCGGACGGATTCCGGGTGGCACCAGGGCATCCATCATGAGAGCGGCATCCTCCGCGGAGCGAGCCAAGGGGCCGGCCACCACCAGGCGTGCCGCGTCCCCGACGCTCTCGCCGGCCGGCACCAGGCCGCGGCCCGGCTTCAACCCCAGCAGTCCACATGCCGCAGCGGGAATACGTATGGATCCGCCGCCGTCGCTCCCGGGCGCGAAGGGAACCAAGCCCGCCGCAACCGCGGCAGCACTGCCTCCGGAAGAGCCGCCGGAGCTGCGGCTCAGTGCATATGGATTGCGCGACGGCGGTGCGATGCGGTTTTCGCTGTAGGCCGTAAGTCCGAATTCCGGAACCTGAGTCTTGCCCAGTGAGATGGCACCCGCGCCTTTGAGCGTTGCGGCAAGGGCTCCGTCCTCCGGGGCGGGCTTCCGGTCCAGGGCACCGCTGCCATGGGTGGTCACTACTCCGGCAACATCCGTGAGGTCTTTGAAAGCCAGCGGCACGCCGTGCAGGAGGGGAAGCTCCGGGCCACCGCTGCGTCGGCGGACGTAGGTTGCGTCCGCGGCCCCGGCGTCGAGCATGGCCTGGTCCGCCGTCACCGTGACGAAGGCGCCCAGCGTATGGTTCAGCTGTCCGATCCTCGCGAGGAAGTGCTCCGCCACCTCGGTTGCCGAGAGCTCGCCGGCGGCCAAGGCTTGGCGCAACCCGGCCGCGCCGAGCTCGTGGATGTCAGCCAAGGAAGCGGGCCTCCAAGCGCTCTTCCACGGCAACGCTATCGGCCGGATCGCTGGAAGTCGCGGTGACGCGATAGGCAGCCTTGCCCCTGACCTCGGCAACCACGTCCACAAGTTCCGTGCCCCTGTAAACCAGCCCGACGCCGTCGTCGGTGCAGTGCGTTTCGCCCAGCACGCCTTCCGCCACCAACTGGTGGACCAGGGGGCGGCGGCCCGGCTCGGAGTCATAATGGACGCCGTTGGCGTAGGGGAGGAAGTCCAGTCCGTTGGTCACAGCGCGCAATTCAGGGCCGTACGAATCCGTAGTGCCGCCCTGGAACCAACAAATCGAGCCCGCGGACACCCCTGCCAGCACCACACCGTGTTCCCAGACGCGCCTCAAGATGCTGTCCAGTCCGTGGGCGCGCCATACGGCCAGAAGATTGACCACGGAACCACCGTTGACCCACACCACGTCCTGTTCCAAAAGGTAGGCCTCGGGATCGCCGTAGTTGGGCATCGTGAAAAGGTTCAGGTGGCTGAAATCGAAGCCCGAAACCCGGGCGGCCTGGTCCAATTCCGCGGCGAACCAACGCTGGTCTCCGGAGGCCGTCCCAATATGCGCCACTCGCGGCGCACGTCCGCTGACCCCGGAGAGTTCGACGGCGTGGTGAACCAGGAGGTCGAACTCCATCCTGGTGCGATGCCCGGACTTATAGCCACCGGAGGTTGCCAGGATGGTGGGCCCGTCGGCAGCCATGGCGCCTCCTTTTGCCTTGAGCGGTCTCGGTCCCTGCAACGGTAGGCTGGATTGGAGATCTGAATCAACTGGAAGGGACCCACGTGAGCGATTTCGAGACCGTGCCTGTCGGCGATGTTCCGGCCGACGCGAAAATCCTGGATGTCCGGGAGGATTACGAATGGGTAGCGGGCCACGCCGAGGGTGCGCTGCATATTCCGCTTGACCAGATCCCGGCGCGCCTTGACGAGCTTGATCCTGACGATGACTTGTATGTCATCTGCCGTACGGGCGGACGGTCCTACCGGGCGGTCCAGTGGCTGGTGGGGCAGGGTTACACCGCCACCAATATAGCCGGAGGCATGGACATGTGGTTCGAGACCGGCCGCCCGATGGTATCTGAGAACGGCCTCAAGCCGGTCGTCCTGTAGCCCCAACGCATAACACCTAAGGAATATATACATGTCGGGATCCGTGCTCACCTACACGTTCCTCGGTCCTGAAGGCACCTTTACCGAGGCTGCCCTCTTGCAGGTCCCCGGAGCGGCCGATGCCAACAGGGTCCCTTGCACCAATGTGAACACGGCTTTGGAGAGGGTTCGCCAAGGCGAGGCGGATGCGGCCATGGTGCCGATCGAGAACTCGGTGGAAGGTGGAGTGACCGCCACCCTGGATGCTATTGCCACCGGAACCGAGCTGCGGATCATCCGCGAAGCCCTCGTTCCCATCACGTTCGTGCTGGTTGCCCGGCCCGGCGTGAAGATCTCGGACATCCGCCGGGTCTCCACCCATGGCCATGCCTGGGCCCAGTGCCGGCTGTGGGTCGACGAAAATATCCCAAATGCGGAATATGTGCCGGGATCCTCTACGGCAGCGGCCGCCGTCGGGCTTCTCGAGGGTGATGTGCACTATGACGCCGCCATCTGCGCACCCCTTGTCGCGGCCGAGCGGCCGGGACTGAATATCCTTGCGGAGAACATTGGAGACAACCCCGGCGCGGTTACGCGCTTCGTCCTGGTCAGCCGTCCCGGCGCACTGACTGAGCGCACGGGTGCCGACAAGACCACCGTCGTCGTGCCCCTGCCCGAAGACCGCCCGGGCGCCCTGATGGAAATACTGGACCAGTTTGCCACCCGCGGAGTCAACCTCAGCCGTATCGAGTCCCGGCCCACAGGCCAGTATCTGGGTCACTATTTCTTCAGTATCGACGCCGACGGCCACGCGTCGGACGCCCGGGTAGCCGACGCCTTGGCAGGCCTGCACCGGATCAGCCCGGCCACCCGCTTCCTGGGGTCTTATGCGCGGGCGGACGAGCAGAAAGCCTTCGTGGCTCCGCATACCTCCGACGCCGCGTTCGCATCCGCGCATGCCTGGGTCCGGGCCATTTTGGGTGGGGAACCGGGCGCTTGACCGGCCCGAATCCGCTTCGCAAAGCGTTGGATAATTGACTCTTCAACCCCTATCGCGTGGATAAAACTGTGCGTATGCTTGCTTGATCCACAATTGATGGACGCATGCCCCTAACGGAGGGAGCGGGCCATGTCAGGAAATAGCAATGACACCAGCGGCCAGGGAATGATCGTCAATCCCAAGCCCAAGGCGGACAACCAGGACTGGGACGGCGACGACGCCGACCGGGCCGATCGGCTGCGCTTTGAGGAAGAACAGGCGATGATTCGCGAGCAATCGGAAGCGCGCGCAGCCGCCAAAGCCTTGGCAGAACACAAAGCAACGGAAGCGGCGAAGAACGCCAAATAGCGCGTTGCGCCGTCGCGCGCGCACCGGTAGTTGCACGAGTACCGGTTATTGGACGCGCACGAGGAGAGAACGCGGCTCCACCTTGACGGTGACCTTCGTGGCCTCGCCCGAGGGATCACCGTCAAGTTGCGTGGCCATCGGTTCGCTGCTGCTGATGACAACTTTGCCCGAACGGTAGTAATTCATGACCGGCAGGTTCCGGTTGTGCTTGAACAGGATCTTGGCGTACACCGCGAGCCAGCCGATGGCACTACGGGGGCTCATGACCACAACGTCCAGCACGCCGTCGTCGATCATCGCACCGGGGATGAAGTCGATGCCGCCCGGAATCAGGCCGCAGTTGGCGAACAAGACGCTTCGGATTTTCCGGGATTGCTCGGGCTCGTCGTCCATGGCAATGGTGACCTTTTTGCGCCGGCCGGGCAGGTGGCGGACACCCGCCTCGGTGTAGGCCAGCCAGCCGACTGCCTTCTTGAGCCCGTCGTTGGTATCGCCCACAACCTCGGCGTCGAGTCCCATGCCGGCGATCACCAGGAATGCATGCTCGGAAGAGGCGCCTGTCAGCTCGTTGTGGATCGCCATTCGGGCGGTGTCGATGTAGCGCTGGTGGCCGAAGAGCGCTGTGTGGACGCTGCCCCGCAGATCGTTGACATCCAGGTTCACGTTGCGTGCCAGCAGGTTTCCGGTTCCCAAGGGAATCAAGCCCATCGCGACGTTGGTGTGCGCGAGGGCCTCAGCCACGACGCGCACGGTGCCGTCGCCGCCGCCGACGAGTATGACGTCGGGCTTATACGCGAGTGCCGCCTTGGTTTGCGAATGGCCGGGATCGTCTGCGGTGGTTTCGAAGAAACGGGGTTCGTCCCAGCCCGCAAGATGGCAGGCTTCCCGGATGATCCTCCGCGCGTCCTCGGCTTTCGCCTTGACCGGGTTAAGGACCACGGCCACCCTTTGCAGGCCGGCTTCCGGCTTGTGTGCGTCTTCATGCACAGCGCTGCGGGTATGCCTGGCCCTGAGCCGGCGCACGCCCCACCAACTGGAGACGGCGAAGACCACGCCCCCAGCCAGAATCACGTACAGGATCCAGTTGCTCATGGTGCTTCAACCCTATCCCGCTGCAGGCGCGGCGGTGCACGGCGGAAGGGGGTGCCGGCCGCCGTCGGGCATTGGCCGCGGAGCTGCGCGCTCATTCGATACTCTTGTCTGGTGATCGACGTAAAAGACCTCAGCGAAAACCCGGACAAGTTCCGTGCCAGCCAGCGCGCCCGCGGCGCCGACGAGTCCGTGGTGGACGCGATCATTTCCGCCGATTCGGACCGCCGCGCGGCCCTGATCCGCTACGAAAACCTCCGTGCGGAGCAGAACGCCTTCGGCAAGAAGGTGGCACAGGCCAAGGGCGACGAAAAACGGGCGCTGCTGGCCGAGGTCAAGGAACTGGCCAATTCGGTCAAGGCTGCCTCCGCCGAAGCCGACGCAGCCCAGGCCAAGCAGGAAGAGCTGCTGCGGGTCATTCCCAACCTGATTGTGGACGGCGTGCCTGAGGGCGGCGAGGACGACTTCGTCGTGGTCAAGACGGTCGGCACCCCGCGCGAATTCCCGGACTTCGAGCCGAAGGACCACCTGGAAATCGGCGAACTCATTGGCGCGATCGACATGGAACGCGGCGCCAAGGTCTCAGGCGCGCGCTTCTACTTCCTCCGCGGCGTCGGCGCCCGCTTGGAGATGGCCCTGCTGCAGATGGCCATGGACCAAGCCATCGAGGCCGGCTTCGTCCCGATGATCACCCCCACTTTGGTGCGTCCGGAGACCATGCAGGGCACCGGGTTCGATGTAAAGCACGACGCCGAGATCTACCGTCTCGCCGAAGACGACCTTTACCTCGTGGGAACCTCGGAAGTGGCCCTCGCGGGTTACCACGCGGACGAGATCCTGGACCTGTCGGCCGGGCCTATCCGCTACGCGGGGCAGAGTTCCTGCTACCGTCGCGAAGCGGGTTCGCACGGCAAGGACACCCGCGGCATCATCCGCGTCCACCAGTTCAACAAAGTGGAGATGTTCATCTACACCACGGTTGAAGAGGCCGCTGCCGAGCACGAGCGGCTCCTGGCTTGGGAAGAGGAAATGCTGGCCAAGGTTGAGCTCCCGTACCGCGTGATCGACACCGCGGCGGGCGATCTCGGCATGTCCGCGGCCCGGAAGTTCGACTGCGAAGCCTGGGTTCCCACGCAGAACGCGTACCGCGAGCTCACGTCGACGTCCAACTGCACCACCTTCCAGGCCCGCCGCCTGAACATCCGTGAGCGCGCGGTCAACGAGGACGGCGTAGTGAAGGGCACGCGCGCCGTGGCTACCCTGAACGGCACGCTGGCCACCACCCGCTGGATCGTGGCCATCCTGGAGCACCACCAGAACCCGGATGGCTCGGTCAACGTCCCCAAGGCCCTCCAGAAGTACATCGGAGGCCTTGAGGTCCTGCCCGTTCTGTAGCTCAGTGGGCGGGGTGGAGCGGTCCTCCACAACCGGGGGCACTGGACGGGATCGTGGCTGATGCCACCAAACACAGAGCACTCCGCATCGCGAGCTTGGCCCACACGAAGGCCGAATCGGTGGGGGAGTCGCACAGCCGGGCCGTCTTCGGCAGAAGCTCCTGCGCGCCGGACTACGGCCTCGCGGCAAGGCCTCAAGTTAATATTCACACTGTGGACAACGTGGGAGTATTCACCGCGTGTTAATCCCTTGCTGTGGCCTGCGTCCTAGCTGGCGGCGGTGGGGTCTGCTTCACTGGAGGCATGACTATATTGACTGGTACCTCAGTCGCTGGCATCGATGACCAGCGGAATGTGAATCACAAACTCATGGTGGCGTTGGACGTCGACGGAACCCTCGTGGATCACGATGGCCACATGTCACCTGGTGTCCGCGACGCCGCAAGGGCGGTTGTAGCCCACGGCCACGACGTCCTGATCGCCACGGGCCGTTCGTTGAACGCCACGTTGCCCATCATTGAGCAGATAGGGCTGGAACGGGGATATGCCGTGTGCTGCAACGGAGGTGTCACATTGCGGCTCGACCCCCAACTGGACGCAGGCTACGAGATCATTCACAAGGCCACGTTCGATCCCGCCCCCGCGTTGATGGCTCTTCGCGAGCAGCTTCCGTCCGCCAAATACGCGCTTGAGGACGAGGACGGGAACTTCCTCTCCACGGAGCGGTTCCAGGACGCCAGCTTCGGCGTTGAGGCCATCGGCGTCGATTTCCAGACCATGCTCGATGCCACTGCGGTGCGTGTCGTGGTGTTCAGCAGCGAAAACACGGCCGAAGAATTTTCCACAGCCATTCGCAAGATCGGGCTGTCCGGGGTCACCTATTCGGTGGGCTGGACGGCCTGGCTGGATATCGCCGCCGCCGGGGTCACCAAGGCCAGCGCTTTGGAGCAGTTGCGCCGGCGGCTTGGCACGCACCCGCGCCACACGGTGGCAGTGGGGGACGGCCGCAATGATATCGAAATGCTCAGCTGGGCCGGGCGCGGTGTCGCCATGGGCCAGGCGCCTGAGGAAGTCATCGCCGTCGCGGACGAGGTCACCGCTTCGGTGTACGACGACGGTGCGGCCCTCATCCTGCGTCGCCTGCTGTAATAGCCCTGCTCAACTGAACCTGCGCAACTGAGGTAGCCCCGCGCTGCGGGGCTACGCCAGTTCACCCCATCGCTAGCTCAGGCGTCGTCGGAGACCACAGTGATGATCCGGCGGAGGCTCATGGCGACCGATGCGGTGGCGTTCACGGACTCCTGGCCGGCGGCTGCTTCCGTAACGGTGTCACTTAGTGCTGCCACACTGTCCCGGGCTTCGTCCAGGGCATCCCGGAAGTCTCCGGAATCTCCGTGCCTCCATTGCCGGATCGCTGTTGCTACGTCGTCGAGCGCCTCAGCCAGGTTTGGCGGGACACCCTCCGGAATGACCGTTCCCGCGTCCTCTTCCCAGATGACGCTTGCCAGGACGTCCGTGATGTCCTGGACGTGAAAGGTCAGCCGTTCCAGCGTTCGCAAACCGGCCAGGTCGGCGGGCAGCCGGCGGGCTCGACGGCGGGACCGCGGGTTCGCTTTTGCGCTCAACTTCGCCGCTTGGACAGCTGCCCGCACGTCGGTCGCGGTACGTGCGAGCTCGCCGCTGCGGCTCGCCCATTCCTCATGGTCCGGTGGCCAGGATTCCGTCATGGCGCTGGCCATGTCCTTGAGTTGCTTGGACAATGCCCGTTGGTGTCCGTCGATGGCGGGATCGATGCCTTCAAGATGAAGGGGAGGGAAGACCAGCCAGTTCACCGCGAATCCGACGGCCACGCCCATAGCCATTTGCAGGACGTACGCGAAAGAGAATCCCTGCGCATTCGAATAACCCAGGACCAGCACGAATAGCGCCGCCATGGGAACCCATTCGGAGGCGCTTCCAAGCCTTGGCAGGCCGCCGATAACCACGCCCAGGCCGACGACGACGGCCACCGCCAGCGCGTTCGGGGTGGTGACCGTGGTCACGGCGAAGGCCATGGCAATGCCCAATCCGAGTCCCAGCAGGCTTTGCAGCCCATGCTTGGCGGAAGCCGCAACAGTGGGGTGCATGCTGACCAGGACGCCCAAGGGAGCGTAATAGGGATAGGCGGCGGCTGTCCCAGGCATGAGCGGCGCGAGGTACCAAGCCACCCCCGCCGCGACGGCCGTCTTTGCGGCAAACAGGAGTCGGTGGCCTGTGACGGCCTGCCTGAGAGCGGGAAGAAGCCGCCCAAGCTTTGGCTTGGAGATCATGGACTCAAGGTAGGCCGGGAAGAACGGACGTGTCGAGGACAATATGGATGAACGCGGGCTGACGCAATCAGTAAACGTCGAGGATCAACTGCAGCAAGCGCGCCGCGGCCGGCCGGGCGGCGTGCTCCTCCACCCATTGGGCGCGTGCCAGGGCCTTGCTCACGGCTTGGGTGCTGATCCCCAGTTCCTGGGCCACGGCCTTCTGCTGCCCACGCACGCCGGGCGTCAGCAGGTCCAGGACGCGCCACTCGGCAACGCTCCGATGCTGCACGATGTGCCCCAGGAGCCGCAGCACGGCCTCCGATTCGGCAGCGAGGGCAGCGATCGGCCCCTCGACTGCCACAGGGACCCGCTCTTTGCCGTTCCGCAAGCGGTCCACGGCGCGGCGTGCGTAGACCAGGCCGTGTCCGGAGGCGTCTTTGATTTGCTGCGGCAGGGGTTCGTTGACCGGTCCCACGCCGATTCCCACGTACCACTGTCCGCTCCTCAAGGCGATGAGCGCTGAATCCACGGCCTGATGGGGGAATTCCACGATGCCCTGGACTTCGTCCTCCACCGAGCGGTCAAAGTCCAAGCACGCCGGGACGTGGCGCAGGTCTTTGAGCAGCTGCGGTACGAGGTCTCCGTCGCCGCGGCTGTCGCGTTGGTTGATGGTCAGGGTGAACATTGTGGATCAAACATTACCGGCAGGTAGCTGACTTTCAAGCGGTTAATCCAGAGCCAACTTCTCGTTACGACGGCGGGTGCCCGGCGATTGTGGGCCGATCCGTTCCGTGTCGGGTCCCCACCCATTAACGACGGCGGCGGGTGCGGTTCGCATGGAACCGCACCCGCCGCCGTCGGAAGTGGGGAGGTAGCGGGGACTAGTGGGAGACCGGAACGTAACGCTTGATGGAAGCCTCCAGCTCGGCTTCGGCGGCGGCGCGGTCGGCCCAGCCTTCAGCCTTGACCCACTTACCCGGCTCAAGGTCCTTGTAACGGGTGAAGAAGTGCTCGATTTCCTTGATCAGGAATTCGCTGACATCGGAGATTTCCTGGATGTGGTCGAAGCGCGGGTCGGCCGGAACGCAGAGGACCTTTGCGTCTCCGCCGCCATCGTCGGTCATGTTGAAAACGCCGATGGGGCGGGATTCAACGATGACGCCGGGGTAAAGGTCGAAGTCCTGCAGGAGGACCAGTGCGTCCAGCGGGTCGCCGTCCTCGCCAAGGGTGTTCTCGAAGAACCCGTAGTGCGTGGGGTACTGCATGGAGGTGAACAGGACGCGGTCCAGGCGGACGCGGCCGGTCTCGTGGTCAACTTCGTACTTGACGCGCGACCCCTTGGGGATCTCGATCGTGACGTCGTGCTTCATGGAATGCTCCTTGACGGTATTGGCATGGGCGCGGCAACAGAGCAGCCGACGCCGCCGACTACTATTGAGGATATAGCGAGAGGCCCAAGTTTCTTGAAACGGTGGGGACATTCAAGACTTTGAGGACTAAAGCTGCATGAAGGGCGTTGACGAGGCGGGGGCTGACAACCAGTCTCCGGAACAGCAGGAAAATCCCGTTCTCAGGCCCCGGAAGCCCAGAGCCGGGACGCCCGCGAGGCCGGAACCGAAGGGTGTCGTCGGCTTTCTGCCACTGGTTTTGTTGGCCGCGGTCATCGCGGCCTTGGCGGTGCCGATGGGCCTCGGAGTCGCACCCGGCTTCTTCGGGGTAGCCGCTGCGCCCGCGCCCCAGGTGCCGGCCTGGCAACAGGTCCCCAAGCAACTGAGCCGCACCCAGATCGTTGCCCCTTTGGACGCTTCCGCCCCGGTCCCGCTGCAGGCCGATGTCACCAGCCAGCTCAACGCCCTCCTGACGCCCGACGGCGGGGGAGACTTCACCGGCGTCGTTGAAGATGCGTTGACCGGACTTCCGCTTTACGATCGCGACGGCGCCAAGAACCGGGTGCCGGCGTCCAACATGAAGCTGCTGACGGCGGTCGCGGCGCTGCGGGCGATCGGCCCGGAGACCCGCTTCAACACGCGGGTCTTGACGGGACCTTCGCCGTCGACGATCATCTTGAGCGCCGGGGGTGACGTCCTGCTCGGCGACGGCCCGTCCCAGCCAAGCGAAGTGCTTGGCCATGCCGGCCTGGAGACTCTCGCGGCAGATGCGGCGAAAGCGCTTCAGGACCGCGGTGTGAAGGGTCCGGTCACAGTCCAGTTGGACGATGGACTGTTCACCGGTCCGGCTTTGAATCCGGCGTGGAGCCTCGACGACGTCGCTGCCGGTGAAACCGCGCCGATCTTTCCGCTCGCCCTGAACTCGGCCCGGACAAGCCCGGGAGCAACCACCGGTCCGCGTCCGCAAGACGCTGCGCTCACCGCCGCCGAGGCTTTCGCCGGGAAACTCCAAGCCGCGGGCGCCGCCGCCGGATTCACAGTGGTCCCCGGTGTGGAACGCGCCGCCGCTCCGGCAGGGAAGCAGGACGTCCTTGCCAGCGTGGCTTCTGCGACCGTCCGCGAGCAGGTGGACTTGATGCTGGAAACCTCGGACAACTACCTCGCCGAGGTATTCGGCCGGATGGCCGCGCTGTCCGCTGGAAAGCCGGGATCCAACGACGGCGCGACGGCGGCCGTGAGCGCCCAGGTGGCGGAACTGGGGATCGCGACGGACTCCATGCACTTGGCGGACGTGTCCGGCCTTGCCTTGGGCAACCAGGTGTCCGCGCGGCAGTTCGCGGATGTGGTGCGGGCGATTACCTCCGGACCGGACACTCGCCTCCGTGCCGCCCTCGCCGGGTTCCCCGTTGCCGGGCTGACCGGGACGCTCGGCGACCGCTACGCAGACGCCACCACCTCCCAAGGGGCTGGATTGGTGCGGGCCAAGACCGGCACCTTGAATTCGGTGATCGCTCTGAGCGGCTATGTGGTGGACGCGAACGGCCGCCTCCTGGTCTTTTCCTTTATCGGCAACGGGCTGACGCCGGGCGCGGCGGGGAACAAAGTGGCGCTGGACAGGTCCGCGACGGCCCTCGCGTCATGCGGTTGCCGGGCCGGCTGACCTTTGCCGCTGCCTGGCGTTCGCCGCTGAGCGAACTTAAGGGTGCAGATTCAGACTGTTGTGTTCTGATGGTTCGTATGGAGTCTCAGCAGCAAGCCCAGTCCCTCATCAACTGGGAGCTGGCCGCCTCCACGGCCGCCCGGCTCGCTCCCCCCGGTCCAATACTGAGTCCGGCCCAGATCGGCAAAGCCGTGGACAGCCTGCGCTTCAGTGCGGACATTTCGGTACCGCATGTGCATGACATCACCGGTTTGGAAGCCGCGCGCGATCTCCGCGATTCCCATGTGCTCGTGGTTGACCGGGCGTCGTGGGCGAAGGCCAATACCCAGAGTTTTGCGGTGATGCTCCAGCCGGCCCTTAAGCAAATGCTGGATTCCCGGCGGGGTCCGGCGATGACACCGGCAGCAGCGGCCGCGAGCGGCGCCATCACCGGCAGCCAGCTCGGGGCTGTGCTTGCCTTCTTGTCGAGCAAAGTCCTGGGCCAATACGATCCCTTCGCCGCGCTCGCCCCGGACTCGAAAGCACCGCCTGCGGGCCGGCTCCTGCTGGTGGCTCCGAACATCATCTCCGTGGAGCGCGAGCTCAACGTCGATCCAGACGATTTCCGGCTCTGGGTCTGCCTTCACGAGCAGACCCACCGGGTGCAGTTCGCCGCGGCTCCCTGGCTCCGGACCCACATGCTCGAGGAAATCGAGCGCCTCAGCGCCAATCTCATCGGCAATGTGGACTCCATCATGGATCGCGCCACTGCCGCCGCGCGCTCCCTGCGCGACCGCTCCACCGGCGCCACACCCGGCCGCGGGGCCATCTTGGACCTGCTCCAGAACCCTGAGGAAAAGGCCTCGCTCTCGCATCTCACGGCTGTCATGAGCTTGCTTGAAGGCCACGCCAACGTGGTGATGGACGCCGTCGATTCCACCCTTGTCCCTTCGGTGAAGACCATCAGGCAGCGCTTCAACGCACGGGGCAAGGACCGGGGCGTGATCGAGAAGTTCATCCGCAACATCCTCGGCCTGGATGCCAAGATGCGCCAGTACAGCGACGGAGCCAAGTTTGTCCGCGAAGTGGTTGCGGTGGCGGGCATGGAGGGCCTCAACCGGGTCTGGGAATCGGCCGACAAACTGCCTACGGAGACCGAGATCCACGACTCCAAGCTGTGGCTTGAGCGGATGGGGCTGTGACCGCAGGCACCACATCGGGCCAGGGCGCAAGCAGTAGAAACCCACCAAGCACTGGAAGCGCTCCAAGCAGTGGACGACGGCGTCCCGGGCGTTTGGCGCCGGTCGTCGGCAAAGCACGGAATATGTTGCAGGACGCGCTGGCCTCCGCGGGCTACCCCGAGCGAATCCTGGTGGCTTGCAGCGGGGGGCCGGATTCCTTGGCGCTTGCCTCAGTGGCAGCCTATTTTGCCCGGCGTGGCCACGTTCACGGCCGCCCCGTGAGCGTAGCCGCCGTCGTGGTTGACCATCAACTGCAGGAAGGCTCGGCTGAGGTCGCGGCACGGACCGTGGCGATCCTTGAAGGGCTGGGACTCTCGCCCGTCCAGCTGCGGACCGTGGAAGTGGCAGCTACCGGGTTCGGTCCCGAGGCGGCAGCCCGGGACGCCCGGCACGCGGCCCTCGAAGCGGCCGCCACCGAACTTGATTGCGGAGCAATCCTGCTCGGGCACACGCTGGACGACCAGGCCGAACAGGTGCTGCTGGGCCTGGCCCGGGGCTCGGGAACGCGTTCCCTCGCCGGGATGCGGCCCGCCCGCGGCAAGCTCCTTCGTCCCTTCCTCGGGCTTCGCCGCGCCGAAACGCTCGAAATCTGCGAGGTCGAGGAACTCGAAACCTGGCACGATCCCAGTAACGCTGACCCCGCCTTCGCCCGCTCGCGGACCAGGGTTGAGGTGATGCCCTTGCTTGAGGACAAGCTGGGGCCCGGGGTGGCCGAATCACTCGCCCGCACCGCAGCGATCCTGCAACAGGATGCCGACTTCCTGGAGCACCTTGCCGCTGAGAGCTATGCGGGCCTCGTGAACCGGAGCGACGACGGGGTCTGGCTCCCGGAAGACCGCTTGAGGGAATTGTCCCCCGCGCTGAGGTTCCGCGTGATCGCCAAGGCGGCGGCCGACGTCGGGGGCCAACAGCCCGGCTACGGGCGGCTTCAGGCCGCCGAAGGCTTGCTGCGTCGCCAGGGATCCGCGGGCCCCGTGCAGCTTCCCGGTAGCGTCAGCGTCTACCGCGTATCCCTGAGCGAATTGGAGCGGGAGGCCGCAGCCGGGGGAACTGCCGTTCCCCGCGAAGGCGGCGGCTGTGGGAAGCTAGTATTCCGGCATCAAAGATCGCCCCAACAGTAGCCGCACCCACGCATCAACACAGGAGCCATTGGTGGATTCAAACGACGTCCAGGCAGACCTCAAACACGTTCTCTACACCAAGGAGCAGATCCAGCAACGGATCGCCGAACTTGCTGCACAGATTGACAAGGACTACGAGGGCCGCGAGCTGCTGATCGTCGGCGTGCTCAAGGGTGCCGTCATGGTCATGGCAGACCTCGCCCGTGCGCTGCACAGCCACGTCAGCATGGACTGGATGGCGGTGTCCTCGTACGGCTCCGGTACCCAGTCCTCCGGCGTCGTGCGCATCCTCAAGGACCTTGATACCGACCTCATGGGCAAGGATGTCCTGATTGTCGAAGACATTATCGATTCCGGCCTGACCCTCTCCTGGCTCAAGACCAACCTCGAATCGCGAGGCACCGCCTCGGTGGAAATCTGCACCGCTTTCCGCAAGCCCACGGCCGCCAAGGTCGAGATCGACGTCAAGTACGTCGGCTATGACATTCCCAACGAATTCGTCGTCGGATACGGTCTCGATTACGCCGAGAAATACCGCAACCTGGACTTTGTGGGAACCCTCGCCCCGCACGTTTACGAATAGCCTTTCATTTCGCGTCCTAGACGCAAATGAAAGCGAGAGAAGTCGGCCGCCCCATTGGGAGGCCGACTTCTCTTTTTAACTCATTAGGGGAGGGCTGCCGATAATGGGGGATTTGCGTGTTAGCGTTCAGCTCATTAGTCGTTTGACTTGACCTGTGGGGGGCATTTTGAGTACGAGTTCAGTTTCAATGTCAAAGCGCGGAAAGATGCGGGCGCTTTTGGCCGGCGGATTGGTCCTGGGGGTCGGCGCGGCGGTTGTGTTGGCCGCGTGGAACGATTCCGAGTTCGCCACCGGAACATTCACGGCGGGCACTTTCAATCTTCAAGGAAGCACAGACGGCGCGTCGTACACGGACCACGCTGCCTCCCCTGGCGCCACCCTGCCATTCACCCTCAACCCGACCAATCTGGCGCCGGGGGACACCGTCTACGCGCCCTTCGCGGTGCGGCTCGCGGCCAACACCACTACAGGCTCCACTGTCACGGTGAATACAGCCACCGCCACCGGGTCGGTTGCGAACCTGAGTTATGAACTTGTCCAGCCCACGTCCTTCGGATGCTCCAGCAGCACCACGGGAACCGAATTGGTGCAGGCGGGTACCGCTCTCAATGGAGCGCTGAGCGGAGTCACGTTCACCCTCAGCCCCGGCAGCCCCGCGAGCGATCCCGGTGACGCGGTCTTCCTCTGCTTCAAAGTGACTGCGGCCGCCGGCTTGGTCCAAGGGCAAAACGGCACGGCCACGTGGCAGTTCGCTGCGGCATCCACCTCCTGACCAGCCGCGATGACCGGACGCAGGGCGACTCGTCGGCCTGAGCGGGGCCGCCAGCGCTTCCTCCGTGTGCGCGCCATCTTGGCCGGGGGCCTTGTCCTCGGTGCCGGATGCACGCTGACCCTCGCTGCCTGGAACGATTCCGAGTTCGCGGCAGGAACATTCACCGCCAGCTCGTTCCAGATCGAATCCTCCGTCAACTCAGGAGGTGCATGGCTGGCACATCCCACGTCGGGATCCGCTGCCACCATGGCATTCAGTGCTGCAGGAATGTCACCAAGCACCGTCAACTACGCTCCCATCTGGATCCGGACTACTGCGGGGTCGCTTTCCGGAACCTTGACGCTCCAAGGAGCCAGCAACAACAACGCCGCCCTGGCCGCTGCACTGACCTATCGCGTGGTCAGGTACTCGTCCGGATCGTGCGACTCGAGCCAGTTCACGGCCGGGGCGAGCTACCTTGTCGGGACCTCGGCGTCGACGGTGCCACTCACCACGGCCGGTGCCGCCACAGCGGTGGCTGCGAACTCGCTGAGCCCCACCCAGATGTGCTTCGAGGTCACGATGCTTGCCTCCGCGGACAACTCCCTGCAGGGGGCCAGCGTGACGGCAACCTGGGAAATCAAGGGAACGTCCGACTCATGAGGACGGTGCTTGAGCCGGTGGGGTCCCGACGACGGACGGCCGACAACCGCAGGCGCCTCGCCGACGTCGTGCGCGAGACGTTGCTTAACCTCGCGGCGATCGGCGGCGCCATCTGCATCCTCCTGACGTTGGCCGCCGTCTTTTTCCACATCACGCTCATCATGTTCAAGACCGGCTCGATGTCTCCCGGGATCCCTGCTGGATCCTTGGCCATAGTCCGCGAGGTCCCGGCGTCGGAAGTGCGGACAGGGGACGTTGTCACCGTGGACCGGCCGGGACAATTGCCCGTCACCCACCGGGTCACATCCTCCCGGATGGTCGACGGCGCCACGGCCGTCCTCACGCTCAAAGGCGACGCCAATCCCGTGGAGGATCCCGCACCGTACACCGTCTCCAAAGTCCGCACGGTGCTCTATTCGGTGCCGGGTATTGCCTACGTTGTTGCGGGAGCATCGAGCCCCTGGGTGCTTGGCGGCACTACGGTTGCCGTGTCCGCGTTGGTGACCTGGGCGCTGTGGCCCCGCCCCGAGAGGGCCCCGCGGGCCCGAATCAAGGCGAGGCGATGATCGGACACGGGAGCCTCAGGCGTTACGCGGCGACGGTCGCCTTGGTATCGCTGGGTCTGCTCTGCTCCGCTCCGGCGTCGGCGGCGACAGACGGGCCGGACCTGATCCTGACACACGGGGGGAGCAATCCGCCGGCCGTCCTTGCGCCCGGATCTACCAGCCGATGGAGTATCGGGGTGACCGCCAGGGCCGTGACCCTGCACGATTTGAGGATGCGGCTGCTTGCGGACGGCCCACTTATGGAGCTTGCCGCATCGGATGAGTCGGCACGAGTCGTCACGGTAGGTGTCCGCAGCTGCACCACCGCCTGGGCGGCGGAGGTCTGCCGGTCCGGTGAAAACACCGTCATCCCGACAACGACGCTTTCCTCCTTGGGTGGTGCGACCAGTCTTGCAAATCCCGACGGCGGAATTCCGGCCGGCGTCGAACTGCTGCTTGAGGTGACGCTTTCGCCGTCGGCGGGTAACAGCGTGCAGGGGCTTTCAACCAGAATTACGGCCAGGGTGGACGCCGCCGGCGAGCCAGCCGGGCCACACGACTTTCCCGGCACCGCTCTCGCGGATACCGGCTTCCGCCTGGGCATCTTTGCCCTTCTGGGCCTTGGGACTGTCCTGGCCGGGGCTCTCGCGTCCAAGCTCGCCGGCGCCCGTGCGGCTGCCGACGGAATCGCGCCCGCCCGTGATCCGGGTGGGGACTGATGGCAACACCTTCGAAGCCGCATCGCCTGCGATCGCTGCTCACGGTGGCCGGGGTCGCGGCCGCACTGTTTGTGGTCCCGGGCGGAACGGGGACCACGGACGCGAGCTGGTCCGCCTCCGAAGTTGGCTCCGGTACACTGAACGCGCTCACGGTTCCCCCGCCGGTCATGATCGGCCCGTGTACGCTCAGCCCCGGGGTCGCCGGGACCAGCCCCGTGATCACCGTCAACTGGCGATTCCCGGCGGGAACCGCGTATGCGGCGCCCGCCAACGTGAACTACTACGTAGCCAACGGGGGACTTCTCCCGAATCTGACAGGCGTGGTGCTGGGAACCAACCTCTCCACGACGGGCCCTGTCGGAGGCGTGTACACGACGCAATTCAAGTCGGGCGTGCTCGGCGGTTTGCTGGGGGGCTCCTACGGTGTCTATCTGCAGACGAAGGACGGCTCGGGGTGGGTCTCCTCCTTGGCCACGGCAAACGCATCCATGGGACTGGCGGGCGCCAACCCGGCCTGTACCGTGCAGTAGTTGCAACCGTTCGACGATTGCGTTCGACCCGCTGCGCGGGGATCCTGAAAGAACGGTGGATTTCCCCCGGGAACTTCCGGAATTCCGTGTTCATGTACGCCTAGAGGGAACTTTTGCCTCTCACTGTGCGTGAATCACTCCGAACGGTGTAAAGCTAGAAACTGACGCAGCACCACACGCGCGCAGAAGCTGCGCCGTGCAGCACTACCAGGAGGGACGGGGCGGAGCCCCCGAACAGATGAAAGCTAAGAGTTTCTTCAAGGGCCCGGGCATCTGGATTGTTGTCGTAGTCGGCTTGCTCCTGGTGGCATTTGCAACCCTTGCCCCCGGCGGATCCACCCGTATCGACACCGACAAGGGCCTCGCGATCCTCTCGCAGAGCGGCAAGGTGGACCAGGCCAAAATCTACGATGCCGAGAACCGCGTTGACCTGACGCTGAAAGACAACCTCGTCATCGATGGCCAGGACAAAGGCAAGAACGTCCAGTTCTTCTACGTCACCGCGCGAGCCGGGGATGTCGTCAAGGCCGTCACCAACGCCCAGCCATCCGGTGGCTTCACGGACCAGCCCGTCGAGAACAACTGGTTCTCCGGGCTGTTCTCCCTCCTCATCCCCGTCCTCCTGCTGGGTGTGCTTTTCTGGTTCCTGCTCTCCCGCATGCAAGGCGGCGGTTCCAAGGTGATGCAGTTCGGAAAGTCGAAGGCCAAGCTGGTCAACAAGGACATGCCGCAGGTTACCTTCTCTGACGTTGCCGGTGCGGACGAGGCCGTCGAAGAGCTCCAGGAGATCAAGGAATTCCTCGCAGAACCGGCGAAGTTCCAAGCCGTCGGCGCGAAGATCCCCAAGGGCGTGCTGTTGTACGGCCCTCCGGGCACCGGCAAGACCCTCCTGGCCCGCGCCGTCGCAGGCGAGGCCGGCGTCCCGTTCTTCTCCATCTCGGGCTCGGACTTCGTCGAAATGTTCGTAGGCGTCGGTGCTTCGCGCGTCCGCGACCTTTTCGAGCAAGCCAAGTCCAATGCGCCCGCCATCATTTTCGTTGACGAGATCGACGCCGTCGGACGTCACCGTGGCGCCGGTATCGGCGGCGGCAACGACGAGCGCGAGCAGACCCTTAACCAGCTCCTCGTCGAAATGGACGGCTTCGACGTCAAGACCAACGTCATCCTGATCGCGGCAACCAACCGTCCGGACGTCCTGGACCCTGCCCTGCTCCGTCCGGGCCGCTTCGATCGCCAGATCACTGTTGAGGCACCGGACCTGATTGGTCGTGAACAGATCCTGAACGTCCACGCCAAGGGCAAGCCGATGGCCCACGGCGTCGACCTCAAAGGCGTCGCGAAGAAGACCCCGGGCTACACGGGTGCCGACCTTGCCAACGTGCTCAACGAGGCCGCACTCCTGACGGCCAGGTCCAATGCCAACCTGATTGACGACCGCGCCCTGGACGAGGCAATCGACCGCGTCATGGCCGGCCCGCAGAAGCGCAGCCGCGTCATGAAGGAAATGGAGCGGAAGATCACCGCCTACCACGAAGGCGGCCACGCCCTGGTGGCAGCGGCATTGCGCAATTCAGCCCCTGTCACGAAGATCACTATCCTGCCCCGAGGCCGCGCACTCGGCTACACGATGGTCGTTCCCGAGGACGACAAATATTCGATCACGCGCAACGAACTCCTCGACCAGATGGCCTATGCCATGGGTGGCCGCGTTGCAGAGGAAATCGTCTTCCACGACCCCTCCACGGGCGCCTCGAACGATATCGAAAAGGCCACTGGAACTGCGCGCAAGATGGTCACCCAGTTCGGCATGAGCGAGCGCATCGGCGCCGTGAAGCTTGGCGCCGGCGGCGGCGAGCCGTTCCTCGGCCGGGACATGGCACAGGAACGCAACTACTCGGACTCGGTGGCGTACATCGTTGACGAGGAAGTGCGCCGCCTGATCGATCAGGCCCACGACGAGGCCTATGCCATCCTGACCGAGAACCGCGACGTCCTGGACCAGTTGGCCCTTGAGCTGCTTGAGCGCGAAACGCTGAACCAGGCCGAGATCGCCCACATCTTCCGCGACATCCGCAAGCGTGATTTCCGCGAGGTATGGCTCTCCAAGGAGTCCCGTCCGGTCCAGACCATCCCTCCGGTGGAATCCCGTGCGGAGAAGGCCGAGCGCGAAGCCCAGGAACAAGCCAAGGCAGCTCGTCTCGAAGAGCCTTTGGACGCCCAGCCCCCGCACCCGCAGGGAGTCGGCAGCCAGGAGTCATTCACTGGTCAAGGACCTGACGCGGGCACCGACGTTTCGCATCAAGGCTAAGCTTTCTGCTGTGACTCACATCGACGACGACGACTTCAGCGGTGCCGCCAGTGACGACTTTGGCGACGCCTCCGGGGGAAAATCAGGTGGCCACGGCCACGGCCACCACTCATATAAGGTCGACCGCCCCCGCATCGAGGCGGCCGTCCGCGAGATCCTCATTGCGGTGGGCGAGGACCCGGACCGTGGCGGACTGGTGGATACGCCGAAGCGCGTAGCCAAGGCTTACGCCGAGGTGTTCGCGGGCCTGCACCAGGATCCCGAACATGTCCTGTCCACCACGTTCGACCTCGACCATGAGGAACTCGTGCTGGTCAAGGACATCCCTTTCTATTCCACGTGCGAGCACCATTTGGTGCCGTTCCACGGCGTCGCGCACGTTGGATACATCCCTTCCCACGACGGCAAAGTGACGGGGCTGAGCAAGCTGGCCCGCCTCGTCGACATTTATGCCCGCCGCCCCCAAGTGCAGGAACGCCTGACCACCCAGATCGTCGAAGCGCTCGTGACCCACCTCAAGCCCAGGGGCGCGATCGTCGTCGTCGAATGCGAACACATGTGCATGTCCATGCGTGGCATCCGCAAGCCCGGCGCCAAGACCGTCACCAGCGCAGTGCGCGGGCAACTTCATGACCCGGCCACCCGCGCCGAAGCCATGAGCCTCATACTCGGAAGGTAACAAAGACCATGGATTCCCTCGCAGCAGCACCAGGAACGGGCCCGGCTACCAGCCCCCTGCCCATTCTCCGCAAACCACGTCCAGCTGCCCGCTTCGCGGACCTGCCGGCCGACCGCACGCTCGTCATGGGAATTCTGAACGTCACGCCGGATTCATTCAGCGACGGCGGAAAGCACTCCACGGCGGACACCGCCATCGCCCACGCATTGCGCATGTTGTACGCGGGAGCGGACATCATCGACGTCGGCGGCGAATCGACCCGCCCGGGCGCCGAGCCCGTCTCCCCGGAAGAAGAACAGCGCCGGGTCTTGCCGGTGATTCAGGCACTCGTGAAGGCCGGGGCGCTCGTCAGCATCGACACGACGCATGCCTCCACGGCCGCCGCGGCCGTGGAGGCCGGCGCCGCGATCATCAACGATGTCTCAGGGCTGAGCCTCGAACCTGAGATGGCCGAACTCGTTGCACGCACCAAAGTGCCCTATGTCCTGACCCATCGCCGGGGCGACGCCGAGACCATGAACAGCCTTGCCGACTACGGCAATGTGGTTGAGGAAGTCATCGAAGAGCTCAAGGGCGTCCGCGACAAGCTCTACGCGGCAGGCGTCACACCGGAGCAAATCATTGTGGATCCAGGCCTGGGCTTCTCCAAGGACGAGGACCAGAACTGGCAACTCCTCAAGTACATCGGCAAGCTGGATGAACTTGGCCACAAGGTCCTGATTGGAGCTTCCCGCAAGCGTTTCCTCGGGACGCTCCTGACGGTGGCCGGCAAGGCGGCGGCACCGGAGGAGCGCGATCATGCAACCGCTGCCATCACGGCTATCAGTGCCGCGAACGGCGCCTGGGCCGTGCGCGTCCACGACGTCGGCCCCAGCCTTGACGCCGTCAAGGTTGCCGCACGCATCAGACACTAAGCTTCGTGGACAAAGGGGGAGGAACCGGTTTGGACAGGATCACACTGACCGGCGTGACCGCCGTCGGGCATCACGGCGTCTTCGACTTCGAGCGCCGTGACGGACAGCCGTTCGTCGTCGACGCGGTGCTGTACACCGATTTCAGCAAGGCAGCGGAAACCGATGACCTGCAGTTCACGGCGCACTACGGCGAAGTGGCCGAGTACATCACATCCCTCATTACGGGCGAACCCCTCAACCTGATCGAGGCCCTCGCCGTACGGATCGCCGAGGGGATCCTGGCTGGCTTCAACGTTGCCGCCGTCGATGTCACGGTCCACAAACCCAAGGCCCCCATCGAGGTACCCTTCGGTGACGTCACCGTCAGTGTCCACAGGGAGCGTGCATGACCTCCCGTTTCACGAAAGCCATCCTGGCCTTGGGCAGCAACCTGGGTGAGCGGAACGACACCCTCTCCACCGCGGTCGCCGACCTCGTTGACCGCCCGGAAATCCGCCTGCTCGGAGTCTCCCCGGTGGTACAGACCAAAGCCGTGGGCGGGCCTGTGGGGCAACCGGATTTCCTCAACATGGTGATCGCCATTGAGACCACGCTTACGCCGCTGGAACTGTTGCAACACTGCCACGACGTCGAACAAATGCACCACCGGGTCCGCGAGGTCCGCTGGGGCCCCCGCACTTTGGACGTGGACATCATCGTCTATGGCGAGTTCAGAAGCGACGACGAAACACTGACCCTGCCGCATCCGCGGGCTGCGGAGCGGGCCTTCGTGCTGTATCCGTGGGCCCTCCTGGACCCTGCTGCGCGGCTCAACGGTGAGAGCGTCGCCGAGCTGGCCGCCAAAGCCGAGGACTTTCCCGGGCTTCGGCCTTTCGACGGTTTCGATGGATCCGGCAGCGTCGCTGCCGCGGGAGCGGTGGAATAGTCCATGAAGGCCATGCGACCGCTCTTGTTGGCGATCATCGCCGTCGTTCTTGCCGCCATCGGCTGGCTGACCACCGTGCTCACTACGCGCTACAGCATGGCGACGCCGGTTCTTCCTCCTTCCGCGTTGATAACCATGGGCTTCATCGCCGTGCTGACCTTGATCATGGGCATCCGCGTCCTGCGGTGGCGCAACGGCAAGAAAAAGACCATGCTCAACCCCATCTTGGCGGCGCGAACCCTGATCCTGGCCCAGGCCTGCGCCTATGCCGGCGCGGTGCTGCTGGGCTGGCATGTGGGAATCGTGATTGAGCAACTCCGGCTCTGGAGCTTCCGGAGCGACCAAGGCATCTTGTGGCTCGCGCTCATCATGGGCGGCGGCGGGCTCATCATGGCCATCGTGGGCCTCGTGGTGGAGCGGTTCTGCCGAATCCCTCCGGAAGACCTGGAAGGCGGCCCCGGCGTCAGGGATCCACGTCGTGGCGAGGCCAAGGGCGAAGGCGAATATGCATACCGCGGCGATTGATCCTCCTGGCATCCAGTGGCTGCGCGTTTCGCGGAAATACGTGACCGTGCGGGTTGTCGAGTGGGCCATTGGCAACGTGATCACGATCGGCCTGTTCAGCTTGCCCTTGCTTTTCGTGGAACTGGGATGGTGGAAGTGGCCGCCGCTGTGGCTCGCCGTCTCCGTTCCCGCGGCCTTTCTGCTGGTTGGCCTGTGGCGGCTTGTGTTGATTCCGAGGCAAGTGAGGGCCATCGGCTATGCGGAACGTGACGACGACCTGCTGATCCGCCGCGGCATCTTCTTCCAGCGGACCATGGTGGTTCCCTACGGCCGGATGCAATACGTCGACGTTGCGGTTGGACCTGTCGAGCGGGTCCTCGGGCTGTGCACCCTCAAACTCCACACCGCTTCAGCCGGAACCAACGCCCACCTTCCCGGACTTCCCGCCGCTGAAGGCGCACGGCTGCGCGAGCAGCTTTCGGCCCGCGGCGAAGCGAGGCTGGCCGGGCTGTGACCCAGGAACACACCGTCGTCGACGGCGACTGGCACCGCGTCCACCCGGCGTCGCCCTTCGTGCGGGGATGGGTGGCACTGGCGGCGATCGTCTATTTCTTCGGCCGCGATACCTTCGAACGGGCCCTCCAAGGCCGCGGGACCATAGGCGGCAACTTCAACGAACGGACGCTCTGGCTCCTGGCCGGGGGCGGCGTCGTGCTGTTACTGGCTTTGGGTTCTTTCGTCCTCAGCTGGTACTTCACCAGGTACCAGCTTGCCGAAGGCTACGTAAGGGTCAACACCGGCTTCCTGTTCAAGCAGCAGCGCCAGGCGCGGCTTGACCGGGTCCAGGCCATCGACATCGTGCAGCCCCTGCTTGCCCGTATTTTCGGGCTCGCGGAGCTGAAGTTCGAGGTGGCCGACGCCGGCCATTCGGCCGTGCGGCTCTCTTACCTCAGGCTCGCCCAGGCCAAACAGCTCCGTGCCACGATCCTGGGCCGGGCCGCCGGCATTGCTGACGGGAGCGAAACGGTCGACGTGCCCGAGGCCCCCGAGCAGGTGGTGCTCTACGTGCCGCCTGGACGGCTTGTCGGTTCGCTGATCCTGAGCGAGCAGAGCCTCTTCATTGTGCTCAGCGCCATCGCGTCCGTGTTGGTGTCAGTGCTGACCGAGTCCCGGGCCTTCATCCTCTACTTGATTCCGGCAATCCTCGGCTTGGGAACCGCCTACTGGCGATCGTTCAACACGGGCTACAACTTTACGGCGGCAATTTCCCCGGACGGGATCCGTGTGCGCTACGGGCTCCTGGACACCCGGGCCCAAACCGTGCCTCCCGGCCGCATCCAGGCCCTCAAGGTCACGCAGCCGCCGCTGTGGCGGATTCTCGGCTGGTACAGGATCCATGTGAACGTTGCCGGCTACGGTGAACACCACCGCAGCGAAGGCGAGCACCGGACCCTGTTGCTTCCGGTCGGCCGGAAGCCTGAAGTGATGATGATGCTCTCGCTCGTCTTGCCCGATCCTGGTACCGCCGATCCTGAACGGGTGTTCACCGCCGGGTTGACCGGACTGGATTCAGGCGCCGGCTTTGTCACTACCCCCAAGCGTGCCTGGTTTCTTTCCCCGTTGGGCTGGCGACGCAACGGCTTCCTTTCAACGGACACGGCCCTGCTGCTGCGCTCCGGTCGCTTGTGGCGGAAGTTGGTGATGGTCCCGCATCAACGAACGCAGTCGATCGCCCTCCACCAAGGTCCGTTGGCCCGGCTCTTCGGCGTCGCCGACCTCGTGTTGCATACGACTCCGGGACCGGTAGCGCCCCGCCTCATCCAGGCAGCCACCGAGGAAGCAGTCGGCTTGTTCGACCAGCAGGCGGCCCGGGCCCGCAAAGCCCGCAAACTGCAAAACCTGGCACAGGACAATTCCGAGCAATGGCTGGCACAACTTCCGTCCGCCGCCATGCCGGCCCCGCCCGCCACGCATGCCATGCGGCGTGCATCAACCCAGGAGGAACCCGACCATGGCTAGGCCAGGACGACTCGGCGTAGGAATCATTGGCGCCGGCAAGGTGGGTGCCGTACTGGGTGCGGCCCTGCGCGGGGCCGAGCACGCCGTCGTCGGGGTTTCCGCAGTGTCGGAGGCGAGCCGGGAGCGGGCGGAGTCGCTGCTGCCGGGGGTCCCGATCCTCGAAATCCAGGAGATCGTGGAGCGGTCCGAGTTGGTGCTCCTTGCCGTTCCGGACGATGCCCTCGGCGAACTCGTGGCGGGACTGGCCAAGCTCGGCGCATGGCAGCCAGGACAGCTCGTGGCGCACACGTCCGGCCGCTTCGGCGTCGGAATACTGAAACCGGTCCGCGCCGCAGGCGCCATTCCGCTCGCCCTCCACCCGGCCATGACGTTCACGGGCATGAGCCTGGACCTCACCCGGCTCATGGACTGCACGTTCGGGGTCACTGCCGACGCCGCGATGCTGCCCATCGCCCAAGCCCTCGTGGTGGAGATGGGCGCTGAACCGGTGGCCATTGCCGAGGCCGATCGCACGCTTTACCACGCGGCCCTCGCGCACAGCTCGAACCATATGGTCACCCTTGTGGCCCAGTCCTCCCAATTGCTCCGGGATATCGGCGTCGACGCGCCCGAACGCATGCTCGGCCCCTTGCTCCGCGCCACCTTGGAGAACGCCCTGGCCTCAGGCGAATCTGCACTGACCGGGCCCGTGGCCCGCGGGGATGTGGGAACCGTCGCCGCCCACGCGGAGGCCCTCAAGGAGTACGACGGCGGTGCCGGCGGCGATGTCCTCGCCGCCTACCGGGCCATGGCCCGCGCCACGGCCCGCCGGGCTGTCAATCGCGGACTGCTCAAAGAGGGCCAGCTTGGCGACATCAACAACGCCTTGGACGCCTCGGGTACGCCGGACAACGGTGAAGACCGTCCAGGCAACGACGCTGCCGGGACGCAGGAAGGAAACTGAGAATGGCCATCAAACTTGTGACCACTGCAGCGGAATTGCGGGCAGAAAGCGCGCGGTTGCTCGCGGAAAAGCGCGGGAGCTCGCAGGGCCTCGTCCCGACGATGGGAGCGCTGCACACGGGTCACGCGGCTCTGGCCCGCACCGCCGTCGAACAGAACGACGTAGTGGTGGCCTCCATCTTCGTGAACCCTCTGCAATTCGGCGAGGCCGCGGACCTCGAACGCTACCCGCGCACGCTTGATGCCGATATGGCCCTCCTGGACGCCGAGGGCGTGGATCTCGTCTTCGCCCCTTCCGTAGAAGAGGTTTACCCCGGTGGGGAGCCGCTGGTCCGGGTGACTTCGGGACCGTTGGGCGAGAAATGGGAGGGCGCCTCGCGCCCCGGCCACTTCGACGGCGCCCTAACGGTGGTCGCCAAACTGTTGCACTACGGACTGCCGGGCGGTCCAGCCGCCGACGGCGGTGCTGCCGCGTACCGCGCGTACTTCGGCCAGAAAGATGCCCAGCAGTTGGCGCTCGTGAAGCGGATGGTGGCAGATCTCAGCTTTCCGGTGGACATCGTGGCCGTACCTACTGTGCGCAACGCGGACGGGCTGGCCCTTTCCAGCAGGAATCGTTTCCTTTCCGAACAAGAGCGTGAAGCGGCCTTGGTGCTGTCCCGCGCCCTCCGCCTGCTCGAGTCCCGTGCCCTAGCGAACGAGCCGCTCGAGCTGGACTCCGCCGTCGCGCTCGTTGAATCGCAGCCCCTCGTGAAGCTGGACTATTTCGACGTCGTCGATCCCCGCACGCTGGAACCGCTCGCCGAAAACTGCAAGGAAACTCCCTTCCGGGGCGAAGGGCTTGCACTCATTGCGGCGAAGGTCGGGCCCGTGCGCTTGATCGACAACCTGCCGCTGGGTTCCTGAACTCTCTTAACTTCCGGATGCCAGTACGCAAACGTTTGGATTAAGCTGCTGACGGGAATGCCGTTGAGGCTTAGACTGTTGCAATCTTCACCGGTGACGAGCGCCGGAAACCATCGCACCCAAAGCTGAGGGATCCTCATGTCTACCGACGTCACATCCGACGCGCACGGCAACCCCATGCCGGAAACAGGGACACAGCAAGCCAGCGACAGGATGTCGCGCGAGTCTGTCACCGTCATCGTCACGCTCCTTGTCGCCACCTTCGTAGTGATCCTCAACGAGACCATCATGAACGTCGCCTTGCAGCGGCTCATGACGGACCTCAATGTCGACGCGCCTACTGTCCAGTGGCTCTCCACTGGATTCATGCTGACCATGGCCGTGGTCATCCCCACCACCGGCTTCATCCTCCAGAGGCTCACCACTCGAGCTGCATTCCTCCTGGCCATCGGACTGTTCAGCGGCGGTACCCTGCTCGCGGCACTGGCCCCGGGTTTTGGAGTGCTCTTGTTGGCGCGCATCGTCCAAGCGGGCGGCACGGCAATTATGCTGCCGCTGCTGATGACGACCATCTTGACCTTGGTGCCTCTGTCCCGCCGGGGTGCCGTGATGGGCAACGTGACCATTGCCATCTCGGTTGCGCCGGCCTTGGGTCCCACGGTTTCCGGGATCATCCTCGACCACTTCTCGTGGCGATTCATGTTCGTCTTCGTACTGCCGGTGGCCTTGTTGGCGATGGGCATTGGCGCCAAGTTCCTGACCAACGTCGGTGAACGCGGCAACGTCAGGTTGGACTTCGTCTCGGTAGTCCTGACCGTTCCTGCCTTCGGTGGGCTGGTCTATGGACTGAGCCAGATCGGCGGCCACTCCGGAGCAACCGCCGTTCCGATCGCTGCACTCGTGATCGGCGTCCTGTGCATGGTGGCGTTCGTCTTCCGCCAGCTCAAGTTGCAGAAGTCCGACGCGCCCCTGCTGGACCTCAGGGCATTCAACTTCCGCATGTTCACGGTCTCGGTCCTGCTCATGGTGGTTGCCATGATGGCCCTGTTCGGCGGAGTGATCCTGCTACCGCTCTACCTGCAAAACGTTCTCCACCTGCAGCCAATGGAGACCGGCCTTGCGCTCCTTCCGGGCGGCTTGGCGATGGGCCTGCTCGGTCCGGTGGTCGGCAGGTTGTTCGACAGGATAGGCCCGCTTCCACTGACTGTCACGGGTTCCATCCTGCTGGTGCTCACGCTGTGGCAGTTCTCAATGCTCAACGCGAGCAGCCCCCTGTGGTGGGTCGTGGTCCTTTACGCAGTGCTTAGCCTGGGTTTGGCTTTGCTGTTCACGCCGGCGTTCACCACTGGCCTCAACCCGCTTCCGCCGCACCTCTATTCGCACGGCTCGGCCATCATGAGCACACTGCAGCAGGTGGCGGGAGCTGCAGGGACGGCGCTCCTGGTTTCGATCTTTGCCGTGGTCTCGGCTGCGTCCGGCTTTGTTGCTGGGATGCAGGCCGCGTTCCTGACGGCCACTTTGATTGCGGTGGTTGCCGTAGTGCTGTCCACCATGATGCGAAAGACCGCGGGCGCAGCCGGGCACTGACTCTCGGTGGCGGCGCGGCTGGGTGGCTGCACGGCTGGGTGGCGGCACCGCGCCGCTTGTTTGTGACGCACGGCATGTTTTTGGCTGGCGGCCCTAAAGGCTTTCACTCAGGTGGCACTGGGCGCGGAATTGCCGTGTTGTAGCGGGTTTTGAAGCGCAGGATGGTGCTGTGGGGGTGATTTGCGTGGGGTCTTGGGGGTGTGTAAAGTAGATCGAGTCGCCGCCGCTGATGCGGAAAGATTGCGACCGACCCCCTTTCAAATGGAAACCAAATTCTTGGTTCGCTTTCTTGCGTTCCGGTGTGGTTTCCGGGTGTCACGGATGGTGTTTTGTCCGATGCGGTTCCCGGATTCGGG
>NZ_JAYKZI010000015.1:0-75927 GCF_036662515.1 Arthrobacter sp. S2(2024) | reverse complement strand
AGAGATATGCAAGCACCCCAGCCACCCTAAGCTTCCAAAGCTTAGCTACCCCGAAATTCGCCCGCCAACACTGGGAAGCAGGCACAATCCATACACACGTTTTGTCCTATAACCCGTGCTTTCTCGTTTAAGGAACCTAGATCTCGAAGGCTCCCACGAGCGGCGCCCCCAAGTGCTGGCGCGCGAAACGCAGTGTCTCGGCGAGCCATTCCTCGCGTTCGCCGGCGGCTTTGGCCTTGCGCGTGGAGATCTCGGCAACCACGGTGCCTTCGAATCCGTTGGATGCGAGATACTGCAGCGCCTCGGCGCACTGCTGGGTCCCGTAACCCGGGATCAAGTGCTCGTCCTTGCCCGAGCCCGAACCGTCGGTGAGGTGGACGTGGCGCAGCTTGCTCCCGAGCGCACGGATCGCCTCAAGGCTGTTGGCACCCGCGGTGGCGGCGTGCGAGAAGTCCCACGTGACGTCGTCGTAATCCTGCCCCATCGGATCCCAGTGCGGCAGGTAAGCGAGCGCCTCCCGGCCGCGCACACGCCACGGATACATGTTCTCTACCGCGATGTGCACCTGGTACATCGCGGCGATCTCGCGCACACCGGCAGCGAAGTTCTCCGCATAGTTCGACTGCCACCGAAACGGCGGATGGACCACTACAGTGTTGCAGCCGACTTCGCGCGCCATCTGGCAGGACATCTCGATCTTGTTCCACGCCGGACCCCAAACCTGCTGGGTCAGCAGCAAGGTGGGCGCGTGGATGGAGACGATCTGCTGGTCGTATCGATGGCTTAGCTGGATGAGTGCATCCGGGTTCTGGCTGGTGGCGTTGTTGGTCACCATCACCTCGACGCCGTCGTACCCCAGGTCCTGGGCCACGGCAAAGGCGTCATGGACGCTGAGCGGATAGACAGAGGCGCTGGAAAGCGCCACCGGGATCCTCGGCGTGTCTTCTTCGGAATGCTCGACGTCGGTGCTCATGTTAGTTGGCCTGCCTCCCGGCGATGGGGATTGGTATGGATACTGCCGCTGGCGCGGCCGTTCCGGTGTTGGCGCCCAGGCGTGGTACCGGTACCGCGCCTCCGAGCCCGACATGCGGAGCCGGGGCCAGCGGGCCATCGAAGATCAGCTGGTCGAGCCGGCGCAGGATCAATCCCTCGCGCAAGGCCCAAGGGCAGATCTCCATGCTGGGAAACTCGAACATTTCCAATGCGGCCTCAGCGACGAGCGCCCCCGCAAGGATCTGCGCCGCCCGTGCGTCCGAGACGCCCGGGAGGTAGAGCCGGTCCTCGACGGTCATCGCCGAGATCCGCTGGGCCCAGAGGCCCAAGTCCGTGGCGTGGAGTTCCCGCTTGACGTACGGACCGGCGCCGCTGGGGGCCGCGCCTGCGATGCGTGCAAGCGAACGGAAGGTCTTGGAGGTCCCGGCCACCAGGTTGGCCCGGCCCAATTGCTTGAACTCGCGCACCACCGGCTTGAGAGTGTGGCGAATATACTTGCGCAGCTCTTTGACGCTCTTTGCCGTGGGCGGGTCATTGTGGAGCCAGTCCCTCGTCAAACGGCTGGCACCAAGGGGCACTGACACCGCGAGCTCGGGCAATTCGTCCTGGCCAAACGCCATTTCGAAAGAGCCGCCGCCAATGTCCAGGTCCAGGATCGGACCGGCGCCCCAGCCGTACCAGCGTCGGACCGCGAAGAACGTCATGGACGCTTCTTCGCTGCCTGTCAGTTCCTGCAGGGTCACAGTGGTCTCGTGCTTCACCCGGGCAAGGACCTCGACGCCGTTGGTGGCTTCGCGGATGGCCGAGGTACAAAATGCCAGGAGATCCTCGGCCTTGTGGCGGGCTGCGAACTCCCACGCTTCGAGGACGAATTCGATGAGCTCGTGTTGTCCGGTCTCGTTGATGTTACCGTCGGCGTCCAGGAACTGAACCAGCGAAAGCGGTCGCTTGTGGGAGGCAAACGCGACCGGGCGTGCGCCCGGATGCGCGTCCACCAAAAGCAAATGGACGGTGTTGGAACCGATGTCTAGGACGCCAAGACGCATTCTGCCATTATTCCCCGATTCGAAGCGTGTGAAGCAACTACGACTGCCGATTCGTGCCGGCGGTTAGTCAATTAATCCTGGGGTCCGCCGGTGCGTGATTCCGCGTCCGCATCTGCGGCTGGGGCGGTGGCTTCGTGGGCTTCTTCGGCTTCGTCCGCGCGGGTAAAGTCGCGGCGGACGTTCGCAATGCCTTCGGGGCCCATCTCGAAGCCGTGCTCGCTGCCGGGGTTGATCACCAAGCCCAGCTCGTCGCCGATGCTGTCCAGAATCGCTGAACCGTGGGTGCCCAGGACGTTGGGCGCGGCTTCGAGGAAGTGCGATTCCACCCGGCTCGGGTGGCTGAACACGGCGAGGACAGGCTGGCCCTCGGAGTTGGCGAGGACAAGAGGCTCCACGGCGGCGTCAGGCTTATCCAGGGAGTCGGTGCTCAGGATGTAGACCTCGTTGTTCAGGAAGGACAGGATGACGTCCACCGGGTTCGCGTCGGGTTGCCCGGCCTTTGCGAGCTTGGACTCAAGGTCGTTCAAGGGCAGGGATTCCGGGGCTGCAGGCTGATCTGTCATGGTTCCANGGATGACGTCCACCGGGTTCGCGTCGGGTTGCCCGGCCTTTGCGAGCTTGGACTCAAGGTCGTTCAAGGGCAGGGATTCCGGGGCTGCAGGCTGATCTGTCATGGTTCCACTCGATCACGGTTCCCCCGCCGGAAGCAATTCCCGGCGGCTCGGCGCCGAGATCGTGGGTGGGGGCCGGGGGCTGTGTTCCGGAACGTAGTCCTCGGCCCGAACCCACGATCTCACCCCCGAAGAAGCCTGAGCAGGCGCACTTTCAGGCCGCGTTCGTCGAAGAGACCTTTCCAATCAATACGCAGGATTCGCCAGCCCTGTTCGGCCAGCAGCTTCTCCCTTTGCCGCTCTTCGAAGATCACTTCCGCAGTTGGCTTGTAGTCGAAGTACTTTGCCTTGCCGTCGAACTCGAGCGCGGCTCGAAGGTGCGGCCACGCGAAGTCGAACCGGTAGGCGCCACGAGGTGTTTGGACCCGCAGCTGGAGCACGGGATCCGGGAATCCGAGCTTCGCGATAGCGTCCCGCGTCAATGTCTCGCCCGGGGATTCGGACAATGGGTTCGCGAAGGCCAAGGCTTTTCGGAACGCCGTGACTCCCCGGGCACCGACTAGACCGGCACACGCTGACTCGAGCCACTCACGGTTGCATCCGAGCCTCAAGCCGTGGTCCAAGAGAATCAGGCCCTGCCGATAGTTCAGTATCTGTGCGCAGTCCAGAACGGTGCGGTCGAGTGCTGTCACTGGAAGTCCATCAATCTCGATCCGTTGCCCAGGCAGGAGGAGGCCTGAATGAGCCCTGACGTCGGCCGCATGGGATCCGCTCGCTGCGTGGTACGGAATGATGACGTGGATCAATTGATCAGCTCTCCACAAATACAAACGGTGCAGACGGGCGGCGGAGGTGTGGCTGAACGTAAGCCCATCCGCCGTGACGCGGAGGGTCCTATGGCAATACGCCGCCAACCGGGCGCGCTCCCGGTCATCGTCCGAAAGCCCACGCCAGAACGTGCCACGGACCATGACTCCCGTGCGGACCCTTACCAGTGAGCCGTAGCGGAGGTGTTCGTTCATACGTCGCTTGCTCAGTCCTTGGGACAGCAACTCCTCTGTCCGCCACATGTTCCCATCCGGAAGCGGAGGCGCGCCAATGCTCGTGAGCGCTGGAACTGCGGCGGCTTGAGGGCCCCGTGGTGCGGACAGTGCCGGGGATTTCGCCGGTTCCAAGTAATCCCAAACTTCCGCGAGCGGGTCCACCGGGACAACGGAGTCGATGTTTCCGTAACTGTTCACTGCACCAGTTTCGGTGAGCGGCGGAGAGCCCGGAAGCGGCCAATCAAGCTATGTGGAAACCCAGGAAACCCAATACGTGGGTGTGGGCCGGGCGCTGCGTTCCAGAACGCAGCCCCCGGCCCACACCCACGATCTCGGCGCGAGTTACTTCTTTGCCGCAGCCTTCTTCGCAGGCGCCTTGCGGGCCGTAGTGGTCCGCTTGACCGGGCCTTTGGCGCGCTTCTCGGCGAGCAGTTCGATGGCCTGCTCCCGGGTCAGCTCCTCCAAGGACGTGGCGCGCGGAACGGTGATGTTGGTGACGCCGTCGGTGATGTATGGGCCAAAACGGCCTTCCTTCACCACGATGTTCTTCTCCGAGACAGGGTCCGGACCGAACTCAGCCAGGGGCGGTACGGCGGCACGCGCGCCCCGCTGCTTCGGCTGGGAGTAGATCTCCAGCGCCTGTTCCAGGGTGATGGTGAAGATCTCTTCCTCGGATCCGATGGACCGCGAGTCCGTGCCCTTCTTCAGGTAGGGCCCGAAACGGCCGTTCTGCACCGTGATGGGGTTGCCTTCGGCGTCCGCGCCGAGCACGCGGGGCAGGCTCATGAGCTGAATGGCTTCGTCGAGCGTGACCGAATCAACGGACATCGACTTGAAGAGCGATCCCGTGCGCGGCTTTGCCTTGACGGGCTTCTTCGGCGGCTTGGGTTTGCCGTTCTTGTAGTACTCCACGGGCTGGTTTGCCAGTTGCTCCTCGGTCATCTCCGGGATGATCTCAGTGACGTAGGCGCCGTATCGGCCGTTCTTGGCAACCACGGTGTGTCCGGTGTGCGGGTCCGCGCCCAGGACGCGTTCCTCGGGGGCAGCCGTTTCCATGAGCTCCACGGCCTTGGCCGCAGTGAGCTCGTCCGGAGCGAGGTCCTCGGGGACGTTGGCACGCGCCGACTCCACGACTTCGCCGGTCTTGGGGTCGACGGTGGGGATCGAACTTTCCAAGTACGGGCCGAACTTCCCGACGCGCAGCGTGATGCCCTCGGCAATCGGCACCGAGTTGATCTCGCGGGCATCGATTTCACCCAGGTTGTTGACGATGCTCAGCAGGCCGGGATCGGCGTCTTCACCATAGTAGAAGTGCTTGAGCCAAGCGGCCCCTACAGCCTGGCCGTTGGCGATCTTGTCCAGGTCGCCTTCCATGTCTGCCGTGAATTCGTAGTCCACGTAGTCGGTGAAGTGCTGCTCCAGCAGGCGGATCACGGAGAAGGCGATCCAGCTGGGAACCAGCGCAGACCCCTGCTTCCGGACGTAGCCGCGGTCCTGGATGGTGGAGATCGTGGACGCATAGGTGGACGGGCGGCCGATGCCGCGCTTTTCCAGCTCCGCCGTCAGGGATGCTTCCGTGTACCGCGGCGGTGGCGAGGTCTCGTGGCCAATAGCAATGATGTCCGAAGCCGTGAGGGAATCGTCCTTGGCCACGTTGGGAAGGCGCCGGGCTTCGTCGGAGTCGTCGTCGCCGCGGCTCTCGTCTTTGCCTTCTTCATAGGCTGCGAGGAAGCCGGGGAAGGTGATGACCGTGCCGGAGGCCGAGAATTCGGCGTCGCGCCCATCGGTAGCCACTGCGCCGAGGCGGATGGTGGCGGTAGAGCCCTTGGCGTCGCCCATCTGGGAGGCGATGGTGCGCTTCCAGATGAGTTCGTAGAGCCGGAAAGCATCGCCAGTCAGGTGGTTTGCAACCTGGGCCGGGGTGCGGAAAGAGTCACCCGCGGGGCGGATGGCTTCGTGGGCTTCCTGCGCGTTCGCAGCCTTGTTGGCGTAGACCCGGGGAGACTGCGGCACGTACTCGGGACCGTACAACTCGGCGGCCTGGCGGCGTGCCGCCGTGAGGGCTTCGTCGCTCAAGGCGGACGAGTCGGTACGCATATAAGTGATGTAGCCGTTTTCATACAGGCGCTGGGCGATCTGCATGGTGCTCTTGGAGGTGAAGCGCAGCTTGCGGCCGGCTTCCTGTTGAAGGGTCGACGTCGTGAACGGCGCCGCGGGACGGCGGGTGTACGGCTTGGTGTCGACGGAACGGACGCGGAAGTCCGCGTTCTCGAGTCCGGCGGCCAACGACGTCGCGAGTTCCTCGTTGAGGTGCACCGCGTTCGCGGAGGTGAGGACGCCGTCGTCGTTGAAGTCGCGGCCGCTGGCTACCTTCGCGCCGTCGACCGCAGCGAGCTTCGCCTTGAACGTAGCGGAGCCGGTACCGAACTGGCCGGTCAGGTCCCAGTACGATGCGGATTTGAATGCCATGCGTTCGCGTTCGCGGTCCACCACCATGCGGGTCACGACCGACTGCACGCGTCCGGCGGACAGGCCGCGGGCAACCTTGCGCCACAGCACCGGGGAGATTTCGTAACCGTACAGGCGGTCCAGGATGCGGCGCGTTTCCTGGGCGTCCACGAGGGCGCTGTCAACGTCGCGCAGGTTGTCCATGGCGCGGTGGATGGCTTCCTTGGTGATTTCACCGAAGGTCATGCGGTAGACGGGAACCTTGGGTTTCAGGACCTCCAGGAGGTGCCACGCGATGGCCTCGCCCTCGCGGTCCCCATCGGTTGCGAGATAGAGCGCGTCAGCGTCTTTCAGCTGGGCCTTGAGCTCGGCGACCTTTTTCTTCTTGTCCGGAGACACCACGTAATACGGTTTGAAGTCGTTCTCGATGTCGACGGCGAACTTGCCAACCGAGGTCTTCTTCAGTTCTGCAGGGAGGTCCGAGGGCTGCGGGAGGTCGCGGATGTGGCCGATCGAGGCCTCGACAATGAAGCCCTCGCCCAGGTACTTGGCGATGGTCTTGCTCTTGGCCGGAGACTCCACGATCACGAGTTTCTTGCCGGTTTTTGCCTTGCTGGGCACGGTTCTCCTACAGAAAAATGAATTGCTTGGGCTCGTGCCCATATTGGCCTAGTTCACCATATTTTGCAGAATCGTGCGTTTCCATGTGCACAAGTGCTGTGGAGGAACGGTGTTCTGGGTTAGCCTGAAGCCGGCGTCCGGTCGTCCGGAATCATCGACCACATCGTAGCGATTCGCACCGCTCCTTCGGGAATCCGCGTGGGATCCTCGAGCTCATATGACCTGATGAGTTCCTGGAATTTGGCCTTGAGATCCGTCCGCTGATCCGGAGTCAAGTACAGCAGATCGCTGGACAACACCATGGCGGCTGCCTCGTTCGCGGCCTCGCCCCGCTGGCGCCGCTCACCACGGGCCCGGGTGAAGGCAGTGGCCCGACGCCGGAAAGCGTCCAGTTCGAGTTCGACGACGGCGATCTCCGGGCTCGGAGCGTTGCCGCCGGATTTGATGGTGAAGTCCGAACCCGCGGCCTTCCAACGGCGTTCGCGTGCATCGCCCTCGTTGTCCGCGGCAGTAACGATGCCCCATTTCTGGAGGGCCCGCAGGTGGTAGCTCATGGCGCTCGGCGTGAGCCCGGTCTGCGCGGCGAGCTCTGTGGCCGTGCGGCTCAGTTGCGTGGAATACAGTTCCGAGATGACCTCAAGCCGGGCGGCATGCGCAAGGGCACGGATCGCTTTGGGGTCGGTGATCTCCACCGTCTTCTCGGGCCGTTTCCGGCGCTTCGGGGATGCCAGCCCGGTGGATACCCCATTGTCTTCATTCACCGGAACAGTTTATCCGCCGGGGGCGCCGCAATTGTCCTATGCCGTGGGAAGCAGGAAACCGTCGCGGACCAGGTTACCGACGTCGGAGAGCAGACCTGCGCGGAAAGCGTCGTCGTCGAAGTCGTCGTCTCCACCCAGGAGGCCGGCCAAGGCGCCGATCAGCTGGCGGACGGACAGCTCGCCGTCACATGCCGACACGAAGCCGGCCAGCTCGGTGCTCAACAGGTTCGTCCGGCGCAGTCCCGCGCCCTGGCGCAGCAAGATGACGCCGGGGTGTTCGGCACCGGGCCGCTGGTGGCGTTCCTCGGTCACGTCCTCGGCCACCACCAAGTGGGCCTCTGAGAGTTCGTGGGCATCGAGCCAATCGGCGCGTTCGACGGCGGCGGCGAGGTACGGGCCGATCGGTTGCTCGATGGGGTACGTGATTTCCTCGAAGCGGGCGGGCGCATCTCCCGGACGCGGGCTTTCGGGCCGCCGCAGCCAGATCATTCCGAAGCCAATGGCGTCCACGTTGCGGGACGCGAAATCCTGCAGGTAGGCGGCGTAGGCGTCACGGTAGAGCTTACGGTCGCGGCCCTCGGAGGCGTCCTGCAACCAGGTCTCCGCGTACAGCTCCGGACTCACCTGTTCCCGTTGGATGAACCATGCCTCCGTGCCGGACCCTGCCAGCCACGACGCGGGCCGTTCGCTCCAGCGGCTGCCTGCAGGGATTTCCCAGTTGCCGAGCATCTGTGCCGTGCCGCCGGGCGCCAGGACGTCGGGCAAGGTTCGGACGAGGTTGGCCACGATGTCGTCGCCGGGCAGGCCGCCGTCGCGGTAGGTGAATTGATCCGAAGAATGCTCGCCAGCACTGCGCGGGGTAATGACGAAAGGCGGATTGGACACCACCAAATCGAAAGTCTCACCCGCGACCGGTTCCAGGAGCGAGCCCAGCCGCAGGCTCACCCGGGACTCGAGATCGGCCGGGTCCAGGTGGAGGGCCTCGGCATTGAGCATCAGGTTGAAGCGGGTGAACGCGAGGGCCCGTTCGGAGATGTCTGTGGCGGTGACATGCTCGCTGTGGTGCAGGAGGTGGAAAGTCTGGATTCCACAGCCCGTCCCGAGGTCAAGGGCGCGTTTCGAGTGCCGGCGGATGGTGGTCTGGACAAGGGTGGTGGAGGCCTGCCCGATGCCCAGCACATGGTCATGCCGGAGCACGCCCGGCTGCTGGTGGGCGGCGAGATCGCTGGAAACCCACAGTTCCGTGCCGCCGCTCCCGCTGTTGTCTGCTCCGGAGTCGCATTCCCAGCCGTACGGCCGCAAATCCACCTTCGCCGCGACAGCACCGCCGTCGTTCGTCTCTACCAAGCCAAGTTCCACCAGGCCCGAGGTGCGGATGCGCGGCAGGGCGGCGTCGACGTCGTCTTCGGTTTGCGGGACAGCGAGAAGCCACAAGCGCACGACGACGGCGAGCGCGGCCTTCGCGCCGTCCGTCGCCGGGTCTCCGGCGGAGTCAGCCGGTTCGGTGGCGATGAGTGCAGGGATGAGCTGATCCCGGGCGAGGGCCGCGTGGGCGGACTCCCCAAGAAGTCCTGCCACTCCGTCCACGGTGTAGCCAACGTTCCGCAGGTCGTCGGCGAGCGCCGTGAGCAGCTCGGGAAGGTCGCTGCGGGGAGCGTCGAGGGTGGTGGTTTTCGGGGCGGTCCCAAAGATGGCGGGCATTGCGGGATCAGTCACGGTGCAAGTCTATTCGGGCTGGTGGGTGGGCGGCCGCCTGATCGCCTGCGTCGGCGGGGAGGCATTCGAGCAGGTAGCGTTGAATCATGGCATTTCACCCCTCCACTTGGCGTCGCGCTGCTCTTTTGCTCGTTGGCGCTGCCACCCTGGCGATGACGGCGTGCTCCTCCGGGGGATCTGTCTCCAACGCCGACATCCCCGCGTGGAAGGCGACCACCATGCCGTCGGCGGCCGGGGTGGTCCTGGAGGACTCAGGAAAAATCCCGAACCGTGACCCCTTGGTCAAGAACTTCGCAAATGTCGCTGCCGGAAGCTACACCCTGACTGTGGCCTGCGACGGCGGCGGCAAGGCATTCTTCGACGTTTCCTCGGGTGGCACGCAGATCACCGAGGCCGGGGCTGCGTGCAATGGCAGCCGCGAAGCGTCCCGCATCAAGATTCCCTCGGCCGGCCCACTGAGCATCAGCGCAAGCAGCGTCGATGCACCCGTGATCTACGCATACCAACTGGTACCGGCTTCGTAACTGCCGCTTCGTTCCCGGCTGCGGCCGGGCGTAGAGTCGGACTATGGGGTGGGCACGCGCCCTGAAGGTTGCGACGACGCCGCCGGCGATTCCCGCCGTCGTGCTTTGTGGTGTGCTCGCGTGCGGCACTTTGGCCTCGTGCGAATACACCTACGAGGACGGCCGTGCCGCGGCGAGCAGTCCGCCGTCCGCGGTGATCACGGATCCGGTGTTGACCCGCGACCCGGCCCTTGGACAGACCGTCACGGGCGATGCGCTGAAGGCTTGGGCGCAAGACGTGCTTCCAGACGTGAACGGGCTGTCCTTTTACAGCAGCTTCGACCTGCTGTCCGCTGGAGAGTCCCGCGACGAAGAGACCACCCAGCTTCCTGGGGGAACGTATGCAGTGACTCTGGCGTGCCGAGGTACCCGCAGCACCGAATTCACTGTGCGGAACGGGAGCGAAGTCCTCATCGAGGTAATGCTGCGCTGCGGCACCACGCGGGTCAAGGTCCTGCAACTGGAGACAGACGCCGTCCTGGGCATCACGATCACCGCAAATGCGCAGGCAAACTTCGCGTACCGGGTGAGCCGGATCTGATGACCGGGGCTAGGCCGCGCAGCCTTCCGGGCAACGCAGCGTTTCCGGGCTCGAGGCACATTCGGCGCAATACAGCGTGAGGTTGCGGCAGCTCAAATTGGAGCAGTTTTCAAACTTGTTGGTGGGCGCCTGGCAGCGGACGCATTGGCCAATGGTCTTGGCATCCTCACTGAATTCCATGTGCATGCGCTTGTCGAAAACGTACAAGGAACCTTCCCACAGGCCCTGGTCCTTGTAGGTCTCGCCGTAGCGGACAATCCCGCCGTCGAGTTGGTAAACCTCCTTGAAGCCGCGGTTCACCATCAGGCTGGAAAGGACTTCGCACCGGATTCCGCCTGTGCAGTAGGTGACTACGGGCTGGTCCTTGAGATCGTCGTATTTTCCCGAGTCGAGTTCCTTGATGAAGTCGTGTGTGGTGGCGACGTCGGGAACGATCGCGTCCTTGAATTTGCCGATCTGGGCTTCGAAGGCGTTCCGTCCGTCGAAGAACTTCACGTCCTGCCCTGAAGCCTTCTTTTCCTCCAGCAGTGCGTGGAGCTCTTCGGGCTGAAGGTGGGTGCCACCGCCGACGACGCCGTTCTCGTCCACCGTCAGTTCACCGGGGGCGCCGAAGGACACGATCTCATCGCGAACCTTGACGCTGAGCCTCGGAAAGTCGTCGGCGCCACCTTCGGACCATTTGAAGTCGATATCGTGGAAGCCCTTGTATTCCTTGGTGGTCTTCACGTACTGCTTGACGTTGTTCAGTTCCCCACCAACCGTGGCGTTGATGCCGTCCCGCGAAATAAGGATCCTTCCGGTCAGGCCGAGCTTCTCGCACAGGGCGCGCTGCCAGAGCCGCACGGCGTCCGGGTCAGCGATCGGAGTAAAGCCATAGAAGAGCACAATTCTGTTTAAAGCCACGTATTTAAGGGTACTTGCTGGCCCCAAACCCATGAGTCGGGCCGCCGTTCGGGCTGCTCTAAGTGTTAATGGAGCTGTTACTGACGGCCCCTGTTGATTCCCAGACCGCTGGCATAGTCTCTCTACATGAGTCACGAAGCCTTGGTTGAAGACATCGCTGAGCTGCTCGACGTCTGGGTGGCTGGCTGGGCCGGGTCCCGGAGTTACGAAACGCGAAAGGAAGGCCGGTTCCCGGCAGCCCTGCGTGCAGACAAAACCGGCGACTGGGAATACTTTGCCTACGACCCCTCGGATGACGAGTTCGCCGAACTGGCCGCCAAGACCGCCCAGGCGGACACTCGCATTTTGACGATCCTCACGAACGACGCAGGACGCTACACCCAATTGGCTCGCGAGAACGGCTTGAACGTCACCTCCGATTCCCAGACCATGATGATCGTGGACATGGGGACGCAAGATGCCGAGGATCCGTGGCTCTCGGATGACGACCTCAAGCTCACCACTTCCGAAAGCAAGGGCGTCCACTACGCCGTGGTCCATGCCGGCGAAGAGGTGGCGGCCAGCGGACAGGTATACGTAGTCAAGCAGACAGCGGTGTTCGACAAAATCGTCACCGAGCCCAACTACCAGCGCCGGGGACTGGGCAGTTTCATCATGAAAGCCCTCGCCGCGCAGGCATTTCAATACGATGTTGAAAGCGGCCTGCTCCTCGCTTCCTTGGACGGACAGCATCTCTACTCCCACCTTGGCTGGAAGCACGTGTGCCAGGTGCTCATGATGTCCACCAAATCGGTCGACGAGACTGACCTGTCTGTGGCGTAGCCGAGGTTCGGCGCCGGTCGGTTTCCGGCGCAATGACAGAATGTTCACGTGAACGCAACTGAATCGATGATCTCCCTTCTGGGCAGGAGCCCGGACCCGGAGCAGTTGCGACATGTCCGCACCATTCCAGCTCGCCAGGCGGTCCACGAGGCGTGGCCGGGCTGGGCCCATCCCGATGTGGTTGCCGCTTACGGGGCTTTGGGCATCCACGAACCGTACCGGCATCAGATCGAAGCAGCCGAGCTCGCCCACTCCGGCCAAAACGTCGTCATTGCCACCGGGACCGCCTCCGGGAAGTCGCTCGCCTACCAACTGCCGGCCCTCGACGCCATCCATCGTTCAGAGTTGCGGGTGCTGTCCGAGCCGGGCAAGATCCACGACGACGGTGCCGTCACCCTGTATCTCTCCCCCACCAAGGCACTTGCAGCCGACCAGTTGGCAGCGATCCGCGCGCTCAAGCTCCCCACGGTCCGGGCGGAAACGTACGACGGCGACACCGAGCAGTCCCAGCGCCGCTGGATCCGTGATCATGCCAACTTCATCCTCGCAAACCCCGACATGTTGCACTTCGGGATCCTGCCCAACCACACGTGGTGGGCCCGCTTCTTCCGCAGGCTGCGGTATGTCATCGTGGACGAGGCCCATAGCTACCGCGGGGTGTTCGGGTCCCACGTCGCCAACCTCATGCGGAGGCTCCGGCGAATCTGCGCGTATTACGGTGCCGGCACCTCCTTTCCTGAACCGGTGTTCATTGCGGCGTCGGCGACTGCGTCGGACCCGGGCACATCCTTCGCCCGGCTCATCGGCACCCCCGTCCGCGAAATTTCCGAGGACTGTTCACCTCATGGCTCCACGACGGTGGCATTCTGGGAACCTGCCCTGACCGAGCTGAAGGGCGAAAACGGGGCAAAATCCCGCAGGACCGCCGTCGCCGAGACCGCGGACCTGCTGGCCAACCTCGTGTCCTCCCGTGTGCGGACCATCGCCTTCATCAAGTCCAGGCGCGGCGCGGAAACAATTTCGTCTATCACCAAGCGCCTCCTCGACGAAGTGGATCCCAGCCTGCCCCAGCGGGTTGCTGCGTACCGTTCCGGCTATCTCCCCGAGGAGAGACGGGCTTTGGAAAGGGCTTTGCGTTCCGGTGAGCTGCTTGGGGTGTCCAGCACGTCGGCATTGGAATTGGGTATCGACATTTCCGGGCTGGACGCCGTGCTGGTAGCCGGCTGGCCCGGGACGAGGGCTTCCCTGTTCCAACAGATCGGACGGGCCGGCCGGGCAGGCCAAAACGCTATTGCCGCGTTCGTGGCCAGCGACGATCCTTTGGACACATACCTCGTCAACCATCCGGAGGCGATCTTTGACGTGTCGGTCGAGGCCACCGTCTTCGATCCCGGAAACCCCTACGTGCTCGGCCCCCATCTGTGCGCGGCAGCGGCCGAGCTCCCGATCGGTGTGGCTGAACTTGAGCTGTTCGGGCCGACGTCCGAATCCCTGCTGAATCAGTTGGTGCAACAGGGGTACCTGCGGAAACGGGCCGCAGGCTGGTTCTGGACCCATCCAGAGAGCGCCGCGGCCATGGTAAACCTTCGCGCAGATGGCGGCGGCCCCGTAAGCATCGTGGACTCCGAGACTGGCTCCCTGTTAGGCACCATGGACTCGCCACAGACGCACTACCAGGCGCATACGGGTGCGATCTATGTGCACCAAGGCGACAGTTACTTGGTCGAGGAACTGAACGAAGAGGACCATTGCGTGGTGGTTCGTCGAACCAACCCGGACTACTACACCACGGCACGGGACGTGACGCAGATCGAGGTCCTGCAGACTCTCCGGACCATGGAATGGGGGGACATTGCGGTTCACTTCGGCGAAGTGAAAGTAACAACACAGGTAGTCTCCTTCCAACGTAAGGCACTGATTTCCAACGAGGTTTTGGGGGAAGAACCGCTGGAACTCGGGGCCAGGGATCTTTTCACCAAGGCGGTATGGTTTGTGGTCCACAACCGTTCGCTGACTAGCGCAGGCCTTGTCGAGGCCCAGTTCCCGGGTGCCCTTCACGCCGCCGAGCATGCCGCCATCGGGCTTCTGCCGCTGGTCGCTTCAAGTGATCGTTGGGATATCGGTGGAGTCTCAACAGCGCTCCACGCCGACACCGGAGTTCCCACGATCTTTGTGTACGACGGCCATCCAGGCGGTGCCGGATTTGCCGAGCGCGGCTTCGAAAAAGCCAAAGTGTGGTTGACCGCCACAAGGGACGCCATCAAAGCCTGCGAGTGTGACACCGGCTGCCCTTCCTGCGTCCAGTCCCCCAAATGCGGCAACAAGAACAATCCGCTGGACAAGGACGCAGCGGTCACCCTGATCGACGTGCTGCTGCGCGACGCGTCCTAGGCGCACGATTTAGGGCGGCGGTTCTAGGGCGGCGGACCGGCCCGGGCTCTGCCGGTCGCGGTCCCGAAGACTGCGCCGCGGTCTAGCTCAGTGCGGACTTCCACGATCCCGCCTACGCCCACCGTGCACGCCGTCAACGAAGCTCCATGCTGCGCGGCCGTTTCGCTGGCGAGCAAACAAGGATCTCCGGTTGTCAGGCCGCGGGCCGCGTCGGCTCCTGCGAGCGCCGCGAGATCGGCGGCAGACGCTGCGCGGTGGGCCATCGCCATGGCTTGGGCCAGGGTCAGCGCCGCCGCCAAGCAGGCCATGACAACGAGGCCCAGAGCAACAGCCAGGATGGTACCCGAACCGTTTTCAGCAACCGGACCCCCTTCGCCGGCGCGGGCGCTACCTGCCCTCACGCCGCGCGCAGTCTCGCCGCAACTATCGCCGGCGCGGATGGTTCCAGAACCGTTTTCAGCAACCCGAGCGTCACCGCTGGCGCGGATGGTTCCCGAACCGTTTTCAGCAACCGGACCCCCGTCGCCGGCGCGGGCGCTACCTGCCCTCACGCCGCGACCTCTTCCACAGCGGTTTGGAGCCCTGCCATCGTCACAGCACCCCTGAAATCCACAACTCCGTCCCGGGCAGCGAGGAACGGAACGGTGGCCGCCGACGACTGCGGGGCCTCTCCCCTCGCCGATGCCGTCGCCGAAAGCCTCCACGGGATAAGGGAGCCCAACGGGCCGACGACCCGGGCGGAGACTGTGACCTTGATCCATTCGCCGTCTTCGGCAACGACAGCCGAGGCAGCATCGCCTGCCAGCATCCGAACGATTCCGTCGACGGTTGAATGGCCGTCTCCCCGGGCGAGGGCCCTGGCACCTGCCCTGGCCGCCTCTTCCAAGCGAAGCTGTGTAATCCCCGCGGCCGATCCCGCGAGAAGCAGGGCCAAAAGAAGCAGGACAGAGGGTAGTGCCACGGCGAATTCAGCGGTGACGGCGCCACGGCCCCTCGCAAGGAAAGCATCTCGCCTACGGTGCTTGCGCGTGCCATCTAGCTTCTCCGTCGAAGGAGGCCGTCTGATCGAAGGAGTCCGCTGCCGCATAACGCCAGCCGCCCGGGCTAGCTTTACGGCGAGCCCCCAAACCAATGCCAACTGACGGATCGAATTCCCGGCACGGCGCTTTGAACCCCACCGCGGTGTCATGGCAGGGAGAGCGCGCTACGAATGAGGTTGAGGAGGAAGCCACGTACTTCCTCGCTGCGAAGGATGACCACCAAGAGTCCGGCGAAGCCCACGGCGGCAAGGGTTGCGATGGCATATTCGGCCGTCGCCATCCCAAGCTCGGAACCCATGAGCCGCACCTTCGACCGTCTCGGAACGGCAGAACCGTCGCTCGGCCGCGCACGGCCTGCTTCGGCGGTGGAATGTGGGTGGGTTGGCAGCCGAACGGGCCTGCTTCCCTGTGCGCCCGGGAACAATTCGAGGACCTCGGCCTCCGGCCGAGGAGGAGATGCCTGGGCGAGTGCCAGGGCAGCCCGGGGGGCATGGACGTCCTGCGGCGCCTGGGCGGTATCGACGGTTGCGTTCATTTCGGTTCCTTTCTGCGGGGCCGGCTTGGCCGCCGGCTCTACTTCGACTCTTCCGTTGGCATATGGGCTTCGAAAGGCCCCAAATCTCCTAAGTGGAAAACTCGCTTCTGAACGTTCCTGTGGAGGGAAACTGGCTTGCGAGGGACTCGGGCGCCGCCCCTGGCGGGGCCGCCAGCAATCCCCCGGGCGGGGCCGCCAGCAATCCCCCCGGGCGGGGCCGCCGCCAGCTATCCCCTGGGCGGAAGCATGGCCAACAGCACCGGGACCACACCAAGACAGATGAAGGCAGGCAACGAACACAGGCCCAGTGGAATCACGAGTTTCACTCCGAGCGCGGCAGCGCGCTTTTCCGCCACCCTGAACTTTTCACGCCGCAGTCGAGCTGCCTGGGCATAGAGGATCGCCGAGGATGGTGCGCCGGTCAGGGCGGCGAATGCGAGCGCATCCTTGAGCTTGCGCGCTTCAGCGCACTGCTGGCCCGCACTCCGCCATGCCGTCTCCCAGTCCGTTCCGATATCGAGGGCAGCAACCACCGTCTTCAGGGAGCGGCTAAGCTGCGGGGACGCGCATCCGGCGATCAACTCAAGGGACCGTCCGAGGCCCGCCCCGGAGTCGAGCATGGCGGCCACCAACTCAAGGATCATGGGCACATTGCGCAAGCCTCCCTGCCCATCGGGATTCCGGAGAGTGCACGCCGCCTCGCCCCGGCTGGTGTTGTTCATCGGGCCGTTTCTTCCGAGTGGGCCGCGAAGTGTCCGGAGGATTGAGCGCCGCCGGGTTCGTCCTTGATAGGCCAGCCCGAGAATTGCCGCAAAGACCAGCACGAGGGACACTGCGATGGCTGCGAATGCCGAGCCCATCAGTCAACGCCCGCCGCGACGTGCACCAACCGGGATGACCAGATTCTGCCGGTGACAGTCAGGACACCCCCGGCCGCGAGCGCCGCCAATCCCAAGCCGTTGGCCAACAGGACCCCCAACGGATCCACCCCAAGCATCATGCCCAGCCCCAAGCCGAACACCGGCAGCCATGTCAGAAGGCGCACAGTGGCTTTCGGGCCGGCCAAGGCAGTCTGCCGGGCATCGCCGGCGTCGTCCTCGGCCTCAAGCTGGGCGGCGAATCTGGTCAGCACGTCGGCTAATGGACAACCAGTCGCCTCCGCGACGTCCAAGCAGGCGGCAAGTTCTCCCCAGATTCGATGTTCCAGCGGACTCCTCCCCCTAAGATTCTTCGCTGCCGACGATCTGATGGCTTCGGCGACCGAGGCCCCGTTCATCGATGCCGCCCGCGCCGCTGCGAGAACCTGAAGAGACCCATCCGACACCTTGGGTAATGCCAGGGCCTTAGCTCGCACTTTGCGGTCCTCCGAGTCGACCGAACGAATGCGGTGATCCCTGGGTCCATGCACAATCCAGAGTTCCTCCCAGAGGCGCGACGTCGAACGGCCGCCCCGGAGGAGGGCGGCCAACTGCTGTACGAGTACCGTGAGCGGCAATGCGTCCGCGCGGGAGCGCCGCACCGGCACGCGCGCCCCAGCGCCTGCCCCGGCCCCGGGCCCAGGCCCTGCCACGGCCCCAGGCCCAGGCCCTGCCCCAGCCCCAGCCCCATGCGAGGGAGCACGAGGCAGGGCACGCACTACCCGTTTGCCAAGTCGCCGGGACGGTTGGAAGAAAACCCATGCAGCGGCCGCCAGGACGAGAATGAGGAATCCGCTCACGCGACAGCTCCAAGGTGATCCGAACGCGAGATCGGTCGTTGCGAGCCGGGCAGGGGCCCGGGCAGGAGCCCAGGGTCCAGTTCAAGGCGATCTGCGAGGTCCCCCCAAGCGGGACCAGGGACAGCAACACCCGCCCGCATTTCCACAGCAGGGACGATCGATGGGGCGGACGCGCCCACCGCCAACAATCCAATGCAGGAAACTCTTCTGCCGGCCGGCGTCCGCTCGACGTGGACCACTGCGTCCAATGCCGTTGAAAGCTGCAGTTGAACGGCTTCCCGGCTCAAGCCTGCGAGCGCACCCAACGCCACGAGCCTGGCCGGGACCGCGGAGGCGGTGTTTGCGTGGATTGTGCCACCGCCACCCGTGTGGCCGGTATTGAGTGCCGTCAACAGCTCACGGACTTCTGCGCCCCGGCACTCACCCACGATCAACCGGTCCGGCCGCATCCGCAGTGCTTGCCGAACGAGTTCGCCAAGATCGAGAGCGCCACCGCCTTCAAGGTTCCCGTGCCTGGACTCAAGGGAAACCACGTGCGGGTGCACCGGGTTCAGCTCCGAGGCGTCCTCAATCAGGACGAGCCGATCATGTGGGCTGCTCAAGCCGAGCATCGTGGACAGCAATGTGGTCTTTCCGGAACCGGTGGCACCACTGATCAGGAAGCTCAGCCTGCGATCAACCATTGCCTGCAGCACCTGCTGGACCGGTGCCCCGAACATGCCTCCCGCACGCAACTCGTCGATCGAGAAAACCTCCTCGCGCCGAATCCGAACGGACAACAAAGTTCCGGCAGTGGAAATCGGAGGCAACACTGCGTGCACCCGGTATCCGCCGTCCAGGCGGACATCGACGCACGGCGAGCTGTCGTCCAAACGGCGTCCACCGGCCGCCACGAGCCGGGAGGCCAAGGCACGGATTTGAGGTTCGCCGTCGAAGTGCACCTGCGCCCGCTCCAGCCCCTTGCCGCGGTCGAACCACACCGAGTCCGGGCCATTCACGAAGATGTCCGTCACTGAGGCATCGCGGGCGAGCTGTTGGAGAGGTCCAAGTCCGCTCAGTTCGGCGCTGATGGATTCGACGGCGGCGAGCGCCCCCGCGGTCCCGAGTAGCCTGCCCGTGGCATGGACGGCCGCTGCCACGCGTGACGGAGTCACTGGACCGGCGTCGGCCATGACGGTTTCCCGGACGCTTTCAAGGAGTGCGGCGTCGAGGAGACGCGTGTTGCGACGGCGCTCGCCGTTTGGAAACCCAGGGGCACTCATACTGCGCCGTCGTCGAGTAGTTGAAGTACGGATTCCGCAAAGCGACGCACGGCCTTGCGCTTGCCGAATTCCAGAAGGCGTCCGAGCTCAGCGGCCGCGGCGGTGCCGCGGAGCTCGGGGAGCAAGCCATGAAGGGGCAGTCCCAGTGACTCGGCTATGAGCGGTCCGTCCAGGGCAGCACCGGCATTTCCACGGACCACCAAGGCTGTGTCCACCGGCGGCAGCTCCTGGAGAAGCCTGGCCGCGGCGACGGCTGCGCGGAGTTGGGCCGGTGCCAGGAGAAGAATCCTGTCGCAGTCCCAGGCAAAGCTGCCAAGCGATTCCGTTCCGCGGCCGATGTCGACAATGATCAGCTCATATCCCCGCCTCGCCGCATCAAGGACGGCCGCGACGGCCCCGGGCTCCACGTCCAGAGGGCGGTCGCGGCTGCCCGGCCAGGACAGGAAGGAGAATCCTCCGGCGATCGGCAATGAGTCGCTTAGCTGCCCGGTACCGATGCTGCCGCTGGCATCGGCGAGATCGGGCCAGCGCAGTCCTGGCGCATCTTCAGCTGCCAGGCAAAGCTCAAGGCCTCCTCCGCGCGAATCGCCATCAACCAGCAGCGTCCGGATTCCGTGGACGGCCGCTTCCTGCACCAGCCAGACCGCAGCCGTGGACGCACCCGCACCGCCGCATCCTCCTGTCACGCCGAGCACCAGCCCTCCGGGGTCTGGATCATCCGAGCTACCGAGGTGCTCCGCCAGCCAGGCTGCGGCTTCCGGCAACACGGCCACACGTTCGGCCCCCAGGGCCGCTCCCAAATGCCACAACGAGTCCCCTTCACCGTTGAGGCCCAGCAAGACGGAAGGTGCACGACGACGGGGCGGAAGGTCGCGGATATCGCTGCCAAGAAGCACCATCCTCGCCGTATCCCACATGGGGAAGGCTGCCGATAGATCCATCGTTGTCCGGAGACTGGCACCGACAGCGGCCGCGATCCTTTCGGTTTCGGCTTGTAGCCGGACGTTCCCCGTCACCAGAAGGACATCGCCGGAACTGGCGGGAAGCCACGGCTCCCCGGAGTCCCGATCTGGCTTCGTCCCGGACCGTGGACCGGATCTTCCGGGAAGGGGGTGGCCACGTTGAAGTACCGTCGAACCGCGCGCGCCGTCAGCGGCAGCCCGGCTTCCGCCGGGTCTGTGGTTCCGCTCAAGATGTTGCCCGCTCATGAAGCCACTCTTTCCGTTTCACCGCGGGCATTGAAGGCCCGTATCGGCGTATGTGGACAAAGCAGCCACAACGACCCCTGTGGGGGACGGGTCCGCGTGCGGACTGCATCGCCCCGGACCCGGCGCCCGCGGACTGCATCGCCCCGGACGCTGCACCCCGGACAGCATCGCCCCCAAACACTGCACCAGGCCACAAGCTTGCGGACGGCAACTGTCCGCAAAGTGCAAGGTTCCACGGAATCACAGGGCAGAATTGTCAGCATGTACCTGCTGCTCGCCGCCCATCCAGACGGCGCAGCCATTCAGGAAATCAACGCTGCCGGAGTAGCCGTGGCGGAGCCGCGCGCGGTCCGAAAGGCGGATCTCGCCGTCGTCGTCAGCGGGTTGGAGAAGAGCCGTCCGCGCTGGGTCTGGAACCGGACGCAGGATTGGTACCCGGCGATGCTCCAGGCCGGGGTGGAACTGGAGCGTTGCCACGACCTCACACTCTGCCGCGCCATTCTGGTGCATTCTGAGTTCACGGCCCACACGGACTATGCCCGCAGCGCGGAGAAGCTCACGCAAGACGACGACGTGCCGGGTCCGCCGCGGGTCCTCCAGCCTCCCCCGCCGCCCGCCGAGCAGGACGCCCTGTTCGAGGACTTGGTCCCGCGCAGCACCCAGCCAACCCTGGACGAGATCCGGGCCGAATTCGCGGCCCAGCAACATGCGCTCGGCCAGGCTTCCAAGGAAGAAGGCCGGCAGCACCGACTGAAACTGCTGCTGGCTGCGGAATCCGCCGGTGCCATGATCGCCGCCGAAATGCAGTTCACAGGTGTGCCGTGGCAGGAGGCGCTGCACGAAGAAATCCTGGAAGGCCACTTGGGTCCCCGCCCACCCGCCGGCCATCGGCCGGCCAGGCTCGAAGCTCTCTGCAACGAGCTTCGCGGGATTCTCCACTCTCCGAAGCTGAATCCGGATTCACCCCAGGACCTCATGCGTGCACTCCATCGGAACGGGATCGAAGTAAAAACCACCCGCCAGTGGGAACTCAAGGAATCAAAGCATCCTGCCATCGAGCCACTGCTGGAGTACAAGAAGCTCTCCCGTTTGTTCGCTGCCAACGGCTGGTCGTGGCTGGACGCGTGGGTGAGCGACGGGCGGTTCCGCCCCGAGTACGTGGTGGGAGGCGTGGTTTCCGGTCGTTGGGCGTCCAGGGGAGGCGGGGCGTTGCAGATCCCCCGCCAGATCCGGGGCGCGGTGCATGCCGACCCGGGGCACAAATTGATCGTCGCGGACGCCTCCCAGCTCGAACCCCGGGTTCTGGTGGCGCTCGCGCAGGACTCGAAGATGGCCGAGGCTGCCCGGGACAAGGACTTGTACGCCGGTATCGCCGCGCAGGGTTTCGGCGGCGACCGTTCGAAGGCCAAGATCGCCCTGCTGGGCGCAATTTACGGTGCCACCACGGGCGAATCCGGGCGCCTCATGCCACAGTTGACCCGGACCTATCCCCGGGCAGTCGGCTTCGTGGAACAGGCAGCCCGCGACGGCGAAGGCGGCCGCACCGTGACCTCAAGGTTGGGGCGCAGCAGCCCGCCGCCGTCGGAACGCTGGATCCGCAGCCAACAATCCACGACGGCGGAAGAGCAGCGGCGTGCGGACAGCATCGCCCGCTCGCGGGGCCGTTTCACGCGGAACTTCGTGGTGCAGGGTTCCGCGGCGGACTGGGCGTCGTGCTGGCTTGCCGAACTTCGACGGCGGTTGCGCACCGCGCGTGCCGACGGCCTGCCTGCCGGGGAACTCGTGTTCTTCCTGCACGACGAAGTCATGGTCCACGCGCCTGCAGAGTCGGTGGAAGCGTGCATCAAGGCCATCGAAGAGGCCGCAGCCGCAGCGAAGGAACTGCTGTTCGGGCGGGTTCCGGTGGAATTTCCGGTGAGCGTCGCCGTCGTCGATTCCTACGACAAAGCGAAGTAATCGGCGCTATTGCCCCGCGCCCGACAGCAGAGGACGATTGCCCCGTGGGACACAAAGGCCACGCACCGCTGGCTGCATACATCGCCTTCCAACTGACCGCTCTGGAAGGACAATTGCCGCTGGTTGCAGCGGCCGATCCGGAAGCCGTACACAACGCCAGGCTCGCCCTTCGCCGGCTCCGTTCAGTGCTTAGCTGTTATCGCGGCATGATTCCCAAACTCCCCCGGACCGCCCGCGAGGAAGTCAGTTGGCTCGCAACTTCGCTCGGCGAGTCCAGGGACGCTTATGTCCTGGCGCAAAGGATACGGCTGTCCCTGGACACCAAGGACTCGTGGAAAAACCCCGGGACCGTGCGCCAGGCCGTGGAGGAACTGGAAGCGTCCAGCGCCCGGCTGGCCGCTGCCCTGGGTGGGCACAAGCGCAGCAAACGCACGGTGCGGGCCGCAAGGGCAGCCCTGTTGGAAGTGCCCACCGCAAGGGAATACAAGCACCCGACGGCGGACCTCGCGGAGCGCCTCCAAGGCCGGTGGGAGCGGTTGCAGCACAGCCTCGCGGAGCAGGCAGGCAGCAACGACCCGGAGGTCCGTAACGCCGCACTCCACCAGGCGCGCAAAGACGTCAAGTGCCTCCGTTACTCAGTGGAGGCAGTTGCGGACGCCTTCAGCCATCACGCTTCGGGCGTGATCCAACCGGCGATCGCCCTGCAGCGGTTGTTGGGTGAGCAACATGACGCTGTCGTGGCCGGCGAATGGATCAGGGAACTGGCGAAAAACCCCGGCGTCGACGCGGAAGATGCCCAGAGGCTGGAATCGATGGAGGTCCGGCGGCGACTCAGCGCGGAGGAAGAGTTCCGGATGGCAATCGCCGAATATCCGGTGCCGGCACCACGGCGCGCACTGATCTTTTGAAGCCCGGAACCATAACCGCCGGCGGCCCCGAAAGCGAGTCATATGGCGGAAACGAACCCGGCATGACCCGGGCAAGTAATGTACCCCAAAGTAACTTCAGCACGCCCCTTCCTTCTCGATAGTCTCGTCTTGTGGCGTTCGACGTGAGGGGCGCCACAGTGCAAAGACGCACTCACTGCGCAAGTCACTGTGCGGGCAGTATCCAAGGGGGAACAGCAAAATGGCTGGACGATTCGAAATTCTCAAAGACGGCGAAGACGGCTACCGGTTTCGGTTGACGGCCGCCGATGGAACCTTGGTGGCGGAATCGCCACGGTTCAAACACCTGAAAGCCGTAGTGGACGGCATCAACGCCGTGCGCGAAAATGCCGCCACGGGCATCGTCGTGGATCGCTCAAAAACCGTCCGGCGCGCGGCATAGCCGGAGCCAGTGGCGGGCGAGCGGTCTGCCTGCGCAAGGCACATTGCTAGAGGCTAGATCTCGATCTCAAGCACGCGCTCCGTGTCCCACGGAACCGTCCAGCCCAAAGCGTCGAACAAACCGCTGAGCACCATCCCGGTGAAACCCCAGACCACGAGCCCGTTGACTTGGAAGACCGGGCTCGAGAAAGTCCGGCCGAGCCTCGTGAGCGTCCCGGTGTATCGATTGTCGGGATCCAGGAGATCACGCACCGGTACGCGAAACACCTGGGCGGATTCGGCGTAGTCCACCACCCTCACGGGCGACGGCGACGCCCACCACGCCAAGACCGGCGTGACCACAAAATTGCTGCGGATCAGGCCGAGTTCCGGCATGACACCCAGCACCTGGACGCCACCGCTGTCCAGGCCTGTCTCCTCCACCGCTTCCCGGAGGGCTGCCGCGACGGCTGACTCATCCCCGGGATCGATGCTGCCGCCTGGGAACGCCACCTGCCCGGGATGGTCGTCCAGGGTGTGGGCGCGCTCCAGCAGCAAGACGTCCAAGTCCGCGGGGGCCACTGGTTTCCCGGATTGGGCGGGGACGTCGTCCAAGACGCCGAAGAGCATGAGCACGGCCGCTTTCCGTGCCTTGTCCGGATCGACGGTTGCAGCGGCAATCCGTGGATCAGGGCCGGGATGGAGGCCCGAATCGATCCTGGTGATGAGGCTGACGAGATCCTCGAGCGCCGTCATGCCGGCCTCCTTTGCGATTCCATGCGAATCTCCGCCGCGCGGTGGGTCTCGGCAAGCAACTGTGCGAGAAGCGCTTCGTTGCCGGGCGCCAGTTCGTATTTGAGCAACTTGGCTGCTTTGACGGGATCCTTTTCGCCTTCACCGTAACTCGGGCACCAGTTGGCCACTGCACACGCTCCGCACGCCGGCCTGCGCGCGTGGCAAACCCTGCGGCCGTGGAAAACAACGCGGTGGGACAGCATGGTCCAGTCCTTGGGCTCGAACAGCTCGGCGACATCGAACTCGATCTTCACCGGGTCCTCGGACGTCGTCCAGCCAAACCTGCGCGCGAGCCTGCCAAAATGCGTGTCCACGGTGATTCCCGGGACACCGAACGCGTTGCCAAGTACCACATTCGCCGTTTTGCGCCCGACGCCGGGCAGTGTCACCAGGTCTTCCAGCCGGCCGGGAACCTCGCCGTCGAACTCGTCCACCAAACGCGTGCTGAGCGCCAGGACGTTCTTTGCCTTGGCACGGAAGAAGCCGGTGGGCTGCAGGATCGCCTCCAGCTCGGCAAGCTCGGCCTCGGCCATGCTCCGGGCATCCGGATAGCGTGCGAACAGGATCTTGGTGACCTGGTTGACCAGCACATCGGTGGTCTGGGCTGACAGCACCGTGGCCACGACCAACTCGAACGGGTTCCGGAAATCAAGCTCAGCGTGGGCGTAGGGATAGAGCTCAGCAAGCGCCTTGTTGATTTTGCGCGCACGCCGCTTCAAAGCCAGCGGGGTTTCGACGACGGTGTCCACGGCGGGCCGGGCTAGCCGCGTTCGATGTGGCTGAGATCGCGCAGGACGCCCACACTGCCGTCAGTATCCTGCACGAGGAATTCCGCGCCGCGGTCTTCGAGGGCCAGGACCCACGCGCCCGGTTCGATGGTGAAGGCGGGAGCCCCTGTGTGCTCGTCGACAACGACGCGGGGATGGGCCACGGCGAACCAGAATGCCTCGTACCCGGAGGCGTGGCCGGATTCGTCCGTTCGCGTGGCTGGATCGACGGTGGCGCCGATTGGCTCGTGAACCCGGGGCTGATCGACCGTGCCGATGTGCTGGGTGGCCGGTCCTGCGCCGGAGTCCGGACCGCCGACAATGGGCGTAGCCATGGTGGCAGTAGGCAGGTGCTTGGGCTCCTCGGGCGTCGGCGCGTGCACCTCCCGCCCGCGGTCGGCAACTGCAGCCTCGGCGGGTACGACGGCGGCCGGCCCGGCAGGCGCGACGGCTGCGGCTTCGGTGGCTGCGGGTTCAGGGACAGGTTCGTTGGTGGCCGCAGCGGCCGTTTCCGGGGCAGCGACAGGCGCGGCAGCGGCGGGTTCAGCGGGTGCCGGCGCGGCAGCGGCGGGGATCTCCTCTGCTGCCAAGCTGGCCGGTGCCGTGCTGGCAGGCTCCGGCTTGGGCTTGGCCGGCTTCGGCACCGCAGGCTTGCGGGTTGGAACGGTCGATTCCCGGGCCACAACGTGAGCTGGCTGTTCTGCACGGTCCTGGAAATCGTCGCGGAGGAACGGCAAGTGGGGAGCCAGGACCGTCGCGGCCAGAAGACCTAGAGAGCCGATAAGTCCGACGAGCACGAAGACGGTAAACGCGCCTGCTGCGGACAGGAAGAACAGGGTCAGGGCGAACGACGCCACGACGGAAGCGAACTGGTCAGTCGAAAGGGAACCGATCCTCACGATGTTCCCCGGCTGCAGGCGCCGGGCAACGAACAAGGCGGTAACGACGAGGGGAAGAATGATCCCGAGTGCCAGGAAGAAAAGGTTGTCGAGGTTCCACAAGTTATAACGCCCGCCAAACATCGGCAGGAGGGACCCCACAAACATCACCAAGGTGGAGCCGAAAACGGTCAGGTCCCGGATAGTGAACGGACCCAGCACGGCCTGGTACTTCGGGGAGGTCACGCTGCCGGGCTCTGGCGCCCCGGATCCAGCTGCTGCTTCGGGGGCCGACCCGGGCGCGAGCGCACCGTATTTCGGACCTTGGCTCGTCTGGTTCATGTGCAAATCTCCTTAGTACGGCGGTGTTCCGGACGCCGCCGCCCAAGGCTGCACCCAGTAATTTCCGGGCCGGACCGGGCGGCAAGTTCTCGCGTCTCGAGACCTCTTCAGCCTATGCCACGCATCTGACAGTCCACTAGTTGGCATCGGCGCGGAGGCAGGCACGCCACGCCGTAATATTCCCCGCCTTGGGAGCCAAGCGAAAGCCTTCAGCACCGTTCGGCGCGAATCACCGGCCGCTCACGGTCCGGATTGTGACCGCAGACACTTGTTGTCGGCTCAAAACGCTAAGGTGGGTTCCGGAAAAGCTCTTTGCGGAATCCCGTGAGGCGCCGCAGCCCAACGCCGTGCACGATTGGCGCGTGGGGCGGCCCCGACACAGGACAACCGCGCGGCAGAGATCGATGAATGATGAGGTTCACATGTCCCAGGACGCCAATGGATCGACGACCACCGCTGCACCCGGATCCGACGGGGCAGGCAACGGCGACGCCCTCGAAAACCTTCTCCATGAAAACCGGAAGTTCGCGCCCACCGCTGAGTTCGCGGCCAACGCGGTAGTCGGCGCCGAAGTCTATGCGGAAGCCAATGCGGACCGTCCCGCGTTCTGGGCCAGGCAGGCCCGGGAACTGCTGGACTGGGACACGGACTTCACCGAGGCCCTGGACTGGTCCAACCCGCCGTTCGCGAAGTGGTTCGTCGGCGGCAAGGTCAATGCCGCGTACAACGCCCTGGACCGGCACGTGGAGAACGGGCTCGGGGACCGGGTGGCCATCCATTTCGAGGGCGAACCGGGCGACACCCGCTCCTACACCTACGCGCAGCTGACCGAAGAGGTGAAGAAGGCCGCCAACGCGTTCGAGTCGCTCGGTGTGGCCAAGGGTGACCGGGTGGCCGTGTACCTGCCTATGATTCCCGAGGCCGTGATCACGATGTTGGCCTGTGCCCGGATCGGGGCCGTGCATTCGGTAGTGTTCGGCGGTTTCTCCGCGGATGCCCTGCGTTCGAGGATCGATGATGCCGAGGCCAAGCTCGTGGTCACCGCGGACGGCACGTACCGGCGCGGGAAGCCCAGCCCGCTCAAGCCGGCCGTGGACCAGGCCCTGTCCAAGGAAGGCCATTCGGTCCGGAACGTCGTGGTGGTCAAGCGCAACGGCCAGCCGGTGGACTGGCACGAGGGCAGGGACCAGTGGTGGGAGGACACCGTCGGCGCCGCGTCCGGTGAGCACACCGCCGTCGGGCACGACGCCGAACACCCGCTGTTCATCCTGTACACCTCCGGGACCACGGGCAAGCCCAAGGGCATCCTGCACACCACCGGCGGGTACCTGACCCAGACCGCGTACACGCACAAGGCGGTCTTCGACCTGCACCCCGAGACGGATGTGTTCTGGTGCACCGCCGACGTCGGATGGGTCACCGGCCACTCGTACGTCGCCTACGCCCCGCTCGTGAACGGCGCCACCCAGGTCATGTACGAGGGCACCCCGGATTCCCCGCACCAGGGCCGCTGGTGGGAAATCGTGGAGAAGTACAAAGTCTCCATCCTCTACACCGCCCCCACGGCGATCCGGACGTTCATGAAGTGGGGCCGGGACATCCCGGGCAAGTACGATCTGTCCTCGATCCGGGTCCTGGGCTCGGTGGGTGAGCCCATCAACCCCGAGGCCTGGATGTGGTACCGGGACGTCATCGGCTCCAACGCCGGGAAGAACGGGGAAAAGAAGGAACACCCCGCCCCGATCGTGGACACCTGGTGGCAGACCGAAACCGGCGCGCAGATGATCGCGCCGCTTCCGGGCGTGACCGCGACCAAGCCGGGCTCGGCCCAGGTCCCGCTGCCGGGCATCGCGATCGACGTCGTGGACGAAGCCGGCGAGTCCGTCCCGGACGGGCACGGCGGCTACCTCGTGGTCCGCGAACCCTGGCCCGCGATGCTGCGGGGCATCTGGGGGGACCCGGAACGGTTCAAGGACACCTACTGGTCCCGCTTCGAGGGCATGTACTTCGCCGGGGACGGGGCCAAGAAGGACGAAGACGGAGACGTGTGGCTCCTGGGCCGGGTGGATGACGTCATGAACGTCTCCGGGCACCGGCTCTCCACCACCGAAATCGAATCCGCGCTCGTGTCCCACCCGTGGGTGGCGGAGGCCGCCGTCGTCGGGGCTTCCGACGAAACCACCGGCCAGGCCGTGGTCGCGTTCGTCATCCTGCGCGGGGACGCCGTCAACAGCGGCGACGCCACCGTCTTCGAGCTGCGCAACCACGTGGGCAAGGAAATCGGCCCCATCGCCAAACCCAAGCACATCCTCGTGGTCCCCGAACTGCCCAAGACCCGCTCGGGCAAGATCATGCGCCGCCTCCTCAAGGACGTCGCAGAAGGCCGCGAAGTGGGCGACGCCACCACCCTGTCCGACCCCACCATCATGGCCCAGATCGCCGAGTCGCTGAAGAAGTAGGCTCTGCTCCAAGCAAACAAAAGCGCCAAGGCACCACGCAAGGTCGGCGGTTCTCTCCCGGGAGGACCGCCGTTCTTGTCTTAAAACCCGCCGTCGCAAGAATGTTATATTTAGTTCTTTCATGTTCTCTTTTGAGCGGTTATAGTCGAGTTCTACGTGAGATAACTCACAAGCACCACGCTTTCAAGGGAGAGAACATGGCAGCGAATCTTGACCCGTTCCAGTCGGCCCACAACGCCGGCCCTGGACGCCGCACCATCCTGAAAACGCTCGGTATAGGCGCTGCTGGGCTCGCCGGCATTCCGCTGCTGGCTGCTTGCACCGGCGGATCCGGACCGGCTCCCGGAGCTTCCTCGAACAGCCTGACCTTCGGTTCAGGTTCCTCGGACGACGTTCCCAAGGCCGCCTACAAAGCCGTCACCGATGCCTTCACCAAGAAGTCCGGCATCACGGTGGCCACCAACGTCGTCCCGCACAACGACTTCCAGAACAAGATCAACTCCTACCTCCAGGGCAGCCCCGACGATGCCTTCACGTGGTTCGCCGGCTACCGCATGCAGTACTACGCGGGCAAGGGCCTCCTGGCTCCCGTGGACGACGTATGGGCAACGATCGGCAGCAACTTCTCCGACGCCATGAAGAAGGCCTCCACCGGCCCGGACGGCAAGATGTACCTGGTCCCCAACTACAACTACCCGTGGGGCTTCTTCTACCGGAAGAGCTTCTGGGCCGAGAAGGGCTACGCAGTCCCCAAGACGTTCGATGAGCTGAAGACCCTGGCCACCAAGATGAAGTCCGACGGCATCATCCCCATCGGCTTCGCGGACAAGGACGGCTGGCCGGCCATGGGCACCTTCGACTACATCAACATGCGCCTCAACGGCTACCAATTCCACGTGGACCTGACCGCCCACAAGGAAAGCTGGGACCAGAAGAAGGTCAGCGACGTCTTCGACACCTGGAAGGCCCTCCTGCCGTTCCAGGACCCCAATGCCCTCGGCCAGACCTGGCAGGACGCGGCCAAGGCACTCGAAGCCAAGAAGACCGGCATGTACCTGTTGGGTTCGTTCGTGACCCAGCAATTCACGGATCCCGCCGTGCTGGCGGACATCGATTTCTTCCCGTTCCCGGAAATCGCGGTGGAAGGCACCGACGCCGTCGAGGCCCCCATCGACGGATTGCTCCTGTCCAAGAAGGGCGGCGACAACAAGGCGGCTCACGACTTCCTGGCGTTCATGGGATCCGCCGAAGGCCAGAACGCCTATTCAGCCGTGGATGGCTCCAACATCGCCACCGTCAAGGGCGCCGACACGTCAAAGTTCACCCCGCTGAACAAGAAGTGTGCAGACACCATCTCCAACGCCAAGTACATCAGCCAGTTCCTGGACCGTGACGCCCTCCCTGCCATGGCCAACAACGTGATGATCCCCGCGCTGCAGTCCTTCATCAAGGACGGCACCGTGGACGTCAAGAACCTTGAAGCGCAGGCCAAGACCCTTTACGCAGCCCAGTAGCTGAAGGAATCCCCATGAGTACTACCGCCGAGAAACCGGCAGCACCGGACAGCGAACCCGGTGCTGCCGGGCGAACCACGGCCGGCAAGAGCCAGCCCGGCACCGGCAGGCGGACCGGCAAAGCAGGCAGGGTCCGCCGCCTCACGCGCCGCGACAAATTCGTCCTCGCCATCATGGTGGGCGTGCCTACCCTGATCCAGCTCCTGCTTGTCTGGCTGCCCACGCTCTTCTCCATCGCGCTGAGCTTCACCCGCTGGAACGGCCTGGACCTGAAGGACATCAAGGCCGCAGGGACGGACAACTACCACTACGTGGTCCAGGACTATCCCCCGTTCTGGCCCGCTATTCAACACAACGTCCTCTGGCTCGTCTTCCTGGCCCTGATCGCAACACCCCTCGGCCTGCTGCTGGCAGTGCTCCTGGACCAGAAGATCCGCGGCAGCAAGATCTACCAGAGCATCTTCTTTACACCGGTCATGTTGTCGCTGGCCCTCATCGGCATCATCTGGCAGCTTTTCTACAACCGGGACAGCGGACTGCTGAACTACCTCCTGGGCACGGCGGGCACACCACAAGCCGTGGACTGGTTCGGAAATTCGAACGTGAATATCTGGGCGGCCATGGTTGCGGCAACGTGGCGCCACGCGGGCTACGTCATGATCCTGTACTTGGCCGGGCTCAAAGGCGTGGACCCCTCACTGCGAGAAGCGGCATCGATTGACGGCGCCAGCGCCGCGCAGACGTTCTTCCGCATCGTCTTCCCGGCTATGCGCCCAGTGAACATCGTGATCGTGGTGATCACGATCATCGAGTCGCTCCGTGCCTTCGACATTGTGTACGTCATCAACCGAGGGACCAACGGCCTTGAATTGATCAGCGCCCTGGTGATCCAGAACCTGATCGGCGAAGGCCAGGTGATCGGCGTCGGCTCGTCCCTCGCGGTCATTCTCCTGGTCATCTCGCTGATCCCCATCGTCTTCTACCTCATCCGTACCTTCGGCAAGGAGAGCAAGGCATGAGCACCCTCGCCAACCCCATCCCGCGTACAACAGCCACGGGCGCCAGGAACTCCGGCAAACGCCACTACGGGACCCACATCTTCCTGACCGTCATGGCCATCATGTGGCTTATTCCGCTGGGTTGGTCCTTGTTCACGGCTTTGCGTCCCAAGGCGGACACGGACAAATACGGCTACTTCAGCCTTGGCGGCACTTTCAATTTCGACAACTTCATCACGGCCTGGACCCAAGGCGGATTCTCGAAATACCTCCTGAACTCGGTGATCATCACCGTCCCCTCGGTGCTCCTGACCTTGTTCTTCGCCTCGATGATGGCATTCGCCGTCTCCAGGGTGAGCTGGAAGTTCAACGTCACGCTCCTGATCATGTTCACGGCCGGCAACCTCCTGCCGCCGCAGGTCCTGGCGGCTCCGTTGTTCGAGATGTTCAAACATGTCACGCTGCCGTACTCCTTCAGCGATTCCGGCAACCTGCTCAACACCTACATCTCGGTGATCGCCGTGGACACTGCGTTCCAGATCGGTTTTTGCACCTTCGTGCTTTCCAACTACATGAAGGCCCTCTCGTCCGACCTGACGGAAGCCGCACTGGTGGACGGGGCCGGGATCTGGCGGCAGTACTGGAACATCATCCTGCCGCTGTGCCGACCCGCCCTCGCGGCGCTCGGAACCCTGGAAGTCATCTTCATCTACAACGATTTCTTCTGGCCGCTGCTCTTCATCCAAAGCGGAAACCGGCTGCCCATCACGACGGCCATCAATAACCTGCAGGGCGAGTTCCTCAGCAACTACAACCTCCTGGCGGCCGGTGCCACCATCACCGTGATACCCACCCTGATCATCTACCTCGTGCTGCAGCGCCAATTCGTGGCCGGCCTCACGCTCGGTTCCAGCAAAGGATAAAACGCATGGCAATGGATTACATCGTCGACAAGTTGGGCGGCCGGATCGCGTTCGGCGGCGACTACAACCCGGAACAATGGCCCGAAGAGGTCTGGAAACACGACGTCGCCCTCATGAAGGAAGCCGGAGTGAACCTGGTCAGTGTCGGCATCTTCAGTTGGGCCCTTCTGGAGCCCGAAGAAGGCCGCTACGAGTTCGCCTGGCTCGACAGGATCCTGGACCTGCTCCACACCAACGGGATCAGCGTGGATCTCGCGAACGCGAGCGCTTCTCCCCCGCCGTGGTTCAGCCGCAAGTACCCCGATTCGCTCCCGGTGGATGCCGACGGCGTCCGGCAAAGCTACGGTTCGCGGCAGGCCTTCGCGGCGTGCTCGCCGGACTATCGCCGGGCCGCAGCAGCCCTGACGACGGCGATCGTCCAGCGCTACGCGGGTCACCCCGCCGTCGTGATGTGGCATGTCCACAACGAGTACGGTTGCCACAACCAACCGGACTTCGGCCCGCACGCGGAGCGTGGCTTCCAGGAATGGCTCCAGGCCAGGTACGGGAGCCTGGACGCGCTCAATGAGGCCTGGGGTACGGCCTTCTGGTCCCAGCATTACTACGACTGGGCCGAGATCCTGCCGCCGCGGCGTTCGGGAACGTGGGTTAACCCCACGCAGCAACTGGATTTCGCGCGGTTCTCCTCCGACGCACTGCTTGAGTGCTTCAACGCGGAGGCAGACATCATCAGGGCACATTCGAAGCACCCCGTCACCACCAATTTCATGGGCTTCAACATGGGCCTGAACGCCCCTGTGGACTATTGGCGCTGGTCCGGGCACATGGACGTGGTGTCCAACGACCACTATCTGATTGCCGCCGACGAACGGAACTTCCAGGACCTGGCCATGACGGCGGACCTCACCCGCGGCTGGGCACAGGGCAAACCATGGCTCCTCATGGAACACTCCACCTCGGCAGTCAACTGGCAACCCCGCAACGTGGCCAAAGTGCCGGGCGAAATGCTGCGCAATTCCCTGCAGCACGTGGCCCGCGGAACCGACGGCGTGTTGTTCTTCCAATGGCGAGCTTCCCGCGCCGGGGCCGAAAAGTACCACTCCGGACTGGTCCCCCACGCCGGCCGCGACAGCAAAGTGTGGCGCGAAGTGGTGGAGCTGGGCCGGGCGCTCGAGAGCATTTCGGAGGTGGCCGGCTCAACGGTCCAGGCCGAAGCCTGCATCATCCATGACACCGACGCCCGCTGGGGCACCGAACTGGACTCGCATCCCAGCGAAGACGCGCGGAACCTCCCGGAAACGCGGCGCTGGCACGATGCGCTCTACCGGGCCGGCATCACCACGGACATCCGGCAAAGCACCGACGACCTTTCCGGCTACAAACTGGTGATCGCGCCCATGCTGTACCTCGTCACCGATGAGGCCGCCGCGAAGCTCCACGAGTATGTCCAAGCCGGCGGAACCCTCGTGATCACGTATTTCTCCGGGATCGTTGACGAGAACGACCACATCCGGATGGATCCGGTCAACGGCGGCGGTTACCCAGGTGCATTCTCCGAACTGCTGGGCGTCAGCATGGAGGAATTCTTCCCCCTGCGCTCAGGCGATGCCGTGGGCTTGAGCCGCTTCGGCTCGGGGACGGTCTGGAGCGAGCTGGGGAAGGCAACCGCGGCGGAGGTTCTTGCCACGTTCGACGGCGGCACGGACACAAGCGGCGCACGCACCGGCGTCGACGGCTCGCCCGCGGTGACCCGCCGGGCGGGATCCGCCGGGCGCGGTGCCGCCTACTACGTCGCCACGACCTTGGGCCGCGAGGGGCTGGCCGAACTCGTCCAGCTCCTCTGCTCGGACGCCGGAGTGGCACCGGTCCTGGGCGTTCAGCCTCCGGAAGACGTGGAAATCGTCCGCAGGAGCAACGGCACCAAGGACTGGACTTTCGTCATCAACCACAGCGCGCGGGACGTGGAGGTGCCGCTCGACGGCGTCGAGCTCCTGGGCGGGACACCCACCGGAGGTACGCTAAACCTGACTGCCGGAGGCGTCGCCGTCGTCGCCACTCCGGCCTAGCCACCCGCCGTCCGTCCAGAAAGGCTCCGATGCTTCAGGCAGCCCGCCACACCGCCATAGTCGACGCCGTCCAGCGTGAACGCGTTGTCCGCGTCTCGGACCTCGCGCAACTGCTGGGCGTCTCAGCCATGACTGTTCGGCGCGACATCGAGTCGCTTGAGGAGTCCGGGCTCGTCGAGCGCATCCATGGCGGGGCCAAGATACCGGGCGATGCCCGGACCCACGAGCCCGGCTTTGAGCTGAAATCCACCCAACTGGTCGACGAAAAGCACGCGATCGCCGTCGAGGCCGCCACCCTGGTCCACGAAGGCATGGCCGTGGGCTTGAGCGCCGGAACCACCACCTACGAGCTCGCCAAGGTACTCCTGGAAGGCCCGCGGATCACGGTGGTGACGAACTCCATCAGGATTGCGGATCTCTTCCACAACGCCTCGGGTTCGCGGGAGGCTTTCCCGGTCATCGTGACGGGCGGCGAGCGCACGCCGTCGGACGCTCTGGTGGGTCCCATCGCGACGGCCGCGCTGAAGCAACTGCATTTGGACATGTTGTTCCTGGGCGTCCACGGCATGGATGCGGACGCCGGATTCACCACGCCGAACCTGCAGGAAGCCGAAACCAACCGGGCGTTCATCAGCGCGTCACGCAACGTGGTGGTCTTGGCGGACCACAGCAAGTGGGGAACGGTGGGCATTGCATCGATTGCCCAGCTGGAGGAAGCCGACGTACTCGTGACGGACTCGCACCTCGGCGAGGATGCCCGGCGCATCCTCGCCGACGGCGTCGGAAAGCTCAGGATCGCCGCTCACTAACGCGTGGGCGGGGAAGGCGTTACGGGCACCCGCACGATTGGCGGATGCGGAGCTGGGTGGGGAAGACCCTGTGCTGCGGGGGTTCGTTGCGGTTCTCGCCCACCAGCGCGGATACTGCGGCCTCTGCCATCTCCCACACCGGCTGTTCCACCGTGGTCAGGGCCGGCCAGGTGTATTCAGCCTCAACCGAGCCGTCGAAGGACGCCACGGCGATATCCTCCGGAACGGAGAGACCTGCCTCGCGGATTGCCCGCAGGACCCCGATTGCCTGCATATCGGAGCTGGCGAAGATCGCCGTCGGACGGTTGGCAGAGGCCAGGAGGCGCCGTCCGGCAGCATAGCCCCCGGGGCGGTCGAAACCGTCGCGTGCAAGGGGTCCAGGAGGCAGACCGGCGGCTTGCAGAGCACGCAGCCACCCCTCTTCCCGTCCGTCCGTCACGTTGTCCGCCGTGATGCCCATGGCGAGTCCGATGTTGGTGTGGCCGTGGCCGATCAAATGTTCCACGGCCAAGCGGGCTCCGGCCTCAAGGTCCACTCCGACGCTGTTGAAACCAGGGGCGATCGAGGCATGGTTCAGCAGGACCGAGCGGATTTCAGTGCCGAAAAGCTCCAGTAGATCAGGTTCGAACATGACGCTGGCCAGGACCACGCCATCAACCTGCCGGTCAGCGAGGTTGCGGATGTGGCGGCGTTCGGAGTCCAGCTTGTTGTCGGAATTCGTCAGCAGCAAGGCATAGCCGCGCTCGGCGGCAGCCACTTCCACAGCGTGTCCCAGCAGGGCCCAGAAGGGGTTGCTGGAGTCCGGAATCACGAGGCCGATGGTCTGGTTGGATCCCATTTTGAGCGCACGCGCCGCGGCATTCGGCCGGTATCCCAGGATCCGGATGGCCTCTTGGACCTTCGCTTCCGTTGCCGGCGCCACCTTCTTGGGGCCGCCGTTCACCACATAGCTCACGACGGCGGTGCTCACCCCGGCGTACCGGGCCACGTCTTTGCGCGTCACCGGTCCGCGCGGGGTGTGCACTGCCGAAGTAGTCATTGGATCATGCTAGCTACAAAGCCTCCGGAGCATCGCCGAAATCGCGGATGGGGAGCCGTTCCCCGCCGCGGAGCGCGGACTCGTGCGCCACGACGCCGGGGAGCGTGAAGCGCGCCGCCACCCACGCGTTGACCGGAGGAAGGCTTCCCTTGTTCACGGCCGTGACGAAGTCGTCCACCAGGAACTGGTGGCTGCCTTCGTGCCCGGTGGGGGCTCCCTCGAATTCAACGGGGAGCCGTCCGGCGTCGTGCACCGGAGCGAGGCCGGAGATGAACGCACCGCGAAGTTCGGGGGCGACGTCCACCAACGAGGGGTCATCGGCCGACATGCTCGGCTTGGTCTCCACCTGGTCCGAGACGTCCAAGACCCCCTCCTTGTCCTGCCACAGCGTGGTGGTGGCCAGCTGTTCGAAGCTTGCCTCCGTGCCGAAGAAGCGGAAGCGCGATTCGCGGATATGCGAGGGGTAGCCGACGCGGCGCATCTCGTTGGTGCGCATCGCGCCGCCGTCGTTCATTTCGAACAGAGCAGTGGCGTTGGAGAAGTCGTTGTCGAACATGCTGACTTCCTTGTCGAAGACGCCGTCGCCGCGATCGTCCTTGACGCCGATGCAGCTGACGCTCACGGCGTGGCCCGGTATCGCGCCCAGCACGCCTCCGATGGCGTGCGTCGGGTACAGCATGGGCGGGTAGCTGGCGGTTGCTTTCCAGTTTTCGCCACCGCTGTACTGGTAGGCCTCGTAGAAGCCCAGGTCCATGTCGTGGACGTAGTCGCCTTCGGTGTAGAAGATGCGGCCGAACTTTCCGGCGGCGTGCTGCTTGCGCGCATAGACGGTTGCGGGGTTGTAGAAGCTGGTCTCTCCCATGGCATAGACAAGCTTGGTTTCACGCACGGCGTCGATGATCCCGGCGATCTGTTCCTCCGAGATTGCCATCGGAACAGCCGAATAGACGTGCTTTCCGGCGCGCAGCGCCTTGATCACCAAGGGCCCGTGCGTCCAGCGTTGCGTGAAGATGGCGACGGCGTCGACGTCGGAGGCCAGCAACTCGTCGAAACTGGCCATAGTGCCGTCGAGCCCCAGCTGTTCAACAGCTTTGGACGCCCGTTCAGGGAGCTCGTCCACTGCGTAGACCGCTGAAACCCCGGGGTGGAGCTTGAAGAGGTGGGCGAATTGGCCGCCGAACTGGCCGAGGCCTACTACTCCCATTGAAAACGTCATTGTTAGCCCTTCGATTCGTGTGGGTGGCTTCAGAATGCCATCGCCGCGCCCGGAGAGGCTCGACGAGTGACTCAGGCCAGTGAATCACTGGGATCTACTCGAGTCAATAAAAAGCAATAAATCCAAAATAATCGAACAAAAGTTCACAAGACCACTTGACCCCTTCATATCTACTCGTGTAGATTTCCATCAGTTGTAACCCACATCACAGTCAGGAAAGGGTCGAAGATGACCACCCTTGCCAAACAAGCGGAGCCCGCCGCGCTTCCCCAACCGGGCAAACCAAAAAGGTTCGGCATCCGCCGGATCGGTGACTTGAAGATCGCGTTGCTCTTCATCTTCCCGGCGATGATCGGCTTTGTTCTTTTCTTCCTCGTCCCCACCATCCGGGGCATCTACCTCAGCTTCACCGAGTACAGCATCCTGGGTGATCCCACCTGGATCGGCCTGAAGAACTACACGTCGATCTTCAGCGACGACCTGTTCTGGAACGCGATGGCCGTCACCGTCCAATACGTTGCACTGAACATCGGTTTCCAGACCGTCATCGCCATCGGACTCGCGCTCCTCATGCACCGCGTGGCCAAGTCCACCTTCATCCGCGGCGTCCTGTTGCTGCCGTTCCTCGTGGCGAACGTGATCGTCGCGCTGCTCTGGTTCTGGATGCTGGACTACCAGCTGGGCATCGTGAACGAGATCATCAACTGGATGGGCCTGCCCCGCATCGCCTTCTTCGGCAGCGATCAATGGGCCATTCCGACTATCGCCTTCGTCAACGTGTGGCGGCACATGGGCTACACGGCCCTGCTGATCTTCGCCGGCCTGCAGGCCATCCCCAACCACGTCTACGAGGTAGCCAACCTTGACGGCGCCTCCCCCACCCGGACCTTCTGGAGCATCACCATGCCGCTCCTTCGCCCGGTGCTGGTCCTGGTCCTTGTGGTCACCGTCATCGGTTCATTCCAGGTCTTCGACACCGTTGCCGTGACTACCGGAGGCGGACCCGTCAATGCCTCCCGGGTCATCCAGATGTACATCTACCAAAAGGCGTTCGGCGAGTCCGATTTCGGCTACGCCTCAGCGCTGTCCGTCATTCTCTTCATCATTCTCGCCCTCGTGGCCTTCATCCAGATGAAGTTCCTCAAAGGCAACGAGACGGACCTGGACTAAGGAAGCCCCGCCATGAGTACCTCCACCAATTCCCGCCGCTCGCGCGAGTCCGCCACCGCCGTCGTCGGCTCTCCGCAATCGCGCCGCCCCCGCACGAAACCCTTCAACTGGCGCCGCGCAGGTGCCTGGGTCCTCGTAGCGATCGCCGTCGTGGTCACCCTCGCCCCGTTCCTCTGGATGCTCCGGACTGCACTGTCCAGCAACCATTCGCTCGCCTCGAACGCCGGCAACCTCCTTCCCGCGGACTTCAGCTGGGGCGCGTTCCAGCGGGTCTTCGGGCTACAGAGCCCCGAGCAGGCAATCGCCGAAGGCGGTTCCGGCGCTGACATCAACTTCTGGCTCTACCTGCGCAACTCGATCGTCTTCGCCACCATGACCACCGCAGGCCAGGTGTTCTTCAGCGCAATGGCCGCCTACGCCTTTTCCCGCCTGCGCTGGCCCGGCCGGAACAAGGTGTTCGCGATCTTCCTGGCCACCATGATGGTCCCGCCGATCTTCACCGCCCTGCCCAACTTCCTGATGATCAAGAACCTGGGCCTGCTCAACACCTTCGCCGGGCTGGCACTGCCCTTCATGTTCATGACCCCGTTCGCCATCTTCTTCCTGCGCCAGTTCTTCCTGAGCATGTCCCGCGAAGTGGAAGAGGCAGCCATGCTCGACGGCGCCAAGCACCTCCGGATCTTCTTCCAGATCGTGATCCCCAACGCCGCAGCACCCCTGGCCACCCTGGCCCTGCTGACCTTCATCGGTCAGTGGAACGAGTACTTCTGGCCGCTCCTGGTGGGCCAGGACGAAAGTGTCCGCGTCCTCACTGTGGGACTGGGCGTCTTCAAGTCCCAGTCCCCGCAAGGGGCGCCGGACTGGAGTGGGCTCATGGCCGCCACCCTCGTGGCAGCGCTGCCCGTCCTGATCCTCTTCATCGCCTTCGGCAAGAAGGTGGTCAACTCCATCGGCTTCTCCGGCATCAAGTAAGTCATCCCCAGCACCGCCCCGTTCCATCGCAACCCCCTGAAAGGTCCACCATGAAGAAATCCATTGGCACCGTCGCAGCCGCCGTCGCCGTCGCTGCCGCAGCCGCGCTGTCACTCTCCGCCTGTGGCGGTTCCACCCCCGTCTCCAGCGAAGCAAAGGGCGAGATCAACTACTGGCTGTGGGATGCCAACCAGCTCCCGGCATACCAGCAGTGCGCGAGCGACTTCACCAAGGCAAACCCGAACATCACGGTCAAAATCACCCAGCGCGGCTGGGACGACTACTGGACCACCCTGACCAACGGCTTCGTGTCCGGCACCGCCCCGGACGTCTTCACCGACCACCTGTCCAAGTACCCGGAGTTTGCTTCCAAGAAGCAGTTGCTGGCCCTCGACGATGCCGTAGCCAAAGACGGCGTCAAGCTGGACAGCTACAACAAGGGCCTGGCCGATCTCTGGGTAGGCCAGGACGGCAAGCGCTACGGCCTCCCGAAGGACTGGGACACCATCAGCCTCTTCTACAACAAGGCGATGACCGACTCCGCCGGGATCACCGCCGAGCAGATGGCCAAGCTCGATTGGAACCCCAAGGACGGCGGCAGCTACGAAAAGACCATTGCCCACCTGACCGTGGACAAGAACGGCAAGCGCGGAGACGAAGCCGGCTTCGACAAGAACAATGTGGCCGTCTACGGCTTGGGCTTGGAGTCCTCCGGTTCCGGCCAGGGCCAGACCCAATGGAGCTTCCTCGCAGCCACTACGGGCTGGACCGCTACCGACAAGAACCCGTGGGGCACCAAGTTCAACTACGACGACCCCAAGTTCCAGGAAACCATCGCCTGGTGGGCCGGACTGGCGGACAAGGGCTACATGCCCAAACTCGAAACAACGGTAGGCGCCAGCGTGTCGGACAACTTCGGCGCGGGCAAGGCCGCAATCAATACCAGCGGCTCATGGATGATCGGCCAGTACACCGCCTACAAGGGCATCCAGACCGGAATCGCCCCCACGCCGGTTGGTCCGAGCGGTAAGCGCGCGTCAATGTTCAACGGCCTCGCCGACTCCATCTGGGCAGGCACCAAGAACCCGGCAGCGGCCACCAAGTGGGTCGAGTACCTCGGCTCGTCGGCTTGCCAGGACGTCGTCGCCAACAAGGCTGTTGTGTTCCCGGCGATCAGCACGTCCTCTGACCTGGCCGCCAAGGCGTTCGCGGCCAAGGGTGTTGACGTCTCCGCTTTCACCCAGCAGGTCAAAGACGGGACCACGTTCCTCTTCCCCATCGCGGACAAGGCTGCCAAAGTTGACGGCATCATGAAGCCCGCAATGGACGCAGTACTGAGCGGCAAGAAGCCGGCCAGCTCCCTCTCCGACGCCAACAACCAGGTCAACAACCTCTTCAAGTAACACCAGTCCCCGCCAAGCCAGTCCGGGCGCCGCCGCTTTCACTCCTTTGACGGCGGCGCCCGGACTCTCCACTCCCGCATCACGCGACACACGACTCTCTGAAAGTGAACCAGCCCATGGACCCGCTCCACCTCCGTTCCGCCGGCACAAGCCTGGTGGTCAGTTTCGATAACGGAGAGGCCGAGGTCATCCACTGGGGTGCCGATCTCGGCAGCACCCTCCCGGACCTTGCCATCCTGGGCGAACCCATTCCGCACTCCGCCGTCGACGCCAACGTACCGGCCGCACTCCTCCCGCAGGGCTCCTCCGCGTGGCTGGGCCGCCCGGGCCTGCGCGGCCAGCGAATCGCCGACGGCGTTCCGGGACTGGACTTTTCGCTCCGGCTTCGCGTGGTGGATGTGCAGGCTGACCCTAGCTCCGCCGTCGCCTCCGCAGCGATTGTCCAGAAGGACCCCGACGCCGGAATCACCGTGACGTCCACACTCACCCTTCACCCCGGCGGCCTTCTGGAGCTGCGCCACACCGCGGTCAACGACGGCACGTCCCCCTTCCAGCTCGACGAGCTCGCCACCGTCCTCGCGGTGGGGCCGGACGCCGTCGAACTCCTTGACCTCACCGGGCGCTGGTGCCGCGAACGGCACCCACAGCGCCGGCCCGTGCAGCAAGGGACGTGGGTGCGCACGGGTCGCCACGGCCGCACGGGGCACGATTCCTCGCTGCTTTTCGCGGCGGGCACCGCCGGATTCGGCAACCGCCACGGAAAGGTCTGGGCCACCCACTTGGCGTGGAGCGGCAACCACGAACAATTCGCCGACACCGTGGCCGATGGCCGCACGATGATCGGCGGCTCCGAGCTCCTGGGCCCGGCCGAAGTAGTCCTCCAGCCCGGCGAGGGCTACACCACACCCGCCCTGTTTGCCGCCTACTCGGACCGTGGCCTCGACGGCATCAGCGAAGCGTTCTACAGCTGGTTCCGCTCGCGCCCGCATCACGTCCTTCCCGCGGCTTCCACGGGACTCCCCGCCGGCAAGCCCCGCCCAGTGGTCCTCAACACCTGGGAGGCCGTGTACTTCGACCACAAGCTGGACACCCTGATCGAGCTCGCCGAGTCCGCTGCGGAGCTGGGCGTTGAGCGCTTCGTGCTCGACGACGGGTGGTTCCGCGGGCGCCGCGACGATCACGCAGGCCTGGGCGATTGGTACGTCGACGAAACCCTTTGGCCCGATGGCCTGACACCGCTCATCGAAGCCGTGAACTCCCATGGCATGGAATTCGGGCTCTGGGTGGAACCGGAAATGGTCAACCTGGATTCCGATGTCGCCCGGGCGCACCCCGACTGGATCGTGGGCCCCGCGGCACTCTCCCACAAGGACGGCGGCCGCCTCCCTCTGGAATGGCGGCACCAGCACATCATCGACCTCGTCAACCCGGCGGCCTGGCAGTACGTCTTCGAACGGATCGACGCACTGCTCGGGGAAAACAACATCAAGTACCTCAAATGGGACCAGAACCGGGACCTCGCCGAGCACGGCCATGCGGGCCGTGCGTCCGTGCACGCGCAAACCCTCGCCGCGTACCGGCTCTTCGACGAGCTCCGCAAGGCCCACCCCGGCGTCGAAATCGAAAGCTGCTCCTCGGGCGGGGCCCGGGTGGATCTCGGCATCCTTGAGCGGACCGACCGGATCTGGGGATCGGACTGCAACGACGCCCTCGAGAGGCAGACCATCCAGCGCTGGACCGGCGTAGTGGTTCCGCCGGAACTGGTGGGCGGGCATATCGGCCCCACCACCTCGCACACCACGGCCCGCACGCATGATCTCTCCTTCCGCGCCATCACTGCGCTATTCGGGCATTTCGGCATGGAATGGGATGTCCGCCACGTCCAAGGCGCCGAACGCGAGGAGCTCAAGCGCTTCATCGGCCTGTACAAGGAGCACCGGGGGCTCATCCACAGCGGGCGGATGGTCCGCGCGGACGTTCCCGACGACTCACTGATGTTGCACGGTGTGGTGTCCGACGACGGCGCGTCCGCGCTGTTCGCCGTCGTCAGCACCCGGACGTCGTTCGCCGAACAACCCGGGCGTATCGCTGTTCCGGGCCTCGACCCCGAGCGCTCTTACAGGGTGCACGCCATTTTCCCGGCCCCCGGCGACGCCGACTATGCCCGCACGTTCACCCAGGTGCAACCTCCGGCATGGCTGCCATCCGGGGCTGAGGCAAGCGGGCGCTTCCTTGCGGAGGTGGGGCTTCCCTTGCCGGTCCTGAACCCTGAGCACGCGTTGCTGCTCAGCATTACTGCGGTGTAGCTGCCGTTTGGTGTTTCTTACGCTGTTCGCTGTTTCTTACGCTGTCCGGTGCCGCGGCGCAGCCGGGCAGCGTAAGAAACGCCGGACAGGCTCGGCGCACCGATAGATTGGGAGTCATGACTGAAGCTCCCACCGCCACCGAAGCCGGTCGCGGCACCATCCTCGTCCTCAACGGCCCCAACCTGAACCTGCTGGGCACGCGCGAGCCGGAAAAGTACGGCACGTCCACCTTGGCCGACGTCGAACAGCTCGCCATGGCCGCCGCCGAGGCCAACGGCTTCACGGTGGACTGTGTCCAGTCCAACCACGAGGGCGACCTCCTGGACGCCATCCATGGCGCCCGAGGGACCGCCGTCGGGATCGTCATCAACGCTGGTGCTTACACGCACACGTCCGTGGCACTGCGGGACGCGCTCGCGGCAGTGCAGCTTCCCGCCGTCGAAGTCCACATCACCAATGTGCACCAGCGCGAAGAATTCCGGCACCACTCCTACTTGTCCCCGGTGTGCTCCGCGGTGATCGTCGGCGCAGGAGTCCAGGGCTACAAGCTGGCCATCGACTACCTCGCCACCGCGGTCTAGACCCTCGGACTAAGCATGTCCCTTGGCGGGCGGCCTACTTCTTGGTGCACTGGCCCGACGAGACGGCGTCGCTGAGCGATGGTGCTTGCTGTGCCACCGGAGAGAGCTCGTCCATAGTGAGGGCGTAGCCCACCGCCACATCCGAAGTGGTCTTGGCGAAGACAACGCCGGCAACCTGTCCCTGGGTGGTCAGCAGCGGACCGCCCGAGTTGCCCGGTTGCACGTCTCCCGCCAGCTTGTAGACCTGCTCCGGGGACGGGTTGTTGCCGTAAATGTCCGGGACCAGCAGGGTCGAGATGCCCTCCACCGCGGCCGGCTTGGACTGGAACGGACCACCATGCGGGTAGCCGGCGAAAGCCGCGGGCGAACCGGCCGGAAGATCCGGGCTCAACTGCAGCGGCGCCGTCGGGAGGCCGTCGACGGCGATGACGGCCAGGTCGCGCTGGCTGTCGAAGTAGACCACGCGACCAGGCAACGCACCGCCGTCGGGGATTTCCACTACAGGTTGCGACACTCCGGCCACCACGTGGGCGTTGGTCACCACGCGGCCAGGGGAGACAACAAAGCCGGAGCCTGTCTGGTTCTGGCCGCACTGGTAGGCCGTCCCGGCAATCTTCAGCACAGAGTGGGCCGCATTGTTGAGTGCGGGAGTGTCGGTGCTCGTGTTCGGAACGGGCACCGGAGTAACGGGGCCGATGCCCTCGATGAGCTGCGGAATGCCGTTGCCCATGACCTTGGAACGCAGTTGCGCCACGCTGGCCTTGACCGGTGTGGGCGTCATGGTGTCGATGAAGCGGATCACCTTGGAATCGGCCAGCTGCTGCGAAACGAAGGGCACGCCCAAGGAACCGATGCTGAAAGCCAACATGGACATCACGAGTGCGGCAACAACCAAACTGACGAAACCACCCAGCACGCGGTCAAGTGCGTGCAAAGGCTGGATGCGCAAGGCTTTGCGGACCCTTTGTCCGATCCAGGTACCCAGACCGTGCCCCAAGACAATGAGGACCACGGCCGAGCCGATAATGGCAGTCAGCCTCCAGCCGCTGTCCTTCACCCACTCGCCGACGAGCGGGACCGCGATAAAGGCCGCGGCTGCTCCTACGGCGAAGCCCGCGATTCCTCCAAGCGTCACGAAGAAGCCGTTGCGCAGTCCGTAGATCAGGTAGGAAAGAAGCGTCAAAATCAACGCCAGGTCCAATATGGTCAAGCCGAACACCAAAGCTCCTCACAGCCGGGTAAGCCCCAATTGTAGTTGCACAGACTGACAGCTTCCCTTCGGAAGCAGGCCGTCGTCCAGATCGCGAAGCCCCTGCCGAGCAGGGCATTCCCGGCCGTTTGAGGCGCGGTTTTGGGCCTCTTCCGCGTGATTTAGGGCGTTTCGGCTGCCAAGTACGTCACAGACGCGACAAAATTCTGAAACAATGGCTGAAGCGCCCCAGCCGAACTTTTACTCAGGAGATTTCATGGATATCGAGGTATTGCGCCGCGCACCCCTCTTCGCCACCCTTGACGACGACGCTTTCCGTCTGCTGACGGACGAACTCACAGAGGTGGACCTTTCACGCGGAGCGTCTGTTTTCCGTGAGGGCGATCAGGGTGACCAGCTCTACTTCATCGTGTCCGGCAAGGTTAAGCTCGGCCGCACCTCTCCGGACGGCCGCGAATCCCTGTTGGCCATCCTCGGCCCGGGCGAGCTCTTCGGCGAAATGGCCCTGTTCGATCCCAGCCCGCGCACCGCGACGGCCACGGCCGTTTCCGAAACGCGTCTGGCGGGCCTGAAGAACGAAAGCCTCAACGCCCTGCTGCGCACCCGCCCCGAGGTGTCCGCACAATTGCTCCAAGCACTTGCCCGCCGCTTGCGCCGCACCAACGATTCCCTGTCCGACCTCGTGTTCTCGGACGTCCCGGGCCGTGTCGCCAAGGCCCTCCTGGACCTCGCGGACCGCTTCGGCCGGCCCGCGACCGACGGCGTCCTGGTGGCCCACGAACTCACGCAGGAAGAACTGGCCCAGCTGGTCGGAGCTTCCCGCGAGACGGTCAACAAGGCCCTCGCCGAGTTCGTCCAGCGCGGCTGGCTCCGCCTGGAAGCCCGCGCAGTGGTCATCCTGGACATGCAGCGCCTCCGCCAGCGCTCCCGTTAATTCCTGCGACACAGAAAATGCCTGGTGACCCCGGAATTCCGGAGTCACCAGGCATTTTTCGTGTCGCCAGCGGATTTGGGTATCGTCAGCGTTCCCGCTGCGGCTCCCCTGAAACCGTCCGGGCCGCTTCGACTTCGAGCATGAGCGCGCCATCCTCTTGAACGAGCCGCGGCTGGTACATGTGCGGCTTCCGCTTGTAGCTGAGGTACGCAATGCAACCCTGGGCAGCGGCCATCTTCTCAAGGATGATCTCCGAGCCCGGCACCAGCAATTGGCCCAGTGGCAAGCCAACGGTGTTTTCCTGGCCGATTTCATCCCCAAGCGCAGTGGTCTCGCGCTCGGCCATGAGTTTGGAAACGCACACCCAACGCCCCCAGACACCCTTGCTGGCCAGCAGCGATGGCTGCTGGTTCACGGGAAGAGTGGCGGCGAAGTAGCGGGTATTGAAGCGCCTGTGCGCGAAGTCCGGGCTGAGCCAGTTGACCAGCGGCTTGAGCAAGTCCGTCCGCAGCGACAGGCCGCGCTTGGCCAGGACGTCCGTGAACGACTTGTCCTGGGCCGCCACGGCCTCGCGGGCCTTCATCCACTCGGGAGTGGACGTCGCCTCCACTGTGGAGGACAAGTCGGGGCCGGCCAGCAGCACGCCGGTCTCCTCGAACAGTTCGCGGATGGCGCCCACCACGTGGCGGCGGGCAAGTCCGACGTCGGCGGTCCCCAGCGTCTCAGCCCAATGCTGAGGCGAGGGGCCGAGCCAGCCGAGGGCGTCGTCGTCGCTGGGTTCCAGCGAGCCGCCGGGAAACGCGACAACGCCCAAAGGCGAGGATCCGGGACGGTAACCCATCCACGTTTCCAGGCCGGTCGGCGAATCGCGGAGCAGGACAACAGATGATGCAAAACGCGCGGCGCGGGGGGCCCGTTCGCCGAGCTCAAGCCAATTCCGTGCAGCCCCTTCAAGTTCAGGGGGTAACGCAAACAAGCGTCGGGCTAGTTGTGGCAATGGAGTGAACCGGTTCCTTAGCTGAATTCAGCGATCAACTCGACCTCGACGGGAGAGTCGAGCGGAAGGACTGCAACGCCGACGGCGGAACGCGCGTGCTGCCCTTTGTCGCCGAAGACACGCCCGAGGAGCTCGGATGCACCATTGATGACACCGGGCTGGCCGGTGAAGGAGGTATCGGAGGCCACGAAGCCGACGACCTTCACGATGCGCGTGATGCGGTCGAGGTCCCCGATGACACTCTTGACGGCGGCCAAGGCATTGACGGCGCAGACAGCTGCATACCTCTGCGCGTCTTCCGGAGACACCGTGGGCTCGTCCGAAAGGCCCTCTTCACCGCTGGAGACTTTGCCCGTAGCTTCGAGTTTGCCGTTAATGAAGGGCAGCTGTCCGGAGGTGTAGACGTGGTTGCCGGAGACGATGGCCGGAACATAGGCGGCCACCGGAGCTGCGACGGCCGGAAGGGTCAGTCCCAGTTCTGCAAGGCGCTGCTCGACGGCGGATGCCGGAGCCGTGGAATCCGCGCCAAATGTGGCTTCTGCGGGGGTTGTCATTGTTACTGCTTCTCCCTCTTCAAGTATGCAACAAGTCCGTTTCCGTCGGGTCCGGGAACAACCTGGACGAGCTCCCAGCCGTCCTCTCCCCACTGGTCCAGAATCTGTTTTGTAGCGTGAATGATGAGCGGAATCGTCGCGTACTCCCATTTGGTCATGAAAGAAAGACTAGCCCTTGCCGGTAAAGTGGTGAACATGGTGACTCGTAGGAACCCTCTATTCGACACTGCCACCACTCTTGGAAAGATCCTCGGATTCCTCGGTGTGAGCGCTATTTGTGGTGTCCTGGTGGCGGGCTTGCTCGTTCCCGCGGCCGCCGTTTCGGGCAGTGCGGCGAGTGGGTCCATTCAGTTCTTCGACACGCTGCCGGCGGAGCTTCAGGTGAACCCGCCCAGCCAGGCGACCACCATCCTGGCCGCGGACGGCAGCCAGATCGCCTCGATCTACTCCGAGAACCGCACGCGGGTCTCGCTCGACCAGATGAGCCCTTTCATCAAGGATGCGATCGTCTCGGTTGAGGACAGCCGCTTCTATGAGCACGGCGGCATTGACGCCACCGGCATCATGCGCGCCATCGTGAGCACGGCGCGCGGGCAAAAACAGGGCGCTTCCACCATCACCCAGCAGTACGTGAACAACGTCATTAATGAGTCGCTCGTGTCCCAGAACAAGGGTGCCGACGTCAAGCTCAATGGCGTGAACAAAGGCGTGGGCGACAAACTTCGCGAAATGAAGCTGTCCATCGCTTTGGAGAAGAAGTTCTCCAAGCAGCAGATCCTCGAGGGTTACCTCAACATCGTCTTCTTCAACAAGGACGCCTACGGCATCGAGGCCGCCTCAAGGCTCTTCTTCAGCACCAGCGCCAAGGACCTCACCTTGCCGCAAGCCGCCTTGCTGGCCGGCGTCGTCAACAGCCCGTCCTACTACGACCCGGTGACGAACCCGGACCACGCGAAGCAGCGTCGCGACCTGGTGCTCGGCCTCATGCTGGACCAGGGAAAGATCAAGAAGGCCGACTACGACGCCGCCATCGCGACGCCGGTGACCACCAAGGTGACGCAACCTCGCCAAGGCTGCCCCTACTCCGCCACTGCCGCGTACTTCTGCGACTACGTGCTGCACCTGCTCTACAACAACCCGGCCTACGGCGCGACGATCGACGATCGCGTCAACCGCGTCTCGCGGGGTGGCCTGACCATCCAGACCACACTGGACCCGAAGGCGCAGGCCGTGGCCCAGGCCCAGGTAGATGCTTCCGCCGGCGCTAACCCGGACAAATGGGGCGCTTCCTTGGTGTCGGTCCAGCCGGGCACCGGCAAGATCATCTCGATGGCCCAAAATACCGTCTGGCTGCCAGCCGACGGGAAGTTCCAGGCCGAGCAGAACTTCAACGTAGACAAACTGGATGCCAACGGCAATGACCTCAACGGACTGGGCGGATTCCAGCCCGGTTCAACCATGAAGCCCTTCACTTTTGCCGAATGGTTGAACGAGGGCAAGTCGATGAATACGGTGCTGGATGGCACCGTCCGGCGGTATCCCCAGAATTTCCCGTGGAAGAACACTTGCCCGACTCCGACGGTCGGCTGGTATGACAGCACCAATGGCACCCATGACCTCCAGAACGCCGAGGGTGGATATTACAAGCCCATGACAGTGGTGGATGGTTTGGCCAACTCCATCAACACCATGACATTTGCCACGGCTGCAAGGGTTGACCTGTGTGGCATCCAGAAGATCGTCGATGCTGTTGGCATCCACGGCGGCCTGCCGGACGCCAGCAATCCCAACCCGAAGGTTCCCATGACAACGTTGGGCAACCTGATTGGTTCCACCCAGACCGCGCCACTGACCATGGCCAGCGCCTTCGCCACCTTTGCCAACAATGGCACGTACTGCGAGCCGATCGCCATCACCTCGGTAACCGACCAGACGGGCGCCAAGCTGCCGGCCCAGTCCACGAGCTGCAGGAGCGCGGTCACCCCCGAGGTCGCTCATGGTGTTGCCTACGCCATGCAAGAGGTTCTGAATAAGGGCTCCGGCTCGCTGATCCAGCCTCGAATCTCCACCAAGACCAACTTCCCCATCGCGGGCAAGACCGGAACCAACGACTCCAATGGTTCCACCTGGGTTGCCGGCTACACTTCCGGCCTCGCAACGGCCACGTGGTTCGGCGATCCGTTGGGCAGCCAGAACCGAGCGGGTCAGAACGTCACCATCAATGGCAAGTTCTACCAGGGCATTGACGGTTACATGATCGCTGGTCCGCAGTTCGCCAACTACATGCTCCAGGTTGCTCCCACCTATGGAACCAACCCGTTCCCGGCTCCGCCGTCGAACCTGCTCGACCCGCCCGGGTTCAAGCCTTCGACGCCTAGCACCACCACTCCGGGCAACACTTCTCCGAGCACCCAGCCGAGCAGCAACGGGAACGGCAATGGAAATGGCAACGGAAAGAACAATGGCTAGCGGCTCCAAGCCCGTCATTGAATCGCTGGCAAGCCGCGTCCGAAGCATCGGACGCGGCTTTGCCGTCGCTGCGGGTGCGGGCGCAACCGCTGGCGTGGCAGGCTTCGCTTACGGCCTCTGGGAAAAGAACCAGTTCGTACTCCGCGAGGAGACCGTGCCCATCCTCCCTGAAGGCTCGGCTCCCGTCCGGGTGCTGCACATAAGCGACATCCATTTCGTGCCAAGCCAACGCAAGAAGGCCGAATGGCTGCGTTCTCTCGCCACGCTTGAGCCGGACCTTGTGGTGAACACGGGCGACAATCTCAGCCACCCCCACGCCGTTGTTCCGCTGCTGGACGCATTGCGGCCACTGTTGAAGTTCCCGGGCGTCTTCGTCCCAGGCTCCAACGACTACTACGCCCCGCGGTTCAAGAACCCGGCCACGTATTTCCTCGGCCCGTCCCGCGTCAAGGACAATCCGGTCGAGCTCGATTGGCCGCGCCTGCGCTCGGGTTTCGGGATGTCCGGCTGGATCGACCTCACCAACAGGCACCAGTCCTTGCCCATCAACGGAATCCGCTTCGATTTCTCCGGAGTGGACGACCCCCATCTCAATCGGGAGCGCTACACCGGCTGGCCACGCGGCACCGTCGGACAGGACTCCCGCCCGCACCTGCGCGTAGCCGTTATCCACGCCCCCTACCAACGGGTCCTGGATCACTTCACGAACGACGCCGCGGACCTCATCCTCGCCGGACACACCCACGGCGGCCAGATCTGCATCCCCGGCTACGGCGCCCTGGTTGCCAATTGCGATCTCCCCACGTGGCGCGCCAAAGGCCTGCATGACTGGGAGAACAACGGACGCGCGACGCCGGTCAACGTCTCGGGCGGCATCGGCACCTCGCGCTTCGCCCCGGTCCGGATCGCGTGCAAGCCGGAAGCAGTGCTGCTGACGCTGACGCCCCGTCAATAACCAGCGCCACCAGTTCCGAATACCTCGTATCACGCAACGCAATGGTGCTGTGAATCCTGTTACGCGATGGCATAGGGTAGTTGCTATAGGAAACTACCTCCGTGCGTCGTACGAAAACCCAGGAACGCCGGGACAAAGCTGTTGAGAAGCGGGCATGGCCAAACAGACTTCATTCTTTACCTCCGTCAAACGTCTCTATCCGCACGTTAAACCGATCCTCCCCCGGCTTTTCATGGGGTTGGTCAGCGCGTTGCTGGCCAGCATCATGGCGCTTGCCATCCCCCAGGTGCTGCGGGTCCTGATCAACGGCTCCCTCCACCCTGGTGGTCCTACCGACGCTGTCTGGATTTCCGCCGTCGTGGTTCTGGCACTCGGCATCGCCGAAGCCGGGCTTGTGGCGCTGCGGCGCCAGTTCGTCATCAATCCCGCCACCACCGTGGAATCGAGGATGCGGGTTTCCCTCTACGGGCACCTGCAGGACCTCACCGTTTCCTTCCACGACCGTTGGGGATCAGGGCAACTCCTGTCCCGGGCGATGACGGACTTGAACTTCCTGCGGCGTTGGATGGCGTTCGGCGCGATCATGCTGGTGGTGACCACTTTGACCGTGGTGATCGGCGTCGCGGTGATGTTCGCGATGAGCTGGCAGCTGGCTTTGATCTTCCTGGCCGCCGCGGTGCCCATCATGGTCTATTCCTTCCGCTTCCGCCGCCGCTTCAGCCTGGTGACCCGGCTCAGCCAGGACCAGGCCGGCGACCTCGCCACCACGGTCGAAGAGTCCGTTCACGGCATCCGAGTGCTCAAGGCGTTCGGCCGCAGCCGCGAAGCACTGGAGAACTTCAATGAACAGGCCGAGGAGCTGAGGCAGACCGAGATCGCCAAGGCCAAGCACCAAGCCACCTTCACGCTGGTGGTGACACTGCTGCCCGAGCTGGCGCTCGGCGTCGGGCTGGTGGCGGGCGTCCTGCTCGTCTCCATGGGCCAACTCAGCATCGGTTCCTTGGTTGCCTTCTTCGGCACCGCAGCGGTGGTCGCGGCACCGGTGGAATTCTCGGGGACCCTCCTGGCCATGGCATTGACCGCCAAGACCGCCCTCGATCGCCACTTCGAGGTCATGGACACGCCCAACACCATCACCAGTCCGGCGAACCCCAGGACACCCAAGGAACTGCGCGGGGCCTTGAGCTTCAAGGCCGCCGGTTTCGGTTTCGACGACGGCGCCCGGCTCCTGCACGACGTGACCCTGGACATCAGGCCCGGCGAAACCATGGCGCTCGTGGGCATTACCGGTAGCGGAAAGAGCGCCTTGCTCCAGCTGGTTCCCCGGCTCTATGACGTGAGCGAAGGATCCGTGACCATTGACGGCGTGGATGTCAGAGACTTCAGCGTCGAGCAGCTGAGGACCGTGGTGGCGGTCGCCTTCGAGGACACCACCCTGTTCTCCAGCTCGGTCCGGGACAACGTGCTGCTCGGCGCGCCCGACGCTTCCGAGGAAGCTCTTGAGGAAGCGCTCGACGTCGCGCAGGCGCACTTCGCGTATTCGCTGCCCGACGGCGTCGGGACCCTTATCGGCGAGGAAGGCCTGAGCCTTTCCGGTGGCCAGCGGCAGCGGATCGCGCTCGCCCGGGCCATCGCGGCGAAGCCCAAGGTCCTCGTGCTGGATGATCCCCTGTCGGCCCTGGACGTGAACACGGAGGAACTCGTCGAAGCCAGGCTCCGCGAAGTCCTCCGGGACACCACCACGCTCATCGTCGCGCACAGGCCCTCCACCGTTGCCCTCGCCGACCGCGTGGCGCTGCTCGAAAACGGAAGCATCACCGCCGTCGGGACCCATACGGAACTGTTGGCCAACAACGCCCACTACCGCTACGTGATCGCGAGCCTCGACTCCGGGCCGAAGGACCTCGACCTCGAACTCGACGAACTAGAACACGAGCTGGATTCGGAACAGCACATGGACCAAGCCGGGGAGGGCCGCCGATGAGCACGTTCGGAACCGCCAATGAAGACAACGCCCACCTGAGCCGCAGCGACAGCAAAGCAGTACGACGGCGGTCGGTCGCCTTGCTGGGATCGCTCATCCGCCCGGTGCGGTTGCGGTTCTGGCTGACGCTGGCCATGGTGGTGCTCTCGCAGGCCACACGGGTGGCCGGGCCGGCGATCATCGCTTTCGGCATCGACCACGCACTGCCCTCGCTGCTCGCCGGAAACAACATGCCCGTGGTCCTGGCCGGCGTCCTGTACCTGACAGCGGCCGTCGCAACGGCGATTTTGACCGCCCTCTACGTCACTTCCACGGCGAAACTGAGCCAGTCAATGCTCCTCGACCTGCGGCTGAGGGTCTTCCGGCACACCCAACGGCTCAGCCTGGAGTTCCACGAGAAGTACACCTCGGGCCGGATCATCGCGCGCCAGACCTCGGACCTGGAGGCGTTGCGTGAACTGCTCGATTCGGGCGTCAGCTCGCTGGCTTCCGGGATCCTGTTCATGCTTTTCACGGCATTTACGGTGTTTGCCCTCGACTGGCGCAGCGGGCTACTCATGCTCGCCACGGGCGTGCCTGCGTACTTCCTGGCCCGCTGGTACCAGAAGCACTCGCAGATCGCCTTCCGCGAATCGCGGGTGGTGTCCGCCAGGCTGATTGTGCATTTCGTGGAGACCATGACCGGCATCCGGGCCATCAAGGCATTCCGCAAGGAGCCGGAGAACGCCCAGCGCTATGCCGAACTCTCCGAGGACTACCGCAAAGTCACGGTCCGCTCCATCAACCTCAACGGTGTCTTCCAACCGGGCCTGGTCCTCATCGGCAACGTGTGCGTCGCGGTGGTCCTGCTGTTCGGCGGCTTCCGGGTACTCTCGGGAGAGCTGGCGGTAGGCGTGCTGCTGGCACTGATCCTTTCAACGAAGCGCTTCTTCCAGCCCGTGGACCAGATGGCCATGTTCTACAACTCCTTCCAGAGCGCCCAGGCCGCGCTCGAGAAGGTGTCCGGCCTGCTCGAAGAAGTTCCTACTGTCCGGCCACCCAAGAACCCCGTGCCATTGCCCCATGCGCGCGGCGAAATCGACTTCCGCGGCGTGGAGTTCGGCTACGGCTACGGCAACGGCAAGGTAGTGGTCCCCAAGCTGGACCTTCACATTCCCGCCGGACAGACCATAGCCCTCGTTGGACAGACCGGCGCCGGCAAATCGACCTTTGCCAAGCTGATCGCCCGCTTCTACGACGTCACCGAAGGATCCTTGACCCTCGACGGCGTCGACCTCCGGGAGCTTTCGACGGCGGACCTGCGGCGCGCCGTCGTGATGGTCACCCAGGAAGCCTTCCTCTTTAGCGGCTCCGTGGCGGACAACATCGCCCTGGGGCGGCCCGAGGCTACGCGCGAGGAGATCGAAACCGCGGCGAAGGCCGTTGGCGCGCACGACTTCATCTCCGCGTTGCCTGACGGTTACGACACCGACGTCAACAAGCGTGGCGGCCGGGTCTCCGCCGGGCAACGGCAGCTGATCGGCTTTGCCCGGGCCTTCATTGCGGCCCCGGCAGTACTGATCCTGGACGAAGCGACATCTTCGCTTGATATCCCCTCGGAACGACTGGTGCAGGCCGGCCTGAGCAGCCTGTTGTCCCGTGCGGACTCCGAACGGACCGCGATCATCATCGCCCACCGGCTCTCTACTGTTGAGACAGCGGACCGGGTGCTGGTGGTGCACGAGGGACGCATCGTCGAAGACGGCACGCCGGCCGCGCTCATCGGCGGAGGAGGGCGTTTCGCCCGCTTGCACGGCGCCTGGAAGGACTCGCTGGTCTGAGCCAGTGGTTCCGCAGGCGGGCGTCCTTCGATTTCGCATCCGGGGAGGGATCGGCTATTCTTGAACAGTTGCTTTCGCAGCGGATCGGGATGTAGCGCAGCTTGGTAGCGCGCTTCGTTCGGGACGAAGAGGTCGCAGGTTCAAATCCTGTCATCCCGACCAATTGGTAGAAGACCTTCCACTCGGAAGGTCTTCTACTTTATTTAACGAGCTTTTCGGCAGCCAGGGAAAACCCGGAAACATTCCCCTGACCGGTTTTCTCGCTCGCCCCTGAGGTTTAGAGACAAGTGTTGTTAACAACCCGACACAAAGACTCGGGGCATATCACGGTCCACGCGGATCTTCGAGCAAAAGAAATCCCCGGTGTGTCGATTTCAGACTACCGGGGACTTCTTCACTTCATTTGAATTATCCAGCGGCCACCGGGATCCCGGGTGCCGCCGTCGAGCCTCAGCTACACAGGATCGGGCCAGTTACCGATTGCCTGCGACACCCTCATCGGATCGGGCCAGTTACCAATAGCCTGCGAGACCACACCCATCGGATCGGGCCAGTTGCCGATAGCCTGCGACACCCTCATCGGATCAGGCCAGTTACCAATGCTGAGCACCGTGCTGACGGTGTCTGCCACAGGGGCTGCGGAAACGACGGCTGGCGCCGCGGCGGAGAATGCAAGAGCGCCGGCCAAGGCCACTGCTGCAGCAATCTTCTTCAACATAATTTTTCCTCAATGCGAGTCGGATTCGTTACGGAAATTTCGCGGTCCCTGTTGACATTCATTGTAAAATGTTTTCCACAGCGACTGTCAAGCTTTAGGCGTAAAGACAGCGCAAAGACAAGCCTCTAGGAGGAACCTGTGGGGAACGGATTCGGAGAAAAGCTCCGTGCCGAACGGCTCGAACGTGGGCTGACCCAGGCTGAATTGGGCAGGGATCTTTACTCACCCAGCTACATTTCACTTCTTGAAACCGGCCGGCGGGAGCCCACGGCCGAAGTCATTGAAGAACTCGCCCGCCGTCTGGAGCTGGCACCGAAAGCCTTGGAAGCCTGGAGCCAACCCGTATCCGTCAGTGACGCCGAATACGTGCTCGCAGGGCTGTACGCCAGGCAAGCGTGGGACCTCAGGGACTACCCGCTTGCCGCAAGCCACGCATCAACCGCCGCCCAGATCGCGCTCGAGGCAAAGAACACCAGCGCCTGGTGGAACATGACCTACATGCAGGCCGAATGCCTCATGAAGCAGGGCCAGTTGAAGGAGTGCCAGCAGATCATCCAGCATCTCCTGGAGCATCCCATGGCTACCGAATCTGCGGGCCTGGGCGTCCGCGCCCGCCAGATGCTTGCCGCCGTCTGCCACGGACAAGGGCAGCTGTCCACCGCCGTCGAGCACGCCAAGGAAGCCGTGAGGCTTTCCGAGCAGCTGCCCAAAGGCTCAACCCTGATCATCGGGGCGCACCGCGCTCTGATCGGTGCATTGGCCGAGAGTGGCAGGTTGGACGAGGCCTGGACGTATTGCCAGGCCATGAACAACCAGATGGACGATCATTCGATGTCGCAGCTCGCAGGCGAAGTGGCCTGGGTGGTGGGAAACGTGGCTTTCATGCGCCACGACTACGTTGAAGGCATCAAGCATCACGAGCGCGCCGCCAAGCTGCTCTCCCCCGCCAACGACATTGAGCTGTGGGCCCGTTTCAACAAGGCGTCGGCGGCTGTCCGGCTCTCCTCGGGAATCGTGGAGCCGGAGACGCTCTCGGCCATCGAACGCGCTGAACTCGCCCTGTCGATTGTGGGCGGAAACAAGACGGACCAGTTGGAAGTTGCCTTTATCCGCGCCCGCTGGCTCTACCTGACGGGCGACATCCCGGCAGCCATCACCAAGTTGCGCGAAATCCACGCGGACCGCGATGTCCTCGCCCGGCACACCGCAGGCGAAGTCGCGTTCCTCCTCGGCAAGGCCCTCAAGGCAGCCGGTGAAAACACGGACGCACTGGTCCATCTCGAAGAGGCCCAACGCGATTTCACCGCCGCGGGTGCAGCCGACCGCGTCCAGCAGGCCATGGACTCCGTACTCGAGATCCGGCTGGCGGAACGGCGGGCGGCGTCGGGCCATGCCGGCGGCGCGCAGTCTTCCCGCGCAAGCTAGCGGCGCGGCGTAAGAGCCGTACGGTCGAACCCAACTGGCTCGCAGTTGTTGTCGTTTAGCGGCCGCTAAACGACAACAACTGCGAGTCAGACGAAAGTCCGGCCGGTCAGCTTCTCGTAGGCCTCCACATAGCGGGCACGAGTCTTCTCGACGACGTCGGCCGGCAGCGCGGGCGGCGGGGTGTCACTCGAGCGGTCCCAGCCCGATTCCGCAGAGGTCAGCCAGTCACGCACAAACTGCTTGTCGAACGATGGCTGAGCCTTGCCCGGCGCGTACGTCGCAGCGTCCCAGAAGCGTGAGGAATCCGGAGTCAGGACCTCATCGCCCAGGGTGATGACACCCGTATTGACGTCGATGCCGAACTCAACCTTCGTGTCGGCCAGGATGATGCCGCGGCCCCGGGCGATCTCTTCCGCACGGGTGTAGATCTTCAACGTGAGTTCGCTCAGGCGTGCGGCGATATCGTCGCCCACCATCGCGACGACGTCGTCGTATGTGATGTTCTCGTCGTGTTCGCCGACTTCAGCCTTGGCAGAAGGCGTGAAGATCGCGTGCCCCAGGCGCGAGCCGTCAACCAGGCCTGCGGGCAAGGGGATGTCGCAGACGGTGCCCGATTGGCGGTACTCGGCCAGGCCGGAACCCGTGAGATACCCGCGGGCGATGCATTCCACGGGGAACATCTCCAGCCGCTTGCAGATCATCGCGCGGCCCTCAACTTCCGCGGGCACACCCTCGGCGGCTGTGGACGCAAGGACGTGGTGCTCCACCCCAAGCTGCTCGAACCACCACAAACTTAGCTGCGTGAGGACCCGGCCCTTGTCCGGGATCTCGCTGCTCAAGACGTGGTCGTAGGCGCTGATGCGGTCGCTGGCCACCACCAGGACGCGGTCCTGGCCCGACTCGGCCCCGCTGAAATCATCCGCAGGAACGTAGAGGTCACGGACTTTGCCCGAATAGAAGTGCTTCCACCCCGGCAGGTCGAGGGTTTCGGTCTGCAGGCCGTTTGCGTTGCTTTCGGGCATGATTCAGGCCTTCACATTCGGGATGGAGCCGGTGGCCGGGGAGACCACGTGGATCTCGCCGCGGGCTGCCTTGCCGGCGATATCGGTACGGAACTGTCCGCCGTCGAGCTGGACCAGCTCCACGCCGTCGTAAGCCCGCTCGCGGGCCTCCACGAGGTCCGTTCCCAGCGCGACAACAGCCAGTACGCGGCCGCCGGCGGAGACAATCCGGCCTTCTTCGTCCAGTTTGGTACCGGCGTGGATGACGTGGACGCCTTCCAGCGCGTCCACCTTGTTCAAGCCGCGGATGCGGTCTCCCGTGCGGGGGGTGTCCGGGTAGTTTTCGGCGGCGACGACGACGGCGACGGCCGACTCCTTCGACCAGCGCAGCTCTTCGGCCTGGTCCAGTTCGCCCTTGGCGGCTGCCAACAGGAGTGCGCCGAGCGGGGTCTTGAGCCGCGCCAGGACCGCTTGCGTTTCAGGATCGCCGAAGCGGACGTTGAATTCGATGACGCGCGTCCCGCGGGAAGTCAGTGCCAGGCCGCAGTAAAGGACGCCGACGAACGGAGTACCGCGGCTGGCCATCTCGTCCACGGTGGGCTGCGCAACGCGGTCGATGACTTCCTGGACCAGGCCAACAGGTGCCCAGTCGAGGGGGGTGTAGGCGCCCATGCCGCCGGTGTTGGGACCTTCGTCATTGTCGAAAATCCGTTTGAAGTCCTGTGCCGGGGACAGCGGCACGGTGGTGCGGCCGTCGCAGAGCACGAACAGGGAGACTTCGGGTCCGTCCAGGAACTCCTCGATCACCACGGTTCCGCCAGCGTCGAAACAAGCCTGCGCGTGGGCGAGAGCTTCCTCGCGGTCATTGGTGACCACGACGCCCTTGCCGGCGGCCAGTCCGTCATCCTTGACCACATGCGGAGCGCCGAAAGTGTCCAGCGCGTCAGCAGCCTCTGCGGCGTTTGTTGCCACGCGGGCCATGGCGGTGGGCACGCCGGCCTCGGCCATGACTTCCTTGGCGAACGCTTTGGAGGCTTCGAGCTGCGCCGCGGCCTTGCTGGGGCCGAAGACCGGAATGCCGGTTTCGCGGACGGCGTCGGATACGCCCGCCGCGAGTGGGGCTTCGGGGCCGACCACAACCAGGTCAACCGCAAGCTTTGTCGCAAGCGCTGCGACGGCGCCGGGGTTGTTCCCGTCGATCGCGTACGTGGGGACCAGCTTGGCGATGCCTGCGTTTCCCGGAGCCGCGTGGACCTCGGAAACGTTGGGATCCTTGAGCAAGGAGCGGACAATTGCGTGTTCGCGGCCGCCGGGGCCAATGACGAGTACCTTCACAGTCTTCAAGGGTACTTTGTGCGGGGGCAGGACTCCTAAGCTGTCTCCACCATTGGACGTGCCCACCTTTGACAATGAGTCAGAAGGGAGCATGTCCAACCCATCTCGGGGGCCTCCGGCTACGAACAACCTGCATGAAGAAGCTCAGGAACTGGCTCAGGGGACCCGCCGCATTGGCTGCACTGGCCGGGGTGGCCGCTGCCGCCGTCGTACTTTCCGTTGCGGAACTGATCGGCGCCTTCTTTACGGCCCGGGCTACTCCTGTCATCGCGCTGGGGTCAACCTTCATCGACTTCACGCCGCCGTGGATGAAGGACTTTGCCGTCACCACGTTCGGCACCAATGACAAAGCCGCGCTGTTTGTGGGAATGGGCCTGACCATCTTCGCGCTGGCTTGCGTGCTGGGTATCGTGGCCTTCCGCAATTGGGCGCTCGGCGTGTTGGGCGTGCTCGGCATGGGTGCGGTGATTGTGGCTGCCGTGGTGACCCGGGCCGGCGTGAAGCCCGCGGATTCCATTCCAAGCCTGATCGGCACCGTGGCTGGACTCATTGTCCTTCGGTTCTTGGTGGCCCGGCTTTGGCGGCTGAAGTCCTTCCCGGACGCCCCTGCCGACACCGCTGCCAAAGGAATCGAACGTCCCGCCACGACGCGCCGGACGTTCTTCGCCGCTACCGGTGTCACCGTTGCCGCAGCAGCCATCGCAGCCGGCGGCGGCAGGTTCCTGAGTGCCGCTCGCAGCAATGTGGCCAAGGCGCGGGATTCTTTGAAGCTCCCTGCTCCCGCAAGGGCTGCTGCCCCCGTTCCCGCGGGCGTCCAGTCCCCGACGCCGGGAGTCACCCCCTGGCTCACCCCGTCCAGGGACTTCTACAGGATCGACACCGCCTTGAGTGTGCCGGAGATCAATGCCCAGGAGTGGGAGCTGCGGATCCACGGGCTGGTGGAACAAGAGGTGCGGCTGACCTTTCAAGACCTGCTCGACGCCCAACTGATCGAAACCCACGTGTCGCTCACGTGCGTGTCCAATCCCGTGGGCGGAAACCTGGCCGGCAACGCCAAGTGGTTGGGCATGCCCATCCGTGACGCGCTGAAACAAGCCCGGCCCAAACCCGGAGCGGACATGGTCCTCTCCACCTCGATCGACGGCTTCAGCGCCTCCACTCCGCTGGAGGTGCTTCAGGACGGCAGGGATGCCATCCTGGCCATCGGCATGAACGGCGAACCCCTCCCGCTGGAACACGGCTACCCCGTGCGCATGGTGGTTCCCGGTCTTTATGGTTTCGTCTCGGCCACCAAATGGGTGGTGGACCTGGAAGTGACCCGATTCGCGGACAGCAAGGCCTATTGGACTACCCGGGGCTGGTCCGAGCGGGGTCCCATCAAGACCATGGCCCGGCTGGAAGTTCCCAAGTCCTTCGCCAAAGTCCTGGCTGGCAAAGTTGCCTTGGGTGGTACCGCCTGGGCCCAGACCCGCGGCATCAAGAAGGTGGAGGTCCAGATAGACAACGGTCCTTGGTCCGAAGCCACCCTTGCCGCGGAGGCATCTGTTGTCACGTGGAGGCAGTGGTCCTTCACGTGGGACGCCACTCCGGGACCCCACTACATCAAGGTCCGTGCCACGGATGGAACGGGCGAACTGCAGACCGAAAAGCGGGCGGATCCCGTGCCTGACGGCGCCTCGGGATGGCAGTCCGTTATGGTGACCGTGGAGTAGCCGGGGAAGACCGTTCCTTCACCCTAGACTTGCATCATGCCCTTGAGTTCGCATGAAACCTTTAGCGTTGAGTCCGCCGTCGAACTGGCAGTGATCGAACGCAGCGGCTTCATCGAATCGCGCCATATCGGTTCCGCAGTGGTGCTTTCCGGTGACGGATCCGTGGTGACCCAGCTCGGCGACATCAGCACGCCTATCTATGCCCGCTCCGCGCTCAAGCCTTTCCAAGCCCTGGCGTCGATGCAGTCGGGGGTTCCGCTCCGCGGCGCCCAGGTGGCTTTGGCCTGCGCCAGCCATGTGGGCTCGCTGGATCACATGGACGTGGTGGAAGGCATGCTCAAAGCGGCAGGCGTCCGTGAAGAACAACTGCAGTGCCCGTCGGTATGGCCACAGGACGAAGTCGCGCGCAACTGGTTGATCCGTTCCGAGCACGGCAAGTCCAGGTTGGCTTCCAATTGTTCAGGCAAGCACGCGGCTTTCCTCTGGGCCTGCACCGAGAACGGCTGGGACACGCACAGTTACCTGGAGCCCAACCATCCCTTGCAGCACCGTGTGCGGACCGTTATCGAGGAATACAGCGGCGAGAAAATCGCCCACCTCGGCATCGATGGCTGCGGGGCACCGGTGGCCGCGCTCTCCCTGACCGGGCTGGCACGGGCCTACTCGCGCCTGGCCCAAGCCCCGCGGGACCAGAGCTCCAACGCCCGCGCGGCAACCATCGCCACGTCCATGTTGGACTACCCGTGGGCAGTGCAGGGCCGCGGCGAGGCGAACACTATCGTCATGGACGAACTCGAAGTGCTTGCCAAGGGCGGTGCGGAAGGTGTCCTGGTCCTGGCAACCCCCACAGGTGCCTCTGTCGCAGTGAAGATCCTGGACGGGAATCCCCGCGCGGCCACCCTGGTTGGACTCACGCTTCTCGCGGTTGCCGGCGCCGTCGACATTCCAGGCGTCTCAAGCGTCCTCGAAAAGGTCGTTGAGCCCGTCCTCGGCGGTGGCCACTCTGTGGGCAGGATCCGCCTGGGCCACGCCGTTTCGGCGCTTCTGGACTGATTGGAACTGCGAACAATGGCAATTGCACGACGCCGGATCGGCCTCGAGGAAGGCCGCGCGGCACTGGCCGCATGGCAGGCCGCCGTCGGGCAGGGCACTGCCGGACCAGAAACGGGTCCGGGGACGCCGCCGTCGCGCACAGTGCTGGCCACTGCGGTGCGTTACTCGCTGGAAGAACTCACCGCACGAGCCCCGGGCAACTCCGTGGAAGTCAGGGTGCCGCCGTTCGGTGTGACCCAGTGCGTGGAGGGCCCCCGGCACACGCGTGGCACCCCACCGAATGTCATAGAGTGCGACGCCGCCACCTGGCTCGCGATGGTCACCGGCCGCTTGGCGTGGTCCGCCGCCGTCGACGCCGGCCGGGTAGCCGCGTCGGGCCTGCGCGCCGATTTGTCGGAGCTGCTGCCGCTTTTCGCAAGTTCTTAAGTAACTGATCGCCCCACGGCGGGGCCGTGGGGCGATCAACTGGAATGGTGCGTGGTGCCTAGTCCGGACTGACCGAGGGGCTCCGGTGTTGGCCCGGTTTGATCATTTCGAACTGCGGTATCGAGTCGGGGTTCGGGCCGCCCCGGAACTTCGGCGAAGGCTCGCGTCCTTCGCTGAGGCGCTCGATTTCCTGTTCTTCGAAGACGTCTTCGGCTCCGAGCATGATGGCGGAATCCTCGTTGGTGATTTCACCGTTGAAGGCGCGGACCATGACCGAACGGTCGAACTGGCCCTCCCATTTCGCTACGACGAACGTAGCCACACAGTTGCCAAGCAGGTTGACGACGACGCGCATGGAGTCCATGAGCCGGTCGGCACCCAGGAGCAGCGCGACGCCGGCGACCGGGAAGATGCCCAGTGCGGCGGCTGTGGCCGAGAGTGCCAGGAAGGACGAACCGGGTACGCCGGCCATGCCCTTGGACGTCAGGAGCAGGACACCCAGGGCCGCCAACTGCTGGCCGAGGTCAAGGTGGTGGCCGAAGGCCTGGGCCAGGAACAACAGCGAGATCGAAAGGTAGATCGCGGCGCCGTCGAGGTTGAAGGAGTAGCCCGTGGGAACAACCAGGCCGGTGGTGGCCCGGGAGCAACCGGCGTTGGTCAGCTTGGTCATGATCCGGGGCATGACCGCCTCGGTGGATGCCGTGCCCAGCGCGAGGAGGAATTCCTCACGCGTGTACTTCAGGAACTGCCACAGGGGCACCCGGGCGAAGCTCCAGGCGACGAGGAACAGCAGGCCGATGAAGACGATGGCCGCCCCGTAACAGGAGGCGATGAGGAGCGCATAGGTCCCGAGGGTATCGAGTCCGTACTGGCCGATGATGAACGCCATGGCGCCGAAGGCACCGATGGGCGCCACTTTCATGATCCAGGACATGATCTTGAAGATCAGTTCCAGGACGGTTTCCATGAGGCTGATGACCGGGAGGCACCGCTCGCGGCCGATGACGACGATTGCCGCGCCGAAGAACACCGAGAAGAAGAGGACCTGGAGCAGGCTGTTGCTGGCGAACGCGCCGATCACAGACGTGGGAATGATGTCCAGGAGGAAGGAAGCCGCATCCTTGGGCGGCGCAGTCCCGGTCTTTGCGTTGAGCGCATCCTGGGAGAGAGTGCTGGGATCGATGTGGAGTCCGGCTCCGGGCTGGACGAGGTTTCCCACGATCAGGCCGAAGACCAGGGCAAAAAGCGTGGCGCCGGTGAAGTACAGGAGTGCCTTGACCCCGACCCTTCCGACCGCCTTGACGTCGCCCACTGCCGAGATACCCGTGACGATCACGAGGAAGATCAGCGGAGCGATGATCATCTTGATGAGTTGAATGAAACCATCGCCCAGTGGCCGAAGGGCGGACCCGATGTTCGGCCAGAAATGGCCGATGAGTACACCTGCGACGACGGCGATCAGAATTTGGAAGAAGAGCGACTTGTACAGTGGCTTCTTCTTCCGCGGAGCCGAACTCGCCTTCAGCGCCGCAGAGTCTGGGATCTTCATTGATCTGAACCAATCAGTTTGGGAACAGCCCCTGATTTGGGGGGTTGTTTTCAAATGTAATCCCGATCACTTCATTCCACAAGGGGAAATTCAAATTTCACAATGTGGAATCTGAGAATCAGCGCTGCACCTCCTCGCCCGCCTTGTCCGTGAAGATCCTGAACCCACGAAGTGGGTCGAAGCCGTGGACTTCCCGCGTATCGAGAGCCTCCATGAACTCCAGCGCCTGGCTGGTGATGACTTGGCCCGGGACAAGGATGGGGAAGCCCGGAGGGTAAGGCGTGACGAATCCGGCCGAAACAACTTCCTCGCCTTCCGCGACCCTGGCCTTGAGGTCTCCCGCGGACAGGTAGGTGGTTGATCCATCCTTGTAGCTCTCGAAATAGGCGGCACGGATGTCCCCATCAGGACTGAGCGGATCGCGCCGGTAGCGGTCCGCGAAGCTGCTGAAATCTGGCAACGGCGGAGTGGTTCCCGTGAGGGCCGCGGCGAGACCTTCGTCTGCCGTTTTCCGCGCCGGCCGTTCCTCTTCGAAGGACTCTGCCAGCTTGACGAGGACTTCGATCAGGTAGGCGACAGCGCTGCGGGAAGTGCCGATGTTGGTCATGAACAGCACGGTGTTACGTGACGTCTTGTTGACTTGGATGCCGTGCTTGTCGGCGAGGTACCGGTGCCGGAAAGTATCGCCGTCGATCCCTGTCCGGCTGATGTCCAGCGTGAGGCGGCTGGGGTCGACGACGAACTCGTCGTGCAGCCAGGCGTCCGCCAGTGCCGCCAGCCCATCCCGGAGCGGCATGGCACTGCCGGTTTCCCGATAGGGCGCCGCAATGAGGTCCCTCGACGTGAGGACCCGAAAGTATTTCTTCAGTAGGGGGTGGCGGGCCACTGCCTGGGCAACGATGGTTGCCAGATCCGCCTGTTTCTGCACCAGGCCGAACCCCTCAAGCTCCACCTGGCGGCGGCCGATGTCGAGCGAAGCAAGGATCTGGTAATTGGGCGACGTGGAGGTATGGGTCATATATGCTTCGCGAAATGACTCTTGGTTATGCTCGCTGAAGTCTTGGTCGAAGACATGGATCATGGATCCCTGCCGTAGCGAGGTGAGGGTCTTGTGGGTGGACTGCGTGGCGTAGACGCGCAGCCGCGCTTTCGCTGGATCCGGAATAAGCCGGGTCTTCAGCCAGAGTTCATCGTCGGCGGGCGCACCCGTCACTCGATCGTGGAGAGATGCCGCTTGTTCGGCGTGCCTGGCGGCATAGCCGGGATCACTGAATGAGGCCTCAAGCTTCCTCGCCGCGGCCATGGCCGTCCTGCGCCGAAAGACGGGGTGGGACCGGGCGAAGGCGAACCAGGCCTCGTCCCAAAGGAAGACGAGGTCCGGTTTGATGGCCAGGCATTCTTCCATCACGCGTTCTACGTCATAGACGATGCCGTCGAAGGTGCAGTTGGTCAAAGTGATCATCTTGACTTCATCCAAGCGCCCGGCACGTCGGTAGGCCAGCAACCGGGCCTTGATCGTGGCCAAGGGCACGGCACCGTAGAAGGCGAACTTGTCCAGCGGGTAGGCGTCCAAGTAGGAAACCCGGGCTCCCGCGAGGACGAAAGCGTAGTGATGGGATTTGTGGCAGTTGCGGTCGACGAGGACCACATCCCCTGGAGCAAGGATGGACTGATGGACGATCTTGTTGGCGGTGGATGTTCCATTGGTGACGAAGAAGGTTTTCTGGGAACCGAAAGCCCGCGCCGCCAAGTCTTGGGCCTCCTTGATCGATCCGTGCGGATCCAACAGCGAATCGAGGCCTCCCGACGTCGCGGACGTCTCGGCCAAGAGGAGGTTCATGCCGTAGAAATCGGCCATGTCGCGGATCCAGGGCGAATTGCCCACCGAGCCACCGCGGGAGATCGGCAAGGCGTGGAAGACGCTGGCCGGCCGCCGGCTGTATTCCTGCAGTGCGGTGAAAAACGGAGTCCGGTACCGCTCGGCAACACCCGACAACAGCGACAGGTGCAGGTCGAGATTGTCCTGCCTGCGGAAAATCCTCCGGAACCGCTTCGTCAGTGAGCCCGCGAGGCTCTCCATGGCCACACCGGCTACCAGGTACACGTCCAGTTCGGGGCGCAACTCGGAGATCTGCTCGGCAAGGCTGAGGAACCTGCCCAGCGGTGGCATGCCGGCAAGGTCAGTGCCCACGAGGCCGGCAAGGTATTTCCTCAGGTCGCGGCCAAGCGGCTGGCTGCTGGCGATGCTGAATCCCGGGCGGAGAATGCACGCTTGGATGGCTGGGTTCAGGACCAAGGCAACCAGCGCATCCTCGTAGCTGGGAACCACGATGAGTTCATAGGTGAAGGCATCGGACGGCCTCCGCTGGGCCAGCAATTCCGCTTTCAGCGCTTCGGCTTCTTGTTCAGTCATGTCGTCGACAAACAGGACATCGAACCGGGGACGCTCCCTCGCCGGCCGCCGCTCCCGGCCGTCTTCCGGGACACCCGAAATAGAGCGCTCCGCCCCGGACTGCCCTGGTTCTTGGCCGACCCGGTCCGGGCTGACCGGTCCCGGGCTGGCTGGACGCGGACCTACTGGTCCCGGACCGGCGGAAGGCATCAGGTGCGCCATTCCGCGGATCATGCCCAATCCGGCGTCGTAATCGCCCGAATCCATGCAGTTTAGTAACGGCGCCAACGCGGCGAGCCCCGGCGCCGCCCAATACAGTTCCATGGCCTGAAGAAGGCGCAGCGCCTGGACGGCTTGATCCTGCAGTCCGGAGAGCGACTGCATTCCCTGTCCTCCCTTTGCCAGCTGCTTGAACGCGTACCCGAGAAACTCCCACGCGTCAGCGCGCGAACGCCACGCGCTGCTGGGCGTCTGGATGTCCTGCCTTGGAGGTTGGCTGTTCACGTGGCTTCGCTTGCTCGGAGTGGTTTCCGGCGTCAGGGTGGCGCTGTTGTTTCGGGGCGTGATGCCGGGCAAAGTGGTTCCGCTTTCCATCAATTCGTTGTGCATCAGGAGCGTTGGCCGCCCTGGGAGAAGGAACCGGCGACGACGGGAAGGTCGCCAGTGTGGCCGCGCCGGGCCTCGGCTGCCTCCAGGATGCGTTTGCGGCAAGCGAACCAGCCGGCAATGAGGAGGGGTATCAGGAGCAGAAGGGAAGCGAGGACCCAGCGCCCCGTCTCCGAGAAGCCCATCGTGACAAGAACGAAGGCGAGGAAGGCGAGCGTGAGGTATGAAGTGAAGGGGGCTCCGAAGAGCCGGAATGACGGACGAACGGCCTTGCCGAGCCTGACCCAGGCCTGAAGCTTGATGTGGCACAGGATGATGGTTGCCCAGCCGCCGATGATCCCGATCGCAGAGACCTCGAGAACGATCTCGAACACTTGCGACGGCACGAGGGCATTCAGGCCGACGCCAAGCAGAGTGATCACGGCTGTCAGCAGGATGCCGCCATAAGGCACCCCCGATTTGCTCATCCTGGCGGTGAACTGTGGCGCGGAGCCATTGACCGCCATCGACCTCAAGATCCGGCCCGTGGAATAGAGGCCGGCGTTGAGGCTCGACAATGCCGCTGTCAGGACAACGAAGTTCATCACCGATGCCGAAACGGCCGCGGCATGGGGATCTCCGAGATGGGAAAAGAAGGTGACGAAGGGCGATTCGCCGGATTTGTACGCCGTGAACGGCAAGAGCAGGGAGAGCAGCACCACAGAACCGACATAGAAGAGCGCAATCCGGAAGACGACCGTGTTGACGGCCTTCGGCATCACCCTTTCCGGATTGGCAGTTTCGCCTGCAGCCGTACCAACAAGTTCAATCGCGGCATACGCGAACACGACGCCGCTGATCGCCAGCAAGGGCGCTACGGCACCGGTCGGGAAAGCTCCGCCGTGGTCCAGGATCACGCCCAGCCCTGGAACGCCGATGTCGGTCTTCCCACCAAAGACGATGAAGCAGACCCCGACGACGAGGAAGGCTACCAGCGCGGCCACCTTGATCAGCGCGAACCAGAATTCCATCTCGCCGAAGATCTTCACCGAGACGAGGTTCAGGGCCAGCACAATGACAAGGGCGCAAAGGGCGATAAGCCATTGCGGGATCGTTTGCAGCGGCTCCCAGAATTGTCCCCAGAACTTGACGTAAAGCGCCACGGCCGTGACATCGACAATCGACGTCATGGCCCAGTTGAGGAAGTACAGCCAGCCGGCCGCATAGGCCATCTTCTCGCCATAGAACTCCCTGGCATAGGACACGAACGAACCCGAGGATGGCCTGTGGAGAACCAGTTCGCCGAGGGCGCGCAGAATCAGGAACGCAAAGAACCCGCAAAGGGCGTAGACGAAGATCAAGGCTGGGCCGGAACCGTTCAATCGGCCACCTGCCCCCATGAAGAGGCCCGTTCCGATCGCTCCCCCGATGGCTATCATTTGGATCTGCCGTGGTTTGAGCGTCTTGTGGTACCCGGCCTCCTCGCTCGAAAAGTCCTGCGCCGAGGTTGAACGGTCGCCAAGAAGCTCCCGGTTGTTTTCCAGCGAATCAGCGCGATCAAGCCCGGCAATCCGAGCCCCGGCGATCGGGCTCGGCGCAGGCGAGTTCAGTGTGCGTTTCATTCCAGGGGTCTCCTTTGACTCCGGTTCCGCGGGTGCGGCTGCATGCTCCAGAACTTGTCCCCCGGCTTGAGTGTTGGATCACAGCTGCACTGCTGGATCGTCAGCGGGGGAACGGAAAACAACTCTAGGTTCCGGCGGAAGGGAAGGAACTGTCTGGCCAGCTAAATTCGCCGGATCTCCGTTGTGCGCGAATAACAACTCCGTTCCGCCTGAGTGCGAGTAATGTTCATGGCTGTGAGCGCGGCTAAGCCGCTTAGAGGAAGTGAATACGGGTGGCACCCCTTGAATCTGCCGAGCATGTCATTGGCGCCATGCTCAGCGACATACTTGAAGACATCGGCGTCGACAACGGGCAGCTGCTGGTTCCTCCCGGAATGGACAATGGCACGGTTCGTGAAACCGTGATCGTGGACGCCGAGGACGAGGCGGCCGTCCAACGCGGGAGCTTGGTCTTGCTGATCGGAGTCCGGGGTCGCGCGGCATTGCCGAGCATCCGGAAGCTGATTCCGGACTACCCCGCCGCCGTCGCGGTCAAAGGGAGCGAGGAGGAACTGGACGCCGTCCGGGAAATGCTGCTTCCCACCGGAATCGGCCTGATTGCCGTGTCCCCCGCAATGAGCTGGGGCACGCTGGAGAGTATCGCCAAGGACCGCATCCAAGAGCCAGCACTTTCCACGGACGCGTCCACGATCATCCACCGGGATCTTTTTGCCATCGCCCAGACCACCGCCACCCTGACCAACGGCCACGTCGTCATTGAGGATCCCGCAAACCGCGTCCTGGCGTATTCACCGGCCTCCAACGACGTCGATGAACTCCGCAGGCTCTCCATCCTGGCCCGACGTGGACCCGAACGCTACCAAAAACTGTTGAAAGAGTCCGGGGTCTATAAGCACCTGCAAGCGGCCGAAGCTCCCATCCACATGGAAGCCAACCCGACGGAAGGCCTACGGGAACGGGTGGCCATCGGGATCCACGCGGGCAACAGGATCCTGGGGTACATCTGGCTTCAAGAAGGGAAGGAACCCCTCGCTCCCAACACGGACAAGCTCATGGTCGGAGCTGCACGGCACGCGGCGATAGAACTGGTCCGGCACCGCAACGAACAGTCCCAGGCACTGCGGCGCGACAGGATCTCCAGCCTGCTCAGCGGCACTCCGCAGATCCACTCCCAGGCACAGTCCGCGGGCATCGATCCATCCAAGCCGGCGGCCCTCGTCCTGATTTCCGCCAAAGGCGACGACGAGTCCGCGGCGGGCCTGCAACTGCGGCGCGGCGAGTTGGCGAATGTGGCTTCGATCCATGCGGCGGCCTACCGACCAGGTGCTGTGGTGGGAGCCATCGGCCTGGAAATAGCCATGATTCTTCCCGATCTTGACCCAGTGAAGTCCCCGCCGGCCATCAACCGCCTCATCAACCTCATTGTCCGGGATGCAAGGGTCCACCTGCACTGCCAGGTGCAGGCTGCCGTCGGACCCGTCGTCGAACGCCTCGACGCATTGCATGGCACCCTGGAGCATGTCCGCAGTGTACTGAAAGTCCTGGAAAGCACACCCTCAATCCATGTGGCGTCCTACGCCGACGTGGAAACAACTGTTTTGACGAAGGAACTGCTGGAGCTTCTGGCGTCAAGGACCGACCTTCGGCACCAGGGCATCACCCTGTTGTGCAAGCGATACCCCGAGTTCGCCACAACGCTGTTGACCTACCTTGAATTCTTCGGCGATGTGAACCGGTGCGCAGAGGAACTGGCCGTCCACCGGAATACGGTGCATTACCGCCTGAGGCGTGCGTGCGAAGTGGCGGGCATCGACCTCCAGTCCGCAGAGCAACGGCTGCTCGCACATCTTCAGCTCAGGCTGTGGACCCACTCCGAAGGACGGAACTGAGTAGCATGGACCTCCAGAATCTCCTTGACGACATTGTCGGCACGGTCCGGCCCTTGCTCGGCCAAGGAGCACCTGCCGACTACATCCCGAGCCTGGCCGCGGTGGATGCCAAGCAATTCGGCATTTCCATGGCAACCGCCAACGGCGACGTGTTCTCCTCCGGAGACGCCGACGTGCCCTTCTCCATCCAAAGCATTTCGAAGGTCTACGCCCTCGCCCTCGTGCTCGCTGGCGATGGCGACCGGATCTGGAAGCGCGTGTTCAGGGAGCCTTCAGGCAATCCATTCAATTCCTTGGTGCAGCTGGAACATGAGGACGGAATTCCGCGGAATCCGTTCATCAACGCCGGCGCCCTTGTTGTCACGGACAGGCTGCTCAGCATCGCGGGCAGCTCGCCATCTCCCGTCCGGGAATTGCTCCGCCAAGAAAGCGGTAACGACTCCGTCGATACGGACCCCGAAGTGGCAGCGTCGGAGGCAGCCAACAGCCACCGCAATGCCTCGCTGGCACACTTCCTGGCCAGCTACGGGAACCTGGAAAACCCCGTGGAATCGGTCCTCGAGGCTTACATCAGCCAGTGCGCCCTGGAAATGAGCTGCACCGACTTGGCCCTGGCGAGCAGGTTCCTGGCCAACAACGGGCTGCTCGGGAACGGCACACCGCTGCTGTCCCCGTCCCAGACCAAGAGAATCAACGCCGTGATGCTCACGTGCGGCACCTACGACGCCGCCGGCGAATTCGCCTACCGCGTAGGACTCCCTGGAAAGAGCGGAGTGGGTGGCGGCATTGTGGCAGTGGTACCCAACAAATGCACCATCTGCGTCTGGAGCCCCGGCCTGGGACGATCCGGGAATTCACTCGCGGGCGTTGCCGCCCTCGACGAGTTCACCACCCGCACGGGCTGGTCGATTTTCTAGCCGCGGCCCACGAACGGCATCCCCGCGGCAGTCACCACCACGGAACCGACATTGGCCGACGCCGGCATGTTCGCCATCATGAGCACCGCGCGGGCAGCGTCCTCCACGGGAAACATCGGCTCCACGCGCCTGCTTCCATCGGCCTGGAGTGCCCCCGAGCCCACGCCGATGGTGTCCATGATCTCGGTGCGTGTGTTGCCGATATCGATCTGGCCGCACGTAATGCCATACGGACGCCCGTCCAGCTCGATGCTCTTGGTCAGGCCGCTCATGGCGTGCTTGCTCACGGTGTACGCGACGGACAATGGCCGCGGCGAATGGGCTGAGATGGAACCGTTGTTGATGATGCGTCCGCCTTGCGGCTCCTGCGCCTTCATCGTCCGGACGGCCTCCGCTGCGCACAGCATGGATCCGGTGACATTCACGGACAACGTGGCATTCCAATCGGCCACGCTGATCTCGTCCACACCCCCGGAAGGGCCGAAGGTGCCGGCGTTATTGAACAGGACATCAACCCTCCCCCAGCGCCGGCGGGTCGCCTCGAAAAGGCGCGCGACGTCGTCGGGCACTGTCACATCGCACGGCACCGCAAGCGCCTCGGGGTGGCCGTTGGCAGTCTCGAGAAGCTGCGCTTCCCGCCGGCCGGCGAGGGCAACGCTGTAGCCCTCCGCCAACAGAAGCCGGGCAACTGCCCGCCCGATCCCGGAGCCGGCTCCGGTGACGACGGCCACCCGGGGCCGGGTGGGGATGGTTTCGCTCACGCGGTTCTCCTGTTTGTCGGGCTAGTGCGCGGCGGGAGCATCCGCCGTCGTCGTGTCCGTTGTGGTCAGGGGCCAGCCTATGACGGTCTTGGGGCGCGGTGTGGCGTAGGTCCGGACCTTGGACGTGGACAGTCCCAGGCGGACGAGCGATTCGGCGATGGTCACGGCTGCGGCCACACCGTCCACCACCGGAACGCCGCAGCGTTGGCGGATCTGTTCGTCGAGTCCTGCCATGCCGCCGCAGCCGAGGACGATGACCTCGGCCTTGTCGTCACGCACGGCTCGTTCGGCCTGTTCCACGATGGCCTCGACTGCGCGTTCCGGGTACTCCTCGAGTTCCAGCACTGCCATGCCGCTCGCGCGGACGGATGCACAGCGGTCGTCGAGGCCGGCGAGCTTGAGGCGGTCTTCGATGAGCGGGACCGCGCGGTCCAACGTGGTAACCACAGAGTATTTGTGCCCGAGGAACATCGCGGTGCTGGCCGCGGCCTCGGTGATGTCGACCACCGGAACGTCGAGGAGCTCCTGGAGTCCTTCGCGTCCGTGCTCGCCGTAGCCGGCCTGGATGACGGCGTCGAACGGTTCGGGGTAGTTGACCACGCGGTCCATCACGGCGATCGCCGCGAGGTAGCTTTCAAAGTTCCCCTCGCACGAATCGGCGCCGAACCGCGGGGTGATGCCGATGATCTCGGTGCCGGGAGCCGCGACGCTTCGCGCCTGGGCTGCGATGGAGTCGGTCATGGATTGGGTGGTGTTGACGTTTGCGACGAGGATGCGCATGTGTTCCTCCTGGATAGCCCAACTAACTCGCAGTTGTTGTCGTTTTGACGGGCGAAAACGACAACAACTGCGAGTGAGTTGAATATTAGTGGTTGCTGACGACGGCGATCGGCTCGCCGGAGACGTCGGTGTGCTGCTGCTTCTTGTCCGCGAACAAGTAGTAGCACAACGCCCCGATGCCTGCGCCGAAGAACCAGGCGAACGGTGCCGCGGCCTCCAGTGCGGGAACGAACGCGATAAGGATAGCGACGACGGCGGCCGGAACCATGGCGGCGATCGCCCTGGGGTTGACGCCTCGCTTGTAGAAGTAGGTGCCCGAAGGGTGGTCCGTGTAGAGGTCGAGGACATTGACCCTGCCGCGGCGCAGGAGCCAGTAGTCGGCCATGACGACGCCGAACAGCGGGCCGAGCAGCGCGCCGAGTCCGCCCAGGAAGTACACGATCACGAGGGGGTTGTTGTAGAGGTTCCACGGCAGGATGATCAGGCCGATGGTACCGCTGACCCAGGCTGCCTTGCGGAAGTTCAGGTGCTTGGGGAAGAGGTTGGTCAGGGCGTAGACGGGTGCCACGAAGTTCGCCATCAAGTTGACCGCGATGGTCAGGATCAGCAAAGCGAGGCAAGCCAGGACCAGGAAGAGCGTGTTGGGGATGCTCTGCACGATGTCCGAGGGGCTTTCAATGATCTTGCCGTTGATCTTGTACTGGCCGCCGGCCATGATCACCACGATTGCGCCGAAGAGGAGCATGTTGATGGGGATGCCCCAGAAGTTGCCACGGACAATCGACTTCTTGGACACCGAGGAGCGGGTGAAGTCACAGAAGTTCAAGACGAACGTGCCGTAGATGGAGACCCAGAGCGCGCCGCCGGCAAAGATCGTGCGCCACATCTCGCCGCCTTCGAGGCCCTTGATGCCGGACCACTGGATGGCACCCCCGGCCTCCACGAAGACCCAGATGGCAATGGCCAGCATGGTGGCGAGAATGATGGGGCCTGCGAAGGCCTCGTACTTTCGGATCATTTCCATGCCGAAGCTGACAATGACCAACTGGACAATCCAGAGCGATACGAAAGCGATCCAACCAAGGGTGGACAGGCCGAGGATCGAGTTGGCGTCCATCTCCTTGAGCCCGGGGAACATGGCGACAAGCATGACGCGGAGCACCACGGAGGCAAGGTACGTCTGGATTCCGAACCAGGCGATGGCCACGGCCCCGCGGACGAGGCTTGCCAGCTGGGCGCCCCGGATACCGAAGCTGATCCGGCTCATGACCGGGAAGGGAACACCGGTCTTCTGGCCCATGAAACCGGAGAAGGTCAAGAGGGTGAACAGCAAGACGGCGCCGATGCCCAGGGCCACGAGGATTTGCCACCCGCCCAGGCCAAGGGAAAAGAGGCCGATCGCAAAAGCGTAGTTGCCAAGGCTGTGGACGTCGTTGGCCCAGAGGGTGAAGATGCTGTAGCTGGTCCAGCGCCTACCCTCCTTCTTGGTAGGGGCGAGGTCGAGGTTGTAGAGGGTGGGGCTGATGTCTCGGCCCGCTGCGACGGACGCTACATCGCACAGGGTTTCATTTCCTACTGACGGATGGACCGAACTGCCTGGCAGGATGGTCTGCTCCGGAGCCGTTGTGACGCCGACTGGGGGAGTCGATTGCATCGTGGATCTCCACTTCTTTGTGGTGCTGCAACTAGGCTTCCGAGACGCTGTGAGAGGAGTTGAAGTTTTTCGCATCGTGGAATCTAGTTATTGAATAGTGAAATAACTGTATGAGCTAGGTCACCTTTGGTCAAGGGCCAAGCTCCCGACGGCGGTCACAAACGGCAGCGTGGGCACCGCGGGACCCCATGGGCGCTAGTCTCCGCGGGACGAGATTGACGCTTGACGAACGCATGGCTAATCTCGAATTACAGAATTATATTCTCACAATACGAAATTTCTATGCACGGTTCAGCGCGCACCACAGTGCAAGCGCCCAGACATTCAATGAAGAGAGGTTGGACGTGGCTGCAGGAGAAGAGACCTCACACATCCTTAGCGGGTTGACTTCCCAGCTGCCTGATCGTGATCCGGAAGAGACTGCCGAGTGGGTTGAGTCTTTGGATGCGTTGATCAGGGAGCAGGGCACGGAGCGGGCGCAGTCCAGCATGCGCAGCCTGCTTCAGCGGGCGGGGTCCCAGTCGGTGGGGGTGCCGATGGTGACCACCACCGATTACGTGAACACGATCCCGGCGGACCAGGAAGCGGAGTTCCCGGGCAACGAGGAATTCGAGCGCCGGTACCGGGCGTACATGCGCTGGAACGCGGCCGTGATGGTGCACCGGGCGCAGCGGGCGGACATCGGGGTGGGCGGGCACATTTCCACCTATGCCGGGGCCGCGACCCTGTACGAGGTCGGCTTCAACCATTTCTTCCGCGGCAAGGACCACCCCTCGGGCGGGGACCAGGTCTTCTTCCAGGGCCACGCGTCCCCGGGCATGTACGCCAGGGCGTTCATGGAAGGCCGGCTCTCGGAGGAGGACCTGGACGGGTTCCGGCAGGAAAAGTCCAAGCAGGGCCACGCCCTTTCCTCCTACCCGCACCCGCGCCTGATGCCCGCGTTCTGGGAATTCCCGACCGTGTCCATGGGCATCGGCCCGATGAACGCGATCTACCAGGCCCAGTCCAACCGCTACCTGCACGACCGCGGCCTCAAGGACACCAGTGACCAGCAGGTCTGGGCGTTCCTGGGCGACGGGGAAATGGACGAGCCCGAGTCCCGCGGCCTGCTCCAGCTCGCCGCGAACGAGAACCTGGACAACCTGAACTTCGTGATCAACTGCAACCTCCAGCGCCTGGACGGACCGGTCCGGGGCAACGGGAAGATCATGCAGGAACTGGAGGCGTTCTTCCGCGGCGCGGGCTGGAACGTCATCAAGGTCGTCTGGGGCCGGGAATGGGACGAGCTGCTGGCCCGCGACACCGACGGGTCCCTGGTGAAAATCATGAACGAAACCGTCGACGGCGACTACCAGACCTACAAGGCCGAATCCGGCGGGTTCGTCCGCGAACACTTCTTCGGGAAAACCCCGGCCACCAAGGACATGGTCGCGGACCTGGACGACAACCAGATCTGGAACCTC